>NZ_QDIE01000040.1 GCF_003957255.1 Actinotignum sanguinis
CTGCACATTCCACCGCAGGTGTCAAGGAAGCAAGCTTATTGAGGTACTCGAGCTCAATAAGGCTGACTTTTCGTTGCTATGGCAGGGCAAACCCCGGATATGAGACCCACTTTTTGTCTATTAACCCCGCGAAGCGCTCGGACTCTTCTAATACAGCGCACGTTTCCTCAATCACGAGTTTCCGGTGTCACTGCTGGTGATTAGCCTCAAAGCAAAAAATAAGAATCGCACCGTCATGCGCTAAGCCAGCAATCTCGTGGATGGCTACCCGTGCATCCGGCGTTGCGAGTACTTCGTTGCGGAAACGCGCGTGAGCGGCATGCGCCTCGGGAGTTCCAGGATAAGCGAAAGCTGCTCGATTATCTTTTGGATTACCAAGGGACCGCATATGAACATAGCGGGTTCCGGTAGATTCAACCGCTTGGCTAATCCACGCGCCATCACAGAGCGGAGACGGAGGGATTCGAACCCTCGAGCCGCTACTGCGACTAACACCTTAGCAGGGTGCCACTTTCGGCCACTCAGTCACGTCTCCATGCTCACCGGGAAAGCCTGAGCCAACCCGTGCAAGCCTTACTAGCGTACACGCTCACCGGGGCGCGATGCCAGTTTTTTGCGGCGGAATTCGTCACGCACCGAATGCGCGATCACCGCCAGGCCGGCGCTGCGGCGTCGTACCGCGCCGCCACCGCACGCCGCACCACCGCGAGCGCGCAAGCACGCTAGAAATCCCAGTCGTCGTCGGTAGTATCTTCCACTTCACCGATAACGTAGGAGGATCCCGAACCGGAGAAGAAATCGTGGTTCTCGTCTGCGTTCGGGGATAGCGCCGCCAGAATCGCGGGGTTGACGGCCGTCTGGTCCGGGTTGAACAGCGCCTCGTAACCGAGGTTCATAAGCGCCTTATTGGCGTTGTAGCGCAGGAACGCCTTGACGTCCTCCGTGAGGCCCATCTCGTCGTAGAGGCTGGCGGTGTATTCTTCTTCGTTCTCATAAAGATCTTGGAGCAGCTCAAAGGTGTATTCCTTGAGTTCGGCCTTGCGTTCCTTGCTGGCCTTCTCCACCGCGCGCTGGTACTTGTAGCCGATGTAGTAGCCGTGCACGGCCTCGTCGCGAATAATAAGGCGGATGAGGTCGGCGGTATTGGTGAGTTTGGCGTGCGCGGACCAGTACATGGGCGCGTAGAAGCCGGAGTAGAAGAGGAAGGATTCCAGCATCGTGGAGGCCACCTTGCGCTTTTCCGGATCATCCCCGCGGTAGTAATCCAGCACGATCTGCGCCTTCTTCTGCAGGAATTCGTTATTTTCCGACCACTGGAAAGTTTCGTCGATCTCGTCGGTGGAAATAAGCGTGGAGAAAATTGAGGAATACGACTTCGCGTGCACCGATTCCATGAAGGCGATATTGGTATACACCGCTTCCTCGTGCGGGGTCACCGCGTCCGGAATAAGCGAAACAGCGCCCACGGTGCCCTGAATGGTATCGAGCAGAGTCAGCCCGGTGAACACCCGGGTGGTCATGAGCTGCTCGTGCGGCTTGAGGGTATTCCACGACTGAATGTCGTTAGAAAGCGGCACCTTTTCGGGTAGCCAGAAATTCCCCGTGAGGCGGTCCCACACTTCGAGGTCCTTTTCGTCCTCGATGCGGTTCCAGTTAATGGCTTGCACAGAACTGACAAGTTTCAACTTCGGGGGGATCACAGTAGCTCCTTGGTAGCGCAGGTGATGCGGAATAGATGATGGTTAAGAACGACGACGCCGCTCGCGCCGCCACACCCCGCCCATTCTAGACGGTTGAATCGGTAAGCGGTGCGAGCCAGGTCATGAGGTGCGCGACCGGGGCTGGATACCTTGCTCGGAGATATCCGCATACTGCGTCGTCGTGCCATCGGTGCCGGTGACGGTGAGGGTGTCATCAGCGATACTCATCTTCTCCACATTGGTGAATTCGAGGGGGAGATGCGGGTTGAGGTGCTCGGGGTGGCGCAGGCCGAAAAGCCCCGGATCGTGCCAGAGGATGAGGGCGCCATCCCGCCCGAGGGTGAGGATATCGGCCATGCCGGAGCCGTCCAGGTCCCCGGCCGCGAGAGTGCGGAGATTCCGTAAACGGCGATCACGCCTACCGAGGATCCGCACGGAACGGAACCGCCGCGCGGCATCCAACTGGGCGAGCTCGCCGGTTTCTTCTTCGGCTCGCGGCAGAGTTTCTTCCCCGCTGCCGGCATCCAGGTAGAGCGCGACCGCCCCGGAGGGCCATACAGTGAAAGCATCCGCGCGGTCGGGCTGGCCACCCAGGTAGCCGAGGACTGTATGCGCCGGTTTGCCCGGCTCCAGGGTGGCATCCTCCAGGGTGATACGGGCTTCTTCCAGCAGGTCAGCGATGAGGTTATCCATGGGGACGCCCACGGATTCGTCATCGGTATAGCCCCCGCCGTCCTGCGCCCCGCCGGTAATCGCCACGATGGCCCATTCCCCGCCCTCGTTCTGCTGGAGCCAGGGCCCGCCGGAGACCCCGGTGGGCATCCCGGCGCATTCGATATGGAAGTAATCCACGCCGTTCTCCGTGAACGTTTCGGTGGAATTGCGGCAATGGCGCGGGTAGGCGGACGTGTAATTATCGGCCTCGAAGGATTCGGCCACCGGGTAGCCGATCACCTCAATATCGGGTTGTTCCGGGCTTACCTCCGCGATGGATAGCCCGCCGGTTACATCTTCGAGGAGGTTTCCGAAGCGGTCCGGGTCCGCGGTGAGGATGGCGGCGTCGTACCGATCCGCATCGTCATCATCGCTGTAATACGCATCGTTGATGACCACGGCGTCCGGGTCGATGCGCCAAATACCGTGGGGGATATAGGCGGCACCCGCGATAATGGCGAATTGGGGCACAAAAACGGTGGCGGCGAAGGCATCTCCGGGCCAGCAGTGCGCGGCGGAAAGAATCTGGGAGCGGCCCGGGGTATCGAGCACCACGCCGGTGCATCCCCGAATCACCTGGGTGGTTCCCGGAACGACGTGGAAGAAGGTACCCATCTGCGGGATTCCCGGGAAGTTGTAGCCCGCCCCGGGCAGGCCCTCCCCCAGGCCGACGTCGCTCACCTTGGGATCGTCGCTCAGAGCAGCGTTCACAGAATCGGGAAACCCGGCGCCGCGGTGGTAGGCGGCGGCCAAAACCCGGCCGTCCACAATGCCCGAGTCGTCAAATTCGGCGTCGAGATCGCGGTAGGTGGCGTCGTCGTCCCAGACGATAGCAACGGCGTCGTCGCCAAAATTATCGTACGTAACCGGGCGGGGAATCGGAGCGGCGAGCACCGGGGCTTTAACCAGTGCGCAGCCACCCACGAGCCCCGCTACCAGACCCAGCGTGAGCAGCGTGCCCAGTAGCACCGCCAGGGTGCCCGCGTGCCGATACCGATTCCTCACCTGCTCTGCCTTCTTTCTCCGCGGGGTGATTCCGCGGAAGTGGCACCCATCCTACCGCGCCGCCCCGAACGCGACGCGCTCGGTTCGCCCGCCGGAGTCCGGCCCGGAGAACCCGGAGCCCGGACTTTCCCCATCCCCGGATGCGTCTTAAAATTAAAGGATGGCCGGCACACTTCGCTCTGCTATCGCAGCACTTACCTCGGATTTCTACGAGCTTTACTTCACGCCTCCCATGCTCGCCCGCGGAAAACGCTACGCGGCAACCGGTCGCGTGCTTGAGATAAAGGAGAATTCCTACGGCATCGTCGCCCGCGTCCTCGGTAACGGCCACACCTACCGGGTTCTTATTACCTCCGTACATCCCCTTACCGCGTCCTGCTCATGCCCGGTCTCACGGCGGTGTAAGCACACCGTTGCCACCTTGCTGGTGTACGCCGAGCATGTGAAAGACCGCTCCTGGCGAACACTGCTTACCGATAGTTGTGTGGGAATAGAGCAGCGCCCGGCTACCCGCGGTCTCGGGCTTATTCTCATCCGCGGTGCGGAAAGCGGGGAAGTAACGGGTTTGCTGCGCCCGGCCCAGCGGAATCTCAACGGAGAGTGGTCACACCGCACCACCACCTGGTCCACTATTGCTCCCGCGCACGGCTACAGTTCCGCCGCAGAAAGCTTGGATCCCCTCCAGCTTGCGGCGCTGCGGGAATTACATGACGTAGCGAAGCGCGCCTCGTATTTTGACCCGAGTATTTCCTTGCAAAGCTTGGGTACCACGGCGATGGCCTATCTGGAAAATGCTCGCGATACCGGGGTGGAGCTTTTTTGCGGGGATACCGACCAGCCGCTCCGCATTGATAAAGCCCCCTGGGGCGCCCAGCTCAGCTTGTCCGCCCGCGAGCGCGGGAGCGACGATCTGCTCTTGCGAGTGCTACCAGAAACACCGGAGGGCACCCCGGCCGCCGTTATCGAAGGCACCGAGCCGGCCCTCGCCATCAGTTACGAAAACGATTCTTATGTCCTCGGCCGGGTCAATCCGAGTCTTCCCACTACTTTCTCCAAGGCTTTGGAATCCGCGCAGCCCTTACGTATCCCCGCCGCGGAAGTACCCATTTTTGAACTCAACCTCCTTCCCACTCTGCCGCCCGAGATCAGGGTTGTCTCCCCCGACGGGGCGTTCACTCCGCATCGTTTTTCCGACCCGGTTCTGCACGCCCGGATCCGCCGCCCCGCGCCCGACGAGCTCAATTCGCAGCTCACCGGGCCCTTCCTGCTGGAGTGGTACGCGGAACGCCAGCTGCTGGACTCCGACGGCACGGAGCCAACCGAAGCACCGGCATTGTATACACCGCTTACCTGGGGAAGTGGCATCATACAGCTGCCGCAGGACCAACTTCGGGAAGCTCAAAGGGCCTGGCTCGCAGCCAAGATGCCGGACCTCGACTTCCCGCATAGCTGCAACCTTGATATCACCAGCTACCAGCACCTGCGCGAGGATATCGTTCCCGCCTGGCGCGCAGCCGGAATCTCGGTCACATTCGAGGAGAACGCGGACCTCACCGTCCTCACCGAAGCCCCGGTCCTCACCACCACCGTCACCGAGGATCGCGACTGGCTGGATCTGGGCGTGACCGTCACCGTCGGGGAGCACGAGGTCCCCCTCCCCGTCCTCTACGACGCCCTCACCAGCGGCACCTACCACCTGGTGCTCGGAGATGTGGTCATCCCGCTGGGAAGCGATTTCGATGCGTTGCGCCAGCTTTTGTACGACGCCGCCGCTCTCGGCACCGTCACCCCGGAAAGCATTTCCGTGCCCCGGGCCCGGGTGCACGCCCTGGATCTATCGGCGCTGGCCAATCCGCAGGCGCTCACCGATGCGCTAGGCCAGCTTGATCACCTTGGCGAGGCGGTGCCGGTTCCCGAAACTTTCCAGGGCGCCCTGCGCGGCTACCAGGAGGCTGGCTATTCCTGGCTCACCCACCTGGCGCGGGCTCACTACGGCGGCATCTTGGCCGACGATATGGGCCTGGGTAAAACCGCGCAGATGCTCGCCATGATCAGCGGCGAACGCGCGGAGGGCAAGTTGGAAGGCCCGGTGCTCGTGGTGGCTCCCACCTCTGTGGTGCCGGTCTGGCGCAGCGAAGCGGCCCGCTTCACCCCGGAGCTGCGCGTGCACACCATCACCGGCTCAGGTAAACGCCGTTCACAGGATGTGGCGGGTATTGCCGCGAGCGCGGATATTGTGGTGACCTCCTATACCCTGCTGCGCCTCGAGCGGGCGGAGTACGCGAAAGTGGAGTGGGGCGGGGTTATCCTCGACGAAGCCCAGGCGGTGAAGAATCCCAGCACGGTGGGCTATCGCGCCGTCGCCGCGCTCACCCGCCCCTGGACGTTCGCGGTTACCGGCACCCCGGTGGAAAATAGTCTCTCGGATTTGGCGGCCCTGCTGGCCCTCACCAGCCCCGGCCTGCTCCCGGGGCACGCGCGTTTCACGGAAAAGTTCCAGAACCCCATTGAGAAATTCAATGATGAGGAGGCGGCCACGCTGCTCACGCGCCTGGTACGGCCCTTTATGTTGCGACGCCGCAAAGCCGAAGTCGCCAAAGACCTTCCCCCGCGCACGGTCACCGAGCTCAGCGTTCCCCTCGCACCGGCCCACGCGCAGCGCTATCGCAAGCAGCTGGAACGCGAACGCCAGGAAATCCTGGGGCTTATCGACGACCCGAACGCTAATCGCATCTCGATTCTGGCCTCGCTCACCCGGCTGCGGCGCATGGCGATTGACCCGGGCCTGGTGGATCCGCGCATTACCACCCCGCCGGCGAAAACCACGCTGCTCCTTGAGCACCTCCAGCAGATTATTCCCGAGGGGCACCGCGCCCTGGTGTTCTCCCAGTTCACTACCTATCTGGAGCGTATTGCCCACCAGCTTGATCGAGAGGGTATTACCTATAGCTACCTGGATGGGTCCACCCGGGATCGCGCCGGCGCGATTGCGGCGTTCCGCGCTGGTAGCGCCCCGGTTTTCCTTATTTCCCTCAAGGCGGGCGGCACCGGGCTCACCCTCACGGAAGCCGATTATGTGTACATTATGGATCCGTGGTGGAATCCGGCCGCCGAAGAGCAGGCCATTGACCGCGCCCATCGCATTGGCCAGGATAAACCGGTCACCGTGTACCGGCTTGCCTCGGCGGATACCATCGAGGAGAAAGTCATCGCCTTGCAGGCGCGCAAACGCGAGCTGGCCGGCATGGTGGATGAGGCGGCCCGCGGGCCGATCTCCGGGGCGGATATCCGCTCCCTTCTGGAGCTCACCGGGCCGGAAGGCCGCTAGCTGCGCCGTCGTACCGCCACCCGCGCCCGCGCTTAAGCTGTGCGGGCCGGTCACGTTTCCACGCAACCGGCCCGCCGTTCACTCACTCCGCGCGAGTAAACACCGCATACCTACAGCATGCAGGAGACGCAACCTTCCACTTCGGTGCCCTGGAGGGCCGCCTGGCGGATACGCATGTAGTAGAGCGTCTTGATGCCCTTGCGCCAGGCGTAGATGTAATTGCGATTGACATCGCGCGTGGTCACGGTGTCCGGGTAGAACAGCGTGAGGGATAGCCCCTGGTCCACGTGCTGGGTGGCCACCGCGTAGGTGTCGATGATCTTTTGCGGGCCGATTTCGTAAGCATCCTGGAAGTATTCCAGGTTGTCATTAGTCATATACGGCGCCGGGTAGTACACCCGCCCGATCTTGCCTTCCTTGCGGATCTCAATCTTAGAGACGATCGGGTGGATCGAGGAGGTGGAGTGGTTGATATAGGAGATGGAACCGGTGGGCGGAACCGCCTGGAGGTTCTGGTTGTACATCCCGTGTTCCGCTACGTCCGCGGCCAGCTGCGCCCAATCTTCCCGGGTGGGGATATGGTGCGCCGCGAACAGCTCACGCACCCGCTCGGTTTGCGGGATCCATTCCTGCTCGAGGTACTTCGTGAAGTAAGCACCGTTCGCATAGGTGGAATCCTCGAAACCTTCGAAGCGCTCCCCCCGCTCCTTCGCCAGCAGCATGGAGGAACGAATCGCGTGGTAGGCCACCGTATAGAAGTACATATTGGTGAAGTCGAGGGCTTCCTCGCTCCCGTAGAAGATCCGCTCGCGGCCTAGGTAGCCGTGCAGATTCATCTGCCCCAGCCCGATAGCGTGAGACATCTCGTTGCCACGCTTAATGGAAGGCACCGAATCGATGCTGGTCTGGTCGGATACCGCCGTGAGAGCGCGCACCGCGATCTCCACGGTTTTACCCAAGTCCTCCGAATCCATAGCCTTGGCGATATTGAGGGAGCCAAGATTGCAGGAAATATCCTTGCCCACATGCTTGTAGGAAAGATCCGCATTGTATTCGGACGGCTCGGATACCTGGAGGATTTCCGAGCACAGATTGGACATGGTAATCCGGCCCTTAATCGGGTTGGTGTTATTGACGGTGTCCTCGTACACGATGTACGGGTAGCCGGATTCGAACTGGATTTCCGCGAGGGTCTGGAAGAACTGGCGCGCATCAATCTTCGTCTTCTTAATGCGCTTGTCATCGACCATCTCACGGTACTTTTCGCTCACCGAGATCTCGGTGAGCGGCTTGCCGTAGACCCGCTCCACATCGTAGGGGGAGAAGAGGTACATGGGCTCGCGGTTCTTAGCCAGCTCGAAGGTAATATCCGGAATCACCACGCCCAGCGAGAGGGTCTTGATACGGATTTTTTCATCCGCATTTTCACGCTTGGTATCCAGGAATCGCATGATATCCGGGTGGTGGGCATGCAGGTACACCGCCCCCGCACCCTGGCGCGCCCCGAGCTGATTCGCGTAGGAGAAAGAATCCTCGAGCAGCTTCATCACCGGGTTCACCCCGGAGGACTGATTTTGGATGCGCTTAATCGGGGCACCCTGTTCACGCAGATTGGTGAGGTTGAGCGCCACCCCACCCCCGCGCTTGGAGAGCTGAAGCGCGGAGTTAATCGCGCGGGCGATGGATTCCATATTGTCTTCCACCCGCAGCAGGAAGCAAGACACCAGTTCCCCGCGCGCCTGCTTACCGGCATTGAGGAACGTGGGGGTGGCCGGCTGGAAACGCCCGGTAATCATTTCTTCCATGAGGTTGGTGGCCAGCTCGGTATCGCCATCGGCCAGCGCGAGGGCCACGATGCACACCCGATCCTCGAAACGTTCGAGGTAGCGAGTACCGTCCCACGTCTTCAGGGTGTAGGACGTGTAGTACTTGAAGGCCCCCATGAAGGTGGGGAAGCGGAACTTATGCGCGTAGGCCTTCTTGTAGAGGTCCTTGATAAAAGCCATATCGTAGGCCTCGAGCACGCGCTTTTCGTAGTAGCCTTCACGCACGAGGTACTCCAGCTTTTCTTCTAGATCGTGGAAGAACACGGTGTTCTTATTGACGTGCTGGAGGAAGTACTGCCGCACGGCTTCGTGATCCTTCTCGAATTGGATCTTGCCTTCGGCGTCGTACAAATTGAGCTCGGCGTTGAGCGAGTGGTAATCAACGAGCGAATCACCCAGGTTTTCCGAACCGGTATCCGTTAGTGTTGCGATGCCCAAAACTGTTCCAAACCTTCCTTAACCGTGGCAACGTCCGTGGGCGTGCCGAGCAGTTCAAAGCGATACATCATGGGGACGCCGCATTTCGCGGAGATAACATCCCCGGCGAGTCCGTAAACATCGCCAAAATTGGTATTTCCTCCGGCGATCACACCGCGGATGAGAGCACGGTTGTGTTCGTTATTGAGGAATTTGATGACGGGGCGCGGCACGGCGCCGCGATGGTTCCCGCCACCGTAGGTGGGGCAAATAAGCACGTAGGGTTCATCCACCACGGGCGTTTCGCCGTGGATGGGGATGCGCACGGCATCGTAGCCGAGCTTTTCCACGAACCGGTGCGTGTTATTTGTTTGAGAAGAAAAATAGACGATACGTGCCATCGGTTCTTTCCTCAGCGGGCGGCACGCGGCCGCACCGCCAGCTTAGGCAGTCACCAGGGTGGGTTCCGCGGTGGCCTGCGCGCCGGCCTTGAGCGCCTTGATTTCATCGGGGCGGTAGCCGGACCAGTGGTGGCCGTTAGCGATGACCACGGGTGCCGATTGGTACCCGAGGGCCTTGACCGCGGCGAGGGCCTCCGCATCCTGGGTGAGATCCACGAGCTCATACTCCAGCCCCGCCTTATCGAGCGCGCGCTTGGTGGCATTGCACTGCACGCACGCGGGCTTGGTGTAGACGGTAATGCTCATGAGGTCTCCTCAGTTTCGGATTGTCACGCTGTGTGCGTGGTGGAACGACTACAAGGCTAAACACTACACCTAGTGGCAGCTAGAACAAAAGACCACTAGAACTTGTGGTTGTTACGACGACGCCGTCACTCCCGCTTTGCGCCCATTTCCGCGGTTTTGGGACTTTGGACCCGCGCTTTGTGAAGCTGGTAACCACCCCGTCCGGCGTGTCACGCGGAGCGGATGGGCCGTCAGCTACATACCTAGCCACCCACGCAGCGCGCCGAATCATTTAGCACATTTACTAGTTTTCCGCCAGAGTAAGGAGTCCCTTACTAGGCGTTTTGTGCGCAACATCACCCACATTTAAGCGCTCTCAATTTTTATCTTGTGACCTACGTCCGTACGATCTTAATCAGACTTAACCGGATTCGGATTCGACCGCCGTGACCAACGCTGCTCACCGACCCGCATCCGACCCGACCTCGTGCGATGGATAGGAGAACATCGTGGAAGCCTTTACACAAACTGCCGCGCCGCTGGGGAGTCTCACCCTCTCCGCCCTCGTGGCCCTCCTCCCGCTCCTCACGGTGTTCCTCCTGCTGGGTGCCTTCCATATCAAAGCCCACTGGGCGGGCGTATGCGGCGTCGTCGTTGCGCTTGCCGTGGCGATTTTTGCTTTCCACATGCCCGCCGGCATGGCGCTGGCCGCCGGCCTGGAAGGCGCCGTCTTCGGGATCTTCCCCATCACCTGGATTGTTCTCACCGCGATTATCCTGTTCGAACTCACGGTGGCCTCCGGGCATCACGACACCCTCATGCAGGCTTTCGCGCGCCTCTCCCCCGATCCGCGCGCGCTGGGCATTTTCATCGCTTTTAGTTTCTGCGCCCTCCTCGAGGCGCTGGCCGGTTTCGGGGCGCCGGTAGCGATTTGCGGCGTGATGCTGCTCGCCCTCGGTTTCACGCCCTGGAAGGCGGCGCTCACGGTGCTGGTGGGCAATACCTTCGCGGTGCCCTACGGGGCGATGGCCACCCCCGTGCTCACCGGGGCGAACCTCACCGGAATTGATGCCGCCACTCTCTCCGCGCAGATCAGCGAACAAACCAGCGTGCTCGTCTGGCTCATCCCCTTCGCGCTCCTCCTCATTATGGACGGCTGGCGCGGCCTGGCCCAGGTGTGGCCCCTGGCCCTGGCGGTGGGGGCATCCTACGCGCTGAGCACCTGGTTCGCGGCCCGCACCCTGGCACCCGGCCTGGTCAATATGGTGCCCGCGCTAGTGAGCCTGGCGGTGGGAATCGCGCTGCTGCGCATCTGGCAACCGCGCGGGAGCCGGGCCGCGGCCGAGCGCCTCACCGGCGCCGCACCCCGGCCGACCACCGAACGGATCCGCCCCGCGGCCCTGGCCTGGGCAATCTTCCCCTACGTACTCATCGTGGCAGTTTTCGTCACCACCCAGATGGTGCCGGCGATCCGAGGTGCCCTGGCCGCCACGAATGTGACGATCCACTGGCCAGCCCTGTGGGCCGGGGGTGAGAATCTGGTGCGCGGGACCGACGGTACGCCCGCCGCCTCCACCACCTACACTTTCGCCTGGTTGAGCTCCCCGGGCACCCTGCTGCTCCTGACCGCCCTGGTGCTGGCCGCCTGCTACCGGATGAAGCCGGGCGCCGTGGCACGCCTGATGTTCGCCCAGGTCTATAAGCTGCGCTGGACTTTCCTCACCATCGGTTCAGTGCTCGCCCTCGCCTACGTGATGAACCTTTCCGGCCAAACCCTCACGATCGGCACCTGGATTGCCGGGGCCGGTTCCGTGTTCCCCTTCCTCGCCCCGATTCTGGGGTGGATCGGCACCGCGGTGACCGGATCGGGAACCTCAACAACGGCGCTCTTCGCCAATCTGCAGCACACCGCCGCTACCCAGATCGGGGCGGATCCGGGGCTGCTGGTGGCCTGCAATACCGTGGGCGGGGCCGTGGGCAAAATGATCAGCCCGCAAACCCTGGCAATTGCCACCGGCGGGGTGGATATGGTCGGCGAGGAATCCGTGCTGCTGCGCCGGTCCCTGCCCTGGGCCTGCGGCCTGCTCATCCTGCTCTGCCTGCTGGTTGGGTTCCTCGCCTAAATGAATTCCTGCCCTGCCTCAGTTCCGCGACTGGCCGGGCACAGCGCCGCGCAGCGGCGCCGTCGTCGTAACAAAAACGAAAGAAAAGAGTTGATATGAGCCTGATTCCCGGGCCGGAACCGCGCAAGAAAGTTGCGGTTTTCGCCACCTGTATTAACGAGGTGATGTTCCCGAATACCGTGAATAATACCGCGGTGCTGCTTGAGCGGCTCGGATGCGAGGTGGAATTCCCGCGCGCCCAGACCTGCTGCGGTCAGATGTTCACGAATACCGGTTATTTTGATCGGGCGCTGCCGAGCGTGCGGGCTTTCCTCGAAGCTTTTGAGGACTACGACTATATTGTGGGGCCCTCCGGATCCTGCGTGGGATCGGTGCGCGAACAGCACGAGATGCTGGCGCTGGATGCCGGTGAAGATGAGCTGGCGCGGCGCGTCCACGAAGTGCAGAAACGGGTCTACGACATCAGCGAGTTCATCGTGGATGTGCTCGGGACCGTGGATGTGGGCGCGTATTTCCCGCATACCGTGACCTATCACGCCTCCTGCCATTCGCTGCGCGTGGCCGAGGTGGGTGATCGCCCCATTCGCCTGCTGCAGGCGGTGCGCGGGCTGGAATATATCCCGCTGGAGGATATGCGCCAGTGCTGCGGCTTCGGGGGCACGTTCTCCGTGAAGAACTCGGACGTGTCTATTGCGCTGGGGCGCGATAAGGCCCGGCACGTGCTGGAAACCGGGGCGGAATACGTGGCGAGCCTCGATAATGCTTGCCTCATGAACTTCGGGGGGATTCTCCACCGGGAGAAGAAACCCGTGCGACCCATTCACATGGTCAATCTGCTGGTGCAGACCGCACCCGTTGGTGCGAGCGCTGGAGCGGGAGCCTTAGCGGGGGCCGCCGGCACTGCGTCGGTACCGGGCGCCGCAACAATCCCCACCGGGAGGATCGCATGAAAACACTGAAATTGGAACGCCTCACCCCGGCCCCGCCCGACGGGGATCTGCTTGATTCCCCGGCCTTCCCCAAGGCCGCGGTACGCGAGCTGGGTAACGAAACGCAGGCGAAGAATCTCCATCACGCCACCCACACCATTCGCGCCAAGCGGCAGGCGGTGGTGAGCGAGCTGGATAATTGGCAGGATATCCGCCAGGCCGGCGCCGATATTAAGAACCGGGTGGGGCGCCACCTCGATTACTACCTGGCAGAGTTTGAAAAGAACGCCACCGCGGCCGGGGCGCACGTGCACTGGGCGCGCGATGCGGAGGAAGCCAACCAGATCGTTATCGACCTGGTGCGCGCCACCGGGGAAAGCGAAGTCACCAAGGTGAAGTCCATGGTCAGCCAGGAAATTGACCTGAACGAACACCTGGAAGAAGCGCGGATCGCGGCGTGGGAAACGGACCTGGCCGAGCTTATTGTGCAGCTCGGGCATGACCGCCCCAGCCATATCCTCGTGCCCGCGATTCACCGCAATCGTAGCGAGGTGCGTGAGATTTTCCTGCGGGAAATGGGCCAGTACGGCACTCCCTGCCCGCCCGACGTGACCGATGAGCCGGCCGAGCTGGCCGCCGCGGCCCGCGTGCATCTGCGCGAAAAGTTCATGCGCACCAAGGTGGGGATCTCCGGCGCGAATTTCGCCATTGCGGAAACGGGTTCCCTGGTGGTGGTGGAATCCGAAGGTAATGGGCGTATGAATCTCACCCTGCCGGAAACCCTCATTTCCGTGGTGGGTATCGAGAAAATTCTCCCCACTTTCCAGGATCTCGAAGTGTTCTTGCAGCTGCTGCCGCGTTCGTCCACCGGTGAGCGCATGGCGCCCTACGGAACTATTTGGACCGGCGCGCGCGAAGGTGATGGCCCGCGCGATGTTCATATTATTTTGCTCGATAACGGGCGCACCAAGGTGCTCGCCGACCCGGTGGGGCGCGCGGCGCTGCGCTGCATTCGCTGCTCGGCCTGCCTGAATATCTGCCCGGTCTACGAGAAAGTGGGTGGGCACGCCTACGGGTCGGTCTACCCCGGGCCTATCGGCGCGATTCTCAATCCGCAAATTCGCGGCCTGGAATCGGTGGTGGATCGCTCCCTGCCCTTCGCATCCACCCTGTGCGGGGCGTGTAATGAAGTGTGCCCGGTGAAAATCCCGATTTCGAATATCCTCGTGCACCTGCGGCGCAAAGCGGTGGATAAGAAACGGGCCGAAGCGGGCCTGCGCCCGCATGTGGAACCGATCCTTATGGCCGGGGGCGGCTGGGTGATGGGCAAGAGCTGGCGCCTGGGGGCCGCAGCCCGGCTGGCTAGCGTGGGCGGGCGCGTGATGGGCCTGTTCATGCATTACATCGGGAATTGGCATATTCCCGGCGTGCACCGCTGGACCCGGGCCCGTGATGTTCCCATGCTGCCCAAGCGCAGCGCCCGCGCCACGTTCGCGCGGCGCAAGAAACGCGAGGCGCGGCAGCTCAAGCGTTTCCAGAAAGAGTTGCAAAAGGGACAGTTGCATCAACTCGGTTGCGATCCGAGTTTGATCGACGGCGCCCCCGCCGCTCCGCTCGCGCAGCTACCGCCCGGAGCCGGGCAAGTACCGCCCACCGCGGGGCCGGTTTCGCCCGCACCTGATATTTTCGGCCGCCCAACCACGGAGGAGCTGTCATGACCTCGGCACGCGATGAGATTTTCGCGCGGATTCGCTCCGCGCTCGGTGATGTGCCCAGCCAGGATCCGGAAGAATCCGCGATCAGCTGGGAATACAACCAGCCCACCGCCATTGAGGGCGACCTCGTGGATTATTTCCTCGAGCTCGTGGCCGATTACAAGGCCGAAGTGGAGCGGGTCGCTCCGGAGGCGGTCCCCGCGGCTATCGTTGCCCACCTGCACGCCATCGGCGCGCGCTCCGTGGTGCTTCCCGCGGGGCTGGATTCTTCCTGGCGCGCGGCTATTGCGGGGGATGGTTTCCAGGTGTACGACGACGATAACCTCAGCGCCCGCCAGCTTAACGATATCGATGCGGTGGTGACGGCCGCCGCTGTCGGGGTGGCCAATACCGGTACTTTTGCCATGGACCATCGTGCTGACCAGGGCCGGCGTGCACTCACCCTGGTGCCTGATGCGCATGTGTGCGTGCTGCGCGCCGATCAGGTTGTTTCCAATACCCCCGAGGCGATGACCCGGCTCCAGGATTCGGTGCGCGATGGCCAACCGATTACCTTCGTGGCCGGGCCCTCCGCCACCTCGGATATCGAGCTGAGTCGCGTGGAAGGCGTGCACGGCCCGCGCCAGCTGCACGTGCTCGTCGCCGGCTAAATAGGCGGGCGGCACAGCGGGATGAGGGTACTCCCGTGGGTCCAACCAGGTTTTCCTGGTTGGACCCACTTTTATGCACTAACGCCCTTCATGTACTAGTGCACCGTCCGCGATTTAGGTTTCCGGTTATGGGGTGGGGGTTTGTTCTAAGACTGTTCTCGCGCGTGCTATTTTCTCCAGGAGGCTATCCACGTCAGCTACCCACGTGAATGGTGTGGCGGTAAGG
>NZ_QDIE01000041.1 GCF_003957255.1 Actinotignum sanguinis
GTGATGGTGAGTTGTAGATCTTTTCCAGGGTGCTTCGTTCCTCGTCACTCAAGGCGAGTGGTTTAGCGGGGTGCGACATGGATCAATAATACCATCACCAGTAAGCTATTTCACGGACGGTACACTAGTCCCGCGCCAGCCAGGCGAGCGCGGCGACGGCCGCGGCTTCGGTGCCGGTGGCGAGGGTGGGTTGGAGAACCGGCCCGAAGGCGGGGTTGTGGTTGGGGTACGTGGGCGCGCCTTCCGCGAAGCCGCCGAAGCCCCAGTAGGTGTAGGGAATCCCGAAGGCGTCCGGGATCACGCTGAAATCTTCGGAAGCCGATACTTCCCCGCAATCCATTACGCGCTCTTCCCCGAAATGCGCCAGGAAAGCCTGGGTGACCTTGTCGGTGGTGGCGGCGTCGTTATTGGTGAGCGGGTAGGAATCGTAGATCTCGAATTCCGGTGCCTGCGGGGCGCGGGCCGCTTCGCATTCGGCTGTGACCGTGCGCTTAATGCCATCAAGGAGCTGTTCGCGCACGTCCATGTCGTAGGCGCGAATATTAATAAGCAGGGTGGCCGTGTCCGGAATAATATTTGATTTGCTTCCGGCGTGGATGGAGCCCACGGTGAGCACCGCCATCTTGAAGGGATTAATTTCGCGCGCCACCACGCTCTGCAGCCGGGTCACCACGGCGGCGGCCAGCACCACCGGGTCGATGCTCAGATGCGGCATGGAGCCGTGCGAGCCCTTCCCGTGCAAGGTCACCTTGACGGAGGCGCCGGTGGAGAGGATCGCCCCGGCGTGGGTGCCGACCTGCCCGGCGCGCATGGGCCCGGCGAGCACGTGCTGCCCCAAAGCCACATCCGGTGCCGGAATCTTATCGACGAGGCCGTCGGCCACCATGGAGCGCGCCCCGGCCGCGGTTTCTTCCCCGGGCTGGAACAACGCGATATAGGTGCCGGCCCAGGCTGCGCGGTTTTCCGCGAAAATACGGGCGGCGCCCAGCGCGCAGGAAATATGGAAATCGTGGCCGCAGGCGTGCATGGCCGGAACTTCATTGCCGTCCGCGTCCGTGCGCGTCTGGGTGGAGGCGTACTCCAGCCCGGTCGCTTCCTTGACGGGGAGCCCATCAATATCGGCACGGAAAAGCACCGCGGGCCCTTCTCCGTTTTCCAGCACACCGACGACGCCGCCGCCGATCCGCTGCGTTGCGTACCCGAGGCGCGTCAGTTCCGCGTCGATGGTGTCACAGGTTTCTTTTTCCTGCATAGAAAGTTCGGGATGCTGATGCAGGTGGATATAAAGCTCTTCTTGCCAGGAGGTGAATGAATCCACCGCCTCTTTAACGTTAATCATGAATCACCTTTCCGCATGGAGAGGGTCGGTGGAAGCTCAATCGTTGCGAGTGCGTGGAGTGATCATCCGGCCCTGTCCGTGCCTTGTGCCCGGCTCACGCGCCGGGTCTACTTCAGATAGTAGCGGTTAAAGCGCGCCGGGTCTACTTCAGATAGTAGCGGTTAAAGCGCGCCGGGTCTACTTCAGATAGTAGCGGTTAAAGCGTGCCGTGTGCCGCGCCGGTACGCTTAATGCATGGCTACTATTTTTGTGCAGTGCGACGACGCCGCCGCACCCACGCTCACCCTCGCTACCCATGCCGGCCGGCCCGCTGCGGCCCCTCCCGGGGAAGGTGATGTGCTCCTCGATATTTCCTGGTCCTCCCTCAATTACAAAGATGCGCTCTGCCTGAAAGGTGACCGGGGCGTGGCCCGCATCAGCCCGCTTATTCCCGGCATTGACGCGGTGGGGACGGTGCGCGAAGCCGGCCCGGACAGCCCGGTCCATCCGGGGCAGCTGGTGAGCGTGAACGGGGCGGGCTTGGGTGAATTCCACCACGGGGGCTACACCCCGCTTTTGCGGGTGCCCGGGGATGCGTGCGTGCCCGTGCCGGAAGTATTCAGCGCCGCGCAGGCCGCGGCCCTGGGAACGGCCGGATATACGGCGGCGCTGTGCGTGCTAGCACTGGAGGAACGCGCGGCGGCTGCGCCCGCGGCGCCGCACGGTGCCGCGGCGGAAAAATCTTCCGGGGCGAGGAAAGACGGCCCGGTGCTGGTGACCGGGGCAAGTGGCGGGGTGGGTAGCATTGCCCTCCATCTCCTCGCGCAGCTGGGCTATGAGCCGATAGCGCTGACCGGGCGGGCGGAGCGCTTCGGGAATTTCCTGCGCGGGCTCGGGGCTACCGAGGTGCTCGAACGCTCGGAACTGGAAGTGCCTTCCGCGCGGCCCCTCCAGAAGGCTCGCTTCGCGGGCGGAGTGGATACCGTGGGCGGGCAGGTGCTCGCGAATCTCCTGGCGCGCACCCGCTGGGGCGGGACGGTGGCCGCCTGCGGCCTGGCCGGCGGAACCGCGCTCCCCACCACGGTACTGCCCTTTATTTTGCGGGGTGTGACCCTGGCCGGGGTGGATTCGGTGCGCGCCCCGCGGGCGCTGCGCCTGCGCGCCTGGGAGCTGCTGGCCGCGCACGTGGATGTGGGCGTTCTCGATTCCCTCACCCACGTTATTGACCTTGCTGACGTTCCCGAAGCCGGGCGTGAGCTTTTGGCCGGCCAGCGTTACGGGCGCACCGCGGTACGGATCACCCCGTAGCGGGTAAAATACTGCATTATGATTGACCAGCGCACTGAAGGCTCAAAAGTTTCTATTATCGGGGCCGGGGCGGTGGGGACGTCCCTCGCCTACGCCATGCTCATCAAAGGCGTTGCCCGGCATGTTGTTCTCCAAGATATCAACGCGCAGAAGGTGCATGCCGAAGCCCTCGATCTTATGCACGGCGGCCAGTTCATGCCGACCGCGAAAATTGAAGGCACCGATAACGTGGAGGCCACCGCGGATTCCGATGTCATCGTGATTACCGCCGGGGCACGCCAGCGGCCGGGCCAGTCCCGCCTGGACCTTGCCGGGGCGAGTGTGGCGATGATGCGCTCCATTGTTCCCCCGCTGGTCGAGCTTTCTCCCAATGCGATTTTCGTCGTCGTCGCCAATCCCGTGGACGTGGTCACCCAAGCCGTTCTCAAAATTTCCGGGCTGCCGCCCGCCCGCGTTTTCGGGACCGGAACCGTGCTCGATTCTTCGCGGCTGCGCCAGCTTATTTCACAGAAGTTCCTCGTGGCGACCTCGAATGTGCACGCCTATATGTGCGGTGAGCACGGGGATTCCGAGACTCCCATGTGGTCGATGGCCTCGATTTCCACGGTGCCGATCCGCGAATGGGAGCTGCGTTCCGGCCCGGTCACCGATGAACTCCTCGACGGCATCGCCGACCGCGTTATTAACGCCGCCTACGAAGTAATCGAGGGGAAGGGCTCCACGAATTACGCCATCGGTTTGGCCGCTTCGCGGATTATCCAGGCGGTGCTGCGTGACGAACGCGTGGTGCTCTCCGTCTCTCGGCTCATGACCGGCTGGAACGGGATTTCCGGAGTGTGCATGTCCGTCCCCACCATCGTGGGGGCGCGCGGCGCGATCCGGCAGATCGATATGAAACCGTCCGATGCGGAGCTGGAATCCCTGCGGGCCAGCGCCGCGCAGATTCGCGAAGCGCTCTCAAACCTCGAGGGAATGGGCGACGACGCCTGAGCCTAGCGGCAGGAGGGACCATGGCGCGCACGGGGGCAGCGAGCATCGCGGACCTGAGCCGGCCGGCCGATGAGCTGGCCCCGCTGCTGCTGGGCGCGGTGGTGGGCGACGGCGCCGTGGCGGTGCGCCTGACCGAAGTGGAAGCCTACCTCGGGGCCGATGATCCGGCCTCGCACGCTTTCGCCGGGCCCACCCCGCGCGCCCGGGTCATGTTCGGGCCACCCGCCCACCTCTATGTCTATCTCAGCTACGGCATCCATCGCATCGGCAATATCGTGTGCGGGGCGGATGGCGAAGCCAGCGCGGTGCTTCTGCGCGCCGGAGAAGTCGTGGCCGGACTGGAGGAAGCCACCCGGCGCCGGACTCGGCCAGCTGCCACTCCGCCCGCGCGCCAGGCCCTGGCGCGCGGGCCGGGCAACTTAGGCCAGGTCCTCGGTTTGGATACCTCCATGAGTGGGCTGCCGCTCGCGGTGGAAGATGCTGATGGGGGAATCCTCTTTCCTGCGGCAGCTTCTACTCCGCGTTTCCACCTGGAGCTGCCCCCGGCTCCGCTGCCCTATCAGGCGGGTCCCCGCATCGGGATTTCCCGCAATACAGATGCGCCTTTGCGCTTCTGGCTACCCGGGGATCCCACCGTGAGCGGGCGGCGTTGCGAAAAGCGCACATCCCGAACCACTCCTCCCACTGGTGCGCCGGCGCGGGCGGGAGGGCCGGCTCACGCCTGCGAACCGCTAGGCCAGTAGGAAAACCGCGACGGAGCGCGCGGGCACAGTAACGGTGCCGCGGATGAGCATGGCGCCGCGAACTGCGTCGTCGTACCCCCGCCGTTGAATGGGCGAAAGCGCGTAGGTTTCCGTGACCCCCTCGATTTTTTCCGTGACGGGGCGCGGGGAGGCGTTGAATACCGCGATAATGCCGTCGAGCTGCGGATCGATATCCGGGTCTGCGGTGTCGTCGATGCGCATAATAATGAGACCGGGGGTGGCGCCCGGCCCGCCGTTGGGGAAACTCACTTTCGCGCGGATGAGCTCCGCGCTCCCCAGGGTGAAAAGCGGGCTGGAATGGCGCAGGCGCAGCAGCTCGCGGGCGATGGCTTGCGCGCGGGCGATATGCTGCGGGCTGGGGCGCAGCTCGGGGCGCGCCAGGAGGGGGCCAATGACCGGCCAGGATGCCTCGTTGCGGCTGGCGGGCGGCAGACCCACCCCGAAATTATTGCTCTGCCCGGAGAAATCCAGGCGGTTGAAGTGATCCCCGGAATTATAGGAATCCCGATCCAGGGATTTCGAGCGGAGCAGCTCGGTGCCCGCGTGCCAGAAGGCCGGAGCCTGCCCGAGCGCCACCGTGGCCAGGGAGAGCAGCACCATCCGGATGCGGTCATCGATGCTGAGGAAGAGCGGTAGTTTGTAGATGCCGATATCCCACAGGGTTTCGTTATCGTGCGCGTCCACGTAGTTGACGGCCTCCTGCGGCTGGGAGGCGAAACCGGCGGGCCGCCCGCCGTAATCCAGTTCGGAGCCGCGTTTCCATTCCCCGGTGTGGGTGAGGAAACTAAAATCGCGCAAGACCCCGGCTAGGGAGAGTTTGACCAGGTCAGTGGCCTGCCCGAGGCGTTCGCGCTGTTCTTCCGGGAGGCTGGGGCCGTGGCCATTCGGGTCGGTGAACAGGCCGGTGCCGTAGCCCTGGTGGTGGCGTTTATCGGAATCGAAAGGCCCGCCGCCGTTGACGGCATCACGCAAGCGATCATTGAAAGCCCCGATGCCGGTGCCGTTCATCTCCACCTGGGTGGCCTGGCGGAAACGCGCGTTATCGGCCACTTCCCCGAAATTCCAGCCCTCCCCGTAGAGGTAGATGCGCGCACCGTCAACGCCATCTCGCTCCACCGTGAGGGAATCGAGGGCGGCGCGCACCGCCTCCATATTTGCGCGGCTGTGGTGGCCCATGAGGTCGAAACGGAAACCGTCCACGCGATAGTGCTTGGCCCACAGCACCACCGCATCCACCATGAGTTTCTCCGCCATGAGATTTTCGGTCGCCACATTCGGGCAGCACGTGGACGTGGCGATGGTGCCACGCGCGTCCAGGCGGTAATAATAACCGGGCACCACTTTATCGAGAACGGAGGCGGCATCCCCGCCGGCTGCAGCCGTGTGGTTATAGACCTGATCTAGCACGACGCCGAGGCCAGCCGCATGCAGCCCTCCCACCATGGCACGGAACTCCGCGATACGCGCCCCGCCGTGGGGTTCCACCGCGTAACTGCCTTCCGGCGCCAGGTAGTGAAACGGATCGTAGCCCCAGTTATAGGCATCGACATCCGCCACCGCGCTCACGGCCCGCTGCTGGGCCGGGGAATCCGGGGCTGCGGGCGGGATCTGCGGGATTTCCTGATTCTCGGGGCGTTCGGGAATGGTGGAGATATCGAAAGTAGGGAGGAGGTGAACGGTGGTGATTCCGGCCTGCGCCAGGGCGCGCAGGTGGCGCATACCGGCAGAATCCCGCAGCGCAAAGGCACCGTATTTTCCGCGCAGCCGCTCGGGCACGCTCGCGTCCGAGATGGAAAAATCACGCACGTGCAGCTCGTAGATAGTATGGGCAGCCGGGTTAGCGAGGGTGCGCTGCGGGGCGGTGCGCCACAGTTCCGGTTGGTAGGCCGGGTCCGCAAGATCAACGAAGACCGCGCGTTCGGAATCCACCGTAAGAGCCACCGCATAGGGGTCGGTCACCCGGTAGGTGACGACGGTGCCCGCCATCGGATCAATCACCTCAACCTCGAAAAGATAGCTGGCGTTCTTCCAGGCCGGGGTGCCGCTGGCGTGCCAGATTCCCAGCTCATCGCGGGCCATAGGATATGTGGTGGTGCGTGGGGCGCCCGCACCTGCGGTAGGCGTGGCGGCACCAACGGCGGCACCCGCACTCGCGCCGGTACCTGCCACCTCGATACGAACCTGCCGGGCGGTGGGAGCCCAGAGTGCCACCGCGGGGGCATCCCCGTGCCATGTCACCCCGAGGGTGGCCTGGCGGGCACCCGCGTAAAGATCATCGATCATGCCGGCGATCTGCACTCCGGTCAGAGCGCTGAGTTCCCCCGCGGCGTTGCGCCGCGCCACCAGAAGCTGCCCGCGCAGGGCCTCGCGCAATCGGTGGGAGGGTACCCCGCTCAGGCGCAGCGCGGCGTACCCGGCCAGGTGAGCACGGGTGGGAATGGCCGCGGCCGGGATACCACCCGGGTCTACCGTGAGGGCGCATAGCCGCACGGCGCCGCTCTGTTCGGTGCTGCTATCGCCTGGCACCCCGCTGCCCGGCACCCCATCACCCCGTGCCTGAGCACCGCGCGCCCGCTCCCCGAGCGCGCCGGCTCCATCCGGGCAGGTCCACAGCTCAAAACTGTCGCCCTGCGCGATGTGCTCCGCGGGCCAGGCAATCACAGATCGGTTAACCGACGGGGCGCGGAACTCTCCGGAGCCGAAGAGCGCCCCGGAACTCCAGTGGTGGGTCATGGTGATCTCCTGTGAGCGGCAATGCGCGGCCAGTTTATCCGGTGGCAGATCTCACTCACAAGGTGAACGGACATCCACACCGCTCGCCCCAGGAATTAATATGGGCGGCGAGGAGGCATCCGATATGACATCCGAATCGACATCTCACACAACACCCGTATCTGAGCCGGCCCCCGCACCGGACTCCAGCACGGAACCCGCTCCCCGCCTGGTGGTGGGCGCGGCCCTGGTTGCTGACCTCACCAACCCCAGCGGGGTCCTGGCCACCCAGCGCTCCTACCCCGAATGGGCGGACGGCCTGTGGGAATTCCCCGGCGGGAAAGTGGAACCCGGGGAAACCCCGCGCGAGGCGTTACACCGGGAAATTTCCGAAGAGCTGGGCTGCGGTATTGATATCGGTAGGCAGCTGGCCAATCCCGATAGCCCGGACGGCTCCTGGGATCTCAGTTCCGGGGAGCACAATACCGGGCTGCGGATGATGGTGTGGCTGGCGCGTCCCTTCGGGGAGATCACTCTGGGGCCGGCGCACCGTGATGCTCGCGTCCTCACCGCCGCCGAACTCGAGAGCGTGGAATGGCTGCCCGGGGATGTCCAGATTCTGCCCGTGCTGCGCGCCGCCCTGGGCGGGCGCTAACCGAAGGCACGGTGCGGACCGCGGCGGGGCGGGCGCCTGAGCTGCGCCGTCGTTCCTAAGATGACGCACGGCGCGCGGTGCCGTAACCTAGGAGGACGATCCCCAGCACAAGGAGAAGTCACGCATGAAACACAGCGCGCACGGCCCGGCGCGATGGCCGCTGTATTTCTTGCTCTTCGCCGCTGCCGTTCTCGCGGGCGTGCTCGCCCTGGTGGGAGTCTCGTATTTTTCTGGCGACGACGCCGCCGCGCCCGCGCCCACCACCGCGGGCCCCGAACCCGGGCGCAGCGCCTCCGCTAATCTCACCCAGCTGCGCAACCAGGTCCAGGAACTGAGCGCGGGAACCTGCCCGAATCCCGATACCGCCGCGGCTATTCTGGCCGATTACGCGAGCGCGGCGGCCGCGGGCGGCACGTACACCGCGGAGGAACCGCTCCTCAGCGAAGCTCTGCGCACCCTCTCCTCCAGCTGCGGGGCGGATTACACCGTGAGCTTGAGCGCGGCGCTTGGCGATACTGCCGCGCCGGCGGATTTCCAATCTTTCGCGGCCTCGCGCCAGTGGTGGAAGCTGGTGCGCCCCGCCCCGCCGGAAGCCACCCGCCTGGAATCTTTCACCACCCCCATGAATAACGTGCGCTGCTCCCTCGACGAAAAAGCCGTCAACTGCACGATTTTCACCTATGACTACGTGTCCCCGCCCGGCTGCGAAGGCGAACCGGCTAATTACACCGTGGGGCTGACGGGCACCACCACTGCCGGATGTTCCACCCAGGTGAGTACCGTCAAAGAAGTGCCCTACGGCAGCGTGGTGGCCGCGCACGGCTTCGCCTGCACCGCCGACCAATACGCCGGCATCTCCTGCTGGTCGGAACTGACCGGCCACGGATTTACGGTGCGGAGGGCCGCCGAAGAAGTGTTCTAGTTGCGCTCACTGTGTTAGCTGCGGCGGGCTCATCCAGAGCCAGGCGGGCCCGCGGCAACTCAGCCCGTCAGGGTCACTCCAGCGCGCGCACGGCCGCGAGCACCCGGGCACTGCCTTCCGGTTCGGCCACGCTGATGCGCACGCCCTCGCCGAGCACCCGCACCAGCACCCCGGCGTCCATGCAGGCGTCCTCGAAACGCGCGGCGGTAACCCCGTGACGGGCCAGCTCCGCCGCGTCGATCCACAGGAAATTCGCGTATGAGGTAGGCGTGTGCCAGTCAGCCTCCGCGAGCTGCGCGGCCAGTTCGTCGCGGGCGCGGGCCAGCTGCGCGGCGCGCTCCAGTACGGTTGGTGCTTCGGTGAGAGCGGCCTGGCCGGCTACCTGGGCGAGGCGATTGACACCGAACGGCGTGGCAATACGGCGCAGCGGCTCGGCCATCGCGGCGCTGGTGAGCAGGTAGCCCAGCCGCAACCCGGCCAGCGCAAAGGCCTTGGAGAACGTGCGGGCCACCACCAGATTCGGATAGTGGCGCGCCAATTCTTTTCCGTTTTGTACGACGGCGCGGCTCGCCTGGCTCTCACCCACCGCGGGAGCGAAGTGAATATACGCCTCGTCAAGAAGTACCGGGATGCGGGCGGGAACCCGGGCGAGGAAATCAGCCACCTCGGCGTGCGGAATGGTGGTGCCGGTGGGGTTATTGGGCGAGCAGAGGAGGATAGCGCGGGTATTCTCCGTGAGCGCGGCGGCCATGCCCTCTAAGTCATGGGTGCCATCCGCACGCAACGGCACCCCGATGAAACGTCCACCTGCGGCAATGGTGGCAATAGGGTAAGCCTCGAAAGAGCGCCAGGGACTGACCACCTCACCGCCCGGAGTCACCACGGCCTGCAAGAATTTTTCGATGAGGGCAGTGGAACCATTCCCCACCACGATGCCGGCCGGATCCCAATCCTCATAGGCCGCGAGCGCGGCGGTGAGCTGCGCACAGGACATATCGGGATAACGGTTGAGCGCCCCGCCGTGATCAACAGCGGCCACGAGCGCGGCAGCCACCGCCGGGGTGGGCGGGAAGGGAACTTCGTTGCTGGAGAGCTTGACACTATCGGCGTTGCGCGGGCGTTTCCCGGCAACGTAGCTGGGTAGATCGGCTAATTCGGGGCGGAACCATTGCATTCTTCTATTGTGCACCATCACCGCGCGCCACCCGGCGCCGTTCCGCAAGCCACCCGGCGCCATTCCGCGCGCGCCCCGCCGTCGCTTCGCGGCGCTCCTGGCAGCGCGGGCGCCGTAGGATGCGGCTATGGAGACCTTTGTGAAAACCGGTGACCCGGCCGAGATCTGGGGTGAGGCGCTTTCGCTGGCGGAGCTGGCCGAGGCAACTCCGAGTGGCGGGGCACCCGTTGTCCTGCTCCTTTCCACCGCCGCGGATCACGACCGCGGTATCTTGCGCGAAGAACGCCTGCGCTCCGTGCGCCCCAGCGCCGCGGCCGCCCGGGAATTCGGGGCGCGCCTGGCCCGCACGCACGCGTGGGATCCCTCCGGAAAGCGGATTTTCGGGCAAGCTCCCGGTACTGTACACTCGCGCCCGGTCCGCCTGGGTTCTTGGGATTTACCGGTGGTGCCCGCGGATTCGCCCGCGCGCAGCTTCGGGGAGTTTTACGCCGCGGACCGCATTGAGCCCTACCTGCGCCCCGCACGTGACAACGGGGCGCTGGACGCGAGCGGCGCCCGCGCACTGGAACATATCTGCGAACGCCTGCGGGCCGGTGTTTTCGATAGCCCGCAACCGGCCCTGGTACATAGTCAGGCAGCCCTCCTCCACGGGGATTTGTGGAGCGGGAACGTGATGTGGACCGATCAAGGCGGGGTGCTTATCGACCCAGTTTCCCACGGCGGGCACGCGGAAACAGATCTGGCCACCCTCACGGTCTTCCGTGCTCCTTTCGTGGAAGAGATCTACGCCGGCTATAACGCCGTCTCTCCGCTCGCTTCTGGGTGGCAGCACCGCATTGGCCTGCATAGCCTACCTATTCTTATCCTGCACGCCGCACTTTTCGGCGGATCCTACGGCGCGGAGACCCTGGCGGCGGCCCGGCCCTACCTCTAGTGCCGCGAGCGCCTAGTTCTGCTAGCGGCGCGCGGATCTGCCAGAATAGAGCCATGAGTGAGCATCGCGCGCCAGAATCAACTTCCGCATCCACCCCCGTCCCGAATATTTCCGGGCCGCTCTCCCCGCTAGATGGGCGCTACGCCAGCGCTACCACACCGCTACAGCCCTACCTGTGCGAGGCCGCGCTCAACCGCTACCGGATTCACGTGGAAGTCGAATGGCTGATTTTCCTGTGCGAACGCGCGGTGATTCCCGGGGTGGGGGCGCTGCCCGCGAGCGCCGTCGTATATTTGCGCGCACTTCCCGAAAAGTTCGACGACGCCGCAGCACGCGAGCTGGCCACCATCGAGGCGGAAACCCGGCACGATGTCAAGGCTGTCGAATACTTCATCAAGAAGCGCATGGACGCGGGCGGGCTGGGCCACCTGCGCGAGATGGTCCACATCTTCTGCACGTCGGAAGATATTAATAGCCTGGCGTGGGCCTTGGGCGTGCGCGACGCGGTGCGCCGCTGCTGGTTGCCGCGCGCCTGGGGGCTGGTCGCGGATCTGAGCGATCTGGCCCACACCCACGCGCAGCTGCCCATGCTGGCCCACACCCACGGGCAGCCGGCTTCGCCCACCACCGTCGGCAAGGAGCTCGCCGTCTTTGCGCACCGCCTGCACCGTTCCCTGCGCCGGGTGGAAACCGCGGAGTACTACGGGAAATTCTCCGGGGCCACCGGGACTTTTTCCGCGCACGCCACCGCTATTCCGGATGCGAACTGGCCGGAACTGGCCCGCGTTTTTGTGGAGTCCCTGGGCCTGACGTGGAATCCGCTCACCACCCAGATCGAATCCTATGATGCGCTTGCCGATCTTTTTGACGATATTGCGCACGTCAATCGCATCGCCCACAATCTCGCCACCGATATGTGGACCTATATTTCCTTGGATTATTTCCATCAGAACCTGGCCGCGCAGGGTTCGACCGGATCCTCGACGATGCCGCATAAGGTCAATCCCATTCGTTTTGAAAACGCGGAGGCGAATCTGGAGATCAGCTCCGGGCTCTTCGGAGTGCTCAGTCAGACTCTGGTTACTTCGCGTATGCAGCGAGATCTCACGGATTCCTCCACGAAACGCAATATCGGGGTGGCACTGGGGCATTCCTACCTGGCCCTCGATAATTTGCGGTGCGGGCTGGCCGGGGTGGATCCCAATCCCGCCAAGCTCGCCGCGGATCTGAACGCGAATTGGGAAGTGCTGGGCGAGCCAATCCAGCAGGCCATGCGGGCCGCGGCGCTGGGCGGTGCCAAACACCTGGAGGATCCTTATGAACGGCTCAAGGCACTGACTCGCGGGCGGAAGGTCACCGCGGACGATATGCGGGAATTTATCGCGGGCTTGGGCTTGCCCGAGGAGGTGGAGGAACGTCTCCTTGCTCTCACCCCGGCCGGATATACCGGCCTGGCTGCACAACTCGTGGATTTCCTGGAGGACACGCCCGGGCTCGCAGCCAGCTAAGCCTGCTAAGGTAACCGGCAGGCCGCGCGGCAGCGCGGCGTCGTCGTCGTAAAAAATACGGCATATGTGCCGCGGCTCGCGGTGCCGCAACCAGAGGAGAAGCGTGAACGTAGCAGCATGGACGAGCGTCCTGGCCACCGCCCCCGCGCCGGGAAGTGACCCGGGTGCGCTGAGCGGAATCACCGGTTGGGTGGTCAGTGTGATGGACGCTATCGGCGGTTTCGGGGCGGCGCTTCTCATCGCGCTGGAAAATATTTTCCCGCCGCTGCCTTCCGAGGTGATTTTGCCGCTGGCCGGGTTCACGGCCTCCTCGCCCACGTCGAATATGACGCTCATCGGCGCGATCCTCTGGTGTACCGCCGGTTCGCTCGCGGGGGCCTGGCTGCTGTACGGACTGGGCGCCTGGCTGGGGCGCGAACGCACCCGCAAAATTCTGCTGTGGTTCCCGCTCACCAAACAATCCGACGTGGATAAAACCGAAGCCTGGTTCGATAAGCACGGCAGCTGGACGGTGTTCTTCGGGCGCATGATTCCGATTTTCCGTTCCCTTATTTCACTTCCCGCGGGCGTGACAAATATGGGGATGCTGAAATTTACCGCGCTAACAGCAGTTGGCTCGGCTATCTGGAATACCATCCTTATTTACGCCGGGTACCTGCTGGGCGCGAATTGGACCATCGTGGAAGATTACGTGGGGATTTTCGCGAAGATCGTGGTGGCGGTGTGCCTCGTGGTCGCGGTGGGGTGGATTATTCACCGCGTGGTTGTGAACCGCCGGGGGCGCTAAGCTGCGGGGAGGCAGAGCCGCGCAGAACTCGACTAAAATCGGCTAAAAGTGGCATAGGGAGCCTGCTAACGGTCGGTTGGTACCATGTTTTACCATACGCGAGCGATTTATAAGCGGTTAAAGGCCCTAACGGAGAGATCGCCGGAGTTGAGGTGAAAATCGCTAACGCGACCAGCTGCTCATGATCCTCAACACCGTCGCCCAGGAGTACCACCGCCTCGACGGGATTTACGCCATCCCCCTCGCGCTGTCGGGAGAGTAAATAGCGAGCCTCGAGCCATTAACAGGTGGGTTCCCGTCCGACTACGAACACAATATCGTCAATTAAAAATCATCGCCGCGATTACAAATTCGCCCTCTTGGCCTATAGGACACTTGGTGTTGGTTTTATCCGGACTTTTCGGCTTGCTAGCAGGCTAAAGTCGGGTTCGAACTCGGTTTGACTCGAGTTTTTGGATGGACAGAACGTGTTGGTTTAACCCCGACTT
>NZ_QDIE01000042.1 GCF_003957255.1 Actinotignum sanguinis
GGATAACCCAGTTCTAGGACTGTTTGCCTTAGAGAGCCAAGCTTTTCCAGGATGGCGAGAGCTCTTTGCTTGTCTTTGGCGGAGTACCTGATCCCGTTTGCAACTCCCGGTTTCTTATTCATTGAACGATCTCCTTAAAAATCTCTAGGAAACCGTCCGCACCCCCGACCGTCAGGGTCGCGTAGTGCAAACTCAGAGCAGAAATCTGGCCAAAATGGTGCGTAGATTTGCATCCTGTTGTGGTGGGGCTACCGGCCGTAAACAGAGCTCCAGCACACTTCACAACACCCCGGAAACCCGCGATGTCGGATCCGCATTATCGGCAAAGGAGGCAGCCCGCTGCGCCCGCGCGGCAATATCGGCGGCGCGTTCAGCACGTTTCGCCTCGCGTTGCTGGGCGGCGTCTCCGGCGCTGAGTTTCTCCGGCGGAGCCTCCGGATCCTCGGAATCCCCGAGCGCGCTTTCGGTGCTTCCGTCGGAAGCCGCGGCATGCTGAACGGCCTCGTGGCGGTCAATAATCATATTGAGGGGCCGGTAGTGGTCAATGACCGCCCCGCGATACGCGAAAATATCACCATCTTCGGCGGCCTGAATAATACGTTTATGCGCCTGAGCGGTTTCGAGGAGAAGTTCATCGACGTCGTCGTTTAAATCGCGCAGCGCAATAGAGTGCACCACCCACAGCGCCGTCACCATCTCTAGCGCCACCTCGTTATCAAGCGCGGACGTCATCGCAATGTGGAACTCAATATCTTCGTGCTGGAAATTTTCCCCGCGCAGCGCTTTTTCAGTCATCCGCGCCACGATCTCGTGCAGGTTATCGTGATGGGTGCCCGACAGTGCCCGCACCACTCCTTCCGCCATCCCCAGGTCCAGATATTCGCGCAACTGAGCCACGCTTTCCACCGCGCCCGTGCCCGCTCCGGCGCGCGCGGAGGAGCGCAGCAACAAGGACTCCACCAGCGGGGAAAGAGACATATTCGCCACCTGGGTGCCCTTCCCGCGCTGCGACGTGACGATATCCAGAGCGGCCAGCTTCGACAGCGCCTCGCGCACCGAGGAGCGTGACACCCCAAGTTCCCGGCACAGCTCCGCTTCGGTGGGAAGCTTCGCGCCGGGTTGCAGGCGTTCTTCAATAATTCGCTGTTTCAAAGCGTCCATGACCAAATCGGCGCGATCCGAGCCGGAACCGGTGTGGCCGCCGGTGGCCCGCATAGCGCCCTGCGTGGCATGTGACTGCGCGTCGTCGGGCATCATGACACCTAAGGTATCGGAAAACGAGTGTTTTCAAAAGATGTGCGCGTGAATATTGAATTGTGTCACGTTACGCCCGTTTTCGTGCGCTTTCGTTATGTGCGGGGTGGCACGACGACGCCGCCACCTTCGCCCGGATCCCCTCCCGCTTTCCAGGTTCATCACAAATTGGTCACAGTTTGCTCACAAGGCAACGGCCGGCCTTGCACAAAGTTGTCAGACAATCTAAAGTCATAGGTACGCGACGCTAAAGATGGTTGTCGCACGCGAAAAAATAGCGGAAATTCGGCAGTGAATTTCCGGAAGAACTCAAAGGAGAGGACACTTCAATGACACGCATGAAGTGGGGCGCCAAGGCCACGGCCGTGCTGGCCGCTGGTGTGCTGGCGCTGTCCGGCTGCGGTGGCGGTGGATCTGACACCGGCAAGAGCGGTGGAGATGCACCCGAGAAGGCCGCAGTTCCCTCGGGACAGCCGGCAAAGGGTGGCACCATTCGCGCGGCGGCCGCCTACGAATCCAATAACTACCATCCCTCGTCCACCTCGTCCGCGCTGGCAACCGGCGCGAATATGCACGTGGTGGAGGGCCTGTACGAACTGGATTACCACGATTACAAGCCCTACCGCGCCTTGGCCAAGGAAGATGCTCCCACCAAGGTGACCGATACCCAGTACGAAGTTTCGCTGCGTGATGGCGCGAAGTTCTCGGATGGTACCCCGGTGACCACGGACGACGTGGTCAAGTCCTTCGAGCGGTCCACCGCTGAGGGCAATATCTACCTGCCGATGCTCAGCTTCATTGACAACGTGCAGAAGAAGGATGACAAGACTGTCACCATCAACCTCAAGCATCCCTTCTCGCTGGTTAAGGAGCGCCTGGCTCTCGTCAAGATCGTTCCCGCCTCGATGAGCGATGATGAGCTCACCTCGAAGCCCGTGGGCACCGGTCCGTGGAAGTACGATGAGATCACCAGCGCCCACATCAAGTTCTCCCCGAATGAGAACTACAACGGCCAGTTCCCGGCCACCGCGGAAGCGATGCAGTGGGAGATCCTCAAGGACGACACCGCTCGTACCACCGCCTTCCAGCAGGGCACCGTGGACGTGATCGAAGCGGCCCCGGCCGATGCCGAAGCTCTGATCAAGGGCGCCGGCGGTGTGATTGACGCGGTGCAGGGCTTCAACCTGCCCTTCCTGCTCTTCAACACCAAGAAGGCTCCGCTCGATAACAACAAGGTGCGCCAGGCGTTCTTCTACGCGATCGACACCGATAAGCTCATCTCCAACGCCCTCTCGGGCAATGCGAAGGCCGCCAAGTCCTTCCTCCCGGAGAGCCACCCGAACTTCCACGAAGCTTCCACGGTCTACACCTACAACCCGGAGAAGGCCAAGGAACTGCTCAAGGAAGCCGGTGTTGAGAACCTCGACATCAAGCTGCTGACCACCGATCACCCGTGGATCACCGCGCTGGCTCCCCAGATCAAGAACGATCTGGCGGCCGTCGGTATCAACGCGACCATCGAATCCCAGGCTTCCTCGGCGCTCTACGCCAATAACCTGGACGTGGACAACCCGACCTTCGATGTCACCCTCGCCCCCGGCGACCCCTCGGTCTTCGGTCAGGATCCCGACCTCCTGCTCAGCTGGTGGTACGGCGATAACACCTGGACCAAGAAGCGCACCCAGTGGGGCGGCTCCGAGAAGTTCAAGGAACTGCACCAGTACATGGACAAGGCCGTCACCCTTGAGGGCGACGCCCAGCAGCAGGAATGGAACAAGGCTTTCGATCTGGTATCCGAAGAAGTTCCGCTCTACCCGCTCTTCCATCGTCAGATGCTGACCGCGTACTACCCGGACAAGGTCACCAACTTCTCCCCGATTTCGACGACCGGCCTTGATTTCATCAACGCTGGCTCCGCGGCTGGAAAGTAAATAATCGCGTGACTCAGCGCTGACGACACGCGCGGCGCTGGTTCAAAGAACACACGGTAATGCGAGGGCCGGGGGTGGTGTAAGCCCCACCCCCGGCCCGAGCTTTGCCTAAATACTCCCTCAAATAGTCAACGCGGGGCACCGCAGCCCCGAGGAGATATCGCAGTGAACAACCTTCTCAGACTCATCGGGCGCCGCCTGCTGGTGCTTCCGATCATGGTTCTGGGCGTTGCTTTCCTCGTCTTCTTCCTGATGTCCTTCTCTAAGATCGATCCGGCCTACTCGGCCCTCGGTGAAGGCGCATCGCAGGAAGCGCTGGAAGCATACCGCAACACCATGGGACTCAATGACCCCTGGCTCGCTCAGTTCTGGAACTTCCTCGTCAATTTCGTGCAGGGTGACCTCGGCACGTACGGCGCCAACCAAGCTTCGGTGGCCGAACGTGTGGGTGAGGCCTTCCCCATCACCATGCAATTGACCTTCCTCGGCCTTATTATCGCCGTCGTTCTCGCTTTCGTTTTCGGTGTCCTCGCCGCGCTCTACCGCGACAAGTGGCCCGATAAGATCATCCGCGTCTTCTCTATCGCCTTCATCGCGACGCCCTCCTTCTGGCTGGCCGTCCTCATGATCCTGGCGTTCTCCGTCAATATGCCTCTGCTTCCGGCATCCGGCGCACTTCCCGCCTTCGGTGAAGACCCGGCCGGTTGGCTGGCGCGCATGGCGCTGCCGGCAATCGCCCTGGGTGTTCCGGTGGCCGGTTCCCTCACCCGTGTTATTCGTACCTCGATGGTGGAGGAACTCGATAAGGACTACGTGCGTACCGCTATCGGTGCTGGTATTCCCAAGCGCGTGGTGGTCTCCCGCAACGTGCTGCGCAACGCTCTTATCTCCCCGGTGACCGTGCTCGGTCTGCGTATCGGCTACCTCATGGGTGGCGCTGTGGTTATTGAAGTTATCTTCAACCTGCGCGGCATGGGTATGGCCATCCTCGAAGGCGTCCAGCAGAACTACCCCCTCCTGGTGCAGGGCGTGGTTCTTGTGGTGGCCTTGGCCTTCATCGTCGTCAATATTGTGGTTGACATGCTTTACGTGCTCATCAACCCGCGTATCCGGGAGGTGTAAATCATGAGGCGTAAACTCACGGAAAAGATGGAACGCCCCGGTGTCCGGTTCAAGCGTTTCCGCAATATGACTCGCGGCGCCCAGCTGTGCGTCGTCGTTCTGGTGCTCATCGCCCTCGCGGCCGTTTTCGCACCCCTTATTTCCCCGCACGACCCGCAGGCAATTGAAGTTGCCCGTCAGGCACCCAACGGTGATTTCCTCTTCGGTACTGACGAAAAGGGCCGTGACATTCTCTCCCGCATGATCTACGGTGCCCGCTACTCGCTGGTTATCGGCTTCGCCGCCACCGCCTTCGCGCTCTTCTTCGGTGCGATCTTCGGTGCGTTGGCCGCGGTCTCCCGCAAGTGGATCTCCGAAGTGATCATGCGCTGCATGGACATCATCATGTCCTTCCCCGGCATCGCGCTCGCCGCGGTGTTCGTCTCCGTGTTCGGCAATACCCTGCCCGTTATCATCATGGCGATCGGCTTCCTCTACATTCCCCAGATCACCCGCGTGGTGCGCGCGAATGTGATGAGCGAATACGGTGAAGACTACGTGCGTGCGGTTATCGTTTCCGGCGCGCGGGCCCCGTGGATTCTTATCAAGCACGTGGCGCGCAACTGTATCGCCCCGGTCATGGTGTTCACCACCGTGCTCGTGGCCGATGCGATTGTTTTCGAAGCCTCGCTGTCCTTCATCCAGGCCGGTATTGCTGAACCCACTCCTACCTGGGGTAATATCCTCGCCGACGCTCGCGGCGGCGTGCTCCTGGGCCGGTGGTGGCAGGCGCTCTTCCCGGGCCTGGCCATTATGATCACGGTGCTCTGCCTCAATATCCTCTCCGAAGGTCTGACCGACGCCATGGTGGCGGCCCCGAAGGCCGCGGCCGTTCCCGATAACGTGGACGTCAACGCCAAGCGCGAAGAGGATCGCCTCCTCGTGGATCCGGTGGCCGCTTACGCCGCCCAGCATGATGCGCTGGTCCAGCGTCTGGAGGAACTGCGCCAAGCAGAAGAACGCCGCACCGACCGCTTCGAACCCACCTCGCAGGAGGCTCCGGTTATCGAAGTGCGCGACCTGTGCATCAAGTTCCCGCGCCACGGTGATGTCAACGTGGTGGACCACGTGTCCTTCAACGTGCGCGCCGGTGAAACCATGGGCCTCGTGGGTGAATCCGGATGCGGTAAGTCCATTACCTCCCTGGCGATCATGGGTCTGCTCGATAAGTCCGCCGATATTAGCGGTGAGATTATGTTCAACGGGCAGAACCTCCTCGAACTCACCCCCAAGCAGCACAATGAGCTGCGCGGGCATGAGATCGCGATGATCTACCAGGACGCCCTGTCCTCCCTCAACCCCTCCATGCTCATCAAGGCACAGATGAAGCAGCTGACCAGCCGCGGGGGCACCCGCACCGCCGAAGAGCTCCTCGAGTTGGTGGACCTGGATCCCAAGCGGACCCTGGAGTCCTACCCGCACGAACTTTCTGGTGGCCAGCGCCAGCGCGTGCTTATCGCCATGGCGCTCACCCGTGACCCGAAGCTGGTGATCGCGGACGAACCGACCACCGCGCTTGACGTGACGGTGCAGGCCCAGGTGGTGGAGCTTCTCAACCGCCTGCGCAAGGAACTCGGCTTCGCGATGGTCTTCGTGTCCCACGATCTGGCACTCGTTGCCGAAGTGGCCCACTCGATCACCGTTATGTACGCCGGTCAGGTTGTGGAGCAGGCATCCACCAAGGAACTGCTCACCGACCCGCACCACGAATACACCCGCGGTCTGCTCGGTTCCGTGCTGTCCATCGAAGCGGGCGCCGGCCGGCTCCACCAGGTGCCCGGCACGGTTCCCTCGCCGCGCGACTTCCCCAAGGGCGATCGTTTCGCCCCGCGGTCCTCGCACCCGACGGTGGGCCTCGACACCCGCCCGATTATGAAACGCGTGGGCGAGACGTGGCACTTCTACGCCGCCCAGCCCGATGCTCCGGATCCGGCCACCACCAACCTGGTGCCCAAGGAATCGCTGCGCGCTGCCAGCGCCCCCGAATCCGCTACCGGCGCCGCAGGCGATGCCGCTGGCGCAGCCGGCCCGGATGCCCAGAAGTGACGAAGGAGGAAAGATCATGACTACTCTGGATACCGAAGCTCGTCACGCTGCCGGCGCGTCCGTCGCGGACCGGCCTACCCTTTCCGATGTGCCGATTATCGAGTTGCGCGACGTGGACGTCACCTTCCGCACCCGTACCGGTTCCATCTTCAATCCGAATAAGGTGCGCGCCGTGCGCGGCGTCAACCTTTCCCTGATGCCCGGCCAGACCATCGGTCTTGTTGGCGAATCCGGTTCCGGTAAGTCGACGACGGCGAACGTGATGTGCGGACTCCAGTCCCCCACCGGCGGCCAGGTATTTTTCAAGGGCGAAGAAGTCACGAAACGTACCGCTGCCCAGCGCCGCCATATCGGCCGCGTGGTCTCGGTGGTGTTCCAGGATCCGGCCACGGCGCTCAACTCGCGTATGACCGTGCGTGACCAGCTCCTCGACCCGATGACGGTCCACAAGATCGGCACCCGCGAGGAGCGCTACGGTCGCGTGGAAGACCTCATCGGCATGGTGGGTCTGCCCCAATCGGCGCTCGATGCGCTGCCCGGGCAGCTCTCCGGTGGACAGCGTCAGCGCGTGGCCATTGCCCGTGCGCTGGCTGTGGGTCCCGACGCGATTATCGCGGACGAACCCACCTCGGCCTTGGACGTGTCCGTGCGCGCCCAGATCCTCAACCTGCTCACTGATCTCAAGCGGGATCTGGGGCTGGCGATGGTTTTCATCACCCACGATATTCAGACGGTGCGCTACGTATCGGACAAGATCGCGGTGATGAATCACGGAGAGATCGTGGAATGGGGAGACGCCAAGGACGTGCTCCACAATCCGCAAAATGACTACACGAGAACCCTATTGGCAGCGGCGCCTTCGCTGCTTCACCCGAAATTGGAGGCATAGTCCCATGTCAGATCCTCGTTTCCGCGGCGTTATCCCCCCGACAGTCACGCCGCTGACCGAAGAACGCGAACTCGATAAGGAATCCTTCGCGCGTTCGCTCAACCGGATGCTCGACGCCGGAGTGCACGGCCTGTTCGTGCTCGGCTCCACCTCCGAAGTGGTGTTCAGCACCGATGCGCGGCGTCGTGAAATCCTCGAAACCGCGGTGGAAGTTGCTAACGGGCGTGTCCCGGTGCTCGCCGGCATTATCGATATGCAAACCGAGCGCATGATCGAGCACGCGCGCGATGCCCAGGCCATCGGGGTGGACGGCATCGTCGCAACCGCGCCTTTCTACGCGCTGGGCGGGGAAGCGGAAATCGAAGCGAACTTCCGTTACATCCGCGACGCCGTGGACCTGCCGCTTTTCGCCTACGACATCCCGGTGTGCGTGCACAAGAAGCTCTCCATTGACCTGCTGATGCGGTTGGGGCGCGAAGGCGTACTGACCGGCGTCAAGGATTCTTCTGGCGACGACGTTAACTTCCGCTTCCTGCTGGAGGAGAACAAGGCCGCCGGTAACCCGCTCAATATCCTCACGGGTCACGAAGTGGTTGTGGATGGCGCCTACATGGGCGGGGCGGACGGATCCGTTCCGGGCCTGGCCAATGTGGCACCGCGTCCCTACGTGGAGCAGTGGGATGCCGCGCAGGCCGGGGATTGGAAGCGCGTTGCTGAATTGCAGAACGAGCTCGCCCACCTCATGCGCATCGTCATGGTGACCAAGGGTGTGCAGGGCTTCGCGGCTGGCGTGGGCGCCTTCAAGGCGGCCATGAAGGAACTGGGGGTTATCGCCTCCAACCAGATGCCGCGGCCCGTCAAGGCCCTCGAAGGTGAGAACGTCGAAGCTATTCGCGGCGTGCTCGCCAGCTGCGGGCTGCTCTAAGGAGCACTCATGAAGGTAGCACCGTTCCAGCCCGGCTCCGAGTTCTCGCTGCTCGGGCTGGACATCGGGGGAACCAAAATCGCGGGGGCGGTGGTGACCTTTGCGGCCACCGCCCCGGGCGGTGATGCCCCGCGCATCTCCCTCGAGGCCAGTATTCCAACCGAAGCGCGGCGCGGTGGGGCTCGCGTACTGGCGGATATCGCGGATTTCGCGGAACGCCAGATCGCGGCAGCCAGCGCCGCCGGAACGCCGGTGCGCGGAATTGCTATTGCCAGCGCCGGGGTGGTGGACGTGGAGACCGGGTGCATTACCTCCGCCACGGACACCATGCCCGGCTGGGGCGGTCAGCCCCTCGGCCCGCATCTTGCCGAACGCTGCGGCCTGCCGGTGCGCGTCCTCAATGACGTGCACGGCCACGCCCTCGGGGAAGCAACCTACGGGGCGGGTGCCGGCGCGCATACCGCCCTCGTGATCGCTGTGGGAACCGGGCTGGGCGGCGCTGCCGTTATTGACGGGCGTATCCTTTTCGGTTCGCATGGGGTGGCCGGCCACTTCGGCCATATTCACCATCCCTACGCCGCCGGACTGGTGTGCTCCTGCGGGCGCGACGGCCACGTGGAATCGGTGGCCTCGGGGAGCGGGGCAGCCCGCCTCTATGCCAAACGCCAGGCCGAAGCGCACGTGGAGGGGGCGAGTTACGCCGCCGCGGCAGCGGCTTCCCTCACCGGGATTGCCGATGTTCCCGAAAGTGCCTACGTGCGGGCACCGGGCGCGCAGCGCCCCGTCGTCGTACGGGGAGGCCGAGAACTGAAAGCCCTCGTGGACGCGGGCGATATGTTCGCGCGCGAGGTATTCACCGACGGTGCTTTCGCGCTCGGGCAGACCCTGGGCGGGCTGGCCAATTCCTTCGACCCGGACGTTATTATCCTGTCCGGCTCGCTCATTCACGTGGGTGAGTTCTGGATGGACGCGCTGCGGGAAGGCTACCGGCGCGATGCCATGGTGGGCACCGTTGCCACCCCGATTGTGGAGGGTAGCCTGGGATCGCAGGCCCCGCTGATCGGCGCGGCTGTCCATTTCCTGCACACCGAGGTTTAGCGCCGGTTCGCGCATCAATTCGCGCACCAATGTGGTTCGCGCACTGGGTGCGTTGGCACACCGGCGCGTACTGTTAGCCAATCCGGCCCGCGCCGCGGCACCGCATAACTACAACTCTGCATTTCTCGTTATAACTTAGGAGTTACCGTGCATCCGATGATCGAATCTCTCCGCGGGCACCTTGTCGTGTCCTGCCAGGCGTACGTGGGCGAACCGCTGCGCCACCCCGAAACGATGGCGCAGATGGCCCTCGCCGCCGAGCGCGGGGGAGCTGCGGCGATTCGCTGCCAGGGCCTGGCGGATATTTCCGCGATTAAAGGCCAGGTGGAAGTGCCTGTCATCGGCCTGTGGAAAGAGGGCCACGAAGGCGTTTTCATCACTCCGACCCTGCGTCACGCCCGCGCCTGCATCAGCGCCGGCGCAGATATTGTGGCGCTCGATGCCACGTCCCGCCCGCGTCCGGATGGTTTGAGCTTCGCGGAAACCGTGGCTGCTCTTCTCGACGACGGCGCCCTTGTCATGGCGGACTGCGGCTCGATTGATGATGCCCGGGCCGCGGCGAAGGCCGGCTGCCACATCCTCGGAACCACCCTGGCGGGCTACTCCGGGGACCGCCCGAAGACCGACGGCCCGGATATTGAACTGCTTGCCCAGATGGTCGCAGAATTCCCGGAGATCCCGGTGGTTTGTGAAGGGCGTATCCACACTCCGGAACAGGCACGCGCTGTTATGGAAGCCGGTGCCTGGGCGGCCGTCGTCGGAACCGCTATTACGCACCCGACCACGATCACCACGTGGTTCCGCGACGCCGTCGAAAACACAAACTAACAGCGGGTTCCCGCGCGTAACCGAAGCGCGGGTTTCCGCAAGCACTGACCACTGCCGCGTTTCATGTGAAACGCGCCCGGGAAAGGACGAACTCATGCATATCGGAATTTTCGCCACCGCGGACGAAGCCTCCCGCGAGGGCGCACGCATTATCCAGGATCTTTTCGCGCACAACGCGAGCGCGACTCTCGGGGTGGCCACCGGTTCCACGCCGGATCTCCTCTACGCGGCGCTGCGCGAAGCACACGCGGCCGGCGAATTTGACCTTTCTGGCGCCAAGGCTTTCGCGCTGGACGAATACGTGGGCCTGGATCCGGAGCACCCGGAGTCTTACCGCAATGTGCTGCGCCGCAACCTGGTGGGAGAGGATAAGACCGGCCTGACCGAAGAGGGGCTCAATACCCCCGACGCGCAGAACCCGGATCCGCAGGCCGCGGCCGCCGAATACGATGCCAAGATCGGCGCGGCCGGCGTGGACTTGCAGATCCTCGGCATCGGTGCGGACGGGCATATCGGCTTCAATGAGCCGGGTGGTTCGCTGGTGTCGCGCACCCACGTGGAGGCACTGGCTCCGCAAACGATTAAGGACAATGCGCGGTTCTTCGACGGCGACGAAGCAGCCGTTCCCACCCGCTGCATCACTCAGGGCCTGGGCACCATTATGGAAGCGAAGAAGCTGGTGCTCTTCGCCTTCGGTGCGAATAAGGCGGACGCGGTGCGCGAGCTGTGCGAAGGCCCGATCAGCGCCTTCTGGCCCGCCACGATTATTCAGATGCACCCGGATGTCACCGTGCTCCTGGACGAGGCCGCGGCCGCGCAACTCAAGCTCACGGACCTGTACCGCGCGCGTTGGGAGATGATCTAAGTGTTTTATCTGGGGCGCGTTCTCAACGGGTACGGCCGCGAGGTTGGGTACGGTATTGAGACCGACGACGCCGGTACGCTGGCCCGGGTTCTCACCGCTGAGGAGGCCGCCGCGGTAACCGCGGGGCTGGCTGCGGAGCGAGACTCGCGCGGAATCGAAGCTCGGGCCGCGGAGGCTTTCGGGCTGGGCGCGGATAACCCGCGGGTGCGCCGGGCGCATGTCATTACTCCCGGCCTCGTGGATATTCACTGCCACGGCGGCGGTGGCTTCGCGTTCCCGGATAACTACGCGGACGAGGAAATCGCTACCGCGATCCGCACCCACCAGCGCGGGGGAACCACGGCGATGTTCGCTTCCCTGGTTTCGCTGGCGGATCCGCTGCCGCAGATTGAGGCCCTTGTGCCTTTCTGCGAACGCGGGGAGCTGGCCGGTATTCACCTGGAGGGCCCGTATATTTCGCGGGAAAAGTGCGGGGCGCAAAACCCCGAGGTGATCCGCCCGGTGGATGAGGCGGAGCTGCGTTCCTGGCTGGAAGCCGGGCGCGGGTGGATTAAGACGATGACCGTCGCTCCGGAAGCGGAGGGCGCCCAGCGGGCCGCCGAGCTGCTGCTCGAATACGGTGGCAAGCCGTCCTGGGGGCATTCCCACGGGGATGGCGCGGTCACCCGGGCGGAAATTGCACGCACCCTGGAGGTGGCGCGGCGGCACGGGTACGTGCCCTTGGCTGCTTGCGGTGATGCCGGCGGGAGCGCCGTCGGGCAGGAAGCTGCGCAAACGGTAACCCATCTCTTCAATGCCATGACGGCTTTCACGCATCGGGCGCCCGGGCCTATCCGCGAGTACATTCAGGCAGCGCGGCGCGGTTTCATCAGCGCCGAAGTGATTGCCGACGGCTACCACGTGCATCCCGACCTTGTCGAAGATGTGGTGGCCTACCTCGATGAGCCGGAGCTTGGGGCTGCGGGTGCGGGTGCGGATCAGCTGGGCATTCCCGGTGCCTTCTTCGTTACCGATTCTTTGGCCGCGGCCGGGATGCCTCCCGGGAAATACACCCTGGGCGGGCTCGCGGTAGAAGTGCGCGACGGCGCCTGCTACCTGGAAGGTACCAATACTCTGGCCGGAGGTGCTTCGGTGCTGGCCGATCAGGTGGCCCTCTTTGCGGGGCGCGGGAAGCTGACGCTCCCGCAGTTGGTGCGGGCCACGGTGGCCGGGCCTGTCTACGCCGGTGGGGCCTGGGATGCTCCCGGTGTCACGGTGGAGTTCACCCCGGGCAAGCCGGTCAATCTTGTCGCCTGGAATGAGGCGATGACCCCGCTGGCGGTTGTCCGCGAGGGAGTGGAGATTTCCCACTCCTAGCCATTGGGTTTCTCCGGAAACTCTTCGCGGGCACGGCAGCACCACAAGCCGGGAAGCGTTCACTGCCTCCCTCGGGCAGGATCGGGCGTGTCGATCCTGCCCCTCTCCACGGGGCGCGGGCTCAGGCCCGCGCCCCGCTTTCTGTGCTCGCTGGAGCCTAGAAACAAAGTGGTACTGGAGCTACAACCAACGCCCGGTTTTCGGTCGTGGAGTACCACTTTGTTCTTTCCGCTGCCGTGGAGGTGCTGCACTGGTCCTCTGCACTGGTCCTCTGCACCGGTCCTCTGCGCCTACACTCCGCGCGAGTCCTCTGCGCGGCCTCTTCGCGCCGGCCCTCCGCGCCGGTGTGTGTGGGGGGGGGGGAGGAGAGAGGGTGACTTTTTCCGAGGTGTACTTCGCATGTATGACAGATGCAGTACAGCTCTGAAAACACCTAGTACCCCGGCAGGGACTTCGTGTGACTATTGAAGCTCGTGAGGTCCGTGAGGCCCGTGAAGCTCGTGAAGCTCGTGAGGCCCGTGGGAGTTATGCGAGCCGCCAGCGCACCATCCGGAATCAAAGTGCGACGACAACTACGTTAGGGGCTGCGGACTGTTTATTGGACATTATTGCTTAAAACCGTTTGACGGTGCTCCGCGATAGTTAAACCATCGAACTTCAAGGTAATACGCTTCTGGTTATAAAAGAGCATATACTCGTCTATCGCCTCGCATAACTCATCAGTTGTAGCCCACTTCTTCCCGTAATAAATCTCGGTTTTCATC
>NZ_QDIE01000043.1 GCF_003957255.1 Actinotignum sanguinis
CCACCGTGGCTGGTCTGAGTCTCACCTGCTCACCGCCCTGGATTACTGGCTTTATTCCAGGTCGATCAACACGCAGCCGATGTCTGATTTCGTGTCAAACACGATCCAACCAAGGAAGGAACCGGTTAGTACGCCTAGTGATAAGCCCGTCGAGATTGATACCCATATCGATACCGAACACCCCTGGGAAGACGGTCTAAACATCCGTAAAGGCCAGATCGGACGTTAACGACACGCCGCCATTAGCAACTAATTTTGTCTATTAACCCCGCGATTCGCTAACTTCTTCGGCACCGAACCTCTCCCCGGGCCGGGCCGGGGAACCCCAGCCATGCGAAAAGCCCCGGAATTTGTGTTTTCCGGGGCTTTCTCACCGTGCGCGGAGGGGGACTTGAACCCCCACCCTCTATACGAGGACTAGCACCTCAAGCTAGCGCGTCTGCCTATTCCGCCACCCGCGCGGTGATTGCCATTCAGCACGCCGTGCTGAGCAACAGAGAAGAATCTACCAGGCCCGCGCCTGCTTTTTCAAATCGCAGGCCCGCGCAGAGGTGTGATTCCACTTACGCCTGATTATGCCAGGCCACGCCGGTACTTGTCGTGCGAGCCGTGCTGGTACTTGTTCGGCCCGGCCCGCTACCGTTAAGCCTATGAGTACTCTCTTACCTGATTTTTCGCATGTGACCCCGGCATCCCAACTTGCCACGGTCCTTGATTTGATGGAGCACCAGCGCGGCGTCGTCGCCTCTCTTCTCGAGGTGACGGATGCGCCAACCGTTGATAATTTCCTGCGCCCCTTTGAGCTCTCCGGAGCGCAGCTCGAGGTGGAAGCTTCGATTTTCTACACCTATTGTTCCTCGATTGGCGGGGCTGATTGGGATCGCGTGGAGGCCGAGCTCAGCCCGAAGATGACCGCGCACGAGGACGCGCTCTATATGGATCCGCGGTTGTACCGGCGTTTTGAACAGCTATGCGAGGCGGACCTGGATCCCGAAACCGCCTATACCGCCCGCGAACACCTCAAGCGCTGCCAGCAGTCCGGTGCCGGGCTCGCTGAGGCAGCGCGGGGCGAACTTGCGGCTATCAATAACCGCATGGCCGAACTCTCTACCGAAATCGGTCAGCGTATCGTACAGGCCGGTCTGGATGACGCAGTGGAATTCACCGAAGCCGAGCTCAGCGGCCTTTCCGCTTCCCAGCGGGAGGGGCTGGCCGGGGAGGCCGCCGCGGCTGATAGCTCGGCCGCCTATCTCGCCACGCTGCGTCTTCCCACGCAGCAGCCGTTGCTGGATAATTTGGACGACGCCGCGGCTCGCGCCCGCCTCCTGGAGGTATCCCTGCGGCGCTGCGACGGCCACGACGCGGCAACCGATACCCGCGAAGCCATTTTGGAACTGGTGCGGCTGCGGGCTCGGGCCGCCAAGCTGCTCGGCTACCCGAACCACGCCGCCTACGTGGCCGCGAATTCTTCGGCCGGGACGCTCGAGAACATCGATGCGCTCCTCTCCCCCATGATGGCGCCCATCGCCCGCAACGTTGCTGCCGAAGCTGAGGAGCTGGCCGCTTTCGTCAAGGAACGCTGGGGTAAGGACACCTTCACCGCCAGCGATTGGGTGCGGGCCCAGAATCAGGCGCGCGCCGAAAAGTTCAGCATTGATGACGAGGCCCTCACCCCGTACCTCGAACTCGATAACGTGCTGGAAAAGGGTGTTTTCTACGCGGCGAATAAGCTCTACGGGCTGACCTTCACCCGGACCGAAGAGCACGGGTACACCGATGACGTGGTCGTGTGGGAGGTTGCTGAAGAAGACGGCACCTTCCTTGGCTACTTCCTGGGTGATTACTATGCGCGGCCCGGTAAGCGCGGGGGCGCGTGGATGCACGCCATCGTGCAAAAATCCGCGGAGGGATCCCCCGCTTCGGTTATCTGCAATAACCTCAATATCACCAAGCCGGCTCCCGGCGAGCCCACCTTGCTGAGCTGGGACGAAGTGGAAACTGCTTTCCACGAATTCGGGCACGCCTTGCACGGTTTCCTCTCCGACGTGCGCTGGCCCTCGGTGGCTGGAACGAATGTTCCGCGTGATTTTGTGGAGTACCCCTCCCAGGTCAACGAGATTTGGGCGCGGCATCCGGAGGTACTCGCACGCTACGCTCGCCACTACCAGACCGGGGAAGTCCTTCCCGCCTCCCAAACAGAGGCCCTCGTTGCCTCGCGCGGCTACGGTGCCGGCTTCCGCATGTGCGAAATCGAGCAGGCGGTGCTTCTCGATCAGGCATGGCATCGGCTCAGCGAAGCCGAGGTCCCGGCAAGCCCCGCCGACTTCGAAGCTTTCGAGGAGAAAGCTTTGCGAGCCACGGGTGTCCAGCATGAGCTGGTGCCGCCCCGGTACCGCAGCGCCTACTTCAACCATGTTTTCTCCGGTGGTTATTCTGCCGGATACTACTCTTACACCTGGTGTGAAGCCCTGGACGCGGATACGGTGGCGTGGTTCCAGAACGACGCCGCGCGGGAGGGCGATCTGGGCCTCAATCGCGAGGCTGGCGAGAAGTTGCGCCGCGAGGTCCTCTCGCGGGGTAATTCACGTGATCCGAAGGAGTCCTTCGCGGCGCTCCTGGGGCGGGACGTGGATGCCACCGCGCTGCTCAAGCGGCACGGCCTGGTGGAAGCCTAAGCCCTGAGGTTAGCTGCTTCTTGCGGTTCTTCTGAGATTCCACGAGGAGCGCGGGGTTGGCGCGAGGCCCGAACTGTGTGGCGGTTCGGGCCTCGCGTTTTTGTAGGCTTGCTGGCCTGCGTACACTAAAGCCATGCAGGAGTTCACACTAACCACGCCGTCGTACTTTCTCAGCGCTCCGCGCCCCGCGGATGTTCCCGCACTAGCGACGATATGCGCAGATCCGGATATTCAACGCTGGACCACGATTCCGGCCGGGTATTCGCGCTCTGATGCCGAAGCTTTCGTCACGGAGTTCGCGCCGCGGAAATGGGCCGAAGGTTCACCGGTGTGGTTGATCCGCCACAGCTCTCAATCCGCGCCGCTGGGATGTGTTCAGGTAGATGTAACGGGAAACGGACGCATCGGCCGGCTCGGCTTTTGGGCCGCCAAAGAGGCCCGTAACACCGGCATGGTGACGGAGGCCGTTCGTGCAGCGCTGGAATATTTCTTTGATAAGACCGATCTTGCCGCCATGCATTGGGATTGTGAAGTGCAAGGTTCAGATATTAATTGGGCTTCGGCAAAGATCGCGTGGAAGCTCGGCTTTTCCTTCCTTGGTATTCGCCCGGCGGTCACGGTAAATAAGGGCGAGGTCTACGGTTTATTCCAAGCAACTCTCCAGCGCGGGGAGGCCATGGAGCCCGCGCACGCTTGGTTTGGGCCCAGTGAAAAGCATCCGGCTTTTTCCGATCCGCGCCGCCCGGAGGATCTGGTACGGCAATTCCACGAAACGTACGCACTTCCCATCGTCACCGACGGGCCGAATGCGCATCGGCCGCGCCTGCCGATGCGCATGTCCCTTATCGCTGAGGAATTCACCGAATTGGTGACCGCTGCCTACGGTAAGGCGGCTGGTGAGCAGATCAGCGCAGCTTTTGAGCGCGCTGTTGATCTTGATGATGAGAGCCGCGATATCGTTGAGATTTCGGATGCGCTCGCGGATTTGGTGTATGTCATTTACGGGATGGCTTTAGAGCTGGGTATTCCGATGGCCGATGTGCTTGCCGAGGTACAGGCTTCGAACCTATCGAAGCTTGGGGCGGACGGGCGGCCGATCTATCGGGAGGACGGCAAAGTTCTCAAGGGCCCACATTTCTTCAACCCGGATATCCCGCGTGTTTTGGGACTGGCCCCGCACAATTCTGCGGAGCACTCGCGCTAACGGCGATTCGTTCCGGGGCTGTCAGTTTCGGGGGCGCCGGGAGTAGTGTCGTCACCCGGCGCCGCGTTCCCGGGTGCAGCTGCGTCGTCGTCAATAATGGCGTCTTCAATGTAATCGCTGAGGCTGGCGGAAAGAATACTCTGGGATAGCGCGTCGATCCGCTTGGAGAGCTTGCGCTGCTCGCTGAGCCGCTGGGGGCGGGCCATCGCATCAAGGACGGGGATCGCCCGGTCAAGAGAATCGAGTTCCGCACGCCAGGCCGCAGCTTTTTCGGCAATTTCCGGGGTATTGGCCGAGGCATAGAGATAGGTGACGTGTTCTTTGAGGATCTCGATGCGGCCGCCCAGGCTACGCGCTTCTCGCTCGTGCGGGTTTTTGCCGGCAAGCTGATGCATGCGGTTCTGAATTTTGGACACAATCTGCGGGTTTTCGCGAATGAGGGCACGCAGTTGCGGTCCGTAACGTGTGATCACGAAAACGATGGCGGGGCCGATCCGACGCGCAAGCCGCAACAGTGCCCGATATTTACCCATAACCTTGTGCCTCCAGATTCTGTGCGGGTGCTGCTCCAGATAGGGAGCAACTTCAGTTATCGTATCGATTGTTTGCGGCGCGGTGCGTTCTTTTCGCTAAGAGGTTTTAAGCGACGACGCCGCTACGCTTGTGCCACAAGACTTCCCGTGCGACTAGCGGAAATCCCGGGAGGGCAGGCTGATCCCGAGCGGAATAGCTGCGATTCCATCCGCGTGGAAAACAGCGGCTCCGCCATCGCGTTCGACCATCCCGCGGATAACCAGGGCGTTCGCGGTTCGTGCGATATCCCGATACTTTTCCCATAGCTGCGGGGTGATGAGGACGTTGAGCATCCCGGTTTCGTCCTCGAGGTTGAGGAAGGTGATGTCTTTCGCGGTATGGGGACGCTGGCGATGGGTAACAAGGCCGGCTACTTTGCACCTCCTTTTTTCCGGATGGGTGGACGCTGCGGCGACGGTGAGAATCCCGCGCGCAGTGAGAGCTGGGCGAATAAATTGCGTCGGATAGGAGGTGGGAGAAATCCCGGTGGCGCGCAGGTCTGCATGAGCTTGTTCCACTGCGGTGAGTTCCGGGAGCTCGGGGATCGCACCGAAAGGTTCGGTTCCGGGGATCGCGGGCTGATATATGGTCCCTCGCGCAATATCAGCATTGCTCACGGCCTGGGCGATCCACACGCCTTCCCGCCTGCTCAGGCCCAGGTTGTCGGTGGCTCCGGCGCGAGAAAGGGCCTCGATATCTGTTGTTTTTAACCGGGCGCGCTGCGCGAGATCAGCGAGGTCACGGAAAGGTGCGTGGGAGCGGGCCGTGAGAATTCGCTGCACGGCTGCGCTTCCGAGGCCCTTGATACCGGCGAGCCCAAGCTGGAGGTAACGGTGGCTATCCACGTGGATACGCGGGTGTTCCCGTTTCGGATGCGGCTCCGTATCGCATAGTTCTTCCACACTGGCGTGTTCCTGCGAACGTGTAACATCGGCTCGCCGCACCACGATGTGATGCCGCCGGGCATCGGCAACGAGGGATTGTGGGGAGTAAAACCCCATCGGTTGCGCATTGAGCAAGCCCATATAGAACTCTTCCGGGTGGTGGACTTTGAGCCAGGCGGAAGCATAAACGAGATAGGCGAAGGAAAATGCGTGGGATTCGGGGAAACCGAATTGGGCGAAGGCAGCAAGTTTCTCATAGATTTCTGCGCGCACCGCCGGATCTGTAATCCCTTGTTTTTCCATGCCTTCCATGAGTTGACCGCGGAGGCGTTCCATCCGGGCAGCTGAACGTTTCGCGCCCATGGCTTTGCGGAGTTGATCGGCTTGCGCGGGTGTGAAGCCCGCGGCATCGATAGCAATATGCATGAGTTGTTCTTGGAAAAGTGGCACCCCCAGGGTTTTTTCCAGCGCGTTTTTCAGGAGCGGATGGGGATAGGTCACTTTTTCTTTGCCTTGTTTACGCCGAATATAGGGGTTGACGGATCCCCCTTGGATAGGTCCCGGGCGGATGAGAGCTACCTCGATAACAAGGTCGTAGAAGCATTCGGGTTTCAGGCGCGGCAAGGTGGCGATTTGTGCCCGTGATTCCACCTGGAAAACTCCGACGGTATCGGCTGCTTGGAGGAGCTGATAAACTTCCGGATCTTCTGCCGGCACATTGTGCAAGCTGAGGGGACGGCCATACGGATCCAGAATTCCGCGACGCGTGAGTTCGGTGAAGCTAATACGCAAGGCGGTGAGCATTCCGAGCCCGAGAAGATCGAATTTCACGAGCCCTGCGGTAGCGCAATCATCTTTATCCCATTGCAGTACGGTTCTTCCCGCCTTGGAGGCCCAACCTACCGGACAAACGTCAATAACAGGCCGGTCACAGAGCACCATTCCGGAAGAGTGAATACTAAGATGCCGCGGGAGCTGCTGTATACGGGCAGCCAGCGCCGCCACGCGCTCCGGTATTCCGGCGTGCCGAGGCTGTGCGCCGCTATCCGAGCTAAGACTGCGATGGTGGATTGCCTCTGCCCACTGGTCGATATGGCCCTCCGGATATCCGAAGGCCCGAGCCACATCTCTGAGAGCGGAGCGCGGCCGATAGGATATGACATTAGCAACCTGGGCCGCGTGGGAACGCCCATAGCGCGCGTAGACATGTTGGATGACTTCTTCGCGGCGTGAAGATTCAATATCAATATCGATATCGGGTGGCCCCGAGCGCCCCGGAGATAAAAATCGCTCAAAAAGCATGGAGTGTTTCACGGCATCTACCGCGGTGATCCCCAGAGCGAAACAGACGGCGGAATTCGCTGCGGAACCGCGGCCTTGACACCAAATATCACGTGAATGGCAAAAGGACACTATTTCTTCAACGATGAGAAAGTATCCGGGGAAACCCAAGGTGGTGATGACCTCGAGTTCGTGTTCAATCACTTCCCAAGCTCGCGGGTATTCCGCAGGTGTCCCGTAGCGTTCCCGGGCTTTGCGCATAACAAGTTCCCGCAACCATGTGGCTTCGGTATAGCCATCCGGAACTGGAAAAGGCGGAAGGTTCGGCGCAACAAGGGAGAGGTCAAAAGCACATTCTGCTGCGATGTGGGCTGCTGCTTCCAGGTAACGTTCGCGCCCGCGGTGCAGAATACGCAAAGCGTGCCCGGAGCGCAGGTAGCTTCCGGCGGCGGGTAGGTAGGGATCTATCTCATTGAGAGTGCAGCGGGCCCGGGTAGCCGCGAATACATCGGCAATCGGACGGTCTGCGGGACGCGCGTAGTGGATGTTTCCGGTGACCGCCGCGCGAACCCCGGCTTCCTGGGCTAGGGCTTCGAGAAAATCACACCGCTGCGCATCAAGGGGCCCGGCATGGGAGGTGAGTTCCACAACCACGTTATCTTTTCCGAAGGTATCGATAAGTAGGGCTAGTTCCTGCCGGGCTGCGCTGCGAGCCCAGCTGCCTCGCTGGGTGTCAAGGATTCGGCGGAGTGCGCTTTTCCGGCAGCCACCGGTGAGGACAAGAATATCGCCATTATTGCGCGCGAGCTGATCTAGAGTATGGTGCGCGATTCCTTTCGCACCGCTGGCGAGCATGGCGTTTCCTATACTGCGGGAGAGGTGCTGATATCCGGCCGGGGTTCGAGAAAGGAAAACAAGATGGTCACCATCCGGATCCGGGCCTTCGCGCGGCCGGGTACTATTCAGCGTTATTTCGGTGCCGGTGATGGTAGGAAGGCCGGTATCCCGCCCGGCTTGCGCGAGCTGCATGACACCTGGAAAACCATTGTGATCGGTAAGAGCTAGAGCTTCGATACGCAGATCTAGGCAACGTTGTACGAGCTCTTCGGGCAAGCTAGCTCCGTCGAGAAAACTGAAAGCTGAGTGGGCATGCAGTTCCGCGTACGGAACATAGGGAGAGCTGCTGATAAAAGTGGTCATGGCTAGATGTAGCTGGCAGCAAGGTACCAGCGCTCCTGTTCTACATAGAGAAGTACAGCCCCGGTGGTGGTGACCGCCTGGATATAGGCACGCCGGGTGGCGCGTGCCCACCAGCGCTGTTCACTGACCCAGGGGCCGGCGTAGTCGAGCACCGTGAGGAATTCTTCCACCCCGAAAAGGGCGTGCAGCGATGCGGTGGGAAATCCGGAGCTACCCGTGGATAAGGTAGCACCGCCCGCAGGTGAGGTAGCACCACCGGCTACAGCAGCATCACCCACACATGAACCAGCGTGTTTTGCTGGCAAGACCGCGCGGACAGTAGCGGGAAAGGGATGCCGGCACTCCCCCGGGCAGTGCAGCGCGGTAGTAGCGGCAATAGCGAGTGGCTTCCCGCAGGTACACAGCACAGTTATCGGATAGGGAGTGCGCAGCAGCTGTACCGGAGCGGGTTCGGGCAGCCGGCCCGGCCAGGGAAGCTGAGCCCGGGAGGTATCTACGGCCTGCCCCCAGGGGATTTCTTGCACATCTTCCTCGGGGAGGCGCCCACCCACCCGGCGAGGTACCCGCACGTATTCTTCACCGAGGAGACTTTGGAGGCGGTGAGCCCCGCGAGCGGCCGCCGCATCGCTGGCGGTGCGCGCGCCCCAGAGAGGGGCCGGATGGTTACCCGCTGGGGTAATATCCCGCGCTATGAGCTCTAATTGGGTAATGCCTCCGCGGTTTTCCACGCCGGCCGCATCGGCTTCCACACCGCTAGCACCGCCGGGACTTCCCGCTAAGGCTTCCCCGTTTTCCCGAGGCTGCGCTATCCAAGCGGAGATTTGCCACCGTACCCGATCCACCACATCTTCTTGGGTGAGGAGTTCGAGGTGCCAGCTGCGTGTCATCACTTCTCCGTGCGCGGCACTCGCCCGGATATCCAGGCGAGCAGAGCCAGCCGCACCGGCACGCATTTTTGTTTCGAGCTGCCCGGCAAGATTACGTGCGGCAAACGCCGCGTGCTCCGCGTGAGTGAGAGGCGGATCAAAGGTGGCTACCACGGATATATCACGCGTATCCGGAGCTGATTCATGCGCGGGCAGGGTGCGCGCGACGGCCAGATCCCACACGTATTGCCCGATATTGCCGAAACGTGTAACGAGGGAACGCTGCCCCAGCCCGATAACATCCGCGATAGTGGCGATACCCAGATCACGAAGTAGCTCCACGCAATCGCGGAGCGCCGGACGCGTTGCTGGCGTTGCGGCAAGAAGGAAGAGCGAGATCGGTTGACCGGCCAGCGCTTGTTCGGAAGCCCCCGGAGCGATAATGCGCGAAGTGCGAGCTGCCCACAGGCTAGGAAGAGTTCCCTCCGCAATTCCAACCCGGGCTTCGCACCCAGCGGCATCAACAATATCTCCCACAAGGTTTTCACATAAGCGTTCTTCTCCCCCTTCGGTACGCGCCGGCCCCGCCGCTGAAAAGATAACCATCCCCGGTTCCACCAGCGAGAAACGCGCCACTCTATTTGAGATAGCACGCAGCACCGGGTCAAAGAAGCGCAGTTCACGCGCCCTATCACGTTGAATAACGGTGCACTGCGGCACGAGAGATTGCAGTTGCCGAGTGGGCATATCCACGCGAGCACCTTCCCGCCAGGCCCAGATATTGATGTTGGCTACCCGGTGGTGTTCCACGAGCGCTACGGGCGTTTCCCTGGTGGCAATCCCGGCCATTTCCGCTGCGATAATGGGCCAGTTAGGAACCCACACCGTTGCCTGGCGCATTATTTTCCCCCTCCCCTCGCGTTTCGCTAACCGGTACCAAACGGAGCCCGCCTCCAATAGCCTGCCCGCGCGGAACCCGAGGCGCCGGCGCAGCTTCGCGTACAGCTGGCACGGCGCGCAGGCCCGCGGCCGGGTGCCAGCCGGTAGCATCCCAGGAAATACGCAGGCGCGCACCGTGCGCGGAGCGGAGCTCCACGGTGATATACGCGACGTGCCCACTTCCGTTGGCCGGGCCCGTCACCGACTCATAGCGCGCATTCACCCGATCACGCACCTGCCAATTTTCCGCAATAAGCAGTGTTTCCCGGCTACGTGCCCGGTGCGCGAGCCTACGCTGCTCCCGCGTATCCACTCGCAGCGTGCTCCCCACAATCACCACGTCGAAAAGATCAATCGCGGCCGAGAGCGCCGCCCCGCTCCGCGCCGGCGGGAGGTAAGGAATAGTAACAATCCGATTGAGATCACTGCCTAACCCGGCGCAGGCTTCCCACCCCATATCAGGAACGCCCAGATAGATGCACCACGCGCCTTGCGCGCTTACCAGGGCGGCCACCAGTGCCAGTGCAATACGCGAACCGCTGACTCCGAGCGTCATTCCCGGGGCTAGACCCCGCGGAAAAAGCGGAGAAAGTTCCGGTGGGAGATCCCACCCGTTCCCGCCCGAATACGGCTGTGGCTTCGGTTGCGATCCAGCTAATCCCACCGTGGATTCCGCGCGGGCCAGCGCGGCACGCGCGGCCGCTAGTTTCTGCGCACCCATAGCATCCTCCCACACAACATATTAGAACGTATGTTCGATTTTACGATACGGCTTTACTCTACCGAAGGGATACGACACAAAAATCGCGCGTGAAATTCTCAGGCGAGTACCCTGGATAGGTGCTTCATATTGTTTTCTACGAGCCGCGCATTCCCGGTAATACCGGCGCGGCGATTCGCCTAGCGGCGTGCACCGGCGCCACCTTGCACCTTATCGAGCCCCTCGGTTTCGATTTTTCTGATGCCCATCTCAAACGTGCCGGCTTGGATTACCACGACCTCGCGGACCTCGTTATTCACCCGAATTTTGAGGAGTTTCTCACCAGCGCGCCCGCCGCTCGCATCTTTGCTTTTACCGGACATACTCAGAACAACTTCGCCGAGGTCTCTTACCAGCCCGATGACTATCTTCTCTTCGGGCCCGAACCGACCGGCTTACCCGCGCGCGTCGTCGCCCACGAACGTATCACCGCGGCGGTGCGCATACCGATGCTCCCCCACCTGCGGTCCCTTAATCTTGCCAATGCGGCATCCATTGCAACCTACGAAGCCTGGCGCCAGCTCGGATACCCCGGTACCGCCCAATTTTCCTAGGGTATTTCACCGGCATCCCCGGCGTGATGGCCCGCATCGCACGCGCGGCATCTCACGCGAGCGCACCCCAGCGCCGGTCAGGAATCGGGTTACAGGCCTTCCTCGCGAAGCGCCTGATCATATAAGCGCTCGGCTTCGCCAAGTAGTTCCCCGGCGGACATTTCCAGTGCCCGCGCCAATTGGAGCAGCGTCCGTAGCTGCGGATTAGCTGGCTTTCCGGTTTTATGGTCGGAGCGCCCGCTTTCTAGCGATTGCAACGTGGTGCGGTTGAGATTGGCGCGCAAAGCTAGATCTTCTTGCGACATTCCCAGGTTTTCACGCCGGTCACGTACTGTTTTCGCCAAGCGCCACGCGACGAGCGAATCGATTTGGGAACTGTCCTGCACCCTTCCACTTTCGCCGTGCGTAGCACCTTCCTTCCACCGGGTATACCCGGCATTAACAGTAATTATTTTCGGGTTAATAGACAAAAAGTGGGTCTCATATCCGGGGTTTGCCCTGCCATAGCAACGAAAAGTCAGCCTTATTGAGCTCGAGTACCTCAATAAGCTTGCTTCCTTGACACCTGCGGTGGAATGTGCAG
>NZ_QDIE01000044.1 GCF_003957255.1 Actinotignum sanguinis
CTGCACATTCCACCGCAGGTGTCAAGGAAGCAAGCTTATTGAGGTACTCGAGCTCAATAAGGCTGACTTTTCGTTGCTATGGCAGGGCAAACCCCGGATATGAGACCCACTTTTTGTCTATTAACCCCGGCATCAGCCCCACTAGCAACGTACAAAGGTATACTTCACATGATGCTATGGTTTGCGGTGTTGCACAGGCATGCAGATGCCGGGTGCGGCACCGTGAAACAGCACCGCTTAAGGCCTTTCGCCCCAGCGTTCCCACGTGGGAAAATGAGGAGAAGTGGCCGTCATCGTTCACCCGGTGGAAGCCGGGTGCGTTGCGTCCGGCGCGGGCGCAACGACGTAATGAAGACTCGCACGTCCCGTGTGAGTTGCCGTTAATGTCACGACGTGACATCGTGCCTGACGAAGGGAAGAATCTCATGGCCGCGGAAGTTCGCTGGCTTTCTGAAGAGGAACAATTTGCCTGGCGCGCGTATCTGCGCGCGACAGCCATGACCGCAGAGGCGCTTAATCACGCACTCATGGTCAATTACAATTTGTCATTGAACGAATACGACGTTCTCGCCCGTCTCTCCGAGGCGGAAAATCGCTGCATGCGGATGTCGACTCTCGCTGATGTGATGGTACATTCCCGCTCGCGGCTCACCCACACCGTCCGCCGCCTCGAGGCGCGCGGCTTGGTAGCCCGTTCCGCCAACGCGCATGACCGGCGCGGGGTGGATTGCACTCTCACCGATGCTGGTTTCGCGCTGCTCGAGAAGGCGGCCGTCACCCACGTTATTTCAGTTCGCGCTCACCTCGTGGACAAACTCGGTCACGATGACTTCCTCAAGATGGGCGAGCTGTGTGCCCGCCTCGTGGGTAACCCCGCGGATATTTGGTAGACGTTCGGGCACGCCGATCGGAGTGAGCTCCCCCAGGGAACTTAGCTTTGTCCGGCCGGCAGCTCCCGGTGCCGTAGACTGGCATCATGATTGACGTAACAGTTGTTCACCTGGTCCGCCACGGAGAGGTGGATAACCCCAGTGGCGAACTTTACGGCCGCCAACCCGGTTTTCACCTCACCGATCTGGGCCGGGAGATGGCCGGCAGCGTTCGGGATTTCTTTCGCGGGCATGATGTTCGCGCGGTGATATCCTCTCCGCTCGAACGGGCTATTGAAACTGCCACACCTACCGCGCACCTCTTCGACCTCGAGATTAGCACCGACGCCAATCTCATCGAAGCGGGCAATAATTTCGAGGGCATCAACGTCAACCGGAATCGGTGGATCTTGGCCTCCCCGAAATTCTGGCCGTGGTATATCAACCCCTTCCGTCCCTCCTGGGGTGAGCCATATACGGATATTGCAGCGCGTATGACGAATGCGGTGCGCAGCGGGCTCGCAGCAGCGCGCGGCGGCGAAGCGGTACTTGTGTCCCATCAGCTTCCAATTTGGACGCTGCGCTCCTTCGTGGAGGGGCGTTCCCTCGCCCACGACCCGCGCCGGCGCCAGTGCGCGCTGTGTTCGGTGACCTCGTTAACCTTCCAGGGCACCAGTTTGGTGGCGGTGGATTATGCCGAACCCGCGGCCGAGCTTCTGGCCCGGGCACGCGATATCACCCCGGGGATCTCCGTGGCTGATGAAAACCGCGGAGACTGATCGGGAACTCCGCGGGAATTACTGCGGCTAGACGCTAACGGGAGCGTGCAGCAGCGGGTGCTTCCGTGCGGCGGCTAGTCCTGCGCGGGCCGCGTGGGTTGCGACCCTTCAGAACCCTCAGAATCTTCGGGATTGTCCGGGTGCTTTTCGCTCGCTTCGGGCTTGCTTGTTCCGTGAGGCTCGCCCGCGGTGGGGGAGCCCGATGCGGCGTCGTATGCGGTGTCGTTCTCACGCTGTTGCCGTTCCCATTCGCGGAAACGGTTTTCCGCGTCCAGGCGGGACAGGAAGTCCGGATCGTCGTCGGGTGCAACGGGGCGACGGCGCCGCTGCGAAGAGGAGCGACCTCGCCCAAAAGAACCGAGTGAGATATTTTGCTGCGGGAACTTGACCGGGAAAGAAAAAGCGATCCATAGCAGTGACCCGAGAACCGGCACCAGAACCGTGAGGGCGAGCCATGCCGGTTTACGCAGCCGGCCGGGCATGCGGGTGGTGTCTGTGCGGATGACGTCAATGATGCCGTAAATCCAGATGCTGACGGCAAGAAGTGCCATAATTACTCGCATGCCACCATCTTAGTCGTTCGCACCGGAGGCTAGCTGCCTAGACCAAGAGCGAACTGGCCCAGAAAGACACCAGGACCGCCAACGCGAAAGCGAGCTCGGTAATGCCGGTGGTTTTTAGCACCGGGATGAGACCCCGCCCCTGCGCGCGGGAAGGACCGCGGCTCAGCATCCGCCAACTATTGCGGAAAGCAATAGCGAAGGCGGGAAGATAAAGGAGGAGGGAGGCCTGGTGGGTGCTCGGCGCCAAAGCCAGAACGACGCCGCATCCCATCGCCACCGCGAGCATCACAACATAGACGCGCCGTGCCCAGGTATCGCCCAAGCGCACCGCGAGGGTGTGTTTCCCGGTGACGGCGTCGGTGGGAATATCGCGAATATTATTGGCCATGAGAATGGCGCAGGCAATGAGGCCAACGGCGCTAGCGGCAACCCAGGCTTGCCAGGGTACCGTACCTCCCTGGATATAGACGGTGCCTGCGGTAGCTACCAGACCGAAGAAAATGAAAACAAAGACTTCGCCCAGGCCCATATATCCGTAGGGGTGGCGCCCGCCGGTATAGAACCAGGCAGCTAGCAGTGCTGCCACGCCCACTCCGATCAGCCACCACTGCCCGCACCAGGCAATAATGATGAGACCCACGAGCGCCGCGAGGGCAAAGCAAGTGAGGGCCACCGCGAGCACCACCCCTGGGCGTACCGTTCCGCCACCCGTGAGGCGGGGCGGGCCGGTGCGGTGATCATCAGTGCCGCGGATCCCGTCGGAATAGTCGTTCGCAAAATTCACGCCGATCTGCAAGAGCAGAGCGAGAACGAAAGCCAAGGCAAGAATGGGGCCGTATAGCGTCCCTTCCCACAGCGCGATTCCAGCACCGGCGATCACGGGGGAAACACTCGCGGGAAGGGTGCGAACGCGCGCACCTTCGAGCCAATCAGTAACAGTTGCCACGGCCGCTTATTCTATCGAGAGGAACCCCTTGAGCGCATCACCCGCACCGCGAGGGATTTACGCCGGGTACTCCGGGTGCAAAGCCACGCCGCCCGGGGCTCCGGGCACGGAAGGATGATGCGGGATATCCGAGGCATGCGGGGTGAGGTATCCCGTTGCCATCGTTTCGGGCGGGCGGGTGCGGAACAACCGCGAGAAAGCTTCCACCACGAGGCCGAGGCCAATCCCGATGAAAATGAGGTACCAGTGCAGGTCGTAACTGGCGCTGGCCAGCTCCATTCCCTGCGCCGTCATCTTGGCCGAACCGCGGGTGATACCCCAGATCACCGCGGTGGTTGCCCCGAATCCGAAAGGCATAACCGTCCAGGCAATAGCGCCGAATTCCATGCGCGGATCGCGCGAACGGCCCCAGCGGTAGGCCGTCCACACCAGGGCGAGAGCCATCGAGATCATCGCAACGATGGCGGGGACGGTAGCCAGGTGCTCCCAGAGCAGCAGCGTGGTATCACCCTGGGCATTCGGCCCCATTCCCACGCCGGTGGCGTCATACATCGCGGCGAAGGAGGCCCCCACCGCCCCGAACATGGTCATAACTCCGGTGGTGAGGAAGAAGGGGAAGGCCACGAGGAGCAGCTCGATACTTGCATCCTTGCGGACGATGAGGTCAATTCCGAAAGCGAGGGCGGAAATGCAGCTCACCAGGATAAAAGCGGTGAAGGCCAGGCGTACCGCGTGCGCGTAGGTGGGAATGGAGGAAGCGGCCGTGAGGGTGAAGCGGTTACGCGGCGTGGATTTCACCGTGGTCATGCGCCCGAATCCGGCGGCGAATAGTCCGAGCGGAAGGCAGGTGAGCGCCGTGAAAAGGGGGCTTGCCTGCAAGGCAAGTGGCGGAATCGCCTGGCCCATGAAGGAACCGCCGGGGCTCAGATCCACCTGCATGAACGCAGCCAGCCCGGCACCGATGGCCGCCAGCACGCCTGCCGATACCCAGGCCGGAATCCATACCAGCAGGGTGGAATTTCGCTTGCCCCGACCCACCCACTGGTTGAGGAAGTAGATGATGAGACCGATGAGGAGGGTGAGGGTGAGAGCGGGAACGAAGAAACTTATATCAAAAAGATTCGGTTCCGCCACGACTCGCGCGGTGCCGCCCAGGGCCAGCAGCAAGGTTAGGGCCGCCCACTTCGGGGCGGTGAGGATCCCAGCGAGGTTCACCCCGCCCATGTCGAGACCGCTCATGCCGCGCAGCCCGAGCCACGCGAAGAAGAGCGTGATAAGGAAGGTGACCGCCACCGCGATCACGGGGCTGAGCAGAGCTACAATCCAGGTACGGGCGCCAAAATCGCGGCGCACATCGGCCAGCAGCGGCGGTGTCATAGCTGGCATAGGCGTGGGCAGGGACATTATGACTCCTCAATTCGTGACTTCTTTTTCAGTCTAGTCGCCGCCTGACGGAAAATCGCCGGTTTGAGGTCCCGCGGGGCGCCCGCAGAACCCGCGGACTCCCCGCGGATGCGCCCCGGCTGGAATTTCACTCTTGCCAAATACGCCCAAGCTGGTTGAATAGAGGGCATGTCTGCACGTGCACAACTCAGCAAAGATCCGCGCGCCGTCGCCGGAATGTTCGATCAGGTCGCTCCGCGCTACGACCTGAGCAATGACCTGCTTAGCTTCGGGCAGGTGCGGCTGTGGCGCCGCTACGTCACCGAAGCTCTGCGTATTGAGGAGGGGATGGAGATCCTCGACCTGGCCTGCGGGACCGGCACCTCCACCGAACATTTTGCCCGGGTAGGGGCGCGTGTGGTGGGTGCCGATTTTTCGGATGGAATGCTCGAGGTTGCGCGCCTGCGCCACCCTGATCTGCATTTTGTGCAAGCCGATGCCTGCGATCTTCCCTTCGCGGATAACACGTTCGACGCCGTGACCATTTCCTACGGCCTACGTAATATCCACGATCCCCTGCGGGCCCTCCACGAAATGGCCCGCGTGACGCGCCCGGGCGGGCACGTGGTTATCGCAGAATTTTCCACGCCGACCTGCGCGCCTTTCCGTACCCTTTACCACGGCTACCTGCGCCACGTGCTCCCGCGGGTGGCAGCCCTGGCCTCCTCGGACGGTCCGGCCTACGCCTATCTCATGGAGTCGATTATCGACTGGCCCGATCAACGCACGCTGGCCGGTTGGCTGCACGAAGCCGGGTGGCGCGACGTTGAATACCGTAATATGTGCAACGGGATCGTTGCGCTGCACCTCGCTACCCTGCCGGCGGCGCACTGAGGCATCGGGCCGCGGGCCGGCGCACCATCGGAAAGCTAGGATTGGCTATCGTGAAAGACTTGACTGTCGAAGAGCTACTCACCCGCGTGGGGGAGCGGCTCGGCGTCGTCGAAAATAAGCTGGAAGCGGCCACGCGTTTTGGTGACCTGCGCGTGGATCCGATCACCACGTATCTTGCCGAGGCGGGCGGGAAGCGGATGCGGCCGGCCTTGGCCTTGCTCTGTGGGTATGTGGGCCCGGAGCCGGAATCTGAGCGGGTCGAGCACGTGGCGGTGGCGATGGAGCTCACGCATCTGGCCTCGCTTTATCACGATGACGTTATGGATGAAGCTCCGCTGCGGCGCGGGGTCCCGGCCGCGCATCGCAATTACGGGAATTCCGCGGCGATTATGGCCGGAGATATTCTCTTTTCGCGCGCCTCGTCCATGATGGCGGACCTGGGGCCGCGGGCGGTTAAAGATTACGCGGAAACTTTCCGGCGCCTGTGCACCGGGCAGCTGCTGGAAACCGTGGGGCGCGCACCGGAGGTGTCCCCGCGGGCGCACTACCTGGAGGTTCTTGCCGGGAAAACCGGGTCGCTTATTGCTGCCTCGGCACGCGAAGGCGTTTTTGCCGCGGCCGGGAACCGGGAGGCCGAGTACGCCGCCGTTGCCGCCCGGGTGCAAGAATTCGGTGAAAACGTGGGGATCGCCTTCCAGATCGCCGATGACTATATCGATGTTGTTTCCGAAGAAACCGGTAAAGAACAGGGCACGGACCTGCGTGAATCGGTGGATACCATGCCCACGATACTGCTGCGCGAACGTGCTGCCGCGGGGATATTGGACGACGACGGCCAGGCGATCTTGGCGGAATTAGACCGCGGGGACTTGGCCGGGCAGCGCCTTGACACGGTGCTCGGCGTGCTGCGTAATCATTCGGTTATGGCAGAAACCCGCGCGCTTGCCGAGGAATGGGCGGCGCGGGCCGTGGCCGCCATCGCTGACCTGGAGAACGCGGCGGTACGGGAAGCCCTGACGCAATATGCCCGCTCGGTGGTGGACCGCACAGTCTAGGTAGCCGGCTGGCCGCGCCGGTGAAAAACTGAGCGTAATGAAGAACGCAAAGCTAATGGTGAAAGAGGTGGGGCGGGGCGCGCTTCTACCCCGTACAATTGCATCCGTATGCCCACGGTAAGGAGCTCGACGAAGTGGCACGCTTGATTGATCGTATCCTTCGCGCCGGCGAAGGCCGCACGCTGAAGAAGCTGAAGAACATCACCGCGCAGGTCAATGCGCTCGAAAGTGATATCTCGGCAATGAGTGATGAGGAGTTGCGCGCGCAAACTGATAGCTTCAAGGAGCGCCTCAGCGAGGGAGAAACCCTCGATGACATCCTCCCCGAAGCTTTTGCCACGGTGCGCGAAGCGGCGGTGCGGACCATCGGCCAGCGTCCCTATGACGTACAGGTTATGGGCGGGGCGGCCCTCCACCTGGGCAATATTGCCGAAATGAAAACCGGTGAAGGTAAAACGCTCGTGGCAACTATGCCCGCCTACCTCAATTCGCTCACCGGTGAGGGCGTGCACGTGGTCACGGTTAATGATTACCTGGCCTCCTACCAGTCAGAACTCATGGGGCGCGTCTACCGCTTCCTCGGGGTGACCACCGGGTGTATTCTCACCGGGCAAACTCCCGAACAGCGCCGTGAACAATACAATGCGGATATCACCTACGGAACCAATAATGAATTTGGTTTCGATTACCTGCGTGACAATATGGCCTGGCGTACCAGTGAGTTGGTGCAGCGTGGGCATAATTTCGTCATCGTTGACGAAGTTGATTCCATTCTTATTGACGAAGCGCGTACCCCGCTGATTATTTCCGGCCCGGCCGAAGGCGATGCTAATAAGTGGTATCGCGAATTCGCGCGCCTGGTGCTGCGGATGCGGCGCGATACCGATTACGAAGTAGATGAGAAGAAGCGCACCGTGGGTGTGCTCGAAGCGGGAATTGACAAGGTGGAAGATGCCCTGGGTATCGATAACCTTTACGAATCCCTCAATACCCCGCTTATCGGCTACCTGAATAATGCAATTAAGGCCAAGGAGCTTTTCGAACGGGACCGCGATTATGTGGTGCTCAACGGCGAAGTGCTTATCGTGGACGAACACACCGGGCGTGTGCTGCCCGGGCGGCGCTACAACGAAGGCATGCACCAGGCGATTGAAGCGAAGGAAGGTGTGGAGATCAAGGCGGAGAACCAGACTCTGGCCACGATCACCCTCCAGAACTACTTCCGCCTGTACAACAAGCTTTCAGGCATGACGGGTACGGCAGAAACCGAAGCTGAGGAATTCGCCTCGACATATAAGCTCGGCGTCGTTCCTATTCCCACGAATAAGCCGATGATCCGCAAGGACGAACAGGATCTTATTTATTCCACTCGTGCCGGCAAGCTGCGCGCGGTGGTGGAAGATATTGTGGAGCGCCACGAAAAGGGGCAGCCCGTTCTCGTGGGTACTGCCTCGGTGGAAGCTTCCGAGGAGCTTTCCGATTTGCTCGCGCGTGAAGGCATTGAACATCAGGTCCTCAACGCGAAGCAGCACGAACGCGAAGCGCGCGTGGTGGCCGAAGCTGGGCGTAAGGGTGCGGTGACGGTGGCTACTAATATGGCCGGCCGCGGTACTGACATTATGCTGGGCGGCAACCCCGAACACCGCGCGGTGGATGCGCTGGCCGCTCGGGGCCTGAGCCCGGAAGAAACTCCGGAAGAATACGAGGCTGCCTGGCCCGCAGAGCTGGCGCGCCAGCAGGAAGCCGTTAAGGCAGAACACGAAGAAGTTGCCGAATTGGGCGGCCTGTACGTGCTCGGTTCGGAGCGGCACGAATCTCGGCGTATCGATAACCAGCTGCGCGGGCGTAGTGGGCGCCAGGGTGACCCGGGTGAATCCCGCTTCTACCTTTCCTTGGAAGATGACCTGCTTCGGCTGTGGGGTCAGGGCATGGCCGGGCGGATGCTCAGCTACGCGGTGGACGACGATGCTCCTATCGAAACGAAGCAGATGTCGAAGAACGTTTCGCGGGCCCAAACTGAAAATGAGGCGCGGAACGCGGAAATGCGTAAGAACGTCCTCAAGTACGACGACGTTATGAACGACCAGCGTACCGTGGTGTACACCGAGCGGCGTTCCATCCTCGAGGGTGAAAATATGGAGTCCATGGTGCAGGGCTTCCTCGACTTCGTGGTTGATGACGTGGTCAGCGCACACACCTCCGACGATAATGAGGAAGCCTGGGATCTTTCCGCGCTGTGGACGGACCTCAAGGGCTACTACACTCCCGGTTTCACCGCGGAGGAATACCTCGATGAGATCGGTGGGCCTTCCCAGCTGGATCGCACCGCACTCAAACGCGAGCTCACCGATGATATTCACGCCCATTACGAGGAGCGCGAAGCGGAAGTCGGTGAGGAAAATATGCGCGAACTGGAACGCCAGATCGTGCTGTCCGTGCTCGACCGCAAGTGGCGCGAACACCTCTACGAAATGGATTACCTCAAGGAAGGTATCGGCTTGCGCGCCATGGCGCAGCGCGATCCGCTCGTTGAATACAAGGACGAGGGCTACCGCATGTTCCAGGCGATGAACGACAATATCATGTCGGAAACCGTCCGGTACCTCTTCAAGTTCGAGCTTCCTTCCGAACGTGCAGCGCGCCTGGAAACTGAAGCTCAGGTGACCGGCCCGGTCACCGTTGCGGGGAATGCTGCGGCGGGCATGGCCGGCCCGGGGGTGGCGATTCAGGCCAGCGGTGCGGGGAGCGCCGAACAGGTGTCCGCTTCCCAGCAGGCCCTGCGTGCCGCACAGGAACAGCAGCGTGAGTTGCTGGCGGAAAAGCAGCGGGCTTTGCAGGCCGCGGTGGGCGAGGGCGCGGCAGGTGCCTCCGGTCAGCGCGTGACCGCGGAATCCCTCGGGATTAAGCAGCCGAAGCGCCAGCAGAACGTTTCGTATTCCTCGGCGGCAAAGGATGGCTCCGGGGAGACGGAAACCACCGGTTCGCGCGGTGCCGCACGCGGTGGCCGCGGCGGTGCGGGTGGTTCCGGTGGCGGTAACCGGGCTCAGCGCCGGGCCGCGGCGAAGCAGAATAAGAAGCGGCGCCGCTAGGTGGTAGGCCGTTAGGTGGCAAGCCAGGCGATAAGCCGCTAGGGCGATAGACATACGGGAGCCGGTCGGTCACGTGCGTGATAGTTACGTGACCGACCGGCACTTGTGTTTAATCGCTTTGGGTTCGTGTTCTTTCGTCCTGCGTTTCGTTTACCCAATTTCAAGGGCGACGACGATCCAGCGGCCCCTGAGGAATTCCAGGCGCATCGCAACCGCATGGTTTCGCTCGCCCGAACATACGCAGGCGATGACCTCGGCTACGCGCCGGCGCGGATGCGTTATTTTGAGTGTGGAAATTCGCAGGTCCCCGAGCCAGGGCGCTTTCCCCTTAATGCGCATCGCCAGACCCGCCCGGCGTACCAGTGCCGCGAAAACCTCCGGGATGAGGTGCGGGCGCACATATCCAGGAGCGCGGTGGCCCAGCAGCACCTCGATGGAGTAGGTAATCATTCCGGCGGCGAAGCGATGCGGTGGCCGGATGCCGGGTGGAAGTGGATCATCGAGGGTTGCCATTTCTTCACGCCAAATATCCCGGTAGGGTGTGGCGGATAGCGCGAGCCGGTTCCATTGGTGCAGTTCGGGTTTACCCGGCGTGGCCGCGGGGCTAGTGGTGTTACTACCGCTATCGGTGGTCTCAACGTCGGTGGTCGGTTCGCTGGTATCTACGCGCACGATGCCATTGCCGGGTGGTACGCCGTCGGTAGGATGCGCGTCGGGGGAGTTCGCGTTAGTGGGATCCGCGTTAGTGGGATCCGCGTTGGTGGAGCCCGCGTTGGGGGCGGGGTGGCCATCCCGAGGGGTATCGGAAATTTCCTCGGATTCGGCGGTGCCCGGTGGCGCGTTCTCCGCTACGCAGGTGTCTTCCTCGTGGGGCACGTGCGGGAACGGCGGGTGGCGGGTGACCGCCCGATATTGTGTCACTTCCGCTAGTTGTACCTGATCGAAGGCAGAGACTATTTCATTAATCTCTGGCTGCGCATAAACGGGAGGTGGTGCGGGTGGGAGCCGGGATACTCGAATTGTTTCCGGTTCTTCTGGCTCGTGGTGGGGAGTCGAACCCGATTGGCTCTCCGATGTGACTTCTTCAGGAGGCGGCAGATCCTGACCCGCAGCGCTGGATATGGGCGGCGGCTCGGGGTGCGCGGGCGCCGTCGTTTCGGTAGCACCGGGGGTATTTTCGGTATGCGGGGCAGTGGACATGTCGTCTCCTTGAGAGCGTGGGATAGGGGGATATACCTCGGTGACCGAGGCAAGCTGGATGGTGGTAAAACCGGGCGGTGGCAAAGCCGGATGCGGGGTGCCAAGACGTGACGATTATTCGCGCGCGGGTGGAAGAATGACGTGCTCGCCAGGATAAATGAGATCGCTATTCTCGATGGTATTGGCCGCGGCGATGGCGTGTACGTAGCTGAGGATATCCGCGTCGCTCGCGCCCGCGCCGAGGTGAGTAGCGGCGATATCCCAGAGAGTATCCCCGGGCTGCACCATGTAGGCCGGCGCTGGTGCGGCCCGCGGCGCATCTGGAGGTTGTGGTTCCGGAGTGCGGATAGCGGCGGCCGGTCCGACCGAAGCACTCCCAGCAGAAGGCACGGGCGGGTGCAGATAGTAACCACCTGCCGCATCTCGATACGAGACATCACCGAGTAATTCATCAGGGTTCACGCGGAAAATCCCGGTGGGATCTGCACTTGGCGCAGGTTGTGAGGTGAGGAGAGCGGAATAATCACCACCCCAGCCGATATCAACGGCGCTACTAGTGCACCGTCCGCGATTTAGGTTTCCGGTTATGGGGTGGGGGTTTGTTCTAAGACTGTTCTCGCGCGTGCTATTTTCTCCAGGAGGCTATCCACGTCAGCTACCCACGTGAATGGTGTGGCGGTAAGG
>NZ_QDIE01000045.1 GCF_003957255.1 Actinotignum sanguinis
CTGCACATTCCACCGCAGGTGTCAAGGAAGCAAGCTTATTGAGGTACTCGAGCTCAATAAGGCTGACTTTTCGTTGCTATGGCAGGGCAAACCCCGGATATGAGACCCACTTTTTGTCTATTAACCCTGATTTTTCGTTGCTATACCAGGGGAAAGTCCGGGTAAGAGCAACCGTTTCTGTCTATTAGCCTGCCGATTGATTTAGGGGAGTCCGGCCGGTATATATTGCCTAGCGGACGCACATCGGTGCCCCACTCCCGAGGCCCGCAATTTTTGCGGGCGTTCGTGTTTCTCTGCTCGGAGGGGGCAACTTGTACGTTGGCTATTTTGACGAGTTTGGACATAACGGTGCGTACGTTAGTAGGTCGGATACTGCATGCAATACGCATCTTGTCTTCGGCATCGATGGATTCATTATGGCCTATAGCCCACCATCAAGCGGAAGCTTGAAAATACGTGCGGCTACTGCGCGCAGCAAAGATCTTTACCCCGAGTTCCTAGGAAAAATATCCCCGTGTTACCCAGTGCCCACCGGGCAGAAATAAATTCTCTATTTATCCCTTCTCATAGTGCCAGTTCCCGTATTTTTCAACTCCTAATTTCGATGAAACTCTCACTCCCCTTATCGTAACGGTATCGAGTGTTTTCCCCGTTTTGAATGAGCTCGATGGCGGTGGCGATGGCTTCGCGCGGGACGATGAACCATTCGCTCGGGTCGTAGTTTTTGCCCTCGTTATCGATTTGCGAGAGAGATACTTTGACGTCCGCGAAGATCTGGTGGAGCAGGTGCTCCAGCTTCGCGGCATTCACATCGTAGGTTACGTACGTGTCCACGATTTCAACGGGTGCCATGAGGTAGGTGGGTGATTGTTCCGCACCAGCGATGCGCTTTTCTACCGGCCCGCGTGAGAATCCGATCTTGTGGAGGTTACGCAGGCTGGAGATTTGCGGGTCTGTAGAGAGCGAACGCAGCACATAGATCCATCCGGTTGGAGTTTCATTCGGGTTCACTTCCTCGTCAGCCGTGGTAACGGCATCGCTTTTTTGCTGAAGCTCAAGAGCGGCTGACTGTGGTTCGACGATAATCCGACCATCTTTGCCGAGCGCGGTAGCTAGGGACTGTCGGTAGAGTGCGGATTCTGTGCCGTTTTCGAAGATGACACGGAGCCGTTGCCGGGTGCGGAGCTCGCCACCGGTGTGGTATTTCTGGTCCGCTCCTTGAGCTGCAACGAATCCCATCACTCCGCCGAGCACGAAGTAGAGCCCTTCTTGTACAGCGCTGATACCCGGGAAGGAACGTTGCTCGGCTGCGCCGGCACGCAGCTGGGCATGCTTTGCTTTGAAAAGCGGTTCGAACTGTTCGAAATCTTTGGCTTTTTCGCGTTTCGCAACTGATTCCGGCGTAGCGATAGTCCGTGGCGGCGCAGCGGGGAGTCGGGACACATCCGTGATTCCGTATCCGTCGTCCAGGAGGTTGAACTCGTCGGAAGCCAGAACATCATCAATGTTTTGCGGAGCTTCGTGCCGGGTGAGTAGCCCGAATTCGGTGTCGAGGTCCTTGAGCTTTTCGAGCTTTTCGGGATCTGCACGGATTCCCTCCAGGCGTGCTCCGAGCTTACGTTCTCCGATAGCGCGAGTGTGGGGGTCAGGTTCGCGCCCTTCTTTGGCTCGGAAATCCACGATTTCCAAGAAGGCACGTTCTAGGCGGTCTTCACTGGTGAAACGCCGCGGGGCCGGAGGTGCGTCAAGCAGCCCTTCGGTATCTGAGGCAAGGATTTTCGCGAATTCAGCTTCAAAATCGAAATCGGCCATTAGTTCTTGTCCCCCTGGGAAGCATCGGTCCCCGCGGTACGTGCCGGTACCGGAACGTCTTCGGCGTGCTTGCCGCCGCTGCGGACTGTCTCGGGTTCGCTCTGCTCAGCCCCAGCTTCAGCCGCTGCCTCGGCGGCAGCTTTTTCAGCATCCCGCTTTGCTTTTTCGCGCTGAAGTACGAGCAGGCCTTCGGCGTACATTTTCTCGGTTGGGTCTTCGCTGCGCACATCTGGGCGGCGGCCATTGACCTTGACCCAGTCGGTGATTGCCGGCCACATCTCCATCGCTTCTTCCGGCTTCAGGGTGATGCGGGTAGCGGCAATGGCATCTTGGATGATGCGCAACACCGGGCTAGAGACCTGCTTGGACATGACTTCAAAAGCCTTCTGGAAGGGGTTGATCGATTCGATAAGGTCGATATTGATCTCATCGATATCCACAAACTTGTTCCCCGCCTCCACGAAGCGCCGGTCACCCACGGTCCGCACCTCACCTGCCTTGATTACCGAGGAGACCACCACATGCTGGCGAACTTGCTCCACTTCTTTCTCGGTCAGATCCGGGTAGGTTTCGCGAATGATCCGTGGGATAAGCACCTTGTTGATAACTTCGGGTTCGGCAGCTCCGGCCGCGGCCCGCGCCACCTGGTCATCTTGGAGAATAGTGGCTTTCAAATCATCAATATCGGTGGCGATGATCTGCTTTGCCCGCTTCGTAGAAGGCTCTACCAAGCCCTTCACTTCCAGGGTGCCGGGATCTGGGGTTTCGTCCGTGTTCCGCTTGGCTCGGAAGTTGTAGTTCGGGGCAAGCACCTGCTCCATGAGCAGCGCCGCAGTGATGCCTTTGAGCACGTTATTGACGGTAAGTGTCACTTCGTTTTGGGTAGCATCCGGTTCGGCCAAAAGGTTGGTGAACTGGGCGTGGCTTTTCCCGGGGCTATCGCGGGTGACGCGCCCGATGATCTGGATGAGTTCAGTATGCGAAGCACGGTAACCAACCGTGAGGGCGTGTTCCGCGAAAGGCCAGTCGAAACCTTCCTTGGCCATCCCGAGGGCGATGATGATATCCGCGGCATCGCGATTTTTGGCGGCAACATCGGTCAGATACACCAGGGTCTTAGCGCGCGCTTTTTCGTCACTATCGTCCACAAGATCGGCCACGCGCAGCACGGCGCCGGTGTCACGCCGCCGCACAAAGATCATGCACTCATCCCCGGGGAAACGCGGCTCGACCTGCGCGACTTCTTCGGGTGAAAGTACCTCGCCAATAATGTCGAGTATCTTCCCGACTTCTTCGTACTTATCCTTGGTGGATTCCCCGGAGTTAACGGAGGGGATATGCAGAATGGTTTTCTTGTCGAGGTCGAGCACTTCCCCGATGGCATCGGTGTAACGGCCCTGGTAGAAGTGGTGCCCAATCCCCAGCGTTTTCAGGTACTGGTACCCGTTGAGTTGGTCGTAATAGTTGAAGGTGACGGGCGTGAATTTCGCTTCGTCTTTCGGGTCCAGCACGGGCACGGAGTCCCCGCGGAAGTAGGAGCCGGTCATGGCGATGATATGGGCGTCGGACTGCTCCATAATGGCGTGCAGCACGGAGCCGAGCCGGTTGTTGTCTAGGTCTGCGGAGACGTGATGGAATTCGTCAATTGCAATCACGCATCCGTTGAAGTCCTCAGGTTTGGCCTGTTCGAAGGCGAAACGCAGAGTGGCGTGCGTGCAGACGAGCGTGGCATCGGGCCCTTCCAAGAACCGCAGGAATGCGGCGACTTTCGATTCGTTGCTGCCGGGCGTGCACAGGTTGTTCGCGGGTTTGACGTCCCAGTCCGCGAAGAAGCCGTAAGTGGTGAGGTCGGTGGGCGCGAAGGAGGCGCCGATGGAGCGTTCCGGCACGGCCACGATCACCTTGCGCCGGCCCTGGTTGAAGAGCTTATCGAGCGCAATAAACATGAGTGCACGCGACTTCCCGGAGGCTGGCGGAGCTTTGATAAGCAGATACTGGGAGGCGCGCTGTTCATAGGCACGAGCCTGCATTTCCCGCATCCCGAGCTCATCGGTGGCAACCGATTTCCCGGTTTGCGCATAGGTCACGTCCACAACGTTTTCGGTGGCCACGGCTACTTCCCTTCTGCTTCGATCATCTGCTGATACTTGGCGAACAGCACCGCGAGGCGCTCCTCATCGGATGCGAACGGGGTGCTTTTATAAAGTCTATCGACCGCTTCGTCAATTTTTTCGTGCGCTTCGCGGAGGTTGCGTGGCATGAGGTCCGGATCGTAGAGTTCCGCGAGTGTTTTTTCGCAGTGGTATTCGCGTACATCGAGTACGCGTAGCGCGCGTTTTGTGAGTTCTTCTTTCGACGACGCCGATAACTCTGGCACGGGGAAGGTGTTGTAAACCAGGGTATTCGAGTACCGGAGCCGGGTTTCGAGCTGGCCACCTACGGCGCGTAGCCAGGCCATGTGCATCTTCGAGGTCAGCAAAGCAAAAAGCCACGGCTCAGCATCATAAATAGCGAAGGCTGCATTCGAAATAACGGTGTCCGGACTCAGGTACCCGATAGGAACATAGTCACGCCGTTCGGAAGAGACGCTGGGCACGATAATCGAGTCGGTCGGCCTGTAGCGGATTTCATCGAAACTCCAGGGAATACTAGCGAGATTTTGCGTCGCTTTTCTCACGCTAGCCAAGCGCATCTGGGTGACACGCTCAAATCTGCGCTTCACCTCAGGGATAGTGCGTGCCTCATCGTAATTGTCCTTGGTGAACCAGAGGCAAAAACGGTCTTTTCCGTTGATAAATTCTGCAGCACCGATAAAGCTTTTCACAGAATCAGCGAGGTGCGGGTAGCGGGTGAGAATTTCCTCCGCCTCTAGCGGGGAAAGAACAAGATTCCCTCCGTCACGCGGTAACGAGCCCAGTGTCATCGGGGGGAGAAAGCGGCACAACGGCTGCCCGGTTTTTTGTCGGACAACGATAGATTTCCCCTCGACAAGGTAAGGATTGATATTTGAGGCTTCTACTTGTATATCCCCGGAAAAAAGGTATTTCTTTTCCAGACTTTCATTCCGCAAGCTAATGACAGCGACGGTCACTCCCGCATTGTGTGATGCGTTATTCGTCCATTTAAACGAGGGGTAGGCATACCCGATCTCGATACCTCCGGTAAAGACATCCGGATATAGGAGTTCGACTTGGAGGCCCTGGAAAATAGAGTTGGTGGTAACGAATGCCAATTTGGCGTTCGTTCCCTTAATATACCGCGAGCCCTTGATGAGCCACAAACAAACATAGTCGAGATCCTTGGGATATTTGGGAGAATCGAAGACGTACGTGAAGTCCTCTTTTTGTTCGGCGGTCTGTTTTTTGGATCCTACATAGGGTGGGTTGCCGATTAAATAAATTTCGTCGGTGCCGTTGTTGGGGCACACCTCGTTCCAATCCAGGCGGGTGGCGTTGCCGTGCACGATGTGCCCGGTTTCCTTGAGCGGGATGAGGGGAATATCCAGGCCGAACTTGGCTTTGAACTCCTGATTCATCTGGTGCTTGGCGATCCAGAGGGAAAGGATGGCCATCTCCACGGAGATGTCATCAATCTCGATGCCGTAGAAGTTCTCAATGTTGATAACCGAGGACCCGAAGCCCAGGGTTGCAGCGCCGAGCTTTTCTTCTTCACCCATGCCGAGCAGGCCCCAGCGGCCCGCCGACGACAGAGAATCAATGCGATCCAGGATGGCGTGCTCGAGCTTGCGTAATTCCTTATATGCGATAACTAAAAAGTTGCCGCTGCCGCTAGCTGGATCAAAAAGCTTAATTTTTGAGATGCGGGTAAGCAGCTTCTTGAGCCGGGGCACCGATTCGCAGGCTTTGTCATATTCATGCCAGAGCTCATCCAGGAAAAGCGGCTTGATGGTTTTGAGAATATTGGGCACCGAGGTGTAGTGCTGGCCCAGGTTGGCACGCTGGTCCTTATCAACCACCGCCTGGAACATAGAGCCGAAAATATCCGGGTTGATTTCCGACCAATCCAGGGTGCCGAGCTCCAGTAGCGAATCGCGCGCGTGCTTGGTGAATTGGGGGACTGTCAAAGAGGCGGCGTCGTCGTTATTAATACGGAAAAGGCGACCGTTGACGTACGGGAAGTCCTGCAAATAGACGGGTTTATCCGCGGGGCTGGGGGTGTCGAGCGCGTGGAAAAGTGCGGTGAGGAATGCGGCGGTATCGGAGCCGTCGCGCTGGGTGTGGGAGCCGACCGCGCTGGTGAACTGGCCTTTTGCGAAGATGCCGGTGTCCTCCGCGAAGAAACAGAAGAGGAGGCGAGTGAAGAAGATATTGAGGCTGTGGGGAGATTTGTCCTCATGGAAGAGGGTGGGGTTGGCGGAAAGGAGTTCGTCGTACACCTTGCTCATGTGTTCGGCGGCGCGGCGGTCCGCGTGGGTATCCGAGGAGAAGTGCTGTTTCTCCATATTCGCCCAGGGGAGGAAGAAGGTGAAATCGTCTGCCAGTTTGGCGAGGGGGATGCTGAGGGAATCACCGGTTTTGGTGTCGATTGCGGCAAGTGATTCGTAATTCGTGGCGATGACGAAGCGGGTATTGAAGCGCAGCGCAGTATCGCTCTCTTTCATTTCCAGGGCCGCGGACGTGAGGTTATCGCTGGTTTCGGCCAGGTAGATTTTGTTTTTCCACACGATATCGCGCTCCGGGTTTGCCGCCACGTTGAGCGAGCTGGCGGTGGTGGAACGCAGGCGCGTGACGCTGGATTTGGAGATGCCGTAGGCGAGGAGGAGGTCGAAGAAGAAGTCACGGGTGAAAGGTGCACGGGAGGTGAGTTTCTTGACGTGCTCCTCAATACTCTGGAGAGTGATGGCCACGGCCGGCTCCTTTCGCGGACGGGCCCGGGCGCGGCGCGGGTGCTGCTGCGGCTCGGGCGGTACGTTCCTATCTTAGAGGGGGCTTGCGACAGAAATATCGTACGGCAGTGTTTTCGTGCAGCCGGTGGTTTTGGCAGGAGATATAAGCGCTGGCCGAATGATCACCCATTTTTGATTGGGTGAAATGACTTAGGCACTGCACGAGAGGCATTCCCAATCATGACAATGCAAGTTATAATATAACCATGGAAAGTCATGCGAAGCAGCTTGTAACTATCGAGAATATTCGCGATCTCGCCGCTGTTGTCACCGATTCCGTTGGGGAGATTCTCACCACGGGAATGGCTGGGGCCTTGGCTGATTCGGAGAGTCGGTTGAATGGCCTCCCATACTCGAAATATCCATATCTTTTTCCACTGTTGGCCCGAGCGGAGCTCCGCGAGTTTCTTTTAAAAGCGGACCTTCCGGTGGGGTGGTGTGTCACGGGGCAACCGCAGTTAATGGGGCAACTTATGTTGGTGAATCACGACCTGGGTCTTCTGGTACGTGTGCTGAAAGAGTGCCCTGTTATGCCAGGAAAAGTTCCTGCCGCCGGGCACAATTTGGCAAGGCGGACGTCCTGGACCATCGAAGAACAAATGGAGTTAGATTTTCCGGGCAATGAAGAATTGTCGCGAACTGCGACGCCATACAGATTCCTTTATCTATGGGACTACCATGATATCGAAGATCGTCTCGGTGGCTTTGATTCTCGCTTGGTAATGACCAGCAAACCTGGGAAATATGGGGCTCCAGTTCCCTTGCTATTGTCGATCCCGATTTCGACCGTGCTCACGGTGGACGAAAGAGAGGAGTGGCGGTACGCCAGTGAAGATAGTAGCTACGACTATTATGGAGGCAATCAAATGGTAGTCCGGCAAACGGAGAATTAGGGTGCAGCCAACAAGGGATGGCTGGGTTCGGGCCGAGAGGCTTCGGGCTCTAAAAGATATCACAGGAGTAAATCAGCAGGAGCTCAGTGATTTGCTGGGCGTGAGCCAACCCTTTATCTCCAAGGTTCTCCGGAAAGAAAACGTGCTTTCAGAGGAGCACGCGGTGCGGGCCGCGCAGAGCTTCCACGTGCCACTGTCTTTCTTTGCGGTAGATGATTCAAAGTTCGCCAACACAACCGCGACTTTCCGTAAATCCAGTACTGCCACGGTCACCGCTGAGCGCGCGGTCAATCAGCTCGCGCGAGAGGTTAACCGTGCCTGGGATGCGCTATCGCGAGAATCCGGGTACCTCGATTTTCCCAGTACCGATTTGCTCGCCGCGGGTTTGAGTGTGGAAAAGGCTGCTAAACAGATCCGTGAGGTTCTCGGGCTCAGTGCCACGGAACCGATTCGGAGTGTCACCCATATCCTCGAACTGCTCGGGGTTGCGGTGGTGTACCCGCTACTTGAGAATGCGGAAGATGCCGGGCACCTCGCGATTTCTCTTCCGAGCAGGGAAAATACTCGTCCAGCGGTCAGCATTGTGCATCGTACGGAAGGCGCACGCCAGCGCCTCACGCTCGCTCACGAACTGGGGCACCTGCTTTTCGATCAGGATCTTACCCAGCCGATTCCTTCCACCCGCGCGCCGCAAGAACGTCGCGCTTACGACTTCGCGGGGGCGCTTTTGCTTCCGGAATCCGTGGCGCGGGCGTGTATCACTGAAACGACGCCGCTACGTGGCTTGCTAGACATTAGGCGAGAATACGGAATTAGCGTGGCAGCCACTGCTGTGCGCGCCGAGCGCCTCGGGATCATCACGCAGCGTCGTTTCCGAAGCCTACAGATCCAGATGGCCAATGCCGGCTGGCGCAAACGCGAACCGGTGATTGTCCCTCCGGAAAAGCCGTCCCTCTTCAGGCAAGCCGCGGAGCGAGTATTCGGTAAGAAAGCCCTGGCTTTTAGAATGTCCGAAGCTTTGGGCCTCAAACCCGAGTGGATTAATTCGTGGCTGCATCTCGATTCTGCTTCCCACACCGCCACTGCTGCCTCGGATTGCTCCGGCAACGCTGGCGAATCTCCAGTTATCCAGCTGCGCCGGAAACGGAAATAAGCAGAGTGAAAAGAGGATCAGCCCACACCAAGAAAACTTGGGCAGGCTGAACTATTGGCTTGACCTTAGCACGCAAGTCTGTGTGCGTTCAAGTGAATTACTTCGTGTTTGCATCTCTGGCGCCGATACGCGAGCCGCGCCCATTTAGAGGCCTTTACGGATTTTGCGGAGTTCGTGCATTGCTGCTTCGACATCTTCGGGAGTCTGATCATAAAGACCCAACTCGTACGTAATATCTGAGATATCGTCCAGCGCTTCCTTTGCTACCTGCCGTTGCTTTTCGCGATACTTCAGAACATCGGAGAGCATGAGGCGGCGATGGGTGGTAATTTTCCGGAATGGTATCGCGCCTTCCTCGCATAGCTTCACCACGGTTGGGCGAGTCATATTCAAAAGGTCGGCAGCTTCCTGAGTGGAAATTTCCCTATCCCCATCCGGTTCCTCCTGCACGGCCATCAAAATCTGCGTGCGTAGCAGGGGTGGGATCTCGATAGTGACGCCGTCAAAGGTCAATCCAACCCTGCGCGACTTAGCGAGAAGCCGGCGGATACGATCCATGATCTCCCGATCAATCTGCGCGGTTTTGTTGTCATGTGTAATCGTCATGTCACACCTCCTTTTCGTTTCTTTCGTTTCTAGTGTAGCGGGCCTCGCGAGGGGAGAGAAGAGTGTATGCCTGCGAGGCTCTACTCGGGTCTCGCCTAGAGAGGGAACCTCGCATCGTTCCCGCGGAACCCGCATCGCGCCCGCCTTGGCTGACCCGCTACGATAGGGCACATGGCTCAAGTTCCGGTCTCCGCTATTCATCCTGTTGCCCCTGACCACCTGGGCGCCGTCGCCCTTTTTAGTGCGCCCATTGACGTGCGCGCAGCGCTGGAACGCGTGGAAGTGGACGGCCAGTCCCTCGATGTCCACCTGGATGAGCTCCCCGGCGGGCAGGTATTCAATTTCCTGGCCAGTGGCGTAACTGTGTTGCTCACGCCCGTCTCCGGGCCGGCCGCGCTGGAAGGCGCCACCCCGCCGCACGCCTTCCACGTGATGATGACGTTCTTCTCCGATATGGCGCGCTCCGGGGAGGACATGCCCGACCCGGTGAGCGACGAGTTCGCGGCGCGGCGTCGTACCTCCATGCACACGCTACACCGGGTGTACACGGCCGTAATCCGTTCCCTCATGGGCGAGGACGCCGCGGTGGGCGTGGCGCGCCCCGAGCTGGGCATCATCTATCCCGCCGATGTGGTGACCAGTTATCGGATCGACGCCGCAGACCCGTTCCTGCTGTGGATTTACGTGCCCATGCGCGCCGGCGAGGTGGTGTCCGGGCGGACCGTGGGGCTGCCGCTATTCGGGCACCTCGACCTTGAGGTGAACAACAGCCACCGCCCGCGCGAAGCCGTGTACGAACTGCTCGCGAACACCGCCGGATATATTATTTCCGACGGCGCAACCCTCATGCCGGGGCAAACTCTAGGCACTGCCGCTGATGAGTCCATCGCCATCGCCCAGGGCCGTGACGGTGACACCCCCACGCTGCGGTTGCTTTACTAGATGAGAAAACAAAAGGAGGGGTACCGCAGCCCCTCCTTTCATGAGCCCCAACTTTCTTAGTGCCAGTCAAGTGATGGCAGCGGGGGCCGCTTCCAGGTGGTTGGTAGGCGGAACTCCGCCTTCCACTGGCCGCTATCCGGCCCGGTACTGGGCCGAACCATCCAATAATCTTTGGCCGTGTAGCCTTTTTCGAGCCCCCGTTTCATAACTATCCCCAATTCATCACCGGGAAGGAAAAACGTGTCCTCATCTGTGCTCCAGAGGTACTCTTCTTCATCATCCCACTCGTTTTTAAGGGGGACTCCCCTGTACCCATTCACATCTCCGGAGCCCTCGTTGAGGTAGGGCTGTGAGATGCACCCATCGAGTTTTTTATAGGGATTTTTCCCCACAAACGTCAAGGAAAATGTTGCGTCCCACCCAGACTTCTTATTTTCGTATTCGAGGAGATCCTCAGGCAGGATGTCGAGACGCCACCATGAGTCTTTGACGCTGATGGCATGAGGATATAGGGACATTGCATGCATCATGGCGGAAACCATGACGGACGTGCTCACACCTGTTTCTTTGGCATAAAGCCCATCGCGAGGCGGGAAATCGGCCTCGAAAGTGGACTGTGGAGTTTCTAGGGTAATGACATCATTCTTTGTGTCAAAAGTGAGACGAATCGCGTCCACGGGCCACACCTTTCTTAGTAAATCCAATCCCCGCTCATCGTGAAGATGAAATCGTCACCGGGATACTTGCTGAGCTTGACGCAGCCGATAATGAAATCGACCAGCGGCCAGATACCGAGGGTGAGCCAGGAAAGGAAAATCATGGCGATGCCCAGACCTACCTGGCCGCGTAGGAAACGGTGCACGCCGAATCCACCCAGGAAGAATGACAGAAGCACGTAAACAATCTTGTTGACCGTGCGGAATTGCGGTTCTTGGTAGTAGTACGCGGGTGGTGGTGTGGGGTAGGTGTTCTGCTCCGGCGCCCACTGGTTGCCGGGCTGTGGGTACGGTTCGAAAGCGCTCAGGTTGCGTCCGTTAGTGTGGTGTATCTGTATCCCGCGGTGATCCTCGTGTCGGTATACACAAAGGCGACCATCGCGGGTACCTTTCGAATCAACTCCTACCTATCCTCGAAAGGAGATACCCCGCAA
>NZ_QDIE01000046.1 GCF_003957255.1 Actinotignum sanguinis
AAGCCCGTCGAGATTGATACCCATATCGATACCGAACACCCCTGGGAAGACGGTCTAAACATCCGTAAAGGCCAGATCGGGGGCTAACGACACGCCGCCATTAGCAACTAATTTTGTCTATTAACCCGGCTTTATTCCAGGTCGATCAACACGCAGCCGATGTCTGATTTCGCTTCTAATAAGGTCCAGACACGGAAGAAACCCGTCAGCACGCCTAGTGATAAGCCCGTCGAGATTGATACCCATATCGATACCGAACACCCCTGGGAAGACGGTCTAAACATCCGTAAAGGCCAGATCGGACGTTAACGACACGCCGCCATTAGCAACTAATTTTGTCTATTAACCCAGGTTTACAGACCTATAGGGCCCACAACCGGGGCCTATAGGCCAAAAAATGAGGACCGGCCCTGGACTACTCCGAGGAGCAGCGGTACCGGTCTTGGTGCGATAACTCTACCAGATCATCAAGAAAACGCAAGCCCGGCTTCCGAACGGAACTACGCGCGGTTAGCCGCGGCGGGAGAATTCACGGGAACGGGCGACGGCGAGGGAATCGACCAGCTCGTTGGCGGCATCACCAGCGTGGCCTTTGACCCATTCCACTTCGGTGCGGCCGGTGCGAGACTCGTAAAGCGTGAGGAGGCGCTCGACGAGATCACGATTCTTCACCGGCTTCCCGTCCGCCTTCTTCCAACCCTTCGCGCGCCAACCGCGCGCCCATTTCGTCATGACATTAATGACGTACTGCGAATCCGCGCGGATAAGCAACGGCGCTTGGGTACCGTGCTGAGCCGCCACATATTCCAGACCCTCGATGAGCGCCGTCAGCTCCATAATATTATTCGTGGTGCGGGCCGCTCCTCCGCTATCCCGCGCCCCGGTGAGCTGCTCAACCCAGGCCCAACCACCCGGTCCCGGATTCCCCGAGCACGCCCCATCGGTGGCAAGCACCGCGGCAAAACCCGGGCGCGGGCTGCCGACCGGGCTACCGCTCCCGGCCGCCTGGGCCGGAGCGGGGCTGGCTGCTGCGGCGTCGTACCCCTCATCTTCATCCATGCCCGCGAGCGGCAGCAGACCCTGCACCTCGTTAGTCACGGCCTCCGCGGTGGCCGTGCCGCCCGCATCAGTATCCACAACCGCGCGCAGCAAGCGCTCGGAATCCGCGTGCCACAACACCCCGCTTTCGCGCCCCTCATCAGCTAAACCGTGGCGGGAAGCGAGCGGGGACGGCGCGGCGCCGTCGGCCAAACCTAAACGTTCGAGGGCGGCGAGGGTAGTGAAAGTATCCGTGCCGCAACGTTCGGCCAATTCAGCGGTTGTTAACCAGGTTGTCATAGCTTTAGGGTAGCGTGCCGGGCGGTGCGACCACGCATCCCGGGGATTCCGCGCAGTTATCCACAGGGTGTGGCGGCGGGCGCGCAAGGCCACCGGCCCTGTGCATACGCGCACGAAAACCGTTCCTGCCCGGTACCCTTGTACTAGGGAACCCTGTTCGGACCCAGAATAAGGAGAATAATGCTCAACCTAGCTGAATATCGCGACGCCCTGAAGCTCGACGACGAGTGGCCCGCGCCCGCCCCCTCGAAGCGCACCGACCGGGAACTTTTTGAGATTGCCTTCGGCGGTCTGGATGGCGACCTGGCGAAAATGACCGACCGGGAGCTCTTCACCGAACTCAACCACCGCCTCATCCAGCGTGATCCTGAAGAAGTTAATGAGGATGTGTCACGCGCGATTGACGTGCTGCTCTACCGGCTTTCCGGCTACCTCGGCCGCACCGAGGCACGCCACCTGGCTCGTATTTCTGACATGATGCCGGAATCGGAATACCCCGCTCGGGATAAAACCGTGATCTGGCGCGGGGATGCGCGGGAACTCGTGGTGGACGCGGTGGTCAATGGGGCGCGCCCGAACCTGCTGGGCTATCGTGATTACAATAAGCCCTCTATTGACCAGGCGATTCACGGCCAGGCCGGCCCGTGGCTGCGCAATGATTGCGCCACTCTGTACTCGATGTCGAATCGCGAACTGGAACCGGGCGAAGCGGCGCTGACCCGCGGGTATCGCCTGCCGGCACGCTACGTGCTCCACACCCTGCCGCCCACGGTGGAAGGTGAGGTGACGGATGCGGATCGCGCGGCGCTGGCCAGCTGCTACACCCGCTGCCTGGATCTGGCTTCGGAAAAGGGCGATATTACCTCGGTGTCCTTCTGCTCGCTGGCCACCGGCCATTCGCATTTCCCCTTCGCGGAAGCCACCCGGATTGCACTGGATACCGTGGCGCAGTGGTTGCACCAGAATCCGCGCTCGAATGTGAATCTGGTGGTCTTTGATATCTTCGCTGATGAAGATGCGGAACATTTCGTGCGCACGATTGAGCGCTGGGTGGAGGAATAATGAGCCAGGGAACTCCTGACTCCGTGGATCGCGGCCAATCTGGGTTCCAGGGTCAGTACGGTGCGCCCGCAGCGGCGGGTTCGGATGCGGGCATGGGCCCTGATCCGAACGTCGGTGCGGCCGGGAGCGCTGCTCCCCGTGCGGGCACCGGTGCTAACCCAGCCGGCCCGGCGTGGCCGCCTTCCACACCTCCCGCGGTTCCTGCTGGGGAACAAGAACAGCACCCCAGCAGCCGCGGATTCTGGGTGATGATCACCGTGCTGGCGATTATTGCCCTGGTGGTTTTCGCGGTGCTGCTCACCCTCGGCTCGTCCAACGGGCGTTTCGGGGGCAGCGCAGCGCCGCACCCCACTACTACCGCCACCGCACCGGCCACGCCTGGAGCAGGCGTGCCGGGCCAAGGCGGATCGGGCCAGGGCGCGCCGGGAACCATCCCGAATACCGCGCCCGGCCCCGTCGAAACGCGCTATACCCAGCTCGCCACGGATCGCGGTTGGGTGGCCGGTCAGGATTACATTCCCACTCAACCCGATGAGATTCGCACCCAGCTCCAGGCACTGCCGCAGCTGGAACCCTCCTCCGGGCAAACCGCAGGGAATCCCAAGGCCCCCGTGCACGTCACGATCTACTCTGATTACGCGTGCAGTTTCTGCAATAAACTCCACGCGGAATCCGTCCCGCAGCTCCTGGAACTGGCCAAGAAGGGCGATATTTACTTGGCTTACGTGCAGGTCCCGATTTTCAAGGACACCGTGTCCAGTGATCGCGCAGCCGCCGCCGCGCACGCGGCCGGATTGCAGGGCAAGTTCTGGGAATACTCGGCTCTTCTTTTCGACGGCGCAGCTGCCGCCGGCCACGACCCTGACAAGGCCGCGTCAATGTTCTCCGATGAAAACCTCGATGCTTTCGCCAACCAGGCAGGCCTGGATGTGGAGGCTTTCCGGGCTGCGCGTGACAGCTCCGAAACCACCAGCTTTATTGCCGCCCAGGAATCCTTGGGCCTAGAAACCCTGGGGCTGCGCGGTACCCCGGCGATCATTATCAACGGCACCGCGAGCACCGGCTACCAGCCACTCTCCGCGATCACCAATACGATTGAGCTGGAAAAGGAGCTCGTGGACTCGGCGGGTTAAAGATCCTAAGCAAGCTAGACTTAACGAAAATCAACAGATAGAAAACGGAGTATCCGTGGTACGTGCCCGACGCTAAAACCTCCCCATCCGGTGAGGCTGCGCCCCAGAAACACTTGAGGTGTCTCGGTTCATAACCGAGGCACTCTTTTGGGCACCTTATATACAGATATTTCGGGTAGTCCTGTTATTCCAACGCCTTATTACCGAGTATCGCTTTTCATGTCCTGCGAGCTTGGCCTCCCCGGTATGCACATCCCCTATGGCAGTCTTTGCATATTTTGGAGGTAAGCGTTCATGGATACCCCTATCCTCGAAGCTATCGAGGTAGAAAAAATCTACCCAAAGAAATCAACACCGGCCCTGACCGGCGTCAATCTTGCCCTCTACCCGGGCGAATTGGTTGCCGTTATCGGCCATAACGGAGCGGGAAAATCCACGCTCTTCGATATCCTTGGTGGGCTTATGAAACCCACCCGCGGCACGGTCACTAATTCCGTAGCCGAAAGCGCTATCGGCTGGTGCCCGCAGCGCGAGATTATCGACTGGTCCCTGACCGTGGCGCAAAACATCCTCCTGGGCCTTGATCTGCGGGTGGGCCGTTGGCATCGCCGCGCTGATATTGAGGACGTTGCGGAGGTTTTGGGCCTCTCGCAGCTCCTCGCCCGCACCGCGGAAACCCTTTCCGGCGGGGAATTACGCGCACCCAAATCGCCCGCGCAATTATCGGCGAGCCCCGCCTCATGATTCTGGACGAGCCAACCACCGGCCTGGACCCCACCGGCATCGACACCGTGTTCAGCTACTTGGGCTCCCGGGTGGAAGAAGGGCGCACCGTGCTGGTCAGTACGCACGAGACCTCTAAGTTTTCCGAGTATTGCACCCGGGTTATTGCTCTGCGCGGCGGGCGCATTATCGCCGATATGCCAGCAGAGCAGTTTATGGCTCATTGCCCTGGCAGCACCGACCTGTGGGAAGCCCTCAAGGCGTTCGAGGCCCTCGAATCACCCATGAATCCGGAAGCCGCTGCAGCCACAGAAGCAGAAGAAGGAACCCCGCTCCCATGAAAAAATCACTTATTCTCACTAAGTACCATATTGCTTCCCTGTGGAATTGGCGCGGCGTCTACCTCGGCCGCATCGTCGAACCGCTAGCATATTTCGTATTCCTGGTTGTCGGTATTTCCGGGATGCTCGACAGCGCGCAGAGCCGTAACTACCTCAGCTACGCCTTCACCGGCATCGTCTGCCTTCTGGCGTTCCGCGCTTTCGGCTACGCCACCTCCGATATCTCCAATGACCGCAAATGGGGGGTGTACGCGATTTTCATGATGCAGGGAGGGAAGGTGTGGGGCTATCTCGTGTCGATTATCGCGGTGGCATCCCTTGTCTTCCTTGTCCAATTCGCAGCGGTAGCCCTCGCCTACCTGGGATTATCTGTTGCGAGCGGATCCGGCGTGGACGGTGCCGCTCTTGTGGCGGGGCTGCTTATTGCGTTTCTGGTTGTGTGGGGCTGGGTGAGCCTCGGCGCGGCGGTGGGCGCCCTGGTGAATAGCTACGCGGCTCGCGATATGCTCGCCACGTTCACCACGCTGCCGGTGGTGCTCTCCGCCCCGCTTTTTTACGAGCTCAGCTCCGCGCCCACATACCTCCAGGTCATCGCGCGCTGCAACCCACTCACGTATCACGTGCAGTGGATGCGCGCCCCAGCGGCTGCGGATTTCGTGTACGCGCTACTCTGGGTTGGAACGACGACGGCGCTAGCCCGCTACGCCCTCAGCCGCGCAGATAGGCTCAGCTCCGAGCGGTAACCTTCCCGGCCCGGCGGCGCGGGGCATTCACGAATACTCCACAGGGTATGTGCAAAACTCGTAACCTCGCCTCACACCTCCGGCGCATCAACCGTCTGCCACATCTCCCACAGCCGGGCGTATTCCCCGCCGCGCGCCACCAGCTCATCGTGGCTGCCCAGTTCAGCAACGCGCCCGTCTATCATGACGGCCACCCGGTCCGCAGAATGGGCACTGTAGAGGCGATGCGCGATGGAAATAACGGTGCGCCCTTCCAGCACCCGTGCCAGGGCGCGCTCTGCCGAACGCGCCGCATTCGGATCCAACATTGCGGTGGCCTCATCCAAAATAAGGATCTGCGGGTCGAGCACAATAATGCGCGCCAGCGCTAGCTGCTGGGCCTGCGCGGGAGAAAGTTCCCGCGCCCCACCGGCCAGGCGCTCCTCCAGCGGCAGATCCAGTTCCACGGCCGCGAGCGCGGCCCGCATCTCCTCCTCGCTGGCATCCGCGCGGGCCATGCGCAGGTTATCGGCCACCGTCCCCACGAATACATGATGTTCCTGAGTCACCAGCGACACCGTGGAATGCAGGTGATCCTCACGGATCCGAACAGCATCCGCCCCGCCAATCCGCACGGTTCCGGATTCGGGCCGGTTAATACCGGCAATCAACCGGGCCAGGGTCGATTTCCCCGCCCCGGAGGGCCCCACGATAGCCAGATGCTCCCCGCTGCGCACCTCCAGATCCACGCCCTTGAGCGCGTAGGCGCGTGGCTCGCTCGGCCCGGCGTCGTCGTGCTGGGGGCGGCCGTAACGGAAACGCACCCCGCGCAATTCGACGTCCGTTCCGCGCGGCACGGCGGGGCGCGACTCCGGCGGCACCGTATCCACCCCAAAAATGCGGGCGAAAGACACCAGGGAATACTGCAATTCGGTGATGAACCAGCCGAGCTCTTCGAGCGGGCCCGCCAACTGGATCGCGAGCATCGTGACCGTGATGACTTCCCCAAGGGTGGCGGCACCGCGCGGGATGAGCAACGCACCCACCAGCGGCGTCACCAAGACCGGCAGCCACACGGACAGCGCCACGCCGGCGCGGAACAGCCACACAATCCCCGCGCCGTACGTTTCCACGCGCACGTGTTCCTCGATGAAGGTGCCCAGGCGCCCGAGGCGCACCCGGCCCAGGTTGAGGGCATCCACCGTGGTTTTTTGAGTCACAGTTTCGGAAACGGAACCCGCGAAGGCAGCGCGCACCGCGCTCCCGGATTGAAACACCGGGACGATGCGGCGCAGGAACCAGCGCACCACCGCGACCACCAGCGCCGTGAAGAAAAGCGTCCAGCCGAGGGCCGGGGCGGCCAGCAGCGCCGCGCCCAGCGAAACACAGACGGTGGTCACCAGCACCACGAGACTGGAAATTCCGCGTTGGATGAAGAATTGCACGCGGGTGATATCGTCCGTAGTGCGGCCCAGGAGATCCCCGGAGCCGGCGCTTTCCACCAGGTCAAGGGGCAGGTGGGTGATGCCGTGGACAACGCCGTCGCGCAGCTGGGCGAAGATGCGGTTGCCGAAATATTCCGCGCGCAAGTCCGCGAGGAACGTGAACAGCGTGTGGACGGCGACCGCTCCGAGCATCAGGGCGATGAGCCCGGCCGCGCGGGCGGCTGCTTCCGGGTGGCCGGCGATATCTATGGCCCGGCCGATCACGATGGGCGAAATGACGGCCGCGATCGCCGCCACTAGTTGCAGGCCCACGACCAGGCTGAATTCACCCAGGCGCCCGCGGACAATGCGCAGCAGGGCGCGCACCGAAAAACGGCGCGATGCGATAGGAAGGATCATGCCAGCTCCTCTCCGGTTTCCCGCACCACGATGCGGCGGTAGTCCGGGTGGTCGAGTAGGTGCGCGTGCGTGCCGCGCGCGATTTCTTTACCGTCACGAATAAGAACGACGACATCAGCCGCCCCCAGCACCAGAGGCGACGCCGAAACAACCACGGTGGTGCGCCCCTTCCGAGCCCTGGCTAGAGCAGCCGCGATACGAGCCTCGGTGTGGGAATCCACCGCGGAGGTGGGATCCACGAGGATGGCGATATCCGGGTCACTGGCCAGCAAGCGGGCCAGCACCAGGCGCTGGCGCTGCCCACCCGACACATTGCGGCCGCGCTCGGTCACCGCGCCGTCCAGGCCGCCCAGCGAATCCACGGCATCGCGGGCCTGGGCTGCGGCCAGCGCGGCGGTGAGGCGATCATCGGCGCTGGTATCCGCGGGGGCGTGCTGGTGGCCAGCCTGCCCGCTCGCATAATCCTCGAAAAGCTGAGCGAGGGTGCGGGCCGGAACCTCCGGGGCGTGCTCCCCCTGCAGGTTCTCACGCAGGGTACCGGCGAAAAGATCAGCAACCGGCCCGGAATAGCGGATATGGGCGCGCAGTTCATCCAGGGGAATATCGACGGCGCGGGCGTCGCCCGAGGTGAGCGCCTCGCCCGGCTCACCGTCAGCTGGCGAGGTGGGCCAGCGCAGGTGGATGTCGGCGTCGTCGTTCATCCGCGCGAGCCTTGCCGCAATGGCGGTACCCTCCTCCACGTTCTCGCCCACCACGGCGGTGAAACGCCCCGCTTCGATGTGCAAGTCCGCCGCGGCGTCGTACAGCGATATATTGCTCCAGGCCGGGGGAATCACGGTGCCGGTATCGGGCAGCAGCGGTTCGGCCGCGAGCGCGCGGGTGATTTTTTTGGCGCTCACCCAGGCGCCCACCGCGGTCGCCGCGAAGCTCGCGAACATGACGATCGGCATGGAGAGGATGGCACAATAGCCGGCGAACGCGAAGAGTTCGCCGGCGGTGAGGTGGCCGCCCAGCAGCATGCCCACTCCCACGGTGACGATGACCGCCTGGAAAATAAGCGGCCCGCCGTTCGTAACCGTGGACATGAGAGCACGCGAGGGTGCGGCGTCGAAACCGGCCTTTTTGACCGCTTCCGATTGTTCGCGGTAGCGCGCATTGTAGTAATCTTCCCCGCCGACGCCGCGCATGACCCGCAGCCCGACCACGCCATCGGTTGCCAGGGTGGTGAGTTTGCCCTGTTCTTCGCGTAGCGGTTCACGCCATTTGGCCATGACGCGCGAAATCCAGGAGATGACCGCCATAACGAGCGGCAGGCCGATAATCACCGCGAGGCCGAGCGGCACGCTCATCCGCATCATGAGCACGGCCACCAGCCCAAAGGACAGGAACGACGCGAGCGTTGCCGGCGTATTGATGAACATCGAGCCGACCATATAGGTATCCGAGTTGAGCACGGAGACGACGTCACCCGTTTGCATCTCCAGATTGGTGCGGCGCGGGAAAAGTCGGGCGGCGAGGGTGCGCTGCGGATTAATCATCGTGCGCATCCAGATCACATTTTCGGGGATTTCCGTGCAGAGTGTCAGGGCAAGAACAAGGGTGGCGACGACGAAGGCCCCCGCCGGAGCGAGGAGCTCGGACGTGATGCCGTGCTCCAGCCCGGAATCTAGCATTTTCCCGACGAAGTGAATCTGGCTGACGCTTGCTACCGAGGTCAGGCAGGCGATGAGCGTGGTCAGTGCGATCACCCCGGCATTTTCGCGGCCAACGGCGAGGAGGAAGGCGAGGGGGCGATTCGGGTAGGCGTGAATATGTTCTTCGGAGAAGCGCAGCGAACGCGGGCGGAAGCCGGCGAAGCGGGAGATATGCGGGGTGGGTTTTGGGTGCGTGGAGGACGCGGAACGCGTAGCGGAAGTGGACGCGGCCGAGGGCTGGGTCATGGGATTCCTCAAGATGCTGTGATTCGAATATTCCGTGGAGGTGGAGCAGAGCACGCGAAAATTGCGGCGGTACGAGGAGCGGGCGCGAGGGCGCCGATGTACCTACCGGTGAGTGCTGCGTGCGTGACCTGGCGTGACTGCCGCGCTTCAACGCGAGGCGCCACGCCGATCTACAGGAATAGTTGAATGCCCATGGGTGGAATCGTAGCACAGAAATTCCCGGCGCCGGGCGCGGCCCCGTCCGGTAGCAGCGCGCCCGAAAGCCGAACTTTCCATAAACCACGTGGTCAAGTCCTGGGTAGTGGTGTATCTGTGTTCTCGAATCATGATTGTCATTCTCTGGTTTCGATACTAATAAGGACTGGATATCAGATACCGGTCAAGCAATAACGTCCTTCCCACTAATAGTCTT
>NZ_QDIE01000047.1 GCF_003957255.1 Actinotignum sanguinis
GATGAAAACCGAGATTTATTACGGGAAGAAGTGGGCTACAACTGATGAGTTATGCGAGGCGATAGACGAGTATATGCTCTTTTATAACCAGAAGCGTATTACCTTGAAGTTCGATGGTTTAACTATCACGGAGCACCGTCAAACGGTTTTAAGCAATAATGTCCAATAAACAGTCCGCAGCCCCGTCCGGAATTTGCACTATGCTTCCCCTCCAACTTAGCGACGAGCCTTCATCACGAACAAAGTGGGCGTGAGAGCACCGTTTTCACCCGATTTCATGTTCCTTACGCCCACTTTGCTGACCGCACAGTCCGAGACGCCCATTTTGATACCTCTGCCTACCCCGTGGTCGCGGTGCGTGGCAGCCCGGACGGAACGAGTTTTCCGTCAGGGGGTGCCTCGCCAGGAAAGTCAAGGAAGCAAACTCATTGAGGTCGAAAAGCTCAACGACCCGGACTTTGTGTTGGTATAGCGAGGGAAAGTCTGGGTATTAGCAACCATTTCTGTCTATTTACCCGGAGCCCCGGTGGAGCGCTATTTGGCCATGTCAGATATTCTTACCGGGGCATTGAACTTCTTTGCGGAGCTACGTGCCGACTGCGCTGCGCCGTCGTACCGAAGCGCGGGGAAATGGACCCACCACGGCCGCAAGGCACCCCGGAACGTTGTTCCATTAGGCATTATTGTCTGACAATACTTTCCAAGCGCGGAGTTACTGTGCCATTTTCGTTGTTGTCTGACAACAGCGTCAGACGAGACGATGATGTCTGCCAGAAAGGTAACAGCACAATGTCAACTCCTCGCGCCCGGCGTGGGTGGAGTGCATTCGTGGCACTGTCAGCCACGGTTGCTCTCACGGTCACGCCGTTGACAGCGTGGGCCAGCCCGGGGGAAACGCCCCCGCAGCCCGAGCCTCAGGCAGCGGAAGTCCTCGAGACTGCGCAGCCGCCGGCCCTCACTGCTGACGAATTAGAATCAGGCACGTCAACTGCTCTCGCCGCGGAGAGCACGCCCGAAAACAGCGAAACGTCCACCGAAAATACCGATAGATCCGCCGAGAGCACCGAAGCTTCGGGAGCGGAAAATACCGCGGACGCCGCGAACTACATGTCGATCACCTTTAAACGCACCGATGACAACGGAGACGAGCTTCGCATCGGTCAAAAGATGACGTTCGCAATTACCTACACAAATCACTCGCAGCGCGCAATCACTGCGTTCCCATACCAGTCGAACCTTAAAGGTGTGCTGCCTCCCAAGGCTCCGAATTGCCGCTGGGCAAATCTCAAGCCGGGCGACACTAAGGGCTGCGCTACGGCCACCTACACCGTGACGGCCGAGGATGCCGCCAAGGGCACTTTCACACCCTTCGTGGAATTCCGCGCCACCGAAGATCGCAATGGCACGAAGGTGCTCCAGGAAGGCATCCGCCAGGAACTCACCCCGGTCACCCTCATTAACGAGCAGGCACCGAAGGATCCGGACCCGGCCACTATCCCCACCGAACGCGGCGATATGGAAACCGTGCGTCTGGCACGCGCGGGAGATAAGGAAGACTACTGCTACCGCATTCCGGCTCTTGCCCAGGCGAATAACGGCTGGATCCTGGCCGCGTATGACGGCCGCCCCGGATCGTGCATGGACTCCCCCAACCCCAACCACATCACCCTGCGCATCTCCAAAGACAACGGGAAATCGTGGACTGAGCCCAAGGAAATCCTCCAGGGTAAGGGAACGCTCCGCAGCCCCGATAAGTACGGGTATTCCGATCCCTCCTTCGTGGTGAACGAAGAAACCGGACGTATTTTCCTCTTCTCGGTCTACTCCTATGACAAGCGTTTCCAGGATTCGCGCCCCGGCACGGATCCCAATGATCGCAATGTGTTGCACGCGCAGGTCGTTTACTCCGATGACAACGGTGAGACCTGGTCGCAGCCGCGCATTATCACGGATGACATCACTTTCGATAAGAATATTCGCTCCCGCTTTGCCGCATCCGGTGCTGGTATTCAGATCAAGTACGGTGAGCACAAGGGCCGCCTGGTCCAGCAGTTCACCATGACCATGCCGAATAACCGCGGTTACGCAGCGGTGTCCGTCTACTCGGATAACAATGGGGAAACCTGGACTCCGGGCCAGCCTGTGTACGGCGGTATGGACGAAAACAAGGTCGTGGAGCTTTCCGACGGCACCCTCATGATCAACTCGCGCTCCTCGGATAACGTGTGGGCCCGCAAGATTGCGTATTCCACCGACGGCGGCGCAACCTACAGCCCCATGCAGGTGGATTGGCAGCTACCCGATCCGCATAACAACGCTTCGATTATCCGCGCCTTCCCGAACGCGCCGCAGGGCAGCGACAAGGCGAAGATTCTGCTTTATTCGTCCTCATCCCCGGATGGTCGCGAAAACGGCCTCATCCGTGTTTCCTACGACGACGGCGAAAGCTGGTCGGTGGGCAAGCTCTTCAAGAAGGGCGCTATGGCCTACTCCACGATGTGGGCGATGAAGGACGGCCGGTACGGCATCTTCTTCGAGGGCGATAACAATGACATGCTCTACGCACACTTCGGCTTTGATTGGCTGGATTCCGTGCCGCTCTCCACTACCCCCGAGCGCGTGGTGGTCAATCGCGGCGAAGCGAAGGTCAAGCTGAACGTAACCAACGTGGGAACCACCGAGATCGCAGATCCCGTCATCAAGCCGAAGTGGTTGCCACGTGGCTGGTCCGCTGAGGAAGTTCGTATGGGGAACCTGCCGGCCGGCGAAACCCGCACGGTCGCCATTCCGGTTACCATCGGCAAAAATGCTGTCGCGTACGACGACGACATTGGCCTCGACTTTGTTGTCGAAGTGGCTGGCAAGGTCGCGGTTAATGCCACCGCGCTAGCTCGGCTGGAAGAACGCGAAGGTGAAGAACCCGCACCGCAGGAATACATGACCGTGGAATTCGAGCGCACTGATGACGGCGGGGAACCGCTGCGCATCGGCCAGGAACTGACCTTCCGGGTCTCCTACACGAATACCTCGGATCGCACGATCACGGCCTTCCCCTACCAGTCCAACCTCAACCGCTTCCTGACCACCGGCACCCCGAATTGCCGCTGGGGTAATCTGGCGGCCGGGGATACCAAGGGCTGCAATACCATCACCTACAAGGTGACCGCGGAAGATGCCGAGCGTGGCAGCTTCACGCCTTACGTGGTGTTCCGCGCCACCGAGGATCGCGATGGCACGCGGGTGCTTCAGGATAATATCCGCGCCGAGCTACCCGCCATCAAGGTGATCAACGAGCGCATTGACCAGCAGCCGGATCCGGCCACTATCCCGACCGAACGTGGGGATATGGAAACCGTGCGCCTGGCACGTGCCGGGGATAAGGAAAACTACTGCTACCGCATCCCGGCGCTCGCGCAGGCCAATAACGGCTGGATCCTCGCGGCTTATGACGGCCGCCCGGATTCCTGCATGGACTCCCCGAACCCGAACCACATCACTCTCCGTATCTCCAAGGACAACGGAAAGTCGTGGACAGCACCGGAGGAAATCCTCCAGGGCAAGGGACATATTCGCGACGCGGATAAGTACGGCTTCTCGGATCCCTCCTTCGTGGTGAACGAAGAAACCGGGCGTATCTTCCTCTTCTCGGTGTTCTCCTACGATGTGCGTTTCCAGGATTCCCAGCCGGGCACCGATCCGGATAATCGGCGGGCCCTGCACGCCCAGGTTGTCTACTCGGATGACAACGGCGAGACCTGGTCGAAGCCGCGCCTCATTACCAAGGACATCACCTTCGATGAGAATATTCGCTCCCGCTTCGCGGCCTCTGGCGCTGGTATCCAGCTCAAGTACGGCCCGCACAAGGGCCGCCTCATCCAACAGTTCACGATGACCATGCCGAACGGCAAGGGCTACGCCGCCGTCTCCGTCTACTCGGATGACAACGGCGCCACCTGGACACCCGGCCAGCCGGTCTACGGAAACATGGACGAGAACAAGGTCGTGGAGCTTTCCGACGGCACCGTCATGCTCAACTCGCGGTCCTCGGACGGCATTATGGCCCGCAAGATCGCCTTCTCGAAGGACGGCGGCCAGACCTACACCCCGATGCAGGTCGAATGGCAGCTGCCCGACCCGCGCAATAACGCCTCGATTATCCGTGCGTTCCCGAACGCGCCAGAAGGCAGCGCGCAGGCGAAGATTTTGCTTTACTCCTCGTCGTCCGCGACCTCGCGTTCGAACGGCCTCGTGCGTATTTCGTACGACGACGGACGCACGTGGTCAGTGGGTAAGCAGTTCAAGCAGGGTGCTATGTCGTACTCCACGATGTGGACTATGGATGATGGCCGGTATGGCATCTTCTACGAGGGTGATAACAATGACATGCTCTATGCCCACTTCACCCTGGATTGGCTGAACTCGCTGCCTGTTTCCGCGGTGCCTGCGGAGAAGGCCAAGGTATACCGTGGCAAGTCCTCGATTCCGCTGTCGGTGACGAATATGGGTAGCGAGGATCTTGCTGGCGTGGTGGCCACCCCCGGTGAGCTGCCCGCTGGTTGGGAAGCTGAAGCTGTGGCGCTGGGCACCCTCAAGGCCGGGGAAACCCGCATTGTCCAGGTGCCGGTAACCATCGGCGCCAAGGTGCTGGCCGGTTCGGGTGATCAAACCATTCCGTTCCGTATTACCTCCGGTGACAAGGTAGCGGTCAATGGCTTCGCTGAGGTCACTCTCATCAACCGCGAATGCGAATCGCGGCCGGTCTACGTGCCGGGCGTGAAGATCGCTAATGACGTGGCGGCGGAAACTGCTCGCGAGGATAACGGCACCGATAACCTCTTCGACGGCGACCTCAATACCATCTGGCACAGCCCGTGGAGCTCCACGATCACGCTGCCCTTGGATATTGATCTGGCACTGCCCCAGGCTGAGAATATTGGCCGGGTGGATGTGCACCCGCGCAGCGCCGGTGGCGATAACGGCCGCATCCGCTCCGCGGAACTGTGGGCCGGTAAGGATGCCGAGAGCGCGGTGAAGATCGCTGAAGGTACCTTCGAGAATTCGCCGGAGCCGGCTACCTTCTTCGTGGACACTAAGGACACCCAGTTCCTGCGCCTGCGTATTACCGGAACCTACGGGACCCGGCCGAACTCGCTGGCCTCCGCCGCGGAAATTGCGGTGTACAAGATGACCGAGGTTTCCGATACCTGCGTGGAACCGAGCCCCGAACCCGAGCCGACGCCAGGTACCGAAGATCCGACGCCGGGTACTCCCGATCCAAGCCCCGCGCCGCAACCGACACCCGACAAGCCGGAACCCAGCCCGAGCCCGGATCCCTCGCCTGCGCCGCAGCCGACACCCGATCCGACTCCGGCACCGACTCCCACTCCGGAACCGACACCGGACCCGAGCGAGCCCGCGGTTCCCGAATCGAACGGCAATGCCAACTACCTTTCGAACTCGTGGACATCCACAGTTGCTGACCTCGTCTTCTCCTATGGGCGCAGCGGCGACGAAGTCCTCGTGGGCGATTGGACCGGTGACGGCCGCAAGTCCGTTGCCGTACGCCGCGGTAACCAGTTCTTCGTGAAGAACTCCCTGGGCGGCGGCAATGCCGATACCGTATTCTCCTACGGTAAGGCCGGCGATAAGGTCGCGGTGGGCGACTGGGATGGCGACGGCAAGACCACCTTCGCGGTCATCCGCGGCAACAAGGTGTTCGTGAAGAACTCGCTGACCAGCGGCAATGCCGATAGCGTCATCGCTTACGGCAAGGCCAGCGATACCCTCATCTCCGGTGACTGGGATGGCGACGGCATCGCGACCTTCGCTGCCGTGCGCGGCAACCAGTTCTTCGTGAAGAACTCCCTGGAATCCGGAAACGCAGACGCGGTCTTTAGCTTCGGCCGCGTAGGCGATGAGGTTATCGTGGGTGATTGGGATGGTGACGGCGTGGACACCGTTGGGGTGCGCCGCGGCAACATCATCTACACCGCCGACGCGCAGGGCAATACCGTGATGAGCGTCGCCTACGGCAAGCCCGGCGATAAGCTCCTCATCGGCGACTGGGACGGCGACGGCATCGACACGCCTGGCGTGCGGCGCTAAACAAATCCCGTCTCGCTCAGCACAACACCTCGTGCCTAGAAGCACCTCACGGCGCGATGGGTGAGACAAATACCGGGGCCGGGTGGGCTGGATTTTCCAGCCCACCCGGCCCCGGTTGCGTGGCGTGCCACGCGGGTTCTTTCTTGGCCGAATTAGCGCAGCGCGCTGCCCGGGATAAGGTCCAGGTAGAGCGAGTTCTCGCGTTCGAAAACGACGGCGAGGTTATCCGCGAGCCACACGGCGTCGGAGTAACCGAATTCGCCCGGGCCCAGGGAGCGGAGCAGGCGTCCGGCGTCGTCGACAATAGCGCCATTCTCCCGAGCGGTATCCGAATGCGGGTGGATGAGGACGGTGCCATCTCCGCAGGTGATCAGCTTGGCATTGCAGCCCGGATCGGGGAAACTCAGGGGTTGCGGTTCAGACCAGGTCAGACCGTCCTTCGAGCGCGCCACCACGCGCCCGCCCGCGCCCTGGAGGCGGATATTTGCGATCACCTCTCCCCCGCAGACCTCGAGGGTTGTTTCGTCCAGGCCGGGAGTGCCCACCGGGTGAATCGGCTCGGAAATTGCCACAATCTTGCCCGCGCGCACATGCACCACGTAGATAACGGCCTCCCCCCCGCGGTTTGTCACATAGGGGAGAAGCGCGGTATCGCCTAGCAACGGCGTGGAACCGGAAGTGGCAAAGATGCCATCACAACGCAGCTCGCTATAGAGCTCATCGTCCACCCGGGTATGGGTTAGGGAATCGAGGCCGGTACCCCAGGCGATCCAGGCTTCCAGCCGCGGGCCGGCGAAGCGGGAGCCGAAATAGCCGATCTCCTCCGAAGCCGCGTAGGCCAGGGTAATGCCGGCATCCGGCGCGGCGTTCTGGTCGCCTTCATTCCCGGTGCTCGCACCTTCGGGCCCACCGGCCACACACGGATCCCCGCACACGGCAGGGGTCCCCGGAACCGGGCGCGGTGCGGAAAACTCGAGGTCATCAAGGCGCAGCTGCGTACCCGGCGCGGGGAGTTTAGCGCTGATATAGCAAATCCGGTTGGGATTAGGGAGGTCGGCGGCCATCGCCCCGCCCAGGTTTTCCCAGTCAAAATCCCCGCTCGGATGCGGGCGTTCATCGAAGAAGACGGTCAGGTGATGATCCCGATGCAAGACTGCCGGGATGCGGAAATCACGGTCGGCGGTACGGGTGACGAGCGCGCGGGCCGAACGGCCAGCCGCGGCGCCAGCGCTGGGCACGGTGGCCTGCGCACGATCATTGTGCGGGTCCTGGTATTGAGAAGTCATGACACCATCCTATGTGGTTGTCAGACTTAATGCCGTGCGCCGGGCGCGGGCCGCCGCTGCGGACTTTTCCGCAATATAACGGGGCTGGTGGGCGAGAGGTGCGGCGTCGTCGCCCTCGGTAGCAGGAAGGCGACTGCCGGTGGTACACATCATGTTTTGACAGGGCCGCCGCGCTGTGTAAAATCCTGTGTGCAGCAAGCGAGGCCGGGCGGTACCACCCGCGTTTCCAGCTGTTCGCGTACAACAACGATACTGATTCTTGACCGTTACTAGAGCTTGCACTGAATACTTTTCTTGTTTTACGCTAGCGTTCAGCGGCCCATGACCGTGTGACACCCCCGGTGTTTCGTCCGGTACGACGACGCCACCCCCAACCCAACCTAACAGCAGCGCATACGTGCTCGATGCATGCCAGGCGCTGACTAAATTCCTGACCGAATTTCCCCTGTGGGACCGAGTTGCGGAGGACGACGACTCTCATGACCACTCAACCGACTCACCTGACCCGGTGCACGGCCGAGGATATTGCCACCCTCGCCACCATCCGCCGCACCATCGAAGAAACTATGGCCGCGACCGGCAACAGCCAGTGGCCGCTCGGTTCGCTACCCGTATGGAAGATCGCTGAGCAAGTGAACGCCGGCGAATTTTGGGCTTTGCGCGCGGCTGATGGCACCATCACCGCCGCCGTGCGCGCACTCCACTCCGACCCGCTCATCTGGTTCGATGACATGCCCGCCCTCTATCTGCACACCCTTATGGCCAATCCGGCCGTGGAGACCAAGGGGGCCGGGCGCGCGATCCTGGCCGCGATGGCCCAGCTGGCTGTTACCTACGGTTACGATCGCGTACGCCTGGACTGCGTGGGCCCGCTGCGCGGCTTCTATGCCCGCCAAGGTTTTGAGGACACTGGCATGACCCATTCCGGTAATCACTCGGCGGATATGGATGCGCACCTGATGGAGCGCATCCTGCTGCCCGAGTTCACGCCGGTAGGTGAGTTTGGAGCGGTACTCGAAGCAGCTGCGCCACTGGTGTAACAGCGGGCGAAACTACGCTAAACTAGCCTTTTGCAGCCCGCGTGGGCGGTGCTGCTAGGAGAGTTGTCAGAGCGGCCGAATGAGACGGTCTTGAAAACCGTTGTGCGGCGACCCCGCACCAAGGGTTCGAATCCCTTACTCTCCGCTTTATGCTACAAAAGCATGCCGAACCTTCGGCATGCTTAGTACCGCATCGAAACCGCCCGTTACCCGAACCGGGACACATCGAATTCACCGTAGCGAGCAGGTGTCTTTATCCCCGCGCTGAGTAGCGGGCTGGAATGGAGCAACGGATCTATTTGGTGGGTGAGCCATCCAGTAGCAATCCCTACTTTCGAGGTGAGTTCATCCATAGCTACGAATATTTTGTATACAGAACGCGGAGAGAACTGACCGTGCGTTTTCTTCGCCCTACGCTCAATGTTGGGAAGCAGCCCGGGAGCATCAAGAACGGAGTGATTCCACAACTTCGAACAGTGGGCGCACCTATTACGTAGATACACAAACGACCGTATTTGGCTAGGCAACGTACGCCTTGAAGTGCTGAGAGACTTAGCGATCTCATCTAGCACGCCCGATTCTCCAGATGCTGCGATTAAACGGGAAAGGGCGCCGAACGTCATTCCTGGGTTAATAGACAAAAAGTGGGTCTCATATCCGGGGTTTGCCCTGCCATAGCAACGAAAAGTCAGCCTTATTGAGCTCGAGTACCTCAATAAGCTTGCTTCCTTGACACCTGCGGTGGAATGTGCA
>NZ_QDIE01000048.1 GCF_003957255.1 Actinotignum sanguinis
GTGAACCACGCCACTCTCAAGGGATCCTGTCACCGCTTACCGGTTTCCCGGGCCTCGGCGACGGATAACAAGCTTACAAGCCCAACCCGCTAGACGCAAATCAAACCAGAGAGACACCCACCACACCCCGCTAAACCACTGCCACGCAGCCACTCTTACGCGCCGCTTCACACCGGGCGAGCACGCAGGAAGTCACGGCGTCGTCGATAATAGAGAAGTGAGTGAACATAAAGAACCTGCCGCGACAAGCACGCGCATACAAAACGACGCGAAGCTATGCTCCCGCGATGCCAGGTTCCCACACAGTGGTACTGGACTTCCTCGCGGTGGACAGTTCGGGCTCCTTGTCACCCTGGTGATTGCCGTGCTGTCCTACCAGCTCAACACCACGATGGTCACCCCAGCGCTCCCGGATATCGGGCGAAGTTTTGCGGTGAGCGAGGGAACGCTTGCTCTGGTTTCAAGCCTCTTCTTCCTCGCCGGGGCGGTCGCCGGGATTCTTCTTACCCGCTGGAGCGACTTACTTGGCCGCGCCCGCATGCTACTAGCGGTTCTTGCGATCTTGCTGGTGGGAACACTGGTATGTGCACTCGCCCCAAACTTCCCTATTTTCGTGACCGGACGCGTTCTCCAAGGCGTTTCCGGTGCGGTCTTCCAACTCGCATATATGATCCTGAGCGAATCGGTCTCTCCCGCGCTTCTAGGTACCATGCTCGGTATTATCAGCGCCGCTAACGGCGGCGTGGGCGGCCTGGACGGATGGTTTGGCGGGATCCTCACCGACCACTTCGGTTTCCAGGCTATTTTCTTCGTTATTGCGGGCCTCACCTCAGTGGCAATTTTCCTGACAGTTCGACTACTCACGACGCAGGAGCGGCCTGCCGCCAGCGGAAAAATGGATTGGTGGGGCGGTGGACTCCTCTCCCTCAGCCTTATTTTCCTCACCTACTACGTCAATGTTGGCGGCACCCGCGGGTGGTTCGCCACGGCTACCCTCCCACTTTTCGGTGTGGCCGCGCTATTTTTCAGCGCTTTTTGCATGGTTGAGCGTCGGGTTTCCTCGCCGCTTTTCGCCCTGCGCCAGCTGGCATCACGCCACTGTTGGCCGCTTATTGCCACAACACTTCTATCTCTCGCATCAGTTTTCGCGGTCATTAATTTCACGGTCGCGCTTTTCGCCCAGAATCCCGACGCGGGCTACGGGCTAGAGGCTGGCCGCGCCGCACTCCTCTATCTCACACCGCCCGCGCTTATCGGACTTGCCGCTGCCCCACTTTCCGGGTGGCTGGCGGGAAAAATCGGCTGGCTCACCGTTCTGCGGACCGGACTCCTTATTTCGCTATGCACAATCGGCGGGATCTGGTTCTTCCTCGATCACCAATGGGTTGTTTTCGCCCTCATTGCGATTCTTGGAATCACCTATAACGGCATGATCCTCACAACTGTCAACGGGCTCGGCGTCATCCTGGCCCCACCCGAAGCACCCGGCTCGCTCCCCGGTCTCAACGGCGCAGCTTTTGGCGTTGGCGCAAGCCTAGGTATTGGCCTGGTGGCGCCCCTCGTCGGAACGTGGGATGGCTACCGCGGGGCACTGGCTCTTTCCGCCGGCATCGCCGGGATCGCTCTACTGTGCGCGTGCGTCTTGAAGATGCGCACAGATTAATAACGACGACGCAGCTACCTGGCAGCTGTACGCCCCGCGCGCCGCGGGCCCACTACAAAAGCGGCCGGCATCTGAACGATCAGGTGCCGGCCGCCAATTTTGTGCACTCATGCCCAACTGCCGGTAATACGCCAGACAGCGAGCACCTCAGCTTTTAGAGGAGGGAGGCGTAGAGTGCGCGGATTTCTTCCTTGGTGGCCTTGCGGGGGTTGCCCGGGGTGCACACGTCGTTGAAGGCATCCTCGGCCAGGGCATCGAGACCAGATTCATCCACGCCCACCGCGGAGATCGTGGTGGGGTTACCCAGGTCCTCGACCAGCTGCTTGACCGCGTCCACCGCGTAGGTGCGCGCTTCTTCTAGCGCGACGTCGTACGAATCCTTCATGCCGAAGGCATGCGCGATATCGCGGTACTTTTCACCGGTGTACTCCGCGTTGAACTTCATAACGGCCGGCAGCAGGATACCGTTGGCCACGCCGTGCGGTGCGTCGTAACGCCCACCGAGCGGGTGCGCCATGCCGTGCACGAGGCCCAGGCCCACATTGGAGTAGCCCATGCCGGCGATGTAGGAGGCGTAACCCATCTGCTCAACGGCGTCGGTATCACCATCGGCAGCCTTGCGCAGGTTCTTCGCGATCATCTGGATAGCCTTGAGGTGGACCGCATCCGAAAGCTCCCAGGCGCCCGGGGTGATGTAGCCCTCGATGGCGTGGGTCAGAGCGTCGAGCCCGGTCGCTACCTTGAGGGAACGGGGCATCCCGTCCATGAGGTCCGGATCCACGATGGCGAGGACGGGAATATCGTGTTCGTCCACGCACACAAACTTGCGGTGCTTCTCCGTATCGGTAATCACGTAGTTAATGGTGGTTTCCGAAGCGGTACCGGCGGTGGTGGGAATGCCAATAATCGGCACAGAGGGGTTCTTGGTATCCGCCACGCCCTCGAGGGAGAGAACGTCAGCGAATTCGGGGTTCGCACCGATAATGCCGATGGCCTTCGCGGTGTCCTGCGGGGAACCGCCGCCCAGGCCGATGAGCACATCCGCGCCGGAATCCTTGAGCGCCTGCACGCCGGCCTTCACGTTTTCGACGGGCGGGTTCGGAACGACGTCGTCGAAAATCTCGTAAGCAAAATCGGCCTCATCCAAACGCTTCGTGACTAGGTCCACGGTCCCGGCCTGGCGCACACCCTTGTCGGTGATGATGAGGACTTTCTTGAAGCCGCGCCGATGCAGCTCGGGGACCAGCTGGTCGAGCGCACCGCGCCCGAAGTACGAGGTTTGGTTGAGGATCATGCGATTAACCATGACAACTCCTTATGTCGAATATTCGTAGCAACTGCGCCACTTTCCTGACATGGAACATTGTTCCATTTTTTTGACCCCCGCCTTATGACGTAAGGCCCGACAAGGAGAGAGCACCCGGAGGCGCAGCGACATTTTCCCGCCCAATCCGCGAGCTACCAAGCCGAGAAGGCTTTACTCTCCCCGACTTTCATTTTAGACTGGCCGTGTCAGAATCCCAACTATTACCATTCCGTCCCACTAACTGGGATTGGGTACGTTGTGGCGGAGATGCGCATGGCTCGTTATCGCGCAAGCGGAACGACGGCGCAGCTGCCCCGCAACAACCTCTCAACAATTACATAGAACTCACACATAGACGCAAAGGAGCATCTCATGTCATTACCAACGATCAAGCACGTGCGCGCTTTCTTCATGGGCGGCGCCACCGCGAAGAACAAGGGCCAGGGCGGCGGTGATTATCACGACCAGGGCGGCGGGCACTGGATCGATGACCATATCGCTACCCCGATGTCCAAGTACAAGGAATACGAACAATCCCGCCAGTCCTTCGGCATTAACGTGCTCGGTACCCTCGTGGTGGAAGTGGAGGCCAGCGACGGCACCACCGGCTTCGCAATCTCCACAGCCGGCGAAATCGGCTGTTTCATCGTGGAAAACCACCTCAGCCGCTTCATCGAAGGCAAGCGAGTGGATGACATCAAGCTCATCCACGATCAGATGATCAACTCCACCCACTACTACTCCGGTGGCGGCGGCGTGGTTATGAACACCATCTCCTGCGTGGACCTGGCCCTCTGGGACCTCTTCGGGAAGGTACTCGGCCAGCCCGTCTACTCGCTACTCGGCGGCGCAGTTCGTGATGAAATCAAGTTCTACGCCACCGGGTCGCGCCCGGATCTGGCCAAGGAAATGGGATTCATCGGCGGAAAGATGCCCACCCAGTGGGGCCCGCACGATGGAGATGCCGGCATCCGCCGCGAAGTGGAACGCATTAAGGATATGCGCGAGAAGGTGGGCCCGGACTTCTGGCTCATGTGGGATTGCTGGATGAGTCAGGATGTCAATTACGCTGTCAAACTCGCGCACGCCTGCGCTCCCTACAACCTCAAGTGGATCGAGGAATCCTTCCCCGCCGCGCAGTACGACAATTACGCCGAACTCAAGCGCCAGGTCCCGGCTGGGGTGATGGTTTCCACCGGCGAGCACCACGGTAACCTCGCGGCTTTCCGCACCCTTTCCGAAACCGGCATCGATATTATGCAGCCGGACGTGGGATGGTGTGGCGGCATCACCACCCTCCTCGAGATCGCGGCCATTGCCAAATCGCGCGGCCAGCTGGTGGTCCCGCACGGTTCCTCCGTGTACTCGCACCACGCGGTTATCACCTTCACGAATACGCCGTTCAGCGAGTTCCTTATGACCAGCCCGAAGGCGGATACCATTCGCCCGCAATTCGATCCCATCCTTCTGGGTGAACCGGTCCCCGAAAACGGCCGTATTTCCAAGGAAATTCTGACGAAGCCCGGCTTCGGCGTCGAACTTAATCGCGATATCGCGCTGGAACGCCCCTATACGCACTAGAGCGCCCGCGTTCCAAGTAGATACGCATCCACGCATAACAACAAGGAGAAATTATGACAGCCTCTTCGCCATCTCCCGGATCACCCGCGACCAAGTCCGGGGCCTCCGCCTCCCGCGAAGCAACCCTGAATATCGCAGTTCGCAAGGCCCGCCGGCGCCTTGTACCCTTCATGATGCTGCTGTACGTCCTCGCTTTCCTGGACCGTTCCAATATCGGATACGCCCAGCAGGAATACATGCTGGACACCGGCATCGGTGAAGCCACCTTCGCGCTGGGCGCGGGGATTTTCTTCGTGCTCTACGCCTTCCTCGGTGCCCCCGCGAATCTCATGATGCGCAAAATCGGGGCGCAGAAATGGATCGGTTCCATCGCGGTGGCCTGGGGTCTGGTATCCGCCTGTATGGCCTTTGCCGATACCCCGGCGAAATTCCTGACCATTCGCCTGCTCCTGGGCGTGGTGGAGGCCGGTTTCTTCCCCGGCATGATCTACCTTTCCTCCATCTTCTTCCCCGCCAAACCACGTGCTTACGTGATGGGCCTCTTCTATCTGGGGGCTCCTCTCGCGCTAGCACTGGGATCTCCGCTATCGGGCGCGCTGTTGCAGATGCACGGATTCCTCGGCTTCCCGGGGTGGTTCTGGATGTTCCTCATTGAGGGTCTGCTCGCCGCGGTTGTCGGGTGCCTCGCCTTCTTCTATTTCGACGACGGACCGCGCTCTGCCAAGTTCCTTACTCCGGAAGAGCGGATCGTCCTGGCCGAAGCGGTGGAAGGTGAAGATTCCGGTTCCGGGGTGAAGTCCACTCTCAAGGATGCTTTCACGAATGCTCGGGTATGGACGCTGGCCATGGCCTACTTCGCTATCCAGGTGGCGGTGTACGGCGTCGTCTTCTATATCCCCACGCAGGTAGCGCGCCTGCTGGGCGAATCGGTGGGCTTCAAGGTATCGCTCGTCGTCGCCATTCCGTGGGTGGTCTCCCTTATCGGAACGTGGTGGTTCTCCAAGAACGCCACCACCCCGGATCGGCAGCGGATCTGGTCGGCCGGGCTGCTGCTGGCGGCGGGCCTGTCCCTGGGGCTTTCGGCGCACGCCTCCCCGATCCTCGCCATCGCGGCGCTCTGCATCGTGGCTACCGGCGTGATTGCCTGCCAGCCGCTCTTCTGGACAATGCCGACCAATCTTCTTGCCGGGGCCGCCCTGGCCGCGGGTATTGGTTTCATCAATACCTGGGGTGCTGTTGGTGGTTTTGTGGCACCGAATCTGAGAGTATGGTTCAACGAAATCTTTGACACCCATCAGTCGAGTGTGGCGGGACTCTGGGCGGTTGCAGCGGTAGCAATCCTCGGTTCCTTCATTATCGTCGCTCTCAAGAATCGAAAGGACGTTGGTATTGAAAGCGACGTTGCCTAAAAACCAGTTCAAAGCAGAGTTTACGGCCTCCCCGCAGCGGGCGCGCCGCGGAATCTGGATGACGATGGCTTCGGCCACCTCGGCGGAAATTTGCGCCGGTTCGGGTGCCGATTGGCTGTTATTCGACGGCGAACATGCACCTTATACCGTGGCCTCCCTGCTGGATCAGCTCCGGGCCGCCTCCGGGTACCCCATGCCCCTGATTGTGCGCCCGGTGGAAACCACTCCGGCGCATATTAAACAGGTGCTGGATCTGGGAGCGCAGAACCTGCTGCTGCCCATGGTGGATACCCCGGAGCAGGCCCGCGCGGCCATGCGAGCGGTGCGTTACGCACCCCGCGGGATCCGCGGGGTGGGCGCATCGGTGGCGCGCGCCGGGAATTGGGGCCGCTACACCTCCTATATGGAGGAGGCCGAAGCGGAACTATTCGTACTGCTGCAAATCGAATCCCGGGAGGCGCTCTCCCACCTCGATGAGTTGCTTGAGGTAGAGGGGCCGGATGGTTTCTTTATCGGGCCGGCTGACCTGGGCGCCTCGCTCGGGAATCCTCCCGCGGAGGAATTGCACGCTATCGTGTGTGATGCGTTGGCAAAGATCCGGGCGGCCGGGCTGGTGGCCGGCTCCCTCGCCTTCGATGATGCGGTAGCCGAACAGTACATTGCCGCGGGAGCGAATTTCATCGCGACCACGGCGGATTCCACTCTGCTGGTGGAGGCACTCGCCGCGAAATTCCCGGAGGGATAATTACCCCGCATCACCCGCGTACCTAATTCCCCTCCGCTCATCTCCGGTACCAGGTTCCCAACTATTGGAAACCTGGTACCTTGTGTATATGACACCCGACGATATCCCCGGCACGCAGACACTCCGCCACGGACTCCTCGTTCTCCGTGCCGTCGCCGCGGGGGCTCGGAATCTCAGCGAGGTCACCACGGCAACCGGTCTGAGCCGCTCGAAAGTGCATCGGCTCCTCCAGGCCCTGCGCCAGGAACGTTTCCTGCGCACCGATGAGACCGGCACCTATTTTCTGGGGGCGTCACTTATCGAGCTGGGATTCCAGGCTCTCGATGATATTTCTTTGGTCAGTATTGCCTCCCCGCTGCTCTCCCAGCTGTCGGAGGACACCCTCGATACCGTGCACCTGGGCACCGAACTGGAAGGCGAAGCCCTCTACCTCCTCAAATTCCCCGGCCATCGCGGTATCGAAGTGCGTTCCCAGGTGGGCACCCGCCGCCCGATTACCCGCACCGGGCTGGGCCGCTCCCTCATTCTCGACAGTCCCGAGCGCTGGCCGAGCCTCTACCTGGCCGACCGCGAGCGAGTACGGGATACTCCCCCGCCGGAAACCCTGGAGGAATTCACCGCCGCGATGGAAAAGTATGCGCGCAATGGGTATTCGGAAGATTGGGAAATTAGCGAACCGGGGATTCGTTGCGTTGCCGCACCTATCCGCAATGCGTCCGGGAATATTGCGGCCTCAATTAGCGTCTCCAGCGCCGTCATTTATATGGGGAAGGCGCGGATGCGGGAATTGGCGGCCGCGGTCACCGCGACCGCCGCGGAAATTTCCCGCCAGATCGGTTACGGCGCGGGGTAGCTGAGAAGCTACGGTATGTGCGTAGGAAGCACGGCGACGCCGCGTCCCCGCGGCGCGCGGGCGCGCCGCGGCGCCGTCGTACCCACCCTGCGAAACCTATTCCACATCGAGCGGAACCCTGCGGCGCGGAGCCGGGAAGGCGCCATCTAGGCGCGCCAGCTGCTCGCCGCTCAACTCGATCCGCGCTGCCTCCAGGTTTTCCCGCATATGGGCGAGCTTCCCGGTGCGCGGAATCGCAATGGTCGGGCTCTGCGCTAGCACCCAGGCCAGTAGCACCTGGAAGGGACTCACGCCCAGGTCGCGCGCTACCTCGGTGACCACCGGATTGGTGACCAGGCCGTTGCGCAAAGTCCCGGCTTGGGCGAGCGGGCAGTAGGCGATGAGCGCCACGCCGAGCCGCTCCATGAGGCCGCGCAATTCCACTTCAATTCCGCGCGAGCCGAGGTGGTAGAGCACCTCATTAGCCTGGCAATTCGCGCCGCCGGGCAGCGCGGCCAGCTCCTCCATATCTTCGACGTCGAAATTGGAGACGCCCCAGCTGCGGATTTTCCCGTTCTCGCGCAGGCGCTCCAGCTCCGCCACGGTTTCGGCCAGCGGGGTGCCGCCGCGCCAGTGATAGAGGTACATATCCACGTACTCGGTTCCCAGCCGCGCCAGACTGGCATCCAGCGCGCCTTCCATGCGCCGCCGGGATGCGTTGGAGGGGAGCACTTTGGTGATGAGGTAGAGCGATTCGCGCGGGAAAGGTGTGATTGCTTCACCCACGAGCTCTTCGGAGCGCCCGCTGCCGTACATTTCCGCGGTGTCGATCAGCCGGGCGCCGCCCTCGATTCCGCAGCGCAAGGCCGCAATTTCTTCCTGCCGGCACGCTCGGTCATCACCGAGGAACCAGGTGCCCAGCCCGAGGGCCGGCACGGTATCGCCATTGGCCAAGGTGATGTTTCGCATGGGGTTTCCTTTTCGTTTCCTGCTTGCTTCCCCGAGCCCGCCGCCGCAGGTCCAGACCGCGGGCGCTTTCCATTCCAGGGTGCCACGGATACCGCGCCCGCGCCAGGCGTTTCAGTGCGCCGAGATCGCCTCGACTGCAACTGGAGTGCAAAAAGTGCGTCAGGAATATTGAAACCGCGAAAAGCTGTCAGCCCCATCGCAATCACTCGCTTGCATGGACAAGCGTGGACGATGTGAGCGGTGATGCCCATAAATAGCAACGCGCCGACAGTGGAGCCCACAGGATGCGCCCTCCCGGCAGGAGGCCCCCACAAAAAGCAACCCCACGACAGCGAGACCCACAGGATGCAACCCCACGACAGCGAGACCCACAGGATGCAACCCCACGACATCAAAACAATTTCTTAAGGGGGTGCGGACGGTTTCCTAGAGATTTTTAAGGAGATAGTTCAATGAATAAGAAACCGGGAGTTGCAAACGGGATCAGGTACTCCGCCAAAGACAAGCAAAGAGCTCTCGCCATCCTGGAAAAGCTTGGCTCTCTAAGGCAAACAGTCCTAGAACTGGGTTATCC
>NZ_QDIE01000049.1 GCF_003957255.1 Actinotignum sanguinis
ATGTGGATATCCCGGTGTTTGTCAAGTATGCAAGGCTATTGAGGCCGGAAAGCTCAACGACCCGGACTTTGTGTTGGTATAGCGAGGGAAAGTCTGGGTATTAGCAACCATTTCTGTCTATTTACCCCCCAGGTGCCCTAGCCGGCGGGGCGGGGTGTTTTTCCGGGCTGTACTGCAAATGTCGTACACACGAAGTACAGCTCTGACAACACATGTTCCATCCCCAGATGCTGGTGTGACTGCTGAGGTTCCGGTGTTTGTCAAGTATGCAAGGCTATTGAGGCCGGAAAGCTCAACGACCCGGACTTTGTGTTGGTATAGCGAGGGAAAGTCTGGGTATTAGCAACCATTTCTGTCTATTTACCCCCCAGGTGCCCTAGCCGGCGGGGCGGGGTGTTTTTCCGGGCTGTACTGCAAATGTCGTACACACGAAGTACAGCTCTGACAACACATGTTCCATCCCCAGATGCTGGTGTGACTGCTGAGGTTTGTGAGATTCTCGCTCCCTTCCGCCCGCTCCCTTCCGCCCGCTCCCTTCCGCCCGCTCCCTTCCGCCCGCTAACGTGACGACGTCCGCGCTAGCCGGCGGCTGCGCCGTCGTACCACACGCCCGCGCGCACGGTGCCGCGCAACAGCGCACGCCCACGCGCACCAATCACCTCCTGTCAAGTAGAATCCCTCCATGACTATCGGCCCGATCGCGAAGAAAATCCCTACCGAACGCACTTTCCACGGCGACACCTACGTGGATAATTACGAGTGGCTGCGTGATAAATCTGATCCGGATGTCCGCGCGCTTCTCAACGCCGAAAACGCCTATTTCCGGGAGCAAACCGCGGGTCTGAGCGATCTGCGCGATAACCTCGTGGCCGAATTCAAGGCGCGCACCAAGGAGGCTGACCGCGCCCTTCCTTACCGGGTGGGAGACTGGTGGTACTACCGGCGCACTTTCCAGGATCGGCAGTACCCGGCGATGTTCCGCACCCCGGCCCGCGGAGCCGCCCGCCCGGACCTGAACACCTCTTTCCCGGAATTCCCGGTGTGGGACGGTAACGAGCTCGCCCTCGGGGAAGAATTCTTCCTCTGCGGCGGATTCATGCCCTCGCCGGATGGCAAGCTCGGCGCCATGAGCGTGGATTTCACGGGCGATGAGCATTTCACCCTGCGCATTTTCGATATCGAAACCGGCCAGATCGTTGATGATTCCGTGCGCGACATTGGCTACGGCCTAGCCTGGATGGCCGATTCCAGCGCGGTTGCCTATTCGCGCGTGGATGATTCTTGGCGTCAGTGGCAGGTCAACCTCCACCGCATCGGCGATTTTAATGACACGGTCCTCTTCCAGGAAAACGACGAGCGTTTCTCCGTTGATCACGAACAGTCCCGCAACGGCAAGTGGATTATTATCCGTTCCGCTTCGGTGACCTCCTCGGATGTGCGTTTTATTTCCACGGAGAATATCGAGCAGCGCGTCAAGATCTTGGAGCGTCGCGAAGGCCTGGAATACACCGCGGAACCGGCCGGCGACCAAGTCCTTATCGTCCATAACGCCAACCGCCCCGATTTCGAGGTGGCTTCCGCGCCGCTGCGCACCTCCACCCCGGAAGAGTGGGATCCCATTTTCGTGCCCGCGGAGGGTGAGCGCGTCGATTACGTGGAGGCCTACGCCGGCCACGCCGTTATTTCGATGCGTTCCGAAGGCCAAACGCAGTTGCGGGTTATACGCCGCGAACGTCCACTTTCTGCCGCCAGTGCTATCGGTTCGGCCCCGTCGGCAGCGGCCAGTGCAGATGCCCGCGCGGTTGCGGGGAACGACGCCGCCACCACGGCGCCCGCACAACCGGCCGCGGCACGTCCTAACCACGGCTGGTGTGCCCCGGTGGCCATCCCCACCGGCGAGGGAAGCTTCGTGGAAACCTACCCGGAGGGCAATTGGTTCACTTCGCGGGTGGTCTTCACGGAGCAGTCCATCCTGGAGCCGCCCACCCAAAAGGCCTTCGACCCGCGCACCGGTGATATTGAGGTGCTGCGCACTCTTGATATCCCGGGTTATGACCCCTCGCTGTACACCCAGGATGCGGTATGGGTGACCGCCCGCGATGGTGTGGAGATCCCCCTCACGGTGGTGCGCCGTGCCGATATCCACCCGGATGGCACCAATCCCGGCTACCTCTACGGTTACGGCAGTTACGAAGTGTCGAACGAGCCCTATTTCTCTATTTACCGCTTGAGCTTGCTCGACCGCGGCGTCGTTATCGGGTGGTCGCATATCCGTGGCGGCGGTGAACTGGGGCGCCGGTGGTACGACGACGGAAAACTCCTCCGCAAGAAAAACACATTTAACGATTTCGTGGATTCGGCGCGGTGGCTTATCGACTCCGGCTGGGTGGCACCTGATCGCCTGGTGGCGGAAGGTGGCAGCGCCGGTGGTCTGCTGATCGGTGCGGCGATCAACCAGGCCCCCGAGCTTTTCCGAGCCGTGCATGCCGCGGTGCCCTTCGTGGATGCGCTGACCACCATTCTTAAACCGGAGCTCCCGCTGACGGTGGGCGAGTGGGAAGAATGGGGTAACCCGGTGGCTTCTCCGGAGGTGTATGCCTATATGAAGGACTACAGCCCGGTGGAGAATGTGCGCGAAGGCGTGCGTTACCCGGCGGTGTTGGCCACCACGTCCCTCAACGATATTCGGGTGCTCTACGTGGAGCCCACGAAGTGGGTCCAGGTGCTGCGCGAGAAAACCAAGCCCAGCCCGGACCGCCCCATCCTGGAACGCATCGAGATGGTGGCCGGGCACGCCGGGAAAACCGGGCGTTATGACGCCTGGCGGGAGCGCGCCGAAGAGGTGGCGTGGATGCTCGACCAGATCGACGCCACCGAAGTGTACTAGGCGCGGTGTACTAGGCGCGCAGCGCCGGCTAGCTCAGCCCTGTTTCGGCTAGCTAATTCCCGCTTCGGCCAGCGCCGCGGACCATGAGCCAAAGCGCTGGCGAATCGCGGCCCCGGAGGGGTAGGTGCCCTGGTTGCCCGAATCGGCCAGCCACTCCACGTACCCGTTGTAGCTGACGTTCTTGCCGTTGCGCCGCGCCGCGATAGCGTGGCTGCGCAACGCATCTACATAATCCTGGGTGGTGAATTTCAAGGCACCGCGTTTGCGCCCGCTGCTCACGGAGAGCCCGACCGCCTGGAGCGCCTCGTTCCAATACCCGGAAAAACGCTTGATTACGGTTTGCGAGGTGGGTGGCCAGGTCAGTTTCCCGCGCCCGGATTCCGCGCCTGCCTGTTCCGTGACGGCCAGGCGTTCGGCGTCGTACTGCTTTGCCGTGAGGGTGAGCTGCGGATCGGCCGCAATCGCGCGTTGGGCCCGGGCGATGCAGGCGAGCACCTCGTCCGCGTCCAGGGCGCAATCCCCGAGCGCCTTGCGCACATCCGCAACCATTTCCGCGTCAAGTGAGGCGGCGGGCGCTGCGGCGTCGTCGCCCGCAGTGGCGTGAACACGGCCGAAAACATAGAGAATCGCGGCCTCGAGCGCGAGGTGTGAAAAACGCGGCGGCAGGCTGCGGGCGCGTGATCCACTCGCGGTGCCGTGCCACGGCGAAGTTTCCGCCAGGCGCGCGAGGGTCGCTGTGACCGCGCGGGCAGAAAGGTCGGCGGCTTCGTCGATGCCGATGTGATAATCGATCCCGGCCTGCGGGCCGCATAGATCCGAGGCGGAACGGATCGTGATAAAAGGAATGCCCGCGAGTGCAGCGGTATGCGCGGCGGCGGTCGATTCCATATCGGTTAGCAGTGCGTCCGGGAAACGGGTGCGGGTATCCTCTACATTCGCGGCCGTGACAAAGGCATCGGAGGAGAGGACTTCGCCGCGGCGTGCATTCTCCGGGACCGCGGCGAGGAGGGTTGCGTCGCCTTCGAAATACTCCGGTGCGCCGGGGACCTGCCCGGGTGCGTAGCCGAAGACGGTTGCGTCCGCGCGGCCGTAGCGGTAGCGGGTTCCGGCAACGACGTCGCCCACCCGGATATCGGCAGCCAGGCCGCCGGCGGACCCGGCCGAGATGATGACCTCGGGGCGGTAGCGGGCCAGCGCCCAGCCGAGGGCGCTCGCGGTGGCGACCAGGCCAATGCCGGTGCGCAGGCAGAGAACCGGACCGAGGTTCGTGGGGACGTTCACCCCGGATGCGCCGCGCAGCTCGGTGGGGAAGATGGACTGGAGGGATTCGGCGGTGGCCGGGGTGGTGGCGCAGAAAGGTTCGGCGCGTAGGGCCGCGAGGACCGGCACGATTTCTTCGTCTTGAGCTGCGATGATGAGGGCGCGCAGCCGGGTGCCGCCGGGGGCGAGGGCGAGGGTGCGGCTCACTTGGCCATCACCTGCTCCCAGGTCGCGCGCCCGGCCAGCATGGCGGCCACCGCTTCCTGGGCGGCCTTGAGGTTGTGGTTGGCACCCCAGCCGCACTGCACTTCGTTCGCGGCCGGGACTTCGGTGGCGGCCAGGATGTCACGGAAGGTTTGTTCCACCAGCTCGCAGGTGCCGGGTACGTCCGGTTCGGCGGCGAGTAGCAGGTAGAAGCCGGTTTGGCAGCCCATCGGGGAAAAATCGACCACGGCATCGCTGTGGTTGCGCGAGTATTCGGCGAAGGAGTGCTCGATGGAGTGAATGACCGGCATGGTCAGGTGCTCTTTATTGGGCTGGCAGAAGCGAATGTCGTATTTGGTGAGGACGTCCCCGTGCGGCAGGCGTTTGATATCGGCAACCCGCACGTAGGGTGCGGAAACTTTCCGGTGGTCGAGGTTGAAAGACTCGACGTTCATATGCGGCACGGCTCTTCCCTTCTTTGGAACGCTACTTTGATGGGCCGGTTGTCATGGATCCGTGCGGTTCTGCTGGAGCCTGCTCGGTTCTGCTGGAGCCACACGGCGTGTTACAAACACTGGCTATTGTATCTAGCTTTTCTGATTCGGCTCAATGTAGTTAGATTTTGGGACTGTGCTGGCCGGGTGATCGGCACCTGAATATGTTGGGCCGTGGGGCGTGAAAACGAGGGTGGTAGGAAGCTCTGTTTTGGGGCTTCCTACCACCCTCGCGTGGTATCAGGTCAGTGTAAGACTGGCCTTATTGGATTACTCGGCCTTGCGGCGGCGTACGTATACCAGCGCTGCGCCGGCTGAGATGGCACTCAGCGCAAGGAAAGCGCTCAGTGCGATTTCGGCACCGGTATGCTGCAATGCCTGCTTCTTGCCCTTCTTCACAACTTTGCCGGCCTTGTTGGGAGCCTTGAAGTTGTTGATCTTAGCGCGAGCCTCATCAAGAGCTGCGGTTGCTTCGTCAACCTGGGCTTGGGTTGCGTTAGCGTCACCGAGCACCTGGTTCGCTTTGGCAAGCGCATCCTCGTAAGCCTTGCGAAGTTCTTCCGGAGCGGCCGGGTACTTCGCGGAAGCCTTGGTGGCTTCGTCTTGGTTGATGGATGCTTCGAGTTTGGCCTTGTCAGTCTTGGCGGCATCAATGAGCTTGGCTCGTGCCTCGTCCAGAGCCGTGGTTGCCTGGTCCACGGCTGCCTGGGTAGCGGCCGGGTCTTCGAAGACCTTGCGAGCGGCTTCTAGTGCCGCATCGTAATTCTTCTTAGCTTCCTTGGCTGCTTCCGAAGCGTTGTCCGCGGAAGCGTTGGTGTAGGCGGGGGAAGCCTTGGTGGCTTCGTCTTGGTTGATGGATGCTTCGAGTTTGGCCTTGTCGGTCGCGTACTTCTCTACCTCGGTACGAGCATCGTTCAGCGTCTTAAGTGCGGCATCGACCTCATCCTGTGTTGCTACAGGGTTCATGATCGTGCTTTGCGCGTCCAAGACGGCCTGGTCGTAGGCCTGTTTCGCGGCAGCAGCCTTATCATTCTTATCGGTGTTCGGAGTGCCGTCCTCATTGAGGAAGACCGGGTTAGAAGTGTTCCGGTACTGCGGAGTTGCCTTGAAAGTGGCATCTTCGTTTACCTTGGCGATAAGCGCTTCCTTATTGGATACAGTTACCGCACGAATATTCTCCAGCGCGGTTGTGAGTATCGGCTGAATATCGGACTGCTGCGCAACTTCCTTCAAAGCTGCAATAGCAGTATTAGCGATTTTCTGAGCGGCTTCCTTCGCGGCTTCCTTGTCCCCGGTTCGAGCGCCGGGAGCTGCGTCAAGCTCAGCGATCTTCTTTGCCAGCTCACCACGCACCTGCGCAAGTGCTGGTGCGATATCGATTAGGGAATCCTTGGCTGTCTTGAGCTGTTCACCCAGTTCCTTGTATTCCGCAGCGGACTTCAGATCCGAAGCTGTTACGGCTGCCTCTGCGGCTGCGATGGCCTTGTTGAGCGTGTCGATAGACGGATTGGACTTATCGACAATCGTGGCATCCTTGACTTTCTTGAGTGCATCCAGCTGTTCCCGCAGCAATGCCTTGGCTACTGGATCAGTCTTCTGGTCCACGTTGAAAGAATCGAAAAGCGGGGTGACGTAATGGTCGGGGGAGCGCTGCTCGTTGAGAGTAGTGGAATGACCCCACCGCTCGTACGCACCACTTGTCGAGGAAAAATCAGGAGTGATCTGAACCTTGTAAGCGGTGACGCCGACTGGAAGATCAATAGGCTTTGATGTGAAGCGCCCCGTCGCTCCTGGCTTAACATTTGTAAAATCTACCGGGCGTGCATTATTGAATTGCGTGGCGTATTGGATACCCTTTTGCTTGTCTTTGCCCCGGAAGTAGGCAATTGCGGTTTTATTAGCGATTTCTTCGGCCGTTGCTGGGGTAGCGTCCAAAGTTACTGGCTTCGTGCCGTTGCCAAAAGGTGTGACAGTGTACTCGGGAGTGCTTGCGGTATCACCGGGGTTGAAAGAAGCCGAATAAATCTCTTTGTCGGTTCCGGCTTGCGTTGTTAGAACACGAACGGTATAGCCAGCCGCACGGTTAGTCCGTGCCAGAGAGCCGGTGGAAAAGTCCACCACCACCTTAGTCCCATGTTCGGGGGCATAGGCTTTGAACTCGCGCTCAATACCGTAGAACGGCTCGGCGAAAGGTGAATCGCCGTCTCGCTTAGGAGGTAGATTCTTTTCATTGATGGATTTCACATTTGTGAAAGAAGCTTTAGCGTCCCAGGCTTTGCCGAGTGCAAGGAGATAGGGGTGCGTCCCCGTTGATAGTTCGTCTACGAAGCAGTCGAGGAGGGTATTGCCTCCTTCGGAAATGGCTGTACCAACCGTAGAGTTAAGGAACAGGCCATCTTCGCGGGCTTTGGCTACCAAGATTTTCCCGTTATTAATAGCCTTCCAGCCGCCCAGCTCCGTTACTTCTTGAATGGCGCCGTGGACAAGGCCGAGCTTTTCGGCTTCTGCATTGAAAGCGTCATCCGAAAGATCGTTATTTCTGACGGTTTCAGGAAGTTTCTGGAGTAGATCGTGGTAGTAAGTATCCGCCTGACCCTTCTGGTAGGCATCCATTACGGCGTTAGGATTTGGCGGGGGGGGGGGGTATTTCCAGCGGTTTCTGCCGCCATAACGCTCGCGGGGGCCGCAAGCGCCGAGGTTGCTAAAAGCGCGGCAAGGGATGCAACAAGTGTGCGTTTTGCCCGCCCTGTCTTGATAGTATCCATTTTCCTTCACATTCGTATTCTGTAGAAGTATTTGAAGGAAGAAACGGTGAGGTTTCGACCATAAATACACAAAAGCGCAATTGCCGAATCTGGTTCAGGGTTGCGTGTGCTTACCAATATAGTGGAACGGTGAGGCTGCTGGCTATTTACCAGGGTGTAGGTAGCGCTTATCTTTGCGCAAGTTTTCCCAGATGGAACACATGGCCTAGATAAAGGTATGGTCAAGTCCTGGGTAGTGGTGTATCTGTGTTCTCGAATCATGATTGTCATTCTCTGGTTTCGATACTAATAAGGACTGGATATCAGATACCGGTCAAGCAATAACGTCCTTCCCACTAATAGTCTT
>NZ_QDIE01000004.1 GCF_003957255.1 Actinotignum sanguinis
GCCCGGTAGGCGTCCAGATGGGGCGGGTGTGCCAACACCAGGCATGGGCCCGGTCCCAGGTTCGGGTGTCGCGGGCGCTGAGGCGTCGGGGTGTGGTTGTGGTGAGGTAGGTGAGGAATTCAGCGAATTCTTTAGCGTGTTTTTGTCGGTCGTCTAGCGCGGTGAAACTGTAGTGGCATTCCTTGCAATACCAACGCTGACGGCCGTTTGGGTGGTGGCCGTTTTTCTTCATTGGGGTAGAGCATACGGGGCAGCGTCGGGCATGTCGGGACAGGGTTTTCACTCTCCCGGTGTTTGTCAAGTATGCAAGGCTATTGAGGCCGGAAAGCTCAACGACCCGGACTTTGTGTTGGTATAGCGAGGGAAAGTCTGGGTATTAGCAACCATTTCTGTCTATTTACCCCGGTGCTTCGAGTAGGAACGGCCTGCCTTACTTTCCCAGCCTTTCGCGCTTACGCATGTGGGCAAAGTAACAATATGGTAATATTACTCGCGGTAATCGATGCGGTATATACATTCAGAAAAGGCATTCTTGTAGCATTCCGAACCCGGGTAATAATCGCGGGGTTGGCTGCCGTGCCCCCGTCAGACTGGTAGCATAAACGGGTCATGTTGGCCGGGCGGCCGCGCGGTGCGTATGCGCCTCGAGGAACGTCCGGGCTCCGTAGAGGACGGTGGTGGGTAACGCCCACCCGGGGTGACCCGCGGGAAAGCGCAACAGAAAGTAAACCGCCGCAAGGTAAGGGTGAAAGGGTGGTGTAAGAGACCACCGCGTGCCGGGTGACCGGCATGGCACGGCAAGCCCCACCGGGAGCAAGATCAGACAGTGCCCCGTCAGGCTCCTCGTCTAGGGCACGGGTGGATTGCTAGAGTGCGTCAGCAATGGCGCACGTAGATGGATGGTCGCCGCCGCGCGAGCGGTACAGAACCCGGCGTATAGGCCAAGATGACAGTGGGGGCGGATTTTCGAATCCGCCCCCACGTGCATATCTGCCCCAGCGCGCATATCCGCCTAGAGCCGCAGCCCGAGATTCGGATCGGAGGGCAGCGTCAAAATCTCTGGCCCGCTTTCCCGCACCACAATGGTGTGCTCGAATTGGGCGGTGCGCCCGCGGTCCTTGGTCACAACCGTCCAGTCATCATCCCAGATCTCATAGTCGATAGTTCCCAGCGTCACCATGGGCTCCACCGTAAAGACCATATTCTCTTCGATGGTTTCCCCGTGCAAAGGTGCGGCGTCGTAATGCGGAATAATGAGGCCGGAATGGAAAGCCTCTCCCACGCCGTGCCCGGTGAAATCACGCACGTCCCCGTAATCGAAACGCTTGGTATACGACTCAATCACTCGGCCGATCACGTTGACCTGGCGCCCGGGGCGCGCCGCCTTAATCCCGCGCAGGGTGGCGGTGGCGGTGCGTTCAATAAGCAGGCGGGATTCTTCGTCGATCTCACCTACGCCGAAAGTGGCATTGGTATCCCCGTGCACGCCGTCCTTATAGGCCGTCACGTCCAGGTTGATAATGTCACCTTCGCGTAGCACCTGGTCATCAGGGATACCGTGGCAGATAACTTCGTTGACGGAAGTGCAGATCGACTTGGGGAAACCCATATATCCCAGACACGAGGGGTAGGCGCCGTTATCGATCATGTACTCGTGAGCGATGCGGTCTAGTTCATCGGTGCTCACGCCCGGGCGGATCACTTTGGCGGCCTCGTACATGGCATCCGCGGCAATGGTTCCCGCCACCCGAATCCGCTCAATCGTTTCCTCAGTTTTCACATCCGAGGCGGTGATCACTTCCGGCCCGTCATGAAACATGTATTCGGGGCGTTCAATATGGGCCGGAACTTTACGGCGCGGCGAAATCTTTCCGGGACGCGCCGAACCGAGCGGCGCACGTGCTGCAAGACTCATAGCCACCATTGTAGTGGCTTAGAAACTGTGCTCCTTATCCGGGAATTCCCGGCTCTTGACGGCCGTGCGGAAAGCCGTGACCGCGTTGCTGAGCGCGCTACCCACCTCACCAAAGCGCTTGGCGTAAGAAGGTTGCCATTCATTCATTCCGGCCATATCCGGCCAGACGAGTAGCTGCCCGGACGTGCGGTAGCCGGCCCCGATCCCGAGGGTGGGAACCGAGAGAATTTCGGTAATTTTCGCTCCGAGTTTCCCGGGCACCATTTCGACGACGACGGCAATAGCGCCCGCCTTCTCCAGCGAGACCGCATCATCGATAATGGCCTCGCTTTCTTCTTCATCCCGGCCTTGCACCCGGGGGCCACCCAAGGCAGCGTCGGCGTGGGGCCGGTAGCCGACGTGGGCCACCACGTTGATCCCGGCGTGGGTGAGGGCTTCGACGATGGGTGCGAAAGCTTCCCCGCCTTCTAATTTCACCGCATCGGCGCCCGCCCGCACCAGGCGGATAGCGGTGCGGATAGCTTGCGCAGGGCCTTCTTCATAGGTACCCATCGGCATATCGGCAATGATGAAAGCCCGGGTGGTGCCGCGCATAACGGCGCTGGTGGCGCGCTCAATATCTTCCAGGGTGACCTGGATTGTGGAGGAGAATCCCAGGGCGGTATTGCCGATGGAATCACCCACCACCAAAATATCGATTCCGGCCGCGTCCAAAATGCGCGCTGTGAGAGCGTCATAGCAGGTCAGTGCCGTGAGCACCTCTCCGTTAGCGACCATTTCATTCAGGTGCTGCACCCGAATTCGTGCCGGTGAGAACTCCGTCATGATTACCTCCCGATATCTATGGCTTAGAGTACTAGGTCACGCGCGCCGGTGCATCATCGGGCACGGTACGCTAGGTGCGAGGAGGTGACTGTGGAACCCTTGCTTGAGCTGGTGTCCATGAACGCACTGGAATTCTGGTTAGCCTTAGGGATCGGGGTGACTGCCCTGGTCATTATGTGCCTGGCGCTTATCCCCAGTAGGGAATATGCCGATCTGCCGCGCGGGGTGTATCCGCGTGAACCTGCCGGGGTAACCGGCCATAATTACCGGCGCCGCCGCCGGCATACCCGCCCGCCGGTGCGCACCATCCCTCCGGAGATGCCGGCCGCCCTCGGGGCTTTTATGCACCGCCACTACGCCGCGGACGACGCCGCCATCACCACCCTCCTCGACCTGGCCGCCCGCGGGTTCCTCACCATTGACTTCTTCCGCGATCCGGCCTTACGTGGCCAGATGATCACGATTTCGCTCACCGAGGCGGATACCTCCACCCTCGAACCTTTTGAGATGCGGGTTCTGGCGGCCCTCGCCTCCCCGCAGAGCGCCGAATCGGCAGCATTCCGTGAATCTGAGCCATTCGATGATCGCTCGTACCGCACCGCGATGGAAAACGCGGGGCTGCCCGCCGCCTCCCGCCCGGTGCTACGCGTGCAGGGCTTCTCCACCCGCCTCGCCCTCGCCATCGCGCGCGATAGCAAAGCGGAAGTGGTATCGCGGCGGGGCTGGTACCACCACGGGCGCGAATTAGTGGGGTCGCTGGCAGCCGTACTCTTCTTCGGTGGTATCGCCCTGACGGGATTGGCCTTTATCGGGGCCCTGGCTTTTGAACTGTCCTGGTATTGGCTCATCGTGGGCGGCTGGCTGGTGTTCTGCGGATTCGTGGGGCTCCTCAATTTTTCTTCTCTCACTCCCAACGGGGTGGTGGCCAGCGACCAAGTGGAAGGTTTCCGGCGTTTTCTCACCGCGGCTCCCCGTTTCGCCGGGGTGAGCGCGGACGTCCTCGCTTCTTATGTGGGCTGGGCTTATGCCCTGGAATGCGCGGATGAATGGGTCCGTTCCCTCGAGCGAATTAACTCGCGGGATATGCGCGACGTCGGCGCGGCCCTCCCGTGGCTGCATTTTGCCGGCGAAGACATCACAAATTGGTACCAGCTGCGCGAGGCCCTGAGCGTATTGGAAACCCGCTTCCGTTCCCACCCGCTCGCCCATGATCTCCCGCACGCGCGGCGCCGCCACCTGCGGCGCTTCATGCGCGGATTACTACCCGCCGCAATTCGCACCCACACCTAATGGACCACGCCCGCAACACCCCACGGATACAGAACGGAAAGATGAAGCGCCATGGATGACCAACAAGAACACGTCCTTCGCACCATAACCGACCGAGGCATCCGCTACGTGCGGTTGTGGTTCACCGATATCGTCGGCACCCTCAAATCCGTGGCGGTAGCCCCCGTGGAGCTCGATAATGCTTTCGCGGAGGGCGTCGGTTTTGACGGCTCGGCTATTCAAGGGCTCACGCGCGTTTATGAGTCAGATATGATTGCGCGCCCGGATGCTTCTACCTTTGCGGTATTGCGTGGCGTGGATGGGAGCGACGACGCCGCTTTCATGTTCTGCGATATCCTCACCCGCGAAGGTGAACCAGCCCGCTCCGACCCCCGGGCTATTCTGCAACGTAGCCTGCGGCGCTGCGAGGATCTGGGCTTCACCGCCTACGCCCACCCGGAAGTCGAGTTCTACCTGTTCCAGCCCGGGGCAAGCGATGATGAAGAGCCCACCCCCATTGATTCGGCCTCTTATTTTGATTACGTTACCCGCTCGGTGGCTCATAATTTCCGCAGGGATGTGATTCTCTCCCTGGAGGACGTGGGCATCAGCGTGGAATTTTCCCACCACGAAATTGGCCCGGGCCAGCAAGAAGTAGATCTGCGCTACGCCGATTGCCTAACGATGGCCGATAGCATTATGGCCGCCCGCGTCATCATTAAAGAAGTGGCACTGCGTCACGGGGTGGAAGCATCCTTCATGCCCAAGCCCTTGGCGCACTGGCCCGGATCGGCCATGCACACCCATTTCTCGCTTTTCGAAGGCGAAACAAATGCCTTCCACGATCAACGCGGCCAGTTCGGAATGTCGGTGACGGCGCGGCGTTTCCTCGCCGGCCTCATGCGCCACGCCCGCGAAATTACCGCTGTCACCAACCAGCACGTCAATTCCTATAAGCGACTGTGGGGTGGCGGGGAAGCCCCACCCTATGTGTGCTGGGGGCCGCGCAATCAATCCGCCCTCGTGCGGGTACCCGAATATAAACCCACGAAACCGCAATCAGCGCGCCTGGAATACCGCGCCCTGGATACGGCCGCCAATCCCTACCTAGCTTTTGCTGCGGTACTCGGCGCTGGCCTGGCCGGAATAGAAGGGAAATACGATCTTTCCGATCCGGCTGATACGGACGTTCTCCTCCTCACCGATATGGAACGCGCGGTACTCGGCATCGAATCCCTACCCGGGAGCCTGGACTCCGCACTCAAGCTCATGGAGAGCTCCGATCTGGTAGCCGAGATTCTGGGCGAAGATGCCTTCGACTACTTCCTGCGTGATAAACGCGCCGAATGGGCCGAATACCGCGCCCAGGTTACCCCGCTGGAACGCGCACGTTTCCGCGCGGATCGATAGGGTAGCGGGGAACGGGTATGCGTCGTCTCACCCTCGCCCAGCGGGCCCGGCGCTCTGGATTCACGGCCCCCGAACGTGCCGTTCCGGATCTGGAGGCCGGCGCCTGGCAGCCCGAGGATTTCACGCACGTGGCGGACCCGGACCGGGCACTTGCGGCCTGTGCCCGACTCGGTTTAACCCGCCGGGAGGGCGTAGGCTGCGACGCCGCCGCCCGGCCGCGCCTCCTCGCCGTCCTCGGGCTTTCCACCGCGCTGGCCGATCACCTGGCCCGGCACCCGGAAGCCGCCCGTAACCTGTGCGGCAGCGCGGAGGAAGCAGAAAAGCGCGCGCTCCTGAGCGAGGCGGAGGAACGCACCGCCATGCGAGCCGCCCTCGCCCCCTGGCTCACCGGCACCGCGAGTAACCTTCAGGATGCTATTGCCGCGCTGCGAGCCCACTACTACACCCGTATCCTCATCCTGGCCGGCTGGGATCTCACCCTCCCCGATCCCCTTATCCGCCTGCCCGAGGTAGCCGCCACCCTCTCCAACCTGGCCTGCGCCACCCTGGAAGTTGCCCTCCAGCTCGCCCGCACCCGGGTACCCGATGCCCAGGATATTGACTTCACGATCATCGCGCTCGGGAAAACCGGGGGAGGGGAACTCAATTACGCCTCCGACGTGGACGTTGTTTATATCGCCGAACCCCGCCCGGGCGTGAGCGAAGAACGAGCGCTAGAGATCGGTACCGCACTGGCCACCACCCTCGCCGGATATATCAGCGCACCCGGTCCCGAAAGTGCCCTGTGGACCATCGACACCGCGCTACGGCCCGAAGGCGGCACCGGCTCCCTTGTCCGCACCCTTGCCTCCCACCTGGATTACTACGCTACCTGGGCGCAAAGCTGGGAATTCCAAGCCCTCCTCAAAGCCCGGGTAGCCGCAGGCAACCGCGAACTCGGCGAAAACTACGTGCGCGCCACCCGCCCGCTGGTATGGAATGCCGCCTCCCGAGAGAATTTCGTGACCGACGCCCGAGCCATGCGCACCCGCGTCGAATCCCATATCCCCACCGCCCAACGCGAACGCCATATCAAATTAGGGGCGGGCGGCCTGCGCGACGTCGAATTCACCGTCCAGCTCCTCCAATTAGTCCACGGGCGAGTAGATACCACCATCCGCTCGGCCACCACCACCACGGCGCTCGCGAGCCTGTCCGAAGGTGGATATATTTCTCGCCCGCACGCCGCCCGCCTCGACCACCACTACCGGTGGCTGCGCTGCCTGGAACACCGCGCCCAAATGGTGCGCTTGCGCCGCGCCGCCGTGCTTCCGACCCGGGAAGATGACCTGCGCCGCCTAGCCCGCTCCCTCGGCCTGCCCGATGCCGCCGCGCTTCTCGAAGCTTTCGCGCAGGTACGCCGGGAGGTGCGTGAACTCCACCAAGATATTTTCTATCGGCCTCTCCTGCCCGCCGCAGCCCAGCTCTCCGCGGATGATATTTCCCTCGCCCCCGAGGCCGCCCGCAGCCGCCTCGCCAGTATCGGCTACCGCGACCCTGCCGGGGCTTTGCGCCATATCGCCGCCCTGACCGCGGGAAGCAGCAGGCGCGCAGCGATCGCCCGCCAGCTCCTCCCCGTTATGCTCGGCTGGTTTGCGGAAGGTCCCGAACCGGATGCAGGGCTCCTCGCCTTCCGGGTGCTCTCGGAAAAAATGGGGGATACCTCCTGGTATATGCGCACCCTGCGCGACGGCGGGCCCGTCGCGCACCGCCTCGCCCTTATCCTGGCCCGTTCGCGTTTCCTCGCCCGCGATATCCCCGAGCTTCCTGAATCCATCGCGTGGTTGGGCGACGACGCCGAACTGGCCCCGCGCAGCGCGGATGCGCTGCGCGGGGAGCTGGACGCGCTGCTTGAGCGGCGCAGCAGCCCTAAGGAGATCACCGGGGCGGGCCGGTGGTTGCGCTGGCGCGAGGTGCTGCGCACCGCCATGGCCCAGGCTCTCGGGCTGTTCGGGCCCGATGAGGTGGCGGGCGCGGTGAGTAACGCGGTGGAATGCGCGGTGGAAGCCGGGGTGCGCGCGGCCAAGTGCGCCGTCGTCGCAGAAAATAGTGCGGCGGCTAGCCAGCCCGAGATTTCTTTTGCGGTGATCGGTTTGGGGAGCCTGGGCGGACGCGAATGCGGCTATACCTCCGATGCTGATGTGATGTTCGTCTGGGATGGACCCGAGGCGGCCGCGGGATATGCCGATGCGCTGGCCCGGGCCTTCATGCGCGTGGAACAGGAAACGGGCGGGGTACCGCCGTTAGCCGTGGACGCGGATATGCGCCCGGAGGGCCGGAGTGGGCCGCTGGCCCGGCGCCTGGATTCCTACGCGGAGTACTACCGGGCCTGGGCTGAGCCCTGGGAATTCCAGGCTTTGCTGCGGGCCCGCCCGGTGGGTGGGGATCGCGCGCTCGGGGAACGTTTCGTGGAGATGATCGCCCCGCTGCGCTACCCGGCCCACTGGGATGAGGCGCGGCGTACCGCTATCCGGCTCATGAAAGTGCGGGTGGAAAAGGAACGAATCCCCGGGGGAGTGGCCCCGGCTTCCCATCTCAAACTCGGCCCGGGCGGAAGTGCGGATGTGGAGTGGACCGCGCAGCTCCTTCAGCTTGAGCACGCGGCGGCTTATCCGCAGCTTCGGGTGACCGGAACGGGGGAGGCGCTGCGGGCGGCGGGCGCCGCCGGGCTCATCACCGCGGCGCAAGAAAATGCCCTGCTGGAAGGCTGGCGGGCCGCCAGTGCCCTCCGCCAGGCCGCCTTTGTGGCTACCGGCCGGACCGGGAGTGCCGCCCAGGTCATTCCGCGTGATCCGCGCGAACGCGAACGTATGGCCGCGATCCTGGGCGCCGAGCACGCCGCAGATGTCCTCGACCGGCGCGCCCGGGCCGCACGCCATGCCCGCGCCGCCGTGGAACATGTTTTTTACGGGCGGAACTAGGCCACGCACCGCGGGTAGCCCGTGGTGCGGGCGGAAAGCTCATCCACGTACTTCTTTAGAGCGTGTAGTACAGCTCGAATTCGTAAGGGTGCGGGCGGGCACGCAGTGGCGTGACTTCCGCATCCATCTTGTACTTAATCCAGGTGGCGATGAAATCTTCCGTAAAGACATCCCCTTCGAGAAGGAAATCGTGATCGGCTTCCAGCTCGGCCAAAGCCTCATCGAGGGAGGCCGGGATCGTCTCGATATCCGCGTATTCTTCCGGAGGTAGCTCGTAAATATCCTTATCGATGGGTGCGGGCGGCTCGATCCGGTTACGGATGCCGTCCAGGCCCGCCATGAGCTCGGCGGAGAAAGCCAGATAGGGATTAGCGGTGGGATCGGGAACCCGGAATTCAATACGCTTGGAGGCCGGGGAATTCCCGCTGAGCGGAATCCGGATCGCGGCTGAGCGGTTGCGCGCCGAATACACCAAATTAATGGGAGCCTCGAAACCGGGAACCAGGCGCCGGTACGAGTTCACGGAGGGGTTGGTGAAAGCCGCGAGTGCCTTCCCGTGCGCCAGCAGGCCGCCCACGTACCAGCGGGCCAGGTCCGAAAGCTGGCCGTAGCCACGCGGATCATGGAAAAGTGGCTGGCCATCCTTCCAGAGCGACATATGGCAGTGCATCCCCGAGCCGGCCGAATCAAAAAGCGGCTTGGGCATGAATGTGGCAGTTTTCCCGCATTCATCGGCAGCCCGGCGAATCACGTACTTGAATTTCATGAGGTCATCGGCCGCGGCGCGCAGGGAATTGAAACGGTAGTTAATTTCCTGCTGGCCACCCGCACCCACTTCGTGATGGGCGCGTTCCACATCCAGGCCCACCTGCGCCAGATACTGGCACATCACATCGCGTACGTCCTCATTGGCATCCACCGGTGCCACCGGGAAATAACCCTGCTGGTGCGGAATCTTGTAGCCGGTATTCCCGCCCGGTTCCGGCCGGCTCGAATTCCACGAGCCCTCATTGGAATCGATGACGTACATAGAATGATTGACCGCGGTGTCATAGCGTACGTCGTCGAATAAATAAAACTCTGCTTCCGCACCCACTGAAATCGTGTCCGCAATTCCCGTGGAACGCAGGTAGGCTTCGGCGCGTTCGGCAACATTGCGCGGGTCGCGCGCAAAGGGCTCATCCGTATAGGGATCCACCACGTTGAAATTCATGATGAGGGTGGGCTCCGCGCGGAAAGGATCCACGAAGGCAGTGGACACATCCGGGAGCAGCTTCATATCCGATTCGTGAATCGAGGTGAATCCGCGGATAGAGGAGCCATCGAACATATAGCCCTCGTTCATTTTTTCCGCGGTTGCCTGGGTGGCGGGCACCGTGAAATGCTGCATAACGCCGGGCAGGTCGCAAAAACGAATATCGAGGAATTGGATTTCGTGCTCCGCGATAAACTCGGCAGCTTCGGCGACACTTGTGAACATGGTGGACTCCTCCCGGCGCGCGGCTCGGCTAGCGGTGCGGTTTACCCCATGTATTTTAGCGCGCTACTCCCTGCTCAAAAACCTGCGGACACGCCTCCGCCCGGCGGAACTCGTGTGGAATTCCCCGGGCGGATAGCGAAATTTGCGTTGAATATGTACGACGGCGGCGCGGCCTACTGGCCGCGCAGGGCCCGCCGATTAGCGCGAATATTAGTGGGATCAATGCCCTTGGGGATATTGAGCGCCTTATTCCCCAGTGCGTCGAGGCGCTGGGACAGGGCCGAAACTTCCTGGGCGGAAATTTCCTTCTTGAGCTTCTTAATGGCCCGCTCGAGCTTGGCGAGCGGAACCTGACCTTCGCCATTACCCATGAAAATAGCGTGCACCGGGGCATTCGGTGCTACCCGGCGAATAGCGCGGCGCTCATCATCAATGAGTTTGCGGGTGCGTGAGATGGGGCCTTCTGCGACGAGAACCACGCCGGGCCGCCCGATGAGCCGGAAAACAAAATCTTGGTGGCGCGCGTTGAAACGCACCGGTTCGGTTTGCTTGACCCACGAGCCGCGCAACGAATCGAGAATCGCGGAGGTGGCCCCCGGCATGCCATCCAGCTGCGCGTAGCTGGCCGACCGCACCGCCCGGGTGAGAAGCAGCATAGGGAGCAGGAGCATGAGGAGAATACCGAAAACGGTCCACGCGATCCAGCTCTTCGTAAGGAAACCGAGGAGAATGCCGATCCCCAGGCCCGCGAGCCCGGCCAGGGCAAGCCACCAGCCTAGATGCCGGTAGGTACGCTTTGCGATGGTGAATGCGTCACGCAGAGTCTTGAAAAAGCCCGGCTTCTTCTTCGCGCCCTTGTTCTTATCCTGTGCCATCTGATTCCTTTTAAATCCTTCTCGATAGTCCCCGTCGATTCTAGACGATAGCGCCAGCTTTGTTGAGCACCGGGCCCAATCTCACGCCTGCGGGCAGCTTGAGGAGCGCCGCTGATCCGTGCGACTTGTGGAAAACGACGCCGCGGCAAGCTCGCCTGTGGATGGTCCCTGGACGGGATGGGGCGGTGGTGGTGAACTGTCCCCATGTCGGGGGAAGGGAAAACGAAGCGGGTGGCTCTCCTGGTGCGATTGTGCGTTTTCGGGATGGTAGCAGGCATACTCGCGGGAATGATTCTCGGTGCCCTTGTCCCCGGTATAAAGGAGGCGCGCACCGGCCCGCAGCAGGCGGCCAATGCGGAGCTTGAAGGCGGTCGGGAGCCGGAAGCACTGGCGGTGGCCCACCAGTTGGTAGCGGCCCGCGATGCTGCACTCACCGCTGGTGATACCGCTTCTTTGAGTAGCTTGAGCGTTCCGGAGGGCGCCGCGGCGGCAGCAGATGCACAGTTGCGCAGCGCGTTGGAAGCCTCTCCGGTTGCGAAGGTGGAAACTGAGGTGCGGAAAGCATCGTGGGTGGGGGAGGATCTCCTTGAGGTGATCACCGTGCAGCGGAGCCTCGTGCTTGCCAACGGGGAAACTATCGGGCCGCAACCGGAGCGGTGTGCGCGGTGGCAGCTGAGTCCGCAGCCGTGGCGGATTGTGGCGGTTCACCCGTGTTTGTAAGCGGGCCGCCCGTGTTTATCACCGCCGAGACAATTGACCGGTTACTAACATCACGAGGCGTGTTCGTAAGATTAAACGAGACCCCCAGTACAGGCTTAGCAACAACGGGTTTGCGGTAGCGATACCAGGCGGGTTGGCCACATACAGGGCCAGCGCGCCGTGGACTGTTTGGGACGCAGAGTGTACGTCACGGATATAGAAGCGCAGAAAAACTGTTACCCACGTGCATGCTGTTAGTTGGCCCTGCCGTGATCACTCGCTCGCGTGGGCAAGCGTGGACGATGCGAGTGGTGATGCCCATAAATTGCAACATCTCGACGGGCATCTCTTCAGAATGCAACACCCTGACAGCAGGCCCCACAAAAAGCAACCCCACGACAGACGAGACCCACAGGATGCAACCCCACGACATCAAAACAATTTCTTAATGTAGCTGCAGTTGCATTTTGATTTCGGGCAAACGTGGCGGCCTTCCCGCGAGAGTCTCATGGGTTTCACGAACTTCAATAGTCACACCGGCCCTTGGGGAGGGGGATCTGTTTTCATAACTGTACTGCGCTTGTCGTACATGCGAAGTACATCCCGGGAAAACACCCCCTCCCCGCCGGCGCGGTGGGCGGCGAGGCAAGGCAGCGGGTGGCACAGGCCCCAATCGCCGTTTCAGCGCGGTGATACAGCGCAATGCTCAGGCGCGGTGGTCCGGTGCAGTGCTCCAGATTCGCGGGTCAGTCAGGCAGCCCGGCTAGGTAAAGTGCGAGTGCGGGACATCGCCTCCCACAGGATGCGCGTAAGGGACACGAAACCATCCCGAAAGGGTGCTCTCCCTCGGACTTTGTTTCCGGGCACGGTTCGTGCAGCTCCGTCCGCACCCCCGACTGTCTATTAACCCGTCTATTAACCCGAAAGCTCCCCGGTCCCGATAATGCCCATGAGCACTATCGGAACCGGGGAGCATCTTCACGCGCGGTCACGCGTGCGGCCGAGGTTGTGTTAGTGAGTTATTTAGCTACTCAGGTGCTGAGTAACCCACTAACCGAATTCCTTAGAACGCACCCTCGAAATCGGCTTCTTCCAGGCGAGCCTTGAACTCCTTGAGGAAGCGGCCCGCATCTGCGCCGTCGACCAAACGGTGATCGTACGTGATGGCGGGGTAGAGGTAGGAACGAATACCGATGGATTCGTTGCCGTCCGCATCCTTGACGATGCCAGGTTCGCGCATAATCGCACCGATCCCCAGAATGGCTACCTCCGGCTGGTTGATGACCGGGGTGTCAAACATGACGCCGTTAGAACCGGTATTTGTAATGGTGAAGGTACCGCCGGTGAGGTCATCAACCGCGGCTTCGCCATTGCGTACCTTGGCGGCACCGGTGTTAATGGCGCGTGCCAGGCCCGCGATATTGAGATCCCCGGCGTTCTTGATCACCGGGACGAACAGGCCCTTGGGGGTATCCACCGCGATGCCGATGTTCTCGTAATCGAAGTACTCCACCTCGTTGTCCTTGATGGTGGCGTTGAGCTTCGGGTGGTTCTTCAGGGTATCGATAGCAGCCTTGACGAAGAAAGGCAGGTAGGTCAGCTTGGTACCTTCACGTTCTGCGAAAGCAGCCTTATTGGCTTCCCGAAGCTTGACGATCTTCGTGACATCCACCTTGATGACGGTGGTCAGCTGCGCCGAAATCTGGAGGGATTCCACCATGCGCTTGGCGATGGTCTGGCGCAGGCGCGTCATCTTCGCGGTGGTGCCGCGCAGCTGAGCCGCCTCAGCGGAAGGCGCACTCGGCGCGGCCTTCTTTGCCGGGGTGGGTGCCGCAGCTGCGGCCGGGGCCGGCTGAGAAGCGGCAGCCTGGGCACGCGCGGCTTCTTCCACGGCCTTCTGCGCGGCAGCGGCTGCCTCTTCAACATCCTGGCGGCGAATACGCCCACCCACGCCGGAGCCCTTGACCGCGGAGAGATCCACATCCAACTCCTTGGCCAGCTTCCGCACGATCGGGGTGATATAAGCATCGGGTTCGGAGAATCCGGTACCGGCAGCAGCCGAATCCAGATCCGGCGTATGCGCCTGGTTTTCCTGCTGGGCCGGGGTGCCGTGCTGCGGGGTACCGGAAGCCGGTTCTTGGACCGCTGCCACACTGGCCGGTGCCTCAGCCGGGGCCGCACCGGCGGCGGGAGCCGCGGGAGCGGGCGCGGCTGCGCCGTCGCCGATATAAGCAATCACGGTACCCACCGCAACCGTTTCATCTTCCTGGACCACAATCTTCTGGATAGTGCCAGCGGCCGGGGCGGGAACTTCCGAATCGACCTTATCCGTGGATACTTCCACGATGGGCTGGCCGGCTTCGACCTCCTCACCTTCGGCCACCAGCCACGAGGTGACGGTTCCTTCACTAACCGATTCACCCAGGGCCGGCATTTTCACTTCCACACCGGTAGCCGGGCCGCCCTGCTGCGGGGCGGGAGCTGCTGGTGCAGGAGAACTCGGAGCGGGGGCCGGTGCTGCCGGAGCAGCAGCCGGGGCCGCTTCTTCCGCGTGGGCAGCGTTGCTGGCGGGAGCCGCCGGAGCAGCCACGCCGGAGCCATCACCGATATAGGCGAGGATGGCACCTACTTCAACTTCTTCGTCTTCCTGGACGAGGATCTGTTCGATAACACCTTCCGCGGGAGAAGGAACTTCCGAATCGACCTTGTCTGTGGACACTTCGACAATCGGCTCATCGAGCGACACGGTATCGCCCACCTGCTTAAGCCAGGCGGTCACGGTACCGGTGGTGACGGATTCGCCCAGGGCGGGCATCTTCAACGGTTCAGACATAGAGTTTTCTCCCTCGATTTAGTGGTTGTGGAGCGGCTTGCCCGCGAGGACCAGTGCCGCTTCGCCGATTGCTTCGTTCTGGGTGGGGTGGGCGTGGATAAGACCATCGAAGTCCTGCGCGTAAGCTTCCCAGGCCACCATGAGTTCACCTTCACCGATCTGTTCGGACATACGTGCCCCGATGGCGTGGAAGCCCACGATGGGACCGTCCTTGACCGCGACCAGCTTAACGAAACCGGCCGCACCCAGCATCTGGGACTTGCCATTACCGGTGAGGTTGAAGGTGGCGGTGGTGATATTTTCCTTGCCGTATTGTTCCTCGGCCTTGTCCTGATTGAGGCCGACCGAGGCGATTTCCGGGGTGCAGAAAGTCACGCGCGGAATCTTCGTTTCGTCAATCACCTTGGGGTTGAGACCCGCGATATCTTCCGCAACGAAAATCCCCTGGAGGAAACCGCGGTGTGCCAGCTGGAGGCCGGGCACAATATCGCCCACCGCGTAGATTCCATCAATGTTGGTGCGCAGCCGCTCATCAGTGAGGACGAAACCACGATCCATCTTTACCCCGACTTCTTCGTAGCCGAGGTTCGCGGTGGCCGGACCGCGCCCGATAGCGATGAGTAGATAATCCGCCTCGAATTCCTTGCCGTCCTGGGTGAAAACCTTGACGGAATGATCGGTCTGTTCGAGGTGATCAAACATGGTTCCGGTGGCGAATTTAATTCCGCGCTTGCGGAACTGGCGTTCCAGATTCTTGGAAACTTCCGGATCCTCATTGGGGACCAGGCGCGGCAGGCCCTCAATAATCTGGACTTCTGCCCCGTAGGAGCGCCACGCGGAGGCGAATTCCACCCCGATGACTCCGCCGCCCAGCACGATCACGGACCCGGGGGCTTCACCTAGCTCCAGCGCTTCGGTGGAGGTGAGCACACGGCCGGTGATCTCCTGGCCGATGGTCTTCGAATAGGAGCCAGAGGCAAGCACCACGTGCTTGCCGCGGTAGTGCACGCCATCAACGGCGATGGTGTCTTTCGCAACAAGCCTGCCCCAGCCCTGCACAATCTCAACTCCGCGCGAGGAGACCAGGCCGGTCAAGCCCTTGAACATCTTTTCGATAACGCCATTCTTGTAAGCCTGCAAGGTAGGCATATCGATACCCTCAAAAGAGCCCTTCACACCGATGGAGGGGCCTTCGCGCATTTCATCGGCAACATCAGCGGCGTGCAGCAGTGCTTTGGTGGGGATGCACCCGCGGTGCAAACAGGTACCGCCGAGTTTGTCAGCCTCAATGAGAGCAACGGTCAGGCCCAGCTGACCGGCACGAAGCGCGGCCGCGTAGCCGCCGCTGCCGCCACCGAGGATGACGACGTCGTACTCTTTCGTTTCTGCCACAGGATTTCCCTTCGCAATACAACATTTTGGAATGCGGTACAAGAGCCGCTATACCTATATTCTGCCATGCCGAGGTGTTATCTGGAACGCATCACGCTCCCAGCGAGGGTCGCTAAAATCACCGTATGGGTCTTTTTTCGCGTCGCTCCCGTTCCCGTGCTGCTCACGGCGGTGCTCGCCGTTCGACGACGGCGAAACACTTCGCCGATTTCATCGAGACTCGCGCGGGGGTGGAAGCCTATTTTGAGGTGGAAACTCCGCGTGAGCCAGCAGCTCTTCTTCTCGTTGCTCGCACGGGGGAGTGGACCCGCCGGCGGGTGCCCGATCTGGCGGCAGGAGCACAACTTGCTCGGGAACTGGGCATACCTTTCTACGAAATTAACCGCACCGGATACCCCGAGTCGGTACGTCGTTGGAATGCGGAGCACCGGCGCGCTTAAAGGTTTATGATGGTACGTCGTCTCCGCGGTCAGTGCCGCGAAGGAGACGCACAGCCAGTGCAGGATTCTGGGAGGAGCCAGGTGACTAGTGAAATGATTCGAGACGAGAGGCGCACCGCCGTGGGCTGGCCTCTCTTCCTCCTCATTGCGCTGAGCCTGGGGGCCGCTATTTTCGTGTGGCGTGCCATCGTCGCGGGCACCGAGGATTTTCAACTGGGCTATCCCGGGCGCATGGCTACCACGCTGGTGGCAGCGCTCGTCTGGGTGCTTGCCTGCGCCGGCTCACTCCACAACGGGCGGCGGATGCGCTGGGTGGCCACCGCCTGCTGGAGCGCCAATATCGTGATGGCTGTGGTGGGCGTAGTGATTCCCGATCTTTTCCACCAGGTGAGCCCCTGGTACCAGGCCGGAGCCACCTATTATTACCTTCCTACCCTCGGGGCCATTGCCGGGCTGGCCTGGATCATGTGGTCGCGGCCAGCCAGCATCGCCCAGCGCAATCTTTAGAGCTTTCGTTGCAATCTTTAGATTTTCGCCCGCACCCCTGCGCCCCGGCACCCCTGGGCCCCGGCACCGAGGTCTAATTTTTGAGTTACGGGCCTAGCCCTTAGCGGCGCGCTTGGTTTCTTTCTTCGCTTCCCGCGCCTTCTTCAGATCAGCGGGAGTGCCGCCCTCGGGGTACTCACCGAATTTCACCATGGGGCGGGGCATACGCCAACGCCGCGGGGTGAAGCCGCGTGACATCATCTGCCCGACCAGACGATCCGGAGTTTTATCTTCCCCGAATTTGTATTCCACCAGGGTGCGAACCTGGCGGGCGCGCCACCACGCCTCCAAGGCCATGAGCACCAGGACCGCGTAGCAGGTAATAACAAATACATTGAAGACCAGCGGATAGCGGGTGAGGGTGAACACGCCCACGATCATAATGATGGCGAGGCCGAGCATGAGCGAGGAGAACTGGAAACGCGAATCAAGCGCATCGCGCGCGAAAGCTCGCTGCACACCCGCGTGGGCGAGGGGCATATTCCGAATATCCCCCGTTTTCATCGCGGTTTGTTCGCGTTCCCAGCGCTCGGACGAGCGGGCGCGTTCCTCGGCCTTGCGGGCCTTCTTTTCCTCCCGTGTCATGGAGGACTTGTCAGAAATAATCGGCCGGCGGTGGCGTGCCTCCACGTCCTTGCGCTTCGGGGTGGGAACCCCCTTGCCCGGTGTGTATCCCTTGGGATGAGTAGGGGCGGGCGCTGCCTGTTCTTGCGCCTGTTCTAATGCCTCTTTCTTGCGGCCGAATGCCATCTCAACTCCTGCGTCGTCGCCAACTATGCCTTGAACGAGAATAGTCTAACCGTTCGCGCGCGACCGCCCTGTCCATTACTCGCGCGTGCACGGCCCGCGGCCGCTCCGTTTGCCGCGTGCGCACGGCCGGCGCCGTCGTCGTTCAGCACCCGCCCGCGCGGGCGCGGGCGCGAACCCGGTACCCTAGGACGTATGAGTAGTGATCTTGTTGCGCGCGTGGATGAGGCTCTGCCCGTCCATCGCGCTTTGCTTGAGGACCTTGTCCGTATCCCCTCCGTCTCCGCTGATGCTTTTGACCAGGCTAAAGTGCGTGAATCTGCGGAATTCGTGGCACGCATGGCCCGCGAACGCGGCTTCGACGTCGATATTATTGAATTGGAAACGCCCCAGGGGAAGGGCCGTCCGGCAATTCTCGCCCATAAGCATGTTGGGGATGATAAGCCCACCATTCTTCTCTACGCGCACCACGATGTGCAGCCGCAGGGAACCTTGGAAGGATGGGAATCCGATCCCTTTGAGCCGGTAGAAAAGAACGGGCGGCTGTACGGGCGAGGCACCGCTGACGACAAAGCGGGTGTGCTTGTCCACATGGCGGCGATCTCGGCCCTCGGTGATGACCTGGCCGTGAACGTTACCCTCTTTATTGAAGGCGAAGAAGAAATCGGTTCGCCTACCTTCCACGCTTTCCTGGAAACCTACCGGGATCGCCTCCAGGCCGATGCCATTGTGGTGGCCGATTCGGGTAACTGGAAGGTGGGGGTGCCCTCCCTGACCACCTCCTTGCGTGGCGTTGTGCGTCTGGGCGTGGAAGTGTCCACCCTTACCCACGGCGTGCATTCGGGCCAGTACGGCGGGCCCACCCTCGATGCGGTGACCGCCCTCGCGCGGATTATCGCGACCTTGCACGACGAGAACGGTGACGTTGCGGTTCCCGGTTTGGATGCCTGGGACGACGCCGACGTCGATTACGAAGAAGAGCACCTGCGCCGCGATGCCGCGATTCTGCCCGGCATGCAGCTGCTAGGAACCGGATCCTTCAATTCGCGCATGTGGACGAAACCCTCCATCGCCGTGATTGGCATGGATGTTACCTCCACCGCAGAAGCCTCCAATACCGTGATTCCCTCCGCGCGGGCCTTCCTGTCCATGCGCGTGGCCCCCGGTCAAGATCCGCAGCGCGCCGGCGAACTGCTGGCCGAGTACATCGAAGCGCAGGCACCCTTCGGGGCCACCGTGGTCACCGAAGTTGCGGAAGCAGGTTCCGGTTTCAAGGCCGGGGAGGATACCCCCATCATGCATCTGGCCCGCGAAGCGCTCAGCGAAGCCTTCGGTCACGAATCGGTGGATATCGGAACGGGTGGATCCATTCCCTTCATTTCTGACCTCGCGGAGGTATTCCCGGAGGCGGAGATTTTGGTGACCGGCGTGGAAGATCCGGACGCGCGCGCTCACGCTCATAACGAATCCCTGCACCTGGGCGATTGGCGCAACGCTATTCTGGCGGAGGCGCTGCTCCTGGAAAAGCTGGGTCAGGGCGAAAGCCGCTAAGCGCGGGTACGCGAAGGCCGTGGCGTGCTCGAACGGCGCGGACGGGACGAAGAAAGTGACATTGATGGGAAAGAAAATTCTTGCGGGATGCACGGCAGCCTTGCTCGCGTGCGGCCTTACGGCATGTTCGGGTGGGAACGACGGCGCAGCTAGCTCAACACCGGCTGCTTCGGAATCCGCGAGCGCTGAGGCAAGCGGTACGGTAGAAAGCCCCGCCCCCGGGGAAACACCTGAAATTGTGTACTCGGAGGAGGGCATGCCGTCCCTGGGTGGTACGGCGCAGGCACCGCTGCTGGAGTTCCCGAAGGGGGAAGCTCCCGCGGATGTGCGGGTGCGGGTGCTGGAACAGGGTAGCGGTGCGGAACTAGGCGCTGATGCGGTAGCCAAGGTCAATTACGTGGGCCAAGTGTGGGGGAAGAACGAACCTTTTGATTCTTCCTACTCGCGTAACGCCCCGGCTACCTTCCCGCTCGCCCAGGTGATCCCGGGCTGGAGTCACACTCTGGCCAAGGCCCACGTGGGGGACAAGCTGATTTTATCCATCCCGGCCAAGTGGGGGTACGGCCCCTCGGGCGGTACCCAGGATGGGTCCATCGGAGCAACCGATACCATTGCTTTCTACGTGGAAATTCTGGATGCCTGGAATGCTAAGAGCACGGGCGAGGCCGGTGCCACGGTGGAAACACCCGCAGATGCGCTCCCGGTGGAATACACGGGTGAGCTGGGCCAGCCCATTACCGAGATCCGGGTGAAAGAAGGGGCAGAAGCTCCCGCTGAGCTCAAGGCCACGGTTATTGCTCGGGGTAGCGGGGCTCCGCTCCCGGAGAAGGGCACCTATGTGCTCCAGTTCGCGGCCGCACAATGGGATAACGCCCACGCGGAAAATACCTGGGTTCCCACAACTGCGAACTACCCGGCCGGGCCGCGCTCGGTTCCTTCCACCCAGCAGATTTTCGCACCTCTGGCCGGGGTGCCGGTTGGCTCGCGAGTTCTGCTGAGCGTGCCGAATAAGGATAATCCGGCCCAGGCTATTGCCGTGGTGGTGGATATTCTTTCTGCGGTGTAGTTGCCGGGTAGCTACCGGTTGGGTCTGAGAGGACCGAAAATACACCTGATAGTCACGAAGGGCGAGGTGCCTCTGAAGAGGAGCCTCGCCCTTGTGCTATCCAGAAATGATGCCGCGTTAGCCGCCGCTATCCATGAATAGCGGCGGCGCGGTTTGCTCCTGACTTATGTGCGGATGAGAAGGCCGGTGGACTGCTCCTGTGCGATTGCCAAACGCGCTCCGACTTCTTCCCAATTGACGATATTCCAGATGGCTTTGACGTAATCGGCCTTGACATTGAGGTAGTCAAGGTAGAAGTGGAGCTCCATGATCTTTCCGGAAATATGTGGTTCGAGTGCCGCGTAATCGTAGGGAAGATCGGGGAGGGTGTAGCTTGCCATTCTCATACTCCAATTCTGGGTGGCATCGCGGTGCAGCCCGCTTAGATACATTCGGAATCTCCGAATAGTAATTGAATGCGAATACGGCCCAGTGTGTGGGATGCTCGTCACATACGTGGTGGAAATGGGGAAGTTTAGTGCTCAGTCAAGCCGGGTGATTCTTCCGATTCCGGGAAGAAAGCTGGGAAACGGTGGGCTGAGGTGAGGGGTACCGCGAGGGGAATCTCGCCCTCGATGGCGAGTACTCGCGAGCGGGGATCGGAAAGCCAGGCGGCAAGGAGCAGGGTTTCCTCCGGATGCGCGTGCTCAGACGCGCGGGCGGGAGCCGGGAGGAGGGGAGTCGCGCTGCGGAGCGCTGCGGCCTGCTGGGGAACCTCGCGGGCTTCGGTGACAGTTGCGGTACCAAGCAGTCTGCCGTAACTCGTGAGGATAATTTCCCAATGATCCTCTCGCTTAGACGCGGCGACGACGCAGCTTGCTCGCCACAGCGGAACCAGCAAATCCCGCCGCTGGGCTGCGGTGAGGAGCGCCGAAAGCCGGTCGCGTTCCACCATCGCTTCTTCGAAATGCTCCTGGGCGGCCAGGCGGGCAATGCGATCCATCTGGTGATCCCATACTTCGGCAAGGGAACCAGCTAACAGCCGCCGGGCGCGCGAGAGGGCCACTGCTCCGGTATTGACGGTGCCCCGCGGGGCCAACGCGCAAGGTGCGTGGGAAGCGAAGTGGCACGGGCAATCGCTCAGATCGGCCTGGCGTGGCACGTTGAGGCCGGCGGGATTGAGCCCGGCTTCATCTCCGATGAGCTCTGCGGCGCGCCGGGCAGCTTTGCGGGAGCCGAAAGGCCCCAGTGAGTTTGCCACCTCCGTTGCCGAACAGCTGCGCGTAGTTTTCAGGCGCGCCACAGGCGTGGTATCCAGGCTGATCCAGGTGCGAGTGTGCGGGCGGCGCGAGCGGCGATTATAGGGCGGATCGAAGCGAGTAATATCGCGCAGCTCCACCACCCGTGCTTCCAGGAGAGTGGCGGTGGGGGTGGTTTCTACCCGGGTGGCCAGGTCCACCATGTCCGCCATGCGGCGGCGTTTTTCCGCGGCGGTGAAATACTGGCGCACCCGCCGGTACATATTCCCGGAGCTACCCACGTACAGTACTTCGTTATTCGGGCCGATAAAACGGTAGCTGCCCGGGCTGTGCGGTACCTGATCGGCGAGCACGGCGCGGCGGCGCCGGCGGGCCGGAACCGGGTTGGAGGCGGTGAGCAGATCCTCAATATGGGTGACGCCGAGCGGGCCGAGCCGCCCGATCATCGCGTGGAGCACATCCACGGTAGCCCGCGCATCATCGAGAGCACGATGGCTTGGCTGTACCGCGGCCCGGCAGTAGCCAGCGAGGGTGCTTAATTTGTGATTGGGGACTTCATCGCGAGTGAAAATACGCCGCGCCAGCCCGAGGGTATCGAGGACCCGCAGGCGCGGCCACGCCACATCTATCGCTTCGCATGCCCCGCGCAAATGGGACATATCGAAGCGGGCATTATGAGCCACGAGCACCGGTGCGGTGGGGCCAAGGAAATTGAGAAAAGCGGGGAGAACTTCATGCAGCGGGGGAGCGCTCACCGTCATCGCGGTGGTGATCCCGGTGAGCACGGTGATCTGGGCCGGGATGGGGACCCCGGGATTGACGAGTGAGGAAAACTCCTGCACCACCTCCCCGCCGCAGACTTTCACCGCTCCAATTTCGGTGAGCGCATGTGCCCCGGGCCGCCCTCCGGTGGTTTCCACATCTACCACCACGAAAGTAACCTCATCCAGAGGAGTCCCCAGATCCGCAAATTCCAACTGGCGGGGAGCCAAGATGCGGCCGGATCGATACACCTCAATAGGTTCGGTATCGATCCGGCCGCCGGGTATCCAACGGGATTGTGTCACATCACTAGCTTAGAACCACCCTCGACGTTCACGGTCTTGTACTGGTTTAGGATCCAGCGTAACCTGGTCCCCCTTTACCGCGAATTCGAATGTTTGGTTGATGTATTTGATTTGAGGAGATCTTTCTTCCCAGGGCTGGCTATCTCGATAGCGTTGCTTGTAGGCGATAGATATTTCGCCTTCTACCTGCATACGGCCGATCCAGGAGTCTCCTTCACGGGCGATGTACTTCTCATCGAGAGTGAACTTTGGATCCTTTGACCACGAACGCCGTGCATCACTCCGTTGATCGAGGAGTCCCATGTCGAGGTTGAACCGCGGGCATTCAGGTACCTCAACTTCGGTGGATTCCATGCATTTTGCGTACTGTGCGGTAATTTGTTCTTCTACCTTTTGGCTCACCTCGGGTGTGAAGCTGGGGCTGAAGCTCACGTAAGTATCGTGGCCGGTTTCCTCAGAGAAATCAATCACTGTTACTACCTGTTGTTCTCCGAAAGTGATGAAGGAACTCACCGGTGGCACTGCGACCGTGTACGCACCTGGGAAAGCGGGATAACGGTACCTATCGAACGATCCTCCGTCAATATCTTTGCGTTCCCTGGCACTGCCGGACGTAGAAGTATTTTCTTTACCAGGGAGGTCGATGGTTGTACCATTCACCGTAATTTGCGAAGCGGTGGTTGTGATAGGAAGTGAACCGACGGGAGCCTCTCGGACTTTCCAATTATCGAAGAAGAGGAGTGTCTTCCCGTCTTTGTTGAGGATGACCTCCACTGGATAGCGCCTGGAATCGATAACCCATTCCGCATGGACGATATAATCGATGCGGTCGCTCTCCATATCGCCACGTTGGGTTGTTTCGAGGATCTCATATCCGGTGGGGCGGTTGGTCGCTTGCGCGTAGACCTCATCGGTGAGGAGTGCGCGATTAGCCGAATTGACATTCGGGGAATATATCTCCAGCGCCTCGCTAATCTTGCCATCCACCACCGCGGCCAGGTATTCCTCGGCTTTCTTTTCCGGGGTGTAACGGCCTTTCATAACCACAAAGGTGATGATCACACCAATAATGACAAGAAGTGTGATGATGAGGCTGGCCCATAAACCTACGTGCCTTTTACGAGCGCCGTCGGGGGGGGGGTAGTCGTACTTACAGGTACATAGGAAGGCTCTGCCGGAGTACCGGCCGAGGGCGGGGGCGGTGTTTGTGCTTCTGAATTCATATGTGGATCACTCCTATTTCTAAAACAAAAGAAAGTGGCGTGGATTACCCGAAACCATCGTAGTACATATTGTGCATAAAAATCAGTGGTGCTGTCGGTGGTCGTGATGTAGCGAAGTAGCGCGCTAGAGGCGGGCGCCGTCGTCGTACGGATCGGTATCTTCGCGAGCCGGGGCCGTCAAAATAATAGCGACCACCACGCCCACCAGTGCGCCACCGGCCAGGAGCCACGCGGTCAGGCGCGGCGCGGGCAGCAGGCCGATAAACATGAGGGCGCTGATGAGAACCAGCACCCCGGTGGCCACCCAGGCGAGGCTCGCGTAGCGGTGCGCGGGGGCCTGGGGAACGTAGTATTCTTCGCGCGAGGCCGGGTCGAAAGTGGCGTCGTCGTTGGAAAAATCTGAATCATCCGGGGCTGGGGACCAATCGCGCGGACCGGTTGCGCGCCCGCCACCCAGCGCCCACGCGGCATCGGTATAGCGCGGGGAAACGTCCACCGGTGGCAGTGCGGTACCACCATCCTGGACGCTATCGATATTCGCTCCCACACCCTCGGCTTCTAGCTCGCGCGCGATCTTGTCCCATTGCGCATCGAAGCTATTATCCGAGTGCTTGCCTGTAGGTCTTTCTCCCATGAAAGACACTATAGCTGCGGGTATAATCGACAGCGGAATAATCCCCCAATCAGAAACGGAAGGTTAACGATGACTGTCCGCCGCGTTGCGCTCTTGACCGCCGGAGGTTTCGCCCCGTGTTTGTCCTCGGCCGTGGGTGGCCTCATTGAGCGCTATACGGAAATTGCGCCCGATGTGGAAATTATCGCCTACCAGCATGGCTACCACGGGTTGCTTACCGGAAATTACATCACCATCGATAAAGAGGGGCGTGAACAAGCCCATATCCTGCACCGTTTCGGCGGTTCGCCCATCGGCAACTCCCGCGTCAAGCTGACCAATACCGCGGATCTGGTCAAGCGGGGCCTCGTGGAAGAAGGCGTGAATCCGCTGGAATTCGCCGCCCAGCGCCTCGTGGAAGATGGCGTGGATGTGCTCCACACCATCGGCGGTGATGATACGAATACCACCGCCGCTGATCTGGCCGCCTACCTGGAAGAAAACGGGCATCACCTCGTGGTGGTGGGCCTGCCCAAGACCATCGATAATGACATTATTCCGGTGCGTCAGTCCCTGGGTGCCTGGACCGCCGCGGAAGAAGCATCGCTCTACGCCCAGCATATTATTGGCGAACATCGCTCCAACCCGCGCATGCTCATCGTTCACGAAGTCATGGGCCGCAATTGCGGCTACCTCACCGCGCAGGCCTCCAAGTACTACCACGATTGGGTCCAGGAGCAGGAATGGGCTCCGGCGCTGGGGCTAACCAAGGAACGCTGGGATGTGCACGCCGTCTTCCTGCCTGAAATGGCTTTGGATATCAGCGGAGAAGCCGAACGCCTCAAGAAGATTATGGATGAGATCGGCAACGTCAATATCTTCCTCTCCGAAGGCGCGGGCGTGGATGAAATTGTGGCGGAAATGGAAGCCGCCGGCCAGGAAGTGCCGCGTGACCCCTTCGGGCACGTCCAGCTCGATAAGGTCAACCCGGGCCGCTGGTTCGCGGAGCAGTTCGCGCAGAAGCTCGGCGCGGAAAAGGTTATGGTGCAAAAGTCCGGGTACTTCTCCCGCGCCTGGCACGCCAATGCCGAGGATCTGCGCCTCATTAAGGGCATGGTGGATCTGGCCGTGCAGTGCGCGCTGGAAGGCAAGCCCGGCCTCATCGGCCACGATGAGGAGAACGGTAACGTCCTGACCAATATCGCTTTCCCGCGGGTGCAGGGCCACAAGGCTTTCGATATCACCCAGGATTGGTTCGTGGAGACCATGCAGGCCATCGGCCAGGACGTGCGCCCGCACGCCTAAAACAGCTGCGCCGCTGGCCGCGGCCGCGCAGATCGTGCTGCCCCGGCAGATATGGTGTTTCGGTTGCCCCGCATCCACACGTAAAGGCTCGCCCCGTACCGCTTATATGGTGCGGGGCGAGCTTGTGTGCGGGATTCATGGTGAGTGCGGTAGGCGCCGTTGAGTACCGGGTGTGTCTCATGGCAGTGACGCAATTCTGCCCGCGCCCCCGTTCCGGGCTAAGATTTCGTTTATGTTTGAGGACGATACGCATAAAATCGCCGCGCTGGCCCACACCTGGCGCGATAAGCCCGCGCTGCACCAGCCTCATTACGAGGACGAAGCAGAGCTCGCTGCCGTCATGCAGCGTTTGGCGAAAATGCCACCTCTCGTTTTTGCGGGTGAATGTGATCGCCTCCGGGAGAGCATCGCGGCCGCGCAACGCGGAGAAGCTTTCGTCCTCATGGGTGGGGATTGCGCGGAATCTTTTGAACAAATCACCGCGGATCGTATCCGTGCCAAGGTCCGCACCCTCCTGCAAATGTCGGTTATTTTGACCTACGGGGCATCGGTGCCGGTGGTGAAAATTGGGCGGATGGCCGGCCAGTACTCCAAGCCGCGCTCCCAGGCCACCGAAACAATTGGCGACACCACTCTGCCCTCCTACCTGGGTGATTCCATTAACGGGCACGAATTCACCGCCGCGGCGCGCCGCCACGATCCGCACCGCTTGGAGGAGGCGTACCTGTACTCGGTGGCCACCCTCAACCTCATGCGCGCTTTTACGCGCGGCGGTTTCGCAGACTTGCGTTCGGTCCACGATTGGAACCGCGGTTTTATTGCCAACCCGGCATACGTGCGGTACGAAAAAACGGCGAGCGAGATTGATCGTGCCATGCGTTTTGTGACCGCGGCCGGGGTCGACGGCGCCCAGCTGGCGGAAACGCAAATTTATTCCTCCCACGAAGGCCTTGTGCTGCCCTTCGAGGAAATTATGATGCGCATCGATTCGCGCACCCACGATCCTTATCTCACCTCCGCACACTTCCTGTGGATTGGGGAACGCACCCGTGACGTTAACGGTGCCCACGTGGAGATGTTCTCCCATGCCCGTAACCCGATCGGGGTGAAATTAGGGCCGACGACGACGCCAGATACCGCCCTCGCCCTGATCGATAAGCTTAATCCGGAAGGTGAGGCGGGCCGCCTCACGTTCATTACCCGCATGGGGGCCGGCCGCGTAGAAGAAGCCCTCCCACCCCTGGTGGAAGCCGTGCAGCGCGACGGGCGCCCGGTAACGTGGGTTTCCGACCCCATGCACGGAAATACCATCAAAGCGTCCAATGGCATTAAGACCCGCCGCCTGAGCGATATTATGGCGGAAATCCGCGGGTTCTTCGCAGTTCACGAAGCCTTGGGTAGCCACCCGGGCGGTATCCACGTGGAACTAACCGGGGACGACGTAACGGAGGTGCTGGGGGGCTCGGAAGAGATTTTCGAAGAAACCCTCACCGAACGCTACGAATCGCTGGTCGATCCGCGCCTCAACCATCAGCAGTCTTTGGAGCTGGCCTACCAGCTGGCCGAAATGTTGCGCGACGTCCACCTGTAAAACAGGGGCCTAGCCAGGCCTGGCCTGGCCCGGCTAGCGCGCCGCGATAATGAGCGTGACCTTCTCGCCGGCTGCGGCGCTCACGCCGGGGCCGGGATCCTGGCGCAGCACGGTGCCCGGCCGCGCAGCCCGGGTCTCCTGGTAGCGCACCTGCACCTGGAACCCTGCGTTTTCGAGCGTGGCGCGCGCCTCCGCCTCCAATGTATCCGCCACATCTGGAACAGTTGCAGCGCGGGCTTCGCCGGCGATAAGGAGTTCAACTGTGCTCCCCGGCCGTACTCGGCTACCTGCCTCGGGGTCGCTACCCAGCACGGTGCTCGGTAGCGCCCCGTTTCCAACACCCACCTCCGTCTCCACCGTGAGCCCGAGCGCCTCCAGTTGACCGCGGGCTTGGGTAAGACCGGTGGCAAGCTCGGGCACTGTTATCCGTGCCCACGGGCCGGCCTGAAGTGCCCACGTGGCTCCTCCCGCACCGGCTAGGAGCGCCAGTGCGCATACCCAGGCGGCAATCTTCCACGCGCGGCCGCGCCGCGGGTGCACCCCGTGGCGCGCTGGGCGGTGTGCGGGAACAGTGGCCTGCACGCTTACCCCGGTAGAGATCGCGGTGGCGGTATCCGCACCTGTAATTCCGGTAGTTGCGGCCGCCCTGGTAACATCCACGGTGCTCCGAGCCGGAGCGATATCACCGGCCGGGCTGCTTTCCTCCCGGGGCTCAGCTGCCGCGGTAGGGAGAAGTGGTTGGGGGCGGCGCGGCGTAACCGGGATGCGCCGCAGCTCGGCCTCCTCAGATACCCGATTCCGAAGTCCCCGTAGCAACTCGCGGGCCTGCGCGGCGCTCGCCGGGCGATCCGCCGGATTTTTCGCGGTGAGCACCCCGATAAAAGAATCAACCTCCGCCGGCAACCACGAATTATCCCCTGCTAGACGCGGCAGATCCTCGCGTGCCTGCGCCGCCGCGAGCTGGGCGGCCGAATACCCGGCCCAGGGGAGCCGGCCGGCAAGTAGCTCAAAGAGCACCAGGCCGGTGGCGTAAATATCGCTAGCCGGGCTCGCGGCGCGCTGCTCCAGAATCTCCGGTGCGGTATAGGCCAGGGTTCCCCAGCGCGGCAGGGCCCCCGAGGATGAACTCACCGCATGGGCGAGTCCAAAATCGGTTACCGTGACGGCGAGCTGTGGAAGGCGCACGGGGGAGGGTGGCGGGCAGGCGTCGTCGAATAAAATATTTTCCGGTTTGATATCCCGGTGAATAATTCCGGCCCGGTGGGCAGCTGCCAGGCCCTGAAGAACCTGAGCGCAAATCTCCAGGGCGGTGCCGAGCTGGAAGGAACCCAGGCGCTCCAGCTCGTGGCGTAGCGTGGGCCCGGGTACGTATTCCATGACAAGGTAGGCGCGCTCGGTTGCGCCGTCGTTCCACACCCCACGGTCGTAAATAGTGACGATATGCGGGCTGCTGAGTGCGGCAACAGCCCGGGCTTCCCGCTGGAAGAGCCGAGTGAAATCATCAAGCGCCGCCAAATCGGGGTGCATAATTTTGATGGCGACCACGCGATCAAGCTTCGTATCGTAGCCGCGGTACACCGCGGCCATTCCGCCGCGCGCCACCGGGGCGTCGAGACGGTAGCGGCCCTCAAGCCACCCGGTCGGCAGGGAAGGAATAGTCACACACCTAGGGTAGCGTGCTGCTGGGAAAAGCCGTGTTTAGAAACTCTTTGCTGCACGCAAGACCCGCAGCACATATTTTTGGGTGGAGGGATAGGGCCCCGCCTCCCGCAGGCGCGCCAGACCCTGGTAGTAGGCGGCAATCGCCTCATGTGTGCTGGTGGTGTGGCGCTGCAAATACCGAATAATGGCGATACCTGCGGTGATATTATCCGCGGGAATGAGCCAATCCAGATCCCGGCCGACCATCCGCCCCGCCCACCGCGAGGCAGCGGGAATTAGCTGCATCACACCTGCCGCGCCTGCCGGGGAGAGCGCGCGGGAATTAAAACCGGATTCGATATAGGCATGCGCCATTGCAAGCCGAGGATTGACGCCCATGAGCGCCGCCGTATCACGCACCATCTTCTGCGTATCGGCCCGACTCGGGGCGATAATCGCATTCAAACGCGCCGCGATTTCCGCGTGCGATAGTTCGTAGCGCGGGGCAGGTGCCTGCGCCCGTAAACGCGCAAGATTCGCCTTCGATCCCACCATTTCTCACTTCCTGGCCGGGGCGGGGGACATTCGATAGCGTCCCGGCCGTTGTTCCACTTGTGACAATAGTGCACTGTTGTGAAAATGTCACCAGATTGTGACGATTTTGTAATGGCGACGACGCCGCGCCCGTGCCCACCGGCGCGCTTGAGCGGCGCCGGCATTAAGATGGAACTGTGGAAAAAGAGATAACGAATGTGACCTGGTTGAGCCTCCCGGAGCTAGCGGAGCGCCTCGAGACTGATCTGCGCACGGTCCGCTCCCAACTGCGCGACGCCCGTTTCCTGGCGGTGCGGCGCGGGGACAATAACGCGCTCTACGCCGACGCGGGACAATTCGTGATGAAAGACGGCAAACGCGTGCCCCTGCCCTCGCTGCGCGGCACCATCATTTCCCTGCGCGATGCCGGATATAGCGACGACGAAGCGCAGGAATGGCTGCGGCGCTTCGATGCGGAATTGCGGGATACCCCGCTGAGCGCACTCCTTGCCGGGCACACCCACGCGGTCCGCCGCGTCATCGCCGGCCTGGCTTTTTAGTTCCTCGCTGGCCCGCTTCGGTGCGGGCCACGTTCGTGCGGGCCGATGCGCCTCGTGGACTAGTGGGTGCGCGAGCGCAGCCGCTGCAAGAGTTCGCCCAGGCTCTCGCGGGCGGCCTCATTCAGACGCGGCAAGATAGCACGAGCACTATCCTCACGCTGGCGGATCATGCTTTCCACGTGAGCACGCGCTCCCGAGCTTTCCATAAGATTTTGGGCACGAACGACGTCGTCGCCCTCCAAGGGCTTCCCACGCAAGGACCGCAGCCACCGGGCATCCGCCTCGGTTACCCGCTCCAGCGTTTCGAGGAAGAGGAACGTGTTTTTCCCTTCGGTGAGGTCATCGCCGGCGGGTTTACCGGTAACGGCCGGATCCCCGAAAATGCCGAGGATGTCGTCGCGCAATTGGAAAGCCTCACCGAAAGGCGTGGCAAAAGCTCGTAAATCTGCGATCGTTTCCGGCGCGGGCTGCCCGGTGAGCGCGGCTCCGATGAGCAGCGGGAACAGTGCGGAATACGACACCGTTTTATGGGTAATGATCGCGCTAATATCCTCCCGGGTAGCCGCGCGGGTATATTCGCAGCGGATATCGAGGAACTGACCGATGCCCACGTCCTCACACATGGTGAAGAAAGGCTCAAGGGGAGCGGTGCGCCCGGCACTCACCGCCTCCTGGGAAGCCAGCGCCAGCACAGCATCACCCACAATAAGGCCGGCCCGCAAACCGTAGCGCTCGGGGGAACCATCCCACCCGGACGCGCGGTGATAATTCTCCAGCTCGGCGTGCACCGTGGGTACCCCGCGGCGGGTGGCAGAAGCGTCAATAATATCGTCGTGAATAAGCGCCGCGAGCTGGAAAAGCTCGACGGCAGCTCCCAAACGCACCGCCGCCACCATATCCGCACAGCTGGGTTCGGGCAGAGCGGCGAGCATTCCCGCGCGCACAAGCCGGGCCCGGGTGCGTTTACCGCCGGCTGCAAGGGCGGTAACCGTATCGATGAAATCCTCCACCTCAGGCTGATCCCAGCGCCGCAACGAATCCAAACGCGCCTCGATACGGCTATCGACCCCGTTGGTGAAATCGCGAGTGCTCCACTCCATTGCTCCTGCTCCGCTTCTTTATCCACAGATTCGTGAGGTGCGCGCCCCATCCACAGGGTACCGGCACTCGCCAGCACGTGCCGGCTGAAGCTGGTTATCTAGCCCTATGGACACGATCACACTTCATCATCCGCGCGATGCCCTCGCTGTTATTCCCCATCTGCTGGGCTTCCACCCGCGCCACCACTTCGTACTCTTCGGGGGAAGCCCGGAATTACATCGGGCCGTGGGCCCGGAGGGTGAGGCACTACCGCAATGGTTCGGCTCGCTGGAATCTTCTAAGCGGCCAGAAGTTGCTGTGGCCGGGGGTGAAACGCCACTTATCCGCCTGGATCTGCGTGCCGGCCCTATCTCACCCTATGTTGCCCGGCAGATATCTGACACGGTAACTGCCTGCCGCATGTTCAGCTGCGTGGCGGTGGTCTACTGCCCAGATTTTGTTCGCTTCGCACATACCCGCGAATTTGCCTCGGTGCTGGCCCTCCTCGAACTGCTGTGCGCCGCGCTTTCCCGGCTCTGGGATAGCAACCCTGGCACTCGCGATGCGTGGAGTCTTGATTTTTTTATTGCCGATAACGAAGGGTTTATGGATATGGGAGAAGAAACATTTTGCCGCTGGGAAGAACTCGAATCTACCGAGGCTGCGGCTACTCTCGTGTATAAAGGCTCGGCACCGCTGGAGGAAGAACCGCGCCGCGATATCGTCAAAGCCAGTCCCACCCGGATGCGCAATACCGCCGTGGCGCTGGAAGAAGCGCGCGGGGAGCCGCTCACCGCACTAGAAGAGCATTGGGATATGCTCCTCGCTCGGGTGGTGCGCCGCCGCCAGGCGGGCCCACCGCGCCTCACCACCCGCGAAGCGGGGCGGGCCCTGGCCGGGCTCGTGCATATTCCCATTCGGGACAAAATTTTGCAGGTGTCCCTCGAACATGATCCGCTGTTGCCTATGTCTTCGGTGGATCCCGCTTCGGGTTTTGCTACCGGGATAGGGGAGCGCCCCAATATTGTGCGAGCTTTGGGGATGATGGCACTTCTGGATGAATTAGCCCGCCTAGCTCCGGATGGGATAGAGGTTCCTTATGTGTGCTCAGCGTATTTAGCCTGGTGGGTGGGGCAAAATTCCATGACCGCGCTGCGTGCTCAGGAAGCCCTGGAGATCAACCCCGGCTCGCGCCTGGCACGCATGCTCAAAGATGCTGCCGCATGGAACGCGCTGCCGCCCTGGTTGATCGGCCCGAATGAAGGCGGGAGGAGCTCTCGCGCCGAAGCTGATAGTGGCGATCAAGAGGAGGCGGATAGTAACGGCACTGGTGACGAGTCCACGCCTTGCTCTCTGGCAGATATCGATTCCGAAGCCGTGGACCGATATGGACGGGGCAGCCAAGCGGCCTAAGTAGCTGCGTGCACGGCAGCATGTGCACCGGCGGGAAGTTCGCACCGGCAGCAGGTGGGAGAACTATAGTCGCCAGGCATAAGAATGCTATGTGAGGATCGGCACGTTAGGGAGGCTGGGGAACAAAAGGCGGGGCGGGCGCGTTCCGCTAAGTAGCTCTTTGGGGTGGATACCCCGTGCCGGTTCTCGGCATTCGTTGATAACACTAGGGAAAGGTCTCACGTGGCCACAAAGTCTGCCAGTGCACAAGAAACCGCTGCCGTGGAAAAGGACACCGCGGTCTCCGCATCCGCTTCGGGTACGAAGAAGAAGGCGGCCCGCTCCTCCAGTCGCACGGCATCGGCCACCTCGGCAGCTACCGCTTCTGAAAGCACCACGGCTGCGAAGAAACCAGCCGCTAAGAAAGCCAGTGCTACCAAGGCCACCACTACCAAGAAGGCTGCCACCAAGGCAAGCGAATCGAAGGCGGCCGAATCCAAGGCATCTTCTTCCACCAAGAAGGCCACCACGGCGAAAACCACCGCGAAGTCCACCGCCTCAAAGTCCACCGCGGCAAAGAAGACTTCCGCGAAGAAGGCAGCGGCTGAAAGCGAAGCTCCGGAAACCGCATCCGCCGCTGCGGAGGCTACCGCGGCAGGCGCGGAAACCACGGAAGATAAACCGGCGGCTAAGAAGCCTGCCACCCGCAAGTCTTCCGCGAAGAAGGCAAGCTCGAAGGCGGCCGAATCCAAGACAGCTGCTGCCTCGAAGAAATCCACCTCGAAGCGTGCTACCGCTAAGCAGGAAGAACCCGAAGATCCCGAAGAACATGAGGATCTCGAGGATGAAGATTTCGACGTCGACGCTGAAGATGTTGATGCCGAGGATCTTGACGACGATCTCGAGGATGACGAAGACACCGACCACGATTCCGAGGACGCTGAAGAAGAGCCCGAGGAAGAAGAGGACGAAGCCGATAAGGAAACGGATAGCGCCGCTAAAACGGAAACAACCGGGCGTAACTCCCGGGGTGGTTTCACCGTTAAGGACTCTGATGATTCCGATGAACCGGCGGTGCGTGTTCATGTTGCCGGTGCCACCGCGGATCCGGTCAAGGATTACCTCAAGCAGATCGGTAAAGTTCCCCTGCTCAACGCCGCGGAAGAAGTGGAACTCGCCAAGCGAATCGAGGCGGGGCTCTATGCTCAGCACCTGCTAGATCAGGGAAATCTCGATAAGGAGAAGGATCACGCCTATATCCGTGAACTGCGGATTATTTCCCGTGATGGTAAGCACGCCAAGAACCACCTCCTGGAAGCTAATCTTCGCCTGGTAGTTTCTTTGGCTAAGCGCTACACAGGCCGGGGCATGCTCTTCCTTGATCTTATCCAGGAAGGGAATTTGGGGCTGGTGCGCGCCGTCGAAAAGTTTGACTACGCCAAGGGCTACAAGTTCTCTACCTACGCCACCTGGTGGATTCGCCAGGCTATTACCCGCGCGATGGCGGACCAGGCTCGCACTATCCGCATCCCGGTGCATATGGTCGAAGTTATCAACAAGCTCGCGCGGGTCCAGCGCCAGATGCTCCAGGAACTCGGGCGGGAACCAACCACCGAGGAACTGGCGAAAGAACTGGATATGACCGAAGAAAAGGTCGTCGAAGTTCAAAAGTACGGGCGCGAACCGATTTCTTTGCACACCCCGCTGGGTGAAGATGGCGATTCCGAATTCGGTGACCTCATTGAGGATTCCGAAGCGGTGGTCCCGGCTGATGCCGTTGGCTTCACCCTGCTCCAAGAACAGCTCCATCGCGTTCTCGATACCCTATCCGAACGCGAAGCCGGGGTGGTTTCCATGCGCTTTGGCCTCACCGACGGCCAGCCGAAAACCCTGGATGAAATTGGTAAGGTCTACGGGGTCACCCGCGAGCGCATTCGCCAGATCGAATCCAAGACCATGTCTAAGCTGCGCCACCCGAGCCGTTCGCAGGTGCTGCGTGACTACCTGGAGTAAAGCCAGGCGCGGCAGGTTCCGCGTGGCCCCGCGGGGCGCGGCGTTTGCAGCGCACGCTGCGGAACTCCACGTCGAATAACGGGGTGGGCCATATAATCTCAGCGGCGTGGCGGCGAGCATCGTTCCACGCCGCTGCTGTTATTTCCCGTCCATCTTTACTATGTGCGCGGGTGGCGTAGCGCTGCCCACGTGCCTCCCGGCGCAGATACTCAGCCAGAAGCCGCCCGCACATGCGCGCATCCGTGATGGCGCGGTGGTGTTCTTCTATCGCAATCCCGGCCCGCTGGGCCACGGCCATGAGGGAGTGGCGCCCCTCGGGAAGGTAAATACGCGAGAGATCCATTGTGCATACCGCGGCGTTACGGGGGATACGTAACGGGCTTCCGGCCCGGCGAAAAGCCTCGTTGAGAAAAGCAAGATCGAAACGGACATTGTGCGCCGCGAGGATACGCCCGCGCAGCAGCCGTTCTACCTGGGGGAGAAGTTCGGAAAACGACGGCGCCTGCGCCACTTCCGCGCCGTGCACCCCGTGAATTTCCGTGGCTCCCATGGGCCGCAATGGGTTCACCAGGCTCTCCCATTCGCGTTCGGGGCTGCCCTGATCATCCAGAAGTACCACCCCGATCTCCACAATTCGGTCGGTGCGCGCATCTAAACCGGTGGTTTCCAGATCGAGGGCGGCATAGCCCAAAAAACTACCGTGCGCGTGAGAGAGAGCCATGCGTTCAGCTTACCGAGAGCACGGGCCTGAGGTGATCTTCTCCTCAGGAATAAGCGCGCCCTTTTATGCTTTGATAGGTATGTGAGTACTACATTGACTGAATTAGCTCCCTTGACCGCGCAGGATCGTTGCGATGCCTGCGGAGCCCAGGCCTACGTTCGGGTACGCCTGCCCTATGGAGAACTTTTCTTCTGCGGCCATCATGCTTCCCAGCACCTCGATAAGCTGCGTGAAGATGCCCTTGAGATTCAAGACGAACGCGAAAATATCGCCTAACCTCGCTTCGATCTCAACACGAGCGGCCCATCCGGGCCGCTTTTTCGTGGCCAAGCCGAAACCCACGGTATTCACGTGTTAATAGTGGGTGAGTTTTCCGTTCTGCCAGTAGGCTTAGGGAAGTTGATCGTTGCTGGCGAGATACCCGGAAAGGGAATGTGATGAGCACTCAGATGCACCCAAACGATAATCTCACTACCGCTCAGAAGAGCGTGGAGAGCAAAGTCCAGGTATCTGGCCAGGATATTCGGGTGGAATCGAATGCGTTGGATGCTCAGCGAGAATCAACGCGCAGCGTAAACGCTTTCGATGAGTTGCTCGCTGAATACCGGGATTTATCCGATTCGGTGCGTGCGCAAGGCAACCTATTTGAACAACTCATCCGCTCCTATCTTCTCAAGGACTCGCAGATGAGCCGCCAATTCGGTGCGGTGTATCTGTGGCGTGACTGGCCCGGGCGGGCTGGACGGCCTGATACCGGGATTGATCTGGTTGCAATTGATATCGAAGACATGCCCGAAGATGGCAGCGAACCAGACGCGCATACACCGGCCGTAGCTATCCAATGCAAGTTCTACGAGCAGGGCCGCACCATCAGTAAGGCCCAGCTTGATTCTTTCCTCGCGGACTCGGGTAAAGAACCCTTCAAGCGTCGGATTTTCGTGGAAACCACGGGTGTGCCCTGGGGAGCTAATGCAGAAGATGCGATCCGGGGCCAGAGCAAACCCGTCACTCGTATCGGCCTTACCGATCTGCGTAACTCCGATATTGACTGGAGCACATATTCCTTCGCGAAACCTTCCGAAACTCCGCAGCTCAAGCCGCGTAAAACGCTACGTGACCACCAGGTCAACGCGATTCGTGATGTGTTTACCGGCTTCCAAGATCATGATCGCGGAACTTTGGTTATGGCTTGTGGAACGGGTAAAACATTTACGGCTCTGAAAATAGCCGAACGGCTCACCGATGATTTGGGCGGGAGTGCCCGGATCATGTTCATGGTTCCCTCCCTCGCGCTGATGAGCCAGACCTTGAATGAGTGGGCTGCTGAAGTTCAAGTCCCGTTTTCCGCCTGGAGTGTGTGCTCAGATACGAAAGTGAACCGGAAACGCCAGGAGCGCCAGGACGTGGCGGATATCGCGATGGTGGACTTGAAAACACCGCCAACAACCAAGCCGGCCACCCTTGCCGCATCCTTGATTAAGCACGCGGGGGGGGGGTGGACTCCAGGTAATCTTCGCGACCTATCAGAGCATTGATATCGTTCACCAGGCCCAAGAGTTGGCCGGTAATGATTGGCGTGATTTCGATCTGATTATTTGCGATGAAGCCCACCGCACCACCGGTGTCACCCTCACCGGGGAAGACGAATCCTATTTCACCCGCGTTCACAATAACGACTACCTGCGGGCTGATAAACGCTTGTATATGACCGCCACCCCGAAGATTTTTAATCCGAAGGTTAAAGACGCGGCGAAAGAAAAAGATGCGGTCCTCACCTCCATGGACGATGCCGCGTTGTTCGGCCCAGTCTTCCACCGCCTTGGGTTCGGAACTGCGGTGAGCTTGGGTCTGCTCACCGACTACAAAGTTGTTGTTCTGGCGATCCCAGAAGACCAAGTCACCCCGATCTACCAACAGGGCGCGATCTACGGGGAGCTTCCGCTACCTGAGACAGCGAAACTGGTGGGATGTTGGAACGCGCTTGCTAAACGTAAGAGCGGTTTCACTGATGTGCAGTACGGAAGTGATACGACGCCGATGCACCGGGCGGTTGCCTTCGCGAAGGATATTAAAACCTCCAAGCAGATCGCATCTGAGTTCCCGGAGCTCGTCAATAAGCATTTGCGAAACCTCATGAATAGCGAGGTCAGTGATGACCTGGGTGTTCAGTGCCGTCATGTTGATGGCACGATGAACGCCATTGAGCGCGGGGAAGCCCTTGACTGGCTGAAAACAGATGTGGAGAGTGAACATCCGGTCTGCCGAATCCTTACGAATGCGCGCTGCCTTTCCGAGGGAGTAGACGTGCCGACCTTGGATGCGGTGTTGTTCTTGAATCCGCGTCGCTCTCAAGTGGATGTGATCCAGGCCGTTGGCCGGGTCATGCGCAAGGCTGAAGGAAAAGAATTCGGGTATATTATTCTGCCCGTTGCGGTGCCCGCTGGGACAACCCCGGAAGATTCCCTCAGCGATAACCAGCGTTATGCGGTTGTGTGGCAGGTGCTCCAAGCTATCCGCGCGCATGATGAAGATTTCGAAGCCAAGCTGAACGCCAGTCAATATAACGGCACACTCCCGGAAAATATCATCGTTGACTACGTTGACCTCAAACCCACTGCGCCGGCTGATCCGTTCTCTGGAAGTGCGGGAGGCGATGACACTGAAGTTATTGATGGTGGTTCGGGCTCCGGGCCTGGGGGCGAATCTGATAGTCGTCAAATGCAGTTGGAGCTTTTCCTCCAGGCCAGTGAATGGAAGGATGCTGTCTACTCGAAAATCGTAAAGAAGGTTGGGGACCGGCTGTACTGGGACGACTGGAGCAAGGATATCGGTGATATTGCAAGCCGCTATATTAACCTGATCGAACAGCTTCTGGAAGACCCGATCAATCAGGATTACTTCACGTCTTTCGTCACAGCCCTACAGAAAACGCTCAATCCAGCAGTCGACGGGGCTCAGGCGGTCGAGATGCTAGCCCAGCACTTGATCACGAAGCCTTTGTTCGACGCGATGTTCCCCTCTCAGGAATTCACTTCCCAGAACCCGGTGAGCCAGGCCATGCAGAAGATTTTGGACCGGCTTGCCACCAATAAGGTGTTCGAGACCGAGCGTGAGCCGCTGGCTAAGTTCTATGAGGCAATGACGCAAAAGATCCGTGCTATCACAACGCTTGACGGCAAGCAGGAGATCATGCGTACCCTCTATGACAAGTTCTTCGCGAGAGCATTCCCGTCTATGCAAGACCGCCTGGGTATCGTCTTCACGCCTGTCCCGGTGGTGGACTATATCCTGCGCTCGGCTGACGTGGCACTACGCCGTCATCTAGGGAAAAGTTTAGGGGATGAGGGGATCTCCATTATCGAACCCTTCCTGGGTACGGGGACCTTCATAACCAGGCTCCTGCAATCTGGCCTCATTAAACCTGATCAGTTGGAACGTAAGTACTTGCGGGAAATTTTCGCTAATGAAATCGTGCTGCTTAGCTACTATATTGCTTCTATCAATATCGAAGAGGTTTATCGCCAGATTCGGATTGAGCAAGGTGTGGGGGATGAGTATGTGGAATTCCCCGGTCTCAGCTTGACGGACACGTTCCAGATCCACGAAGAAGAAAACCGATTTGACGAGGTGGGGGACTTCGCTGCCAATATGGAGCGTGTCGAGCGCCAAAAAGAAGCGAAAATACGCGTCGTAGTGATGAACCCTCCTTACTCTGCCGGGCAGAAGAGTGCGAACGATAACAACCAAAATCTGAAATATGCATTCTTGGATAAGCAGATCGAAAGCTCGTATGCCGCTAGATCAACGGGAACTAATAAAAACAGTCTCTATGACTCCTACTACCGGGCTTTGCGGTGGGCAACTGACCGTATCGGCCCCGAGGGCGTCATCGCATTTGTTTCGAACTCTAGCTTTATTGACGGCAATACCGCTGATGGAGTACGTCTAAGTTTGGCTGAAGAGTTCTCTGATATTTACGTCTACAACTTGCGTGGTGGTATTCGCGGCAAGATGGGAGAAGCTGCGGCCAGAGAAGGCGGTAATGTCTTCGATATTATGACGGGAGTGGCTGTCACGGTTCTTGTTAAAACAAGTGACAGGGTTGGCCCGTGCAAGATTCATTACGCCGAGATTGCTGACTATCTTGCACGTCAGGAAAAACTCGATATCCTGATTTCCCAGGAATCGATTGCTGGTACTGATTTTGAAGTCATTACCCCAAATAATCATGGAGATTGGGTTAACCAGCGTGACGAGAAGTACCTAACGTACCAATCAATCGGGGACAAGAAAACCAAAGGGAAAAGCGACACGCCAGCTACGTTTATCCAGTATTCGCGTGGATTGGAAACATCTCGAGATTCGTGGTGCTACAACTTCTCAAAGACCTCCGTTGCTGAGAATATGCAGCGCATGATCACGAACTATAACAAGCAAATTGATGCTGGGAAGACCTCGAAAACCGCTAATATGGATGATTCTTATGTCGCATGGACGAGGAAACTTAAAAGAGAATTAGATCGTCGTATTGAGCACACTTTCGATGCTTTCTATATCCGTGCCGGGGTTTATCGTCCATTCTGCACGCAATCGGTTTATTTCAACAGTGCAATGAATGAATATGTGAACCAGCTTCCGCAGATCTTCCCGACTCCGCAGCAGCCCAATCTGGGAATATCGATTCCTGCGGGACCGTCGGCTGAGTATTTCATGCCTATCATGTATGAGATGCTTCCTGCGCTTACTCCGAATGGTGGGAATCAGTTCTTCCCGCTCTACACCTGGGAACACGTCACTGATAATGACCCGCAAGGTTCACTTCTTGAGATGCTGGAAAGCGCCGGAACTCCGGAAGAATTCTCCGGAACCTTCGATTTCTCACGGTCCATTTCCGAGCAAGTATCGCGGCGGAGCGGGGACTACCGCCGCCGCGATAACATCACAGATGGCACTCTCAATGCCTATCGCGAACATTACAAGGATGCGCAGATCGAGAAGGAGGATATCTTCTTCTACGTCTACGCACTCCTCCATCATGAGGACTATCGGGAACGCTATGCGGCTGATCTCAAGAAGATGCTGCCTCGTATCCCCAAAGTCACGGATTTCTGGTCCTACAGCAATATCGGCCGTGAGCTTGCTGACCTGCACGTCAATTACGAACACCTGGATGCATACCCCAGCATCCAGGAAGTAGAAGGCATGAGTCCCACGATTGATGACTGGACCAAATACCGTGTCACGAAACTTGCGTGGGGTAAGGGCCCCGGCGGCAGCAAGGACATGACCTGCCTGATCTACAACGATTACCTCAAGATCACCGGTATCCCGGAAGAAGCCAATACCTATAAGATCGGCGGGCGCAGCCCCCTGGAATGGATGATTGACCGCTACCAGGTCACAACCGATAAAAAGACCGGCATCGTTAACGACCCGAATGACTATTGCCGGGAGATTGGCGACCCCGCCTACATCGCGAAGCTTGTAGGCAAATTAGTGACAGTATCGATGCGAACCATCTCACTCACCCGCAGCCTGCCCGAATTCATCATCGAAGAGGAGGCGCAGTAACGCTCATAGATAACACCTAACACTCTCACGCGCGCCGCTGCGGCTCGCGAACAGCCGTTCGCGTAAACTACCGGTGTGTCAACTTCCGAAGAATACTCAGCTCGTCACCTCCAAGTCCTCGAAGGCCTGGAAGCCGTGCGCAAACGCCCCGGCATGTACATCGGCTCCACGGATTCACGCGGACTCATGCACTGCCTTTGGGAAATCATCGACAACGGCATCGACGAAGCTCTGGAAGGATTCGCCACCCATATCACCGTCACCCTCTATGCTGATGGCTCGGTTGAGGTAACCGACGACGGTCGCGGGGTGCCCGTGGATACCGTCCCCGGGGTGGGGCTTTCCGGAGTGGAAGTTGTGTACACTCGCCTGCATGCCGGAGGGAAATTCGGGGGCGGATCCTATTCCGCTTCCGGCGGCCTTCACGGGGTGGGCGCTTCGGTGGTCAATGCCCTCTCCGCGCGCATGGATGTGAAAGTCCGGCGCGGCGGCAAGGTATACCAGATGCAATTCAAGCGCGGCGAACCGGGGCGTTTCCAGGACGGCACCCAGCCCTCCCCGGAGGCCCCTTTTGAAGCCTTCACGCACGGTAGCGAGCTTGATACCGTCGGGAAAGTAGCGAAGAAGAATACCGGCACATCCGTGCGCTACTGGGCTGACCCCCAGATTTTCCTGGCCGAAGCAGAATTCTCCTATGACCTGCTCACCGAGCGGGTACGTCAATCCGCGTTTCTGGTTCCTGGCCTGACCATCATCATCCGTGATGAACGCGGCCTGGCGGGCACCCCCGGAGAAAACGGCCCCCATGAGGAAGTGTTCCATTACGAGGGGGGCGTCGTCGATTTCGTGGACTACCTGGCCACCGATCCTGCTCTCACTGCCACTATGCACCTCACGGGCAGCGAAACCTTCACCGAAAACGTGCAGGTCCTGGATCCGGAAAGTGGGCATTTGCGTGCCCAGGAAGTCGAACGAACCTGCGAGGTCGATGTGGCCCTGCGCTGGGGGACCGGATATGACACCACCACCGAATCCTTCGTGAATATTATTCGCACACCCGGGGGAGGGGCGCACCAGACTGGCTTCGAACAGGGCGTGGTGAAAACCCTGCGGGCCCTTATCGATACCAATGCGCGCCGCCTCAAAATCACCGCCAAAGATGCCAAAATCGAAAAAGACGATATTTTGGCCGGGATGACCGCGGTTGTTACGGTGCGGCTAGCCGAACCCCAATTTGAGGGGCAGACGAAGGAGATCCTCGGGACTGCGGCAGTGCGCCCGATTGTGGCGCGCGTCGTCGCCGCGCAGCTTCACAGTATCTTGGCGTCCACGAAACGCGACCAAAAAACCGAAACTTCACGGCTCCTTGAAAAAATCGTGGCGGAAATGCGGGCTCGGGTGGCTGCGCGCGTCCACAAGGAAATCTCGCGGCGGAAAAACGCCCTCGAAAATTCCACGCTCCCCGCCAAGCTGGCCGATTGCCGCAGCGATGATATTGAGCACACCGAGTTGTTTATCGTCGAGGGGGATTCGGCGCTCGGCACCGCGAAACTGGCGCGTTCTTCGGAATTCCAGGCCTTGCTGCCCATCCGCGGCAAGATCCTCAATGTGCAGCGTGCCTCGCCCGCGGATATTCTGCGCAACCAGGAAGTCTCCTCCATTATTCAGGTGGTGGGGGCCGGTTCCGGGCGCACTTTTGACCTCGCGGCAGCGCGGTACGGGAAAATTATTATGATGACGGATGCGGACGTGGACGGCGCCCATATCCGCACCCTGCTGCTCACACTTTTCTTCCGCTATATGCGTCCGCTCGTGGAAGCCGGGCGGGTTTTCGCGGCGGTGCCGCCGCTGCATCGTATTGAGGTGGCCGGGCGCGGCGGGAAAAAAGGGTCGTATATTTATACCTATTCCGAAGAGGAATTGCATCGGGAACTCAAGAAGCTCGAACGCGCCGGGAAAACCTATAAGGAACCCATCCAGCGCTATAAGGGCCTGGGGGAGATGGACGCGCACCAGCTCGCGGAAACCACCATGGATCCGGCCCACCGTACCCTGCGGCGCATCCGAATCGAGGACGAAGCCGCGCTGCGGGAAGCCGAGTCCGTTTTCGAGGTATTGATGGGTAACGAGGTGGCTCCGCGCCGCGAATTTATTGTCGAAGGTGCCAGCGATATCTCCTACGACAAGATCGATGCCTAAGATTCCCGGGCCGCGCTTCGCTACACTTGAGAGTCATACCCGTAAAGGAGGGCTCATGGGTGACGGTGCGATGCGGTGGAGCGATCTCACGGCGGCGGATGCCCGCGCGATTTTCACGCTGCTCGATACCCACCAAAGCGCCGTCAACTCCAGTTTCCGCACCTCGCGTGAAGAAATCGCTCTGATGTTTGAGCCTTCGGTTCCGCACAGTGTTTTCGGGTGGTACGACGACGCAGCACCGGTCCGGCGCCTCCTCGCTTTCGGTATCGTGCGCCTCTACGATGCGCGCACCGCGCATCCCACCGTCACGCTCTCGGCCAGTGTGCACCCCGAGCTCAGCCCGGAGCTGCGCGAACGGGCCGCTCGCGGCGTGCTCGCCGAACAATTGCGCCGGGCTCCTGCCCTGGCGGCCGGCACCCTCCACCCCGTGGCCGTGGCGAATGTGGAAAGCTGGGATCCCGAACGGGGGAAGGCCCTGGCCGCTGCCGGCTTCACCGACCGGCTCTCCTACCTGCAGATGCGCCGGCCGCTCGCGCGCGGGCCGCTGCCCCTGCCGCCTTCCGCGCACCCGGAGAATAACAGTGTGGAGCTGGTTCCTCTCACCCCCGATTGGGACGACGCCGCGCTGCTCGCCCACAATTCTTTTTACGCAGATAAATTGAATTACCCGATTTACACCCGGGAACAGTGGCGTATCGAATGCGCGTTTATGCGCCGGGAATGGAGCTTCCTGGCGGTGGATACCCGCGGGGATCGGCCCCGGGTACTCGGATGTATCATGACCGCCGCTTATGAACAGGATTGGCCGGGCTTGGGATTACGGGAGGGCTATGTTGATGAGCTCGCGGTGCGGGCCGAAAGCCCGGACGGGGTCAACGCCCGGCTGCTGGCAGCCAGCATCGCGGCGCAGGCGGAGAGCGGTATGGATGCCACCACCCTGGATCTCACCGTTCACTACGAACCGGACGGCACCTGCCTGACTCCCGAAAGCGCGGCGCGCCTGAGCCTTTACGAAAGCTTCGGATTCGAGGTTACCGAACGTACCCGGGTAGTTCACCACCCGCTCCCGGATATGCCGGAGCGTGACTAGCTTCCGATAGCCGCAACCGGGACCGTTAGCGCACTGCCCGAAGCATCCCGCTTCTCCTCAACCTCGGGTAGCTCAACCGGCTGGCCGGAGGCGGTGACGGCGCGCAGCGGCTCCGGGCCGAGAGCAGCAAGTGCTAAAACATTTTCCCCGCGCAGGAAACGCTGGGCCCGCACCCCGCCTGTACCGCGGCCCTTGGCCGGGAAACGATCCAGGGGAGTGACCTTGGCGCTGCCCGGTTCGGTGCCCGGGAGCGCCTGCTCATTAGAAGCAATCGTGACCACCAGGGAACCGGCAAGATCATCGCCCGGCACCACTCCGAGGGCAATGACCCGGGCACCTTCCGCGCAGCGAATCCCGGCAATGCCCTGGCCGGCCCGGCCCTGCGGGCGTACCGCGGATGCCTCAAAACGCAGTAATTGCGCATCGCTCGTGATAAGAACCACCTGGTCGGTATCGCGGGCCAGTGCGCAGCCCACCACGCTGTCACCCTCAGCAAGGGTAATAACCTCCCAGCTCTCCTTATTCGGGTAAGCGCCGTTCACCCGCTTAATACGCCCGTGCGCGGTGGCCAGGGTGAGCACCGGATCGCTCTCACCAGCAGTGAGCGGGGCCAGTCCGACCACACGTTCTCCAGAGTCCAGGGAAATAAGATCCGCCACCGGGGTACCTCCGGCCAGCGAGGGCGCCCCCGCGGTATCGGGAAGAGTGGGAACGGTGAGCACATCCAGGTCGATCATCCGCCCGTGGCTTGTTACCACCCCGATATGCCCGCGGGCCGTGGCCGGTACCCGCGATATGACGGCATCGTGGGCGCGGCGCGGACCGCTGCGTTCTGGTGCATCGCTGCCCGCGGTGCGCGCCACCAGCCCGGTACCCGAAAGCAGCACCCAGGTCGGATCATCGGAAACTTCCAGGGGGAGTGCTTGCGGAGCTGCCGCGCTGGCCGCCCCGTCCGATTCCAGGAGCACGGTGCGCCGCGGGGTGCCGAATTGCTGGGCCACCTCCGTCATCTCGGCGGCCACCACTTTCCGTAAACGCTCGGGAGAACCAAGTATTTCCTCCAGCTCCGCAATGGTGCGTTCTAGCTCCTCGCGCCGCCCTTCCAACTCAAGTTGGGAATACTTCGTGAGGCGGCGCAGCCGCAGTTCCAAAATATAATCGGCCTGCGCCTCGGAGAGGTCAAAAACAGCCATGAGCCGCTCGCGGGCCGCCGCGGTATCCTCCGAGGAACGAATAACCGCGATGACCTCATCAATATTGAGGACGGCAATAAGGAGACCCTCCACCAGGTGCAAATCAGATTGCGCAGCCCGTAAACGGTGCTCACTGCGCCGGCGTGTCACCGTGATGCGGTGCTTAATCCACACGCGCAGCAGCGCTAGCAACCCTAAAGTTTGCGGCTGGCCATCGACCAACGCCACATTATTAATGCCGAATGAATCTTCAAGCGGAGTGTGCTGGTACAGCTGGGCGAGTACCGCTTCGGGGTGGAACCCGTTTTTTACTTCGACGACGAGCCGCATCCCGTGGTGCCGATCAGTCAGGTTTTGGACCCCGGAAACTCCCTGGATTTTCTTGGAGTTAACGGCGTCCTTGAGCTTGTCAATGATCTTTTCCGGGCCCACAAGATAGGGCAATTCCGTAATAACAATGCCGCGCTTACGGGCACTGATTTTTTCGATCCGCGCCGTCGCCCGGGTACGGAAAATACCACGCCCGGTTTCGTATGCTTCCCGGATGCCGTCCAGACCAATAATTTTGCCGCCTTCGGGCAGATCCGGGCCGGGGATAAAGCGCATAATATCCTCCAGGCTCGCATCCGGATGGCGCAGCAGATACTTCGCCCCGTTAATAACCTCAATAAGATTATGTGGAGGAATATTCGTGGCCATCCCCACCGCGATGCCGGACGAACCGTTAACCAGCAGATTCGGGATCGCGGCCGGGAGCACCTCAGGCTGCTGGAGAGTGTTGTCATAATTGGGGACCATATCGACGACGTCCTCGTCGAGCGAGGAAATCATCGCCATGGCCGGGGCTGCCAGGCGTGCCTCGGTATAGCGCGAGGCAGCGGGCCCGTCGTCGAGCGAACCGAAATTACCGTGCCCGTCCACCAGCGGTAGCCGCATGGTGAAAGGCTGGGCGAGGCGCACCATCGCGTCATAAATAGCGGTATCACCGTGGGGGTGGAGGCGCCCCATAACGTCACCCACCACGCGCGAGGACTTCACGTGGGCGCGGTCGGGGCGCAGGCCCATCTGCCCCATCTGGAAAAGGATACGGCGCTGCACCGGCTTGAGACCGTCGCGCGCATCGGGCAGGGCACGCGCGTAAATCACCGAGTAGGAGTACTCGAGGAAGGAGGTGCGCATCTCCTCCGACACGTTAATATCGACGATATGTTCCGCGGGGCTCGTATTCTTGGGCATTGCTCAATTATCCCGCTTTTTGGGCGCGCGCGGGGCGCCGGGGCAGGAGTGTGTCGAGGTGGAACGTAGACTGGGAGGCATGACTGAGCTTCCTGTGCTGCCCGCGGAGCGCTCTCTGCGCGCCGTCCTGGGTGAATGTTTAGCCGCCTGCGGGGTGCTGCCCGCAGCGGAATACGCAGCGGCTGAAACAGAGCGGGCGGCGGGCGTGCTGGATTTGCCGCGTGCCAGCCGGGTGTGCCTCGTGCTCGTGGATGGACTGGGGGCGGAAAACCTGGCGGCACGTATCGGCCACGCGCCCACCCTGCGCGCCTTGACCGCGCGCGAACCACTCACCTCCACGGCGCCGTCCACCACCGCCGCAGCGCTCACCACCCTGGGTACCGGGGCGCTTCCCGGGCGCACCTCGATGCTCTCCTACTCCCTGCGTTCTCCGCGTACCGGCCGTAATTTCTCCCTGATTAGCTGGGAAGATAGCGGGCTCGATCCGGAAGAATGGCAGCCGGTGCCAACCTGGGCGCAGCGCCTGGAGGCTGCCCGCCCCGGCACGGCCACGCCGCTGGGTGCCATCCAAGATCCTGACCATATCGGCTCGGGTCTAACGCGGGCTGCCTGGCGCGGTTTTACCGCTCTCGGGGGGCCCGCCCTCGATGACCGGGTCCAGCTGGCCGCTCGTTTCCTGCGTGAGGGTGGGCGTTTTGCCTACCTGTACTGGGGGGAGGTTGATCACCGTGGGCACCGCTGGGGTGCTACCAGCGAGGAATGGACCATGGCGCTCGAGGATCTGGACGCCGGTATTCGCCTGCTCACCCGGGTGCTACCCCCGGACACTCTGCTGGTGCTCACCGCGGATCACGGCATGATTGATCCGAGCGAACGCATTGATGTGGCCGCCGCGCCTGTGTTGCGCGAAGGCGTGGATCTGTATTCGGGGGAGGAACGCGCCGTGCATCTTTACACCCGGGAACCGGAAAAGGTAGCGGCCCGCTGGCGGGACTACCTGGGGGAGCGTTCCTGGGTGTACACCAAAGAGGAAGCCATCGCGACCGGAATGTTCGGGCAGGTTACCGCGCAGGCGCGCGAAGCGATGGGGGATGTGCTCGCTTTCCAACGCGGCACCCTGAGCGTGATTCACACCGGGCACATGCAGCCGGGCGCCACCTTTATGCGTGGGGTCCACGGTTCGCTCACCCCCACAGAGATGCTTATTCCCCTCCTTGTGGAGCTGAACTAGCGCTCCGGAAAGCGCGCGGTACTGCGCGCCGCGGGACCCGCGTGGTGCGAGCATCTAGTAGCGCCTAACACCTAACACCTAGCACGCCTGACCTAGTCCTTTTTACCGAAGACGATCTCATCCCAGGACGGCATGGTGGGCCGATCCGTGCGCTTACGGCCGCGGCGCGGTTCGCCGGTAGCCGGAGCGGTTTTCTCCGGCGCGCTAGCCGGAGTAGCTTTTTCGGGAGCCGGCGCGCTAGCCGGAGCGGCCTCAGGCCCGCCGTTCGGCTCCGCGGCGGCCTCGGACAGTCCGCCACCGGCATCGGAATCCGCATCCGCATCCGGCGCGGAAGTCGGGCGGAGCGCCGGGGTCTGCGCGAGTTCTTCCGGCTCCAGCAAGGCGCGCTGGCCGGGCAGTTGCCCTTCACGCGAGGGCAGGGAAACAATGGTGGCCGGAGCCCGCAGCTCCTCTTCATCCTCGGGAGCGCGATGCGCCCCGTCCCATTCGTCGGGATCGATATCATGATCGGCATCTGGCATGGGGCGTGACTTACCGCGCTGGGAATCCAGCGAGGCCAGCACCTCATCAATAGAGGCACGGGCCGGAGGAGTATCCGCCGCGCTCGGGAGAGTGGAGGGGGAGGCCGGCACCGCGGCGGGAACCGCCGCGGGCGTCGTTGTACCAGAAAAAACAGTATCCGCAGTTCCCGGTACCACCGCGGGCGTATGATCCGGGCGCCACGGGCCTGCATCGGCCGTGAGCGACGTTTCCGAGAGCCAGGAGGCCTCATCATTGCGGGCCTGGAGAGTATGGCGATCCGTGTCGATGAACCAGCGGGCTTCGTGCTCACGCCCGGCAGATACAAAACGGACGATCAGCGCCCAGGGTTGCCCCGCTTCGCGCACCGCATCCCAGGTGATCGAGGTGGTATCCACATCGCGGGCAACGAGGCGGGATGTGACGAGTTCTTCAACTGTGAAACCTCCCACATCGCGCCCGAGAGTGTAGTTACGGGCCTGCGCGGCGGTGTAGTTACGTTCAGCAATAATGGGGTACGCCAGGGCTGAAATACGCGAGGGAGGTAGCGCGGCCATCTCAGAAATCTCATCAACACTGTGGCCGGCACGCACGAGAGCTTGGATTTCACGCGGCCCCATCGGCGTGATCTCCTCCGCGGGAGTACTGGGATGGGGATCCTTGCGCAGGGCCGCACGCAGATCATCGGTGACGGGCAGCAGATAGCGATTACCCTCCTCATCGTTGAGCGTGAGGTTGTGACCGTCGGGTTGCAAGCCGAGCAGCTCCAGCTTTTTCATCTCTTCCCTTACTCTTGGTACCACTCTTAGGGTGCCACCTCCGAGCCCGAAAAGCAGGCATTGGGCGCGGGTGTGTTTCCAAGTGCCGCACGTGCTGTTACACTAAGCGCGCAGTACCACCCGTCAGGACCATACGCGAGGGCGGAAAGATCCGTTTCTCGCGGGTGGACGCCGGTTCGTGCGGAATCCACCGCATGGGCCCCGGCACTTTTGGAGAGTGACTTTATGGCAACAGATTACGACGCTCCGCGCAAGCAAGATGAGGAGCTCCGCGAGGATTCTTTCGAGCAGCTCGCCGGGCGGCGCTCGGATCAGCAATCCGGCGCGGTTGACGAGGATGAGGTCGAAGCGGCCGAGGGCTTTGAGCTCCCCGGCGCGGACCTGTCCAATGTTGAGCTATCCGTCAATGTGATTCCGGCCCAGGATGATGAATTCACCTGCTCGCAGTGCTTCCTGGTTCACCACCGCTCCCAATTGGATCACGTGGAAGACGGCCTGCCCGTCTGCGTGGATTGCGCGAGCTAACTAGAAGTACGACGACGCCGCGGCCCACGGGCCGCGGTATCGCACCGCAGCGCATCTCAACACGGTGCGACGTCCCTCATTAGACTAGAGGGAATGAAGGAATCGGGACGAGGAGTATAAAGCATGGCATGGTTCTCACGGCGGAAGAAAAACGAGACGTCGGCATCGCAGCCGGAAGAACGTGAGGAAGCCGGCCAGAACCTCGCGGGGGAAGCCGCTGGTGGTCCGGCGGCCCGCCCGGGCGGTGAGCCGGATGCTACCGGAGCTCCCCAGCGCGGCCCCTACGATGAATCCGAGGCGCCGGAGAACCCCGCCCTTATTGACGGCGGTGCGCTGCGCTTGCCCATCCTTCCCGATGCCACCATGCAATTCTCCGTGGATCGCGAACGCCAGGTCGTGCTCGGCGTGGTCTACGTGATGGGGGATTCCGCGGTGCAATTGCAGGTATTCGCCGCCCCGAAATCCGCTAGCCTGTGGGAGGACATCCGGGTGGAAGTGATTTCCTCCATCGCCAACCAGGGCGGGCGTTTCCAGGAAGCTGAAGGGGAGTACGGTCCGGAAATCCAGGCCCAGATGCCCGCGGAGAACGGCCGGGTACCGGTGCGCTTTATCGGTATTGACGGCCCGCGCTGGCTGCTGCGAGTAGCCGTGACCGGGCGCGGGGCGGTCGATCCGGAACGCGGTACCGAAGTGCTCCACCGGGTCCTCGATGACCTGGTGGTGGTGCGCGGCTCCCAAGCGATCCCGCCGCGTGAACTTCTTCCCCTGGCGCTTCCCCAGCAGGGCGAGCCCGAACCAGAAACTCCCGATACCGGCATCGAGCTTCCCAAGCGCGGCCCGGAAATCCAAGAGATTCACTAAATACCTATGGCTACGCCGGTGTGGGTGACGGGGGATATTATCGCCATCACGTACCCGGGCGCCCCCGGCGGCCGCGGGGCGCATACCCCGGAGGTACGCATCGCCGTGGAAACTACCGCGGGGCTCCTCACCCTCATTTTCCAGGGGCGGCGCACCATCGACTGCGTGCGGGTCGGGGACCGGATTCGCGCCCGGGTGGTGCCATTGCGGCGCCGGGGCGTGCTGGTAGCATATAACCCGGAATATATCGTGCTTTAGCGAGCACCCCGAGCAACCGGGAGGGCCCCATGGATACCACCACACCCGGCGGCGGTTTACGCGCGGTTCTCGGGGAAGAATTTGACGCCTGGAAAGCGATAGGCGGGGTGCGCGGCGTTATCGAAGCGAATGTTCCCGCCCTTGTTTTTGTCATTATTTATTTAGCTACCCGCAATATTCCCCTGGCGGTTCTCGTTCCCCTGGGCATGGCTATTGTGGCCATCCTGGTGCGGTTCATTCAACGTATTGACGTGATGCCGGCGCTCGGCGGGCTATTTGTAGTGGGAATCTCGGCCTTTTTCGCCTGGCGCTCCGGGCGCGCGGAAACCTATTTCCTTCCCGGTTTCCTCACCAATGCCGCTTACGCGGTGGGAGTGACTATTTCCTTGCTCATCCGCCGGCCCATCATGGGCTATGTGATCGGGATGCTGCGCGGGGATATTGCCGCGTGGCGCAGCGCCACCCACCCGGCCGCTCGGCTCACCTACCGGCGCTACACCCGCATTACGTGGCTGTGGCTCGCCATGTTCGCGGGCCGCGTCGTCGTGCAACTGCCCTTCTTTATCAGCGGCAATACCGCGGCGCTCGGCGTTATCAAAATTATTGCCGGGCCGGTGCTTTTCTGCCTTATCCTGTGGGCCACCTGGCTCCTGGTGCGGAGTCTGCCGCCGGCCAGCACCTACCTGGAGCCCTCCGCATCCGCGGCGGATTCTCCTTCCGAATCTTGCACGGAGGCCGGGCGAGGCCGGAAATAGCTCTTGAGGGCGGACATATCCACATCGTCCCCGCCATCAATGAGGAGCACCTGATCATCCACATCCACGATTAAATCGGCATCAGCGGTCAGGGGCACACCATCGCGAATAATCGCGTTAATGGCGACTCCGGAGGGCAGCTCAATATCGCTAATGGCGCTTCCGACCACCGGGGCATCGGCGGATACCGAAACCTGCCATAGGCTCGCCCCGCTGCGATGGAAACGCATAATCTGGGTGAGCGACCCATCCGAGACCGCATCTTCCACCAGGGAGGCCATAATCCGCGGGGTGGACACCGTGACGTCCACACCCCAGGCATCGGTGAACAGCCATTCATTACGCGGGTTATTGACACGCGCAATAGTGCGGGCGATCCCGAACTCGGTTTTCGCCAGCAAGGACACCACCAGATTCACCTTGTCATCCCCGGTGGCGCACACGATAATATCGGCCTCTGCCGCGCCTGCTTCGCGTAGCGCGGGAACTTCACAGGCATCGGCCAGATGCCAATCCGCATCCGAGGCACTCGAAATGCGCATAGCGGAAGGCTTCTTGTCCACAATGGAAATGGAATGCTCGGATTTGAGAAGTTCGCGGGCCACCGACACCCCGACCGCACCGGCCCCAATAATGAGAATATTCACTGTGCCCCTTCCGATTTGAGCAGCATATGTTGCACGCCGGAGGCGTCCTCGGAAGCCACGAGCACTTTGAGGGTGTCCCCGTCCTGGATAACGGTGTCGCTATGGGGGAGGAGCCCGGCCAGGCTACGGATAATATAGGCGACTCGCGCCCCGGTTTCCTCTTCCACATCCGCCACGGTGCGCCCGAACCAGCGCCGATCCACCGCCACTTCAATGAGGGAAATCCGGGCGAGGGGATCGCGGAATTCGTGGTGGGGGCCCAGCGGAATGAGCTCGCGCAGCACCCGGTCCGCCGTCCAGCGCACCGGGGCCACCGTGGCGATCCCCAAGCGTTCGTAGATAATCGCGCGGGTGGGGTCATAGACGCGCGCCACCACGTTGGTTAGCCCAAAAGTTTCGCGCGCTACCCGGGCGGCGATGATATTCGAGTTATCGCCCGAGGACACGGCGGCGAAGCCGGCGGCGTCGTCGATATTCGCGCGCGCTAAAACATCGCGATCAAAACCCACGCCGGTGATCTGCTGCCCCGGGAAATCTTCGGGGAGCTTGCGGAAAGCTTCGGCGTCCTGGTCGATAATGGCCACCGAATGGCCAATGGCGGAAAGCGAGAGCGCCAGCGCGGCACCCACGCGCCCGCATCCCATAATTACGAAGTGCACTACATTACGCTACCGCAAAGCGGGTACCGTATCCTAGTGATGAGAAAATTATCGTTCCTGGGGATGTCCCAGTACGTGGGCGCGGCCACCTGCGTGTGCCTGGCGGTGGTGCTGCTGCCGCGCAGTATTCAACGCGGGGCACCGTTTGCCAACCCCACCCTCGTGGGCGCGATGGCGCTGGCGGGAGTCGCCGTGCTCGCGCTCGTGGTGGCGGCCACCATCGCCGCGTCCCGCGTGGTGCCCGGAAAAGCTGCCCACCAGGTCGTTTCCCGCTATATCGCCCCAGCTTTCGGGACGGTTGCCGCTGCCGCACGCTTCGCGGCTTTCGCGCTGCTCCTGGTACTGGCCGCAGGCCTCGTGGGCATGGCGGTAAATGCGCTCACCCCGCTGGCGGTGGACGGGCGGCTCATCCAGATCCCGCTGGTCGTGGTCTGCGCCCTGCCCGCGTTACTGCACTGGCGCCTACCGCTGGCGGGCGCCCTCCTCGCCGTGCTCGCGGCGAGCGGCGTGATTATCGCAACTCTCATCACCGGGCTGGTGCGCGAAGCCCGCGGCACCGTCTCCCTCGCGGATCTCATCACCAACCGCGCCGAAGAACTACCCGGCTCCCAAGCCATCCACCCGCTCGGAAATACCTTCGTCATCATGTGCTTCCTGGCGGCGGTGGTACTGCTGGTCGGCGGGCGCATCGGTACGGGGCGCGAACGTTTCTTAGGGCCGCGCGCCCTGAGCACCATCGCCGGCATCGCCGCGGTGGTGCTTTCGGGCACGTTCTATCTGGAAATGCGCCTGGATATCCTCACGGTCCCGGTGGGCCTCCCCAGTATCGTCATGGGTACGGCATTTTGGGGAAGCACCGGGCGTATCATCACCGCGATCGCCTTCGGTTTCCTCGGCCTCGTGTGCGTTTTCGTGGTGTACGAACGTCTGCCGCGCCTATTGCGGGAACTTGCTTTCGACGGCGCCCTTCCCGCCCGTCTCGCCGCCCCGGAAGCTTCCCGGGCCCGCAGCGGCGTTGTGCTGCTGGTCGCGGTTCTCGCCGGCGCCCTCGGGGTCTTTTTGTCGACGACGCACGCCGGCGTCGTCGCCCTTGTCTTTGTATGTTTCCTCATCTTTACGCTGCATTGCGCGGCGCTCTCCCTGCGCGGCGGGCAGATCCTTAAAACTTCGGAGCGGCGGGAGGAACGCCGGGCCGCGCATGCTTCCCGCTGGGGTTTCGCTTTCTTCGCGCTGGCGGGATTCGCTGTCCTCCTCGTCACGGTGGCCATGCAGCCCGCCTGGACCCTCACCTCGCTGGCGGCGGTGGCGGTGCCCACGGCGGGGATGTTCATCGCCCAGCGCGGGCGCGGAAAGATGAGCGCCCACCTCAAACCTTTGGATGTGGGGGCCGGGCGGCGCCTGCCGGTGCGCACCCACGCGGTGGTACTGGTGCAAGAACTCAATTTGCCAACCTTGCGGGCGGTTACCTACGCGCGAGCGCTGCGGCCCTCCACCCTGACCGCGCTCACCGTGGACCTGAGCGAAAGCCGTACCGCCGCGTTGCGCGCCGCCTGGAGCCAATCCCAATTGCCGGTGGGCCTGACCGTGCTGGGCAGCCCCACGAGCGGGGCGCGCGGGCCGCTCGTCGACTATATTCGTTTCCTTCTGGACACCCACCCGCAAGATATTGTGCTGGTGATCGCGCCGAAAGTGGTTTCCACGACCCTGTGGCACCGGGTGTACCTGCGCCGATCCGTACCCGCGCTTTTCGCTGACCTGTCCTATGACTCGCGCCTCATGCTGGTGCAAGTTCCCTACCAAATCCATTCGGGAGAAGACCTGTGACCACCTCTGCTGCTCAAGCTCACCATTCAACCGTCGATATCACCCTGGAAGATATCGGCCACGGCGGTATTGCCATCGGCCGTGCCGAGGGCAAAGCGATTCTGGCTCGCTTCGGGCTGCCCGGGGAACGCGTGCGGGTGGCACTGACCGAAGAACGCGCCCGCTTTGCCCGCGGGGACGTGATCGAGGTGCTCGGAGAGCCCTCACCGTACCGCCAGGCTCATCCCTGGCCGGAAGCCGGACCCGGGGGCGTGGGCGGTGCGGACCTGGGGCACGTTGTATTTGACTACCAGCACGAGTGGAAAACTCGGGTACTTACCTCAACTCTCCGCAGGATCGGTGGCCAAGCTCTCAGTGACCACCTGGAAACGCAGGGGATTGTTCCTGCGGTCACCGCTCTGGAATCTGATCGTGCTAACGGAGGCTGGGCGAGCCGCACCCGCATTGACGTGACCGTGACCGCGGGGCGTTTCGGAATGTTTCGCGAAGGTAGCCGCGAGGTTCTCCCCATCACTTCTATGCCGCTCGCCGTCAAGGAGATCGCGGAGCTGGGGCTGTGGGATGGAAGCTACCTCACCCGCCTCGCCCGCAGCCTCGGCCCACTGCGCGATGGCCAGCGGGTTCGTGTCCTCGCGCCCTCGGCCAGCCCAGCGGCGGTGAGTATCGGCGGGCGCACCTTCGACGCGACCGCTGCGGAATGCTCACCCTTCGCGCGCGAAGAGGTACACGTGGGGGAGGAAACCTACCGCTACCGGGTGCGGGCCTCCGGTTTTTGGCAGGTGCACCGCGAGGCACCGGCCACTCTTATCAATCTGGTGACCCGTGCCGCCGGTGTTGAACCCGGCGATCATATTCTCGAACTCTACGCGGGGGCCGGGCTGCTGACCGTGCCGCTGGCCCGCGCGGTCGGGGCAACCGGCCGGGTGGAAAGCCTGGAAGGTGCGCGCACCGCGGTGGAAGACGCCCGGGCGAATCTGCGCCCCTACCCGTGGGCGCGTGCCCGTACCGCTGCTATTTCCGCGCGTGATATCGACGACGCAGATATTCTCCTCGCCGATCCTCCCCGGAGCGGTTTGGGAATCGCGGCGGCCCGGGCGGCCGCAGCGAGCAAGGCCCGCCGGATAGTCCTCGTTTCTTGCGATCCGGCGGCGTTGGCCCGTGATGTGACCGCGATGGTGGAGGCCGGGCGGAGCGTGGAATTCATGCGTGGTGCCGATCTCTTCCCCAATACCCACCACTTTGAAGTGGTGACAGCGCTGCGCTAAGAGCGCACCGCTGCGGCGATCCAGGTGGCGGTATTCTCCACCTGCCAGGGGCGTGCCCCCAGCTCGGCCAGTGCATCACCAATGGCGGGGGCGGTACGCGCCACCCGGCGGCGCAAAAGGCGCGCCAGCTCGCGCTGCACGGCCGGCTTGAGAAGCACATCGTGGCGGATTCCCAGCTCCGTTGCGCGTTCCTGAACGGCGCCGCGCACGTGGTCAAGGAGGTGCGGGATTCCACGTTCGGCGCGCCGGGCGGGACGGGCCGGGGCGGGTTCGGGAAGTTCGGAGCTCGGCAGTGCCCAGGCCTGGGCCACCGCCTGCCACAGCGCCGGCGCCAAATACTGTTTGCCTCCGGTACGCAAGGGCCGGGCGGTGCGCACATCGGCCAGGGAGCGCGGGCGGCGCCGCGCCAGGGCCGCGATATCGGCGCGGGAAAGTACCAGATCCGGGGCGGTATCAGTGGTCTGGGCGATGCGATCCCGAGCCTGCCACAGGGCTCGCACCAGGGCGAGATCGCGCCGGGAGGAAAAATCCTGGCGGTGGGTGGCGCGCCGCCACGGTTCTGCGGGAGCCGCTTTGGGAGGCCGGGTGCGGATCTCTTCAAATTCTTGGGCCGCCCACTCCAGGCGCCCGGCCCGCTCCAGGCGCTCGAGCTGCACCTGGCGCAGGGGAGCGAGCAATTCCACGTCGAGCGCGGCATAGGAACGCAGCTCATCCGCGAGCGGGCGCTCGGACCAATCCGCTTGGGAATGTTCTTTGGCGAGGAGCAACCCTAAATTTTCCGCGAGCTGCGCCTGGAGAGAAATACGCTCATCGCCCAAGAGCAATGCCGCTACCTCGGTATCAAAAAGCTTGCCTGGCCCCGGGCGTAAACCCAGGTCTCCCAGGGAAGGCAGATCCTGGTCGGCGGCGTGCAAAATCCACACGGCATCGCCAAGAATCGTTGCCAGCTCCGGGTAATATTCCTCATTTCCCACCGGATCGCACAGCAGCGTTCCCGAACCCTCGCGGCGCAGCTGAATCAGGTAGGCCCGGGCCGAATAGCGGATCCCCATGGCGCGCTCCACATCCACCGCGACGGGGCCGCTGCCGCGCCGCAACCGTGTGAGAGCGGGGCGATAGGCGGGACCGGTGGTGAGCGGCGGGATACCTTCGCGCGGGGTATCTACATGGATCAGGGTGGGATCTTCGCTCCAGCGAATAGAAGAAGACGTCATAACCTCACAACTGCACAGACTAGGGGCCGCGATTAATACTAGCGGGCTTGCGCACGCCCGGGGTCGCCACGCGCAGGATGCTACCTCCCGGGGGCGCACCTAGCGGGCTGGCAGCGCCGTCGTTCCTTCCGGTGCGAGGCCGCAGGCCAGCGCAATAAAATCCGCCCAGGCGCGCACGTGGTGATAAAGATCGGGGCTGCTCGGCGTCCAGGAGGCCCGTAATTCCAGCTCGGTCAGGGAGGAGGAAAGCTCCAGCCCACCGAAAGTTTCGTTATACATGCGAGTCACGGTGCCGACCAGGTGGTGGTAGTCAGCGCCGTGCGCATCCAGGGTATCGGCCAGCCACGCCCAGGCAACTTCGCCGAGTAGCGGATCACCGGCCATTGCGGTATCCATCGGCGCACCCATATGGCACACGATTCGGAAAGTTCCGTGCCAGGCTTCCTGGCCGGCCGGGTCGTGGAGCACCACGAAGCGGGCCCCGCCGCGATAGTTATCCGGATCCATCGCCCGCGAATCGTTAATCTCAGCCTGAAGCGCAACCGCCCACGGGGCGATGCGCTTGGGCGGAGGTATCTGCACGATGTGCAGCTCGGGACGAAACTCGTGCCCGCGCAGGCTATCGAGCGCGGTGAGGAAGTCCTCGGGTGCATGAATCTGAGACACGCTAGTTACCGTAATGCGCCAGTGCGCGGGTTTTAGCCAGGCGCGCCGCGCGGGTAGGATGGCGGCATGTCTACACTCTCGCTGTCGCGGATCGATGACACCACCTACCTGGACCTGGCTGCCGGCCACGGGCTGCCCCTTGAGCAGCTGCCCGCCTGGGATCGCTATGAGGATGCCCTGCCCGGCCACGCACCTTTCGGTCGTTTCCTGTGGCGTGATAGCACCGGCCAGCCGCGTGCTCTTATTTCTCTCACGCGGATGGAAGGGCGTGGCTTTACCTACCTGTGGGCGAAGAAGGGCCCGGTGTGGTTGGGGGAACGGCCCACGGCCGGCGAAGAACTGGAGTTTCGTACCACGCTGGCGCAGCTGGTGCGGAGCGCGGACCGCGGTCTTGCTTTTATGAGGATTCACGCCTGGCACCGGGCTGCGGATCTGCACGAATTACTGCAAACGGTCACCTATGATCGCACCGTGGTGGTCGACGTCGCACGCCCGGATGCGCAGATCCGGGCGAGTTTCTCCAAGTCGGGGCGCCGCCAAGCACGTAAAGCCGAGGCGGAAGGGCTGGAGTTTTGTGATGAAACGGAGCGGGCCCGGGAAGTATTTCCGGAGCTGTACGCCATCCTCACCGAAACTGCCAGCCGTGATGATTTCGGGGCGGCACCTATGAGCCAGTACGTGACCATGCTGGAATCCCTGGGGCCGGATCACGCTCGGTTATTCGTGGCGCGCGCGGAGGGACGGGCGTTAGCGTGGCAGATTGTGCTCGCCACCGATGACCTTGGGGAAGCATATTACGGGGCGACCAACGCGGAGGCTCGCCAGCGTCACGCATCTATGTTCATGGATATGCATACGATGACGTGGCTGCGGGAAACCGGGCGGAAATCTTATGACCTCATGGGAGTGCATTCGGAGCGCGCCCCGCAACTGGAAGGCGTGACCGGGTACAAACAGAAATTTGCCGCCGATTTCACCGAGGTGGCCGGGGCCTGGGATGTTCCGCTGCGTCCGCGCTACTATCGGGCACTCACGTTGGCCCTGCACGCGAAGCGCGCCGCCGTGCGGACAGTGCGTGCCGCACGCGAACGTGTGGGACGGCGTGGAGGCAAAGCCTCCGCAGCGCGAGTTACCGCGCGGGACTAGGGCTTGGAGGGACTGAGAACCGCGAAGCCAGGCCCGGAAAAATCAACGTGGGATTCGGCCACGGTAACGCTGCCGCAGGTGAGGAGCGTATGCAGCGGTCCTGCCTCGGGCGGTAGCTGCACCCGGGTGGGAGGAGCGGAGGCCGTGGCCGGTGTTTCAGCCGGCTTGTCGGCTGGTGTTTCGCCGGAGAGTGAGGAGGGCGTTGCCCCTACCTGGAAAACAACGAAGCTGGCCCCGCGCCGGTAATAGCCCGCGGTACCCAGGCGTACAATCTCTGAATCTTCCCGGTTCGGGGAAGAAAAATCGGGGTGCTCGCGCCGCAGTCGCACTAGCTCCCGGGTCACCTCGAGATAGCGAGCGTGGGAAGGTTCTTCTAATTCTGCCCAATCCAGGTGCGACCGGGCGAAAGTGGAAAGCGCCTGGGGCGGGGGAATGCGCCCGGCATGTTCGCCCCAATCCCAGTCGCGAAATTCTGCAATCCGCCCCGCATCTACGCGTTCTCCCAACTCCGCAGTGTGATCTGTGAAGAACTGGAAAGGTGCGGAAGCACTCCACTCCTGGCCCATAAAGAGGAGGGGCGTAAAGGGGGAGAGCAGCATGAGCGCGTCAGCAACCAGGGTGCGTTCCGCGCTCAAGGTACGGGAGCGGCGGTCTCCCACCGCGCGGTTACCCACCTGGTCGTGATTCTCGGTATAGACAAGGAAACGGCGCGAATCAAGCGCATCGGGCACCGGAGAACCCCAGTTCCGCTTCCGGAACGTAGAAAAATTACCGTCGTGCACGAAAACGCGCCGCATGGCCTTTTCCAAGGCGCCGGGTTGCGCGAAATCCCCGTAATAGGCGAAATTTTCCCCGGTTGCGTAAGTATGTAGTGCGTGGTGAATATCATCAGCCCATTGCATATCCATACCGTTGCCGCCCGCGCGGGTGGGGCGCAGCATCGTCACATCGTTAAGGTCCGATTCCGCCACGAGTGCAATACGCCGCCCGCTCTCCGCGGCGAAAGCCGCGGCGGCGTCGGACAATTCCGCGAGGATGTGGCGAGCAGAACGGTCCTGGATCGCGTGAACGGCGTCGAGTCGAAAAATATCCACGTGGTAGTCACGGGCCCACTGGAGCATATTATCGATAAAATAACGCCGCACCGGGCCGGAATTCGGGCCGTCTACGTTCACACCCGGACCCCAAACGGAAGAATAGCGGTTCGTGGTGTAGGGGCCGAACTCCGCCAGGAAATTCCCGTCCGGCCCGAAATGGTTGTAGACCACGTCGAGGCACACCGCCAGCCCGGCGCGGTGCGCGGCCTCCACAAAACGTGCGAAACCCGCCGGGCCGCCATAGTTGTCGGTGACCGCATAGATATCCACGCCGTCGTAGCCCCAATTGCGGGTGCCGGGCACCGGAGAAATCGGCATCACCTCGACGATATCCACCCCGAGCTCACGCAGGTACCCGAATTTTTGCGCCGCCGCATCAAAAGTGCCCTCCGGGGTGAAGGTGCCGATATGCAGTTCGTAAAACACCTTCCCGAGCGGATCCACCCCGGAGAAGGGCGAAAACTCGAAAGCGTCGAGATCAACAACTTCGGATGGCCCCATGACTCCGTCGGGTTGGCGCCGGGTGCGCGGATCGGGCAGCCCCATTCCCCCATCCAGACTGATGCGGTAGCGAGTACCGGCCGGTAGGGGAGTGTCGAGAATCCACCATCCCGGCCCGCTAGCCAGCGCAGCGCCGTCGCGCCCCGCACGCGCTGCCTCAATATCAGCGGCGGTGACCGGCCGGAAGGGGAGGCGCGCCCCATCCACAAGGGCAGCAACGCTCGCGCGCCCCGGTGCCCACACGCTCAGAGGTTCCATGAATCGTCGCTTTCTTCGCTGCCTGTTTCGGGGTGCTCCGCGGCGCCATTTTCGGTGCCTGTTCCGCCCCGATCCTCAGCTTCGCAACGGGCATAGACCGCCACCGGCAGCGTAGCGCAGGCATCGCGCACGAAGAGCTGCGGCCCCTCAACCTCACCTTCCTCCAGAACGTTGCGCCACCGGCCGGGCGGGAGGACGATATGCGCATCACCCCAGCCGCCGGCCAGTTCCTGGCGGTGTGCGAGACGCGAGACCAGCACAATAACATCCGGCTCCCCGTCCAGAGTGCGGGTAAAGGCAAAAATATTTCCGGTGGTAGCAGCCAATGGTTCGTAGCCTGAGCGCAGCGACACAAAAGTATCGGGACGCTCACGGCGCAGCCGTAACAGACGCGAGGTCACCCACATTTTTTCTTCATCGACGCTCGCCCGCGCGGGTAGCGCACCTGCTGAATCTAGCTGCGTGAGGATTCCGGCAAGACGCCGGTAATTGACGGGGCGGCGGTTATCGGGATCAACCAGCACATTCCGAGTAATTTCCTCCCCCTGATAGGTATCGGGCACCCCGATAAGGGTGAGGGCCAGCACCTTCGCGGCGAGGATACGTGCGCGGCGCGCCGGCCGGGTCTGTTCCCACCAGGCGGTGAGTTCAGCCACCGATTCCGGGGTGGAAATAACCGAACGAGCATAGGCAAAAAGCCCGGTTTCCACCGCTTCGTCCGGCTCGGTCCAGGTGGTCCAGGTTTTTTGTTCCCGGGCGGCCTTGCGGAGGTAATCAATGAGGCGATCAGCTTCGATGGGCCCGTTATCCGTCCACGTTCCGATAATTGTTTGCCACATGAGGTTTTCGATCTGGCCATCGAGCTCCGCGGGGCGGGAGGTGGCGTGCCGTTCGCGCAGCCGTTCAAGGAGTTCTATCCACTCGGTGGGGTAGTCCGCCAGCGTGGCAATAGCAGCGCGGGTATCTTCCCCGCGTTTGGTGTCGTGGGTGGTAAGCGTGGTCATCATCACGGGCCAATCGGCCATCATCTGCCGGGTCCAGGTGTGCAGTTCATCGGGGGTGAGCGAGGCGCGCCGCGGATCGGATCCGACTTCTGTCGCTGAGGTGAGCGCGGTATAACGATAAAAGGCGGTGTCCTCCACGCCCTTGGCCATAACCGCTCCGCATACCTGCTGGAAACGGATAATCGCCTCATTCCGGGAAGCATCATGGCGTTTTGCCGCCGAGCCGATTTCCCGCCCGAGCAAAATATCCACCACAACATCCAGGGTTTCGCAGCGGTCCTCGGATAGCAGCCCCCGGGCGCGTTCCGCGGCTTCGAGGAGTGCAGCTTCGGCATTGGCATGCGGTTTTTCTCCGGGAACCACATACGCGCGGTAGCGGTCCATGCAGATGACGAGCGCGGAAACAGCATCGTGCAAGGAACGTTGGGAATGATCGCGCAGGCGCAGGTCATCACGGCATACCTCCGCCATGAGCCGCGCCATCCGCTCGACCTCCGCCTGGAGAGAGGAATGCATAATTTGGCGTTTTGCCTCCCGTTCCAGAACGGGATAGGGCTGGGTGGTATTGGACAGATGCACAAAATTCGCGGTGAGGGAGCGCACCCCTTCCGGGTCGGTGAGCAGTGCCCCAATACGCCAGGAGGCTTCGTATCCGGTGCACCCCGCGCACTTCCAATCCGAGGGAAGCTTCTCGTTGCCCTCCAGAATTTTCTCCGCCACGATCCACGCCCCGCCGGTCGCTTCGTACAGGCGCTCCATATACTGGCGCGGATCGGCCAGCCCATCGGGGTGATCGATACGGAACGCATCGATAAAACCGGCGCGGAAGAGCTCCAGCAGCAGCGCGTGGGAGGCGTGAAATACCTCGGGATCCTCTACCCGAATCCCGGCGAGGGTATCCACATCAAAAAATCGCCGGTAATTGAGTTCTTCTTCAGCTACTCGCCAGTAGGCGAGCCGATAGTACTGGCGTTGCAGCAGTTCTGCCAGAGGGAGAAATTCGGTGCCTTTCCGAACCGGGAAAATGTGGTCGTAGTAGCGCAGTACCGGAACGTCGCCGTCGTCCTCATAACCCGGTACGACGACGTGATCGAGCGTTATTGCCTCGCGGGCCAGCGCCGTACCCACCCGTTCGCCCAACACCGGGATGAGGATCCCATCGTCGCTGGACTCCACGTCAATATCGAACCAGGAAGCGTAGGGAGACTCGGGCCCGTCGCGCAGCAGGGACCACATGGCGCGGTTGAGGTAGAGCGGGGTGGGCATCGCCATGTGATTGGGAACCACATCAACGACGACGCCGAGTCCGGCCGCGTGCGCCGCATTCGCAAAAGCCTCAAAACCGGCCCGGCCGCCCATCGGCTCGGAAATCCGGGTGTGATCCACTACGTCATAGCCGTGCGTGGAACCCGGTGCAGCCTGGAGGATGGGGGAGCAGTACACATCGGTAATCCCGAGCTGCACCAGGTAAGGGAGCAGAGCGGTAGCATCCGCGAAAGTGAAATGAGGGCCGAGCTGCAACCGATACGTAGACACGGGCTGGCGCCGCCCGGCGCCGGGCACGTGGGAACGTAGAGCTGGAATACTAGAGGTATCGGTGATTGCGGTCATACTTTCGAGCTTAGCGCACGGTCGGCGTAGTTTTCTGGGCGCCGGCCAGCGCATCATCGATATCCTCCTCGGAGGGCTCATGCACGAAAACGCGCATCGAGCGCCCGATCAGACTGGTGGTATCCCCGGATGCGAAAACGAGCTGGGGATTCACCTCCGCCGCGGTATTGACCACTTCCGTCCATTCGCGCGCATAGTCGCCGCCCGGGATGGCGAACTCAACTTCGTCGTCGCCCGCATTGAACATGAGGAGGACGTCATCATCAATAATCGGGTTACCGCGCTCATCGGGTTCGCGAATACCCGCACCGTTGAGGAAAACCATGAGGGCACGCGCGAAACCGGAATCCCAATCGGAATCTTCCATCTGGCTGGAGTCGGGGCGGAACCATTCGATTTCCGGGAGGCACCCTTCACATACAGGATCGAAACCGGAAACGAAACGCCGCCGCCGAAAGACCGGATGATTCTTGCGGAAAGCAATCGCTGCCCGCGTGAATTGCAAAATATCCATCTGGCGATCATCGAGATCCCAATCCATCCAGGCGATCTCATTGTCCTGGCAGTAGGTGTTGTTATTACCGCCCTGGGTGCGCCCAATTTCATCACCGTGAGAAATCATCGGTACCCCTTGGGAAAGCAGCAGGGTAGAGATGAAATTGCGGATTTGGCGTTCGCGCAGATCGAGAATATCGGGATTATCCGTGGGGCCTTCTTCCCCGCAGTTCCAAGAACGGTTATTCGATTCGCCATCGGCGTTGTTTTCACCGTTGGCTTCGTTGTGTTTCTCGTTATAGGAAACCAGATCACGCATGGTGAAACCATCGTGGGCGGTCACGAAATTAATGGAGGCGAAGGGGCGGCGCCCGGAGGATTCGTACAGGTCCGCGCTGCCCGTCAGGCGCGAGGCGAATTCCGGAAGGGCGGCCGGTTCTCCGCGCCAAAAATCGCGCACGGTGTCGCGGTATTTGCCGTTCCATTCCGTCCATAGCGGGGGGAAGCCGCCTACCTGGTAGCCGCCTTCGCCCACATCCCAGGGTTCGGCAATGAGTTTGACCTGGGAAATGATGGGGTCCTGCTGGATGATGTCGAAGAAGGAGGAGAGCTTATCCACCGCGTGGAGTTCCCGGGCCAGGGTGGAGGCCAAGTCAAAACGGAAACCGTCCACGTGCATTTCCGTCACCCAGTACCGCAGCGAATCCATAATGAGTTGGAGGGTGTGCGGGGAGGTCATATTCAGGGAGTTTCCGGTCCCGGTGGTATCGAAATAGTGCCGCGGATCATCGGGAACCAGGCGGTAGTAGGACCGGTTATCGATGCCCTTGAAGGAAAGGGTGGGGCCCATGTGGTTCCCCTCCGCCGTGTGGTTGTAGACCACGTCAAGGATGACCTCAATATCGGCTTCGTGGAAAGCTTTGACCATGGCCTTGAACTCATCGACCTGCTCCCCGCGCGACCTGGTGGCGTAGCCATCATGGGGCGCAAAGAACCCGATGGTGTTGTAACCCCAGTAATTGCTCAGGCCCCGATCCTGGAGCGAGGTGTCATTGATGAAGTGGTGCACGGGCATCAGCTCAATAGCCGTGACCCCCAGGGAAGTGAAGTAATCGAGAATAGGTGGGTGGGTGAGACCCTGGTACGTACCGCGCAATTCTTCGGGAACATCCGGGTGGCGCTGGGTGAAACCCTTGACGTGGGTTTCATAAATAATGGTCTCGTTATATTCATGCTTGGGTGGGCGGTCATAACCCCAATCGAAATAGGGGCTGATAACCACGGAGACCGGCACGTGGCCCAGAGAATCCAAGGTGCACGGTTGCGAAGGATTGTTGAAGTCATAGGAAAAGACTTCCTGAGCATTGGTGATATTACCTTCGATAGCTTTGGCGTACGGATCCAGGAGGAACTTGGAAGGATCGCAGCGCAGGCCCCGAGCCGGATCGTACGGGCCGTGCACGCGATATCCGTAGCGCTGCCCAGGGCGAATCGAGGTGAGATAACAATGCCAAACATTGGCATCAACTTCCCGCAGTTCCACACGGGTTTCCTTGTTATTTTCGTCAAGCAGGCAGAGTTCGATTTTCTCAGCCACGGAGGAGTAGATCGCGAAATTCGTGCCGGTGCCGTCGAAAGTAGCGCCCAGCGGATACGGGTGTCCAGGCCAAATTCTCATACCTGAGTATCTCATACGATGGTGGGAATCTACTGAAAATTTACTGAACTGGTGGGCGATACTGGGTTCGAACCAGTGACCTCTTCGGTGTGAACGAAGCGCTCTACCACTGAGCTAATCGCCCGGGCGACCGTAACGGCCCGTGCATCACGCAAGCTTATAGGGGGTGGCCGGCGAAACTCAAATTTAACCAACGTGGTGTGCACCTCACCGGTCCGGTTTGACCGGGCGCTCAGAAAGTCGCTATAGTTTTTCGATGTCATCGACGTCGCCGCGGCGGTTCCCGCCACGGTTAACCTGGCCAGCACGGCTCGGGTAGTGATTGTTGAGTGGCCACGCGGATGTAGCTCAGTTGGTAGAGCGCAACCTTGCCAAGGTTGAGGTCGCGGGTTCGAGCCCCGTCATCCGCTCGGATGTGAAGAAAGGCAAAGCGGCACACCGTGCCCATACTCCTCTCACGTATCCGGACGGTGGGTTGGCCGAGAGGCGAGGCGACGGCCTGCAAAGCCGTGTACACGGGTTCGAATCCCGTACCCACCTCGCGGGGCGATTGGCGCAGCGGGAGCGCGCTTCCCTGACACGGAAGAGGTCACTGGTTCGATCCCAGTATCGCCCACCACTATTTCCTTGCAGCGCCATTTTGACCCGGCTCTCACGGTTGGGTAAACTAGTGGCTCGCTGTGAAACAGTGCGGATGTAGCTCAGTTGGTAGAGCGCAACCTTGCCAAGGTTGAGGTCGCGGGTTCGAGCCCCGTCATCCGCTCGGGCGATTGGCGCAGCGGGAGCGCGCTTCCCTGACACGGAAGAGGTCACTGGTTCGATCCCAGTATCGCCCACCACGGATTTTCACCACAGAATCGCCACCTCAAGGTCTTCCCGCCTGCGGTGTCTCAGCTGCCTGGTGGCCCCGTAGTTGCCCCGTACCCCTCGTGACCTTTCGTGAATGGGGTAATGGACAGAAGTGCCTCATGGCGCTGTATCACCGCGCTGAAACGGCGATTGGGGCCTGTGCCGCCCGCTGCCTTGCCTCGCCGCCCACCGCGCCGCCTGCTGTCTTGCCTCGCCGCCCACCGTCCGCCGCGCCGGCGAGGAGGGTGTGTTTTCCCGGGATGTACTTCGCATGTACGACAAGCGCAGTACAGTTATGAAAACAGATCCCCCTCCCCAGAGGCCGGTGTGACTATTGAAGTTCGTGAAACCCATGAGACTCTCGCGGGAAAGCAGCCGCGTTTGCCCGAAATCAAAATGCAACTGCAGCTACATTAAGAAATTGTTTTGATGTCGTGGAGTTGCATCCTGTGGGGCCCACTGTCGTGGCGTTGCATCCTGCGGAGCCCACTGTCGTGAGGTTGCTTTTTGTGGGGGCCTCCTGCCGGGAGGGCACATCCTGGGGGCTTCACTGTCGATGCGTTGCTATTTATGGACATGACATGACCAAAGTCCCGGGGAATCACCTCAAGCTCTACGCAATCATGCCATGAGCGTAAAAGCGCGCAAGCACGCGGGAAAGCGGCGGCGTCGTGCGGAAAAATCAGTCCTCAATAGCAGGTTTTATCTCGCGGCGTTAGGTCTTCCTGACTATATTTTCCGCATCGGAACGGGTAGACCTATATACGTAACGAAAGGATGGATCAATGGCCGAAAAAGTTGTTATCGATGCTCTTCAGCGTACGCTGACCGATCTTATTGACCTCTCCCTGCAGGCTAAGCAGTACCACTGGAATATTCAGGGCGCGCGTTTCCGCGCTCTGCACCTCGCTCTCGATGAAGTTGTATCCGTCACCCGCACTGACCTCGATGAGGTTGCCGAGCGCATCGCCACCATCGGTGGTTTCCCGGATGGCCGGGCCGTTACCGTGGCCAAGGAAAGCGGCCTCGATGATGCGGGCACCGGTCCCTTCAACGTGGATGATGTCTACACCGTGATGGCGGACAAGCTCTACGGAGCCTCCCGGCGCATCCAGAATGACCTGTCCAAGGTGGATGAAGCCGATCCGCTCAGCGGCGACCTTCTCATCGGGGTTGCGCGCAATCTGGAGCTGCAGGGCTGGTTCATGAAGGCAGCTGCGGTCGAAAACTAAGTCATTCGCGCCTTCGTGGCGCTCACCTTGTGACTTAACGCGAAGGGGACCATCCCGCCTGGTGGGGTGCGTCCCCTTCGCTATGTTCTCACGGGCGCGCAAGTTCCGCCGGTGAGGCTACCCGCGCTATGCGTGAGCCTCCCGTCAATCTACCCGCGGTAAGCGTGACGGGTATGCGTGAGCTGTATCCCCTTCCGCGGGCTGGCGGTGACGCGTCGCGGGCGTGCCCGGGGTGAAACAGGTATCCTGGTGGGCGGGCATCCCCGGTCTGGATGCCGTGAAAAATAGAACTAAGGAGAAAACTATGCCCGCACGTCTATCCGTGGACGGCACCCTCGTCACCCTTGACGAAGCGTGCCCGGGAACCGCCTATTTCGCCGCGGATCGCGCGATTGTCGCCCTGAAAGTCAACGGGGAACTCAAGGATTTGGCCACGGATTTGACCACGCTGGACGGTGCCGAGGTGGAAACCGTGCGCATTGACTCCCCGGACGGGCTCAATATTCTCCGCCATTCCGCCACCCACGTGCTGGCCCAGGCCGTCCAGCAGATCTACCCGGATGCGAATCTGGGCATCGGTCCTTTTATTGAGGATGGCTTCTACTACGATTTCGGCAATATCGACCCGGTCACCCCGGATATGCTGAAAGAACTCGAAAAGCGCATGAAGCGCATCGTCAAGGAAAATCAGCGATTCGTGCGCCGCGAGGTCACCGAAGAAGAAGCGCGCCACGAAGAAGCCTCCCAGCCCTACAAACTTGAGCTCATCACCACGAAGGGCCACGATGCGGACGGTGCCAGCGTGGAGGTGGGCCACGGTGGCCTCACCATGTACGACAATGTCAATCGCCACGGTGACGTGGTGTGGACCGATCTGTGCCGCGGGCCGCACCTGCCTTCCACGAAGTTCATCGGCAATGGTTTTGCGCTCACCCGTGCCTCGGCCGCCTACTGGAAGGGTGACCAGAATAACGATCACCTCCAGCGCATTTACGGCACCGCCTGGCCGAGTAAAGAAGAACTGGATGCCTACCAGACTCGTATTGCCGAAGCGCAGCGGCGTGACCACCGCCGGCTAGGCACCGAACTTGACCTGTTCTCCTTCCCTGATGAAATCGGCTCCGGGCTCCCGGTCTTCCACCCCAAGGGCGGCATTATCCGCATGGAAATGGAAAACTACTCCCGCCAGCGCCATATCGAAGCCGGCTACGACTTCGTCAATACCCCGCATATCACCAAGGGCCAGCTCTTCCAGACCTCCGGGCATCTGTCCTGGTACAAGGACGGTATGTTCCCGGCCATGCGGGTGGATGAGGATCAGGATTACTACCTCAAGCCGATGAACTGCCCCATGCACTCCCTTATCTATAAGGCGCGGGGGCGCTCCTACCGCGATCTACCGCTGCGGCTCTTCGAATTCGGGACGGTGTACCGCTACGAAAAGTCCGGCGTCATCCATGGTCTTACCCGTGCCCGGGGCTTCACCCAGGACGATGCCCATATTTACACCACCCGCGAGCAGATGCGCGAGGAACTTTCCTCCCTGCTCACCTTCGTGCTCTCCCTCCTCAAGGACTACGGTCTCAACGATTTCTACCTGGAACTGTCCACGAAGGACCCCAAGAAGTTCATTGGCGACGACGCACTGTGGGAAGAAGCCACCCGCACCCTGGAGGAAGTGGCGTTATCTTCCGGCCTCGAATTGGTGCCCGATCCGGAAGGCGCAGCTTTCTACGGCCCCAAGATTTCGGTGCAGGCACGCGATGCCATCGGCCGGACCTGGCAGATGTCCACCATCCAGCTTGATTTCAACCTCCCCGAACGCTTCGGCCTGGAATACACCGCGCCGGACGGTTCGCGCCAGCGCCCGGTCATGATTCACCGAGCCCTCTTCGGTTCCATCGAACGTTTCCTGGGCGTGCTGGTCGAGCACTACGCGGGGGCTTTCCCCGCCTGGCTCGCCCCCGTGCAGGTACGGCTGGTTCCGGTGGCTGATACCTTCAACGACTACTGCGAAAATATTGCTCGGCGCCTGCGCGAGCAGCATATTCGCGTGGAAGTTGATACCTCCGATGACCGTTTCGGCAAGAAGATTCGTAACGCCGCGAAAGAGAAAATCCCCTTCACCCTTATTGCCGGTGGGGACGACGTCGACGCCGGCGCTGTGTCCTTCCGTTTCCGTGACGGGGAACAGCATAACGGGGTCGCTATTGACGAGGCGATCGCGCATATCGTGGATGTGGTACGACGGCGCGCTAACGAACCGGAAGCGGAGAAGTTCTGATGCTCTCCCGGAGCGGGCGGCCCCTGGCCCAGGCAATTTTCGGTCCCATCGCGCGCCTGTGCGTGCGCGCGGGGATCAGCGCCGATGCGGTGACGATCACCGGAACCGTGGCGGTGGTGGCGTGCGCGCTCGTCCTCTATCCCCTCGGGCACCCGGTTTGGGCCTCCTGGCTTATCGGCATCACCGTGATTTTCGACAGTCTTGACGGCCAAATTGCGAGGTTGACCGGAACTGCCTCCCGCTGGGGTGCCTTCCTGGATTCCACCCTGGACCGCCTGGCAGATTCCGCGATATTTTGCGGGATTCTGCTGTGGATCACGCGCTGGAATATCGGGGCGGGGGCCGGGCTCACCGACTGGCTGGCACTGGCCTGCCTGGTGGCTCTCCCGGCCGCGCTATGCACCTCCTACGCGCGGGCCCGCGCCGAAGCGGTGGGGTTCACCGCGAATGTGGGGATCAGCGAACGCGCTGACCGGCTGGTGATTGTGCTGCTCGGGGCACTGATAACCGGCTACGGAGCCAGCGCCTGGGTGCTGCTGGTGGCACTCGGTTATCTTGCGGTAGCCGGGTGGATCACCGTGGCCCAGCGCATGGTCACCGTGTACCGGCAGTCCCGCTTGGAATGCGGCGCCGGTGAACGGGCCGCCGGTGAACGGGCCGGCCAGGGGAGCGGCCAGTGAATCTCGGCAATCTTCTTTTTCGCGCTACCGGGGCGCTGGCTCGACTCCCCGAACCGGTGGGCCGCGGTTTTTTCGCCGCGGTTGGGACGCTTGCCGGAACCCTGCCACTGCGCGGAACCAAGCAGCTGCGCCGCAACCTCGCGCGGGTACGCCCAGATATGCGCGGCGGGGCTGCCCGCCGTCTCACCCGCGCCGCGCTGCGTTCCTATATGCGCTACTATTACGAAGCCCTGCGCCTGGGAACTTGGGAAGCCGATGATTTAGCAGCGCGGGTTATCGAGGACGGCCTCGATTCCGCCCGGGCGGAATTCGCCCGCGGCAACGCGCTCATCGGAGCGCTCATGCACATGGGCAATTGGGATATGGCCGGCGCGTGGTCGCGCTATTTCCTCGCCCCTGTGCACACCCTGGTAGAAAAACTAGAACCCGCCGAGGTATTCGAACGATTCGTTCAGCTTCGTGAAAATATTGGAATGGTTATCTATCCCGTGGTCAAAGGTGGCGGGGCGATCCACCGCCTCGCGGAGGATGCCCGCCGGGCCCCCATTCTCGCCCCGGTTCTAGCTGATCGTGATCTCACCGCTTCCGGCGTGGAAGTGGAATTCTGCGGGGAGAAGATGCTCGCCGCTGCCGGGCCTGCCATCCTCGCCATAGATACCGGCTGCGCCGTCGTTCCTATCTTTTCCTACTACGTGAAAAAGGAACGTACCCGGCACGTACCTACCCGGTGGCGTATGGTTCTGCGCAGCGGCGCACCTATCCGGGCCCGGGTGGATGCCTCGGCCTCCCCGCGCGAGCGCCACGTGGAAATAGCGCGAATCACCCAGGAGTGGATCGCGGCTTTTGAAAACGTGCTGGCCGAGCACCCGGAGGACTGGCATATGCTCCAGCCTGTTTTCGTTGCTGATTTGGACGGTGAGCGCTACCGCACCAACCGCGAGAAAGCCGCTCGAGAACTCGCGCGCCGCCAAGCGGAGTACGACGCGAAGGAAGGAACGCCGTGAACATCGGGATTGCCTGCCCCTATTCATGGGACGTGCCCGGGGGAGTGGGATTCCATATCCGGGATCTGGCCGAGGAGCTCATCGCCCGCGGGCACAGCGTCTCAGTGATCGCCCCGAGCGAAGAAAACGAGGCACTACCCGATTACGTGGTACCGGTGGGCGCCTCCGTGGCGATTCCTTATAACGGTTCGGTGGCTCGCCTTTCTTTCGGGCCACGCGTCAATCGCGCGGTGCGGCGCTGGCTGCGGGAAGGGAATTTCGATGTGCTCCACGTGCACGAACCTTTCGTTCCTTCCGTTTCTATGCTCGCCCTGATGAGCGCGGAATGCCCGGTGGTGTCCACCCACCACACCGCCATGGATCGCTCCCGGGCCTTCGACCTCTTTTCTCCGGTCCTGCGTCCGATCCTGGAAAAGATCCAGGCGCGCATCGCGGTCTCCCAAGAAGCACGCCGCACCACGGTGCAGTATTTAGGCGGGGACGCTTTTATTATTCCCAATGGCGTCTATACCGCCGATTTCGAAGTACCGCGAGACGCCCGCTTCACCGGCACGCCCGACTCACCCACGTTCGGATTCCTCGGACGCCTGGACGAACCGCGTAAAGGCCTGCCGGTTTTGGCCGCTGCCGCCCCGCTGATCCTGCGCGAATTCCCGGGAGCACGGTTCTTCGTTGCCGGTAAAGGCGATGAGGAAGCAGCGCGGGAGCTCTTCGGGGCTGCGGGCGCCCGGGTGACTTTCCTCGGGCCGGTCAGCGATGCTGATAAAGCAGCGATGCTCGCGAGCGTGGATCTCTACGTGGCACCCAATACCGGGGGCGAATCTTTCGGAATTATTCTTATCGAAGCGATGAGTGCGGGCGGTTTCGTGCTCGCCTCAGATATTCCCGCCTTCCGCGCGGTATTGGGCGGAGGAACCTTCGGGGACCACTTCGCCAATGAAGACCCGGAGGATCTGGCCCGGGTGGCCGTGGCAGCCCTGCGCGATCCGCAACGCCGAACCCGGGTAGCGCAAGCCGGCCAGGCCGAAGCGCAACGCTACGACTGGTCCACGGTTGCCTCTCAGGTCTTTGCCGTGTACGAAACAGCGGTTCGCACCGCCCAGATGGAGGTAGAGCAGTGAATCTATGGTGGTGGCTTGCGCTTGTCGCCGGTGTGGTACTTCTCCTTCTCGGCCTGAGTGCGGCCGTGGCGGCCCGCCGCCTCGACCGCCTCCACACCACCCTCCTCAAATCCCGCCGCGCGGTGGAACAGGCGCTCGCCGCTCGCGCCCGCACCGCCTACGATATGGCTATGTCCGGGGAGCTGGATATGGCCGGAGCGCTTATCCTCACCGATAGCGCCCAGCGGGTCCTATCGGCCTCCATGCTTCCGGTGGTGGCGGACGGATTGGAAGCCTTGCCCGGTGATATGCGCGGCGATCTTCCCGATCCGGCCGCGGCAGCCCGGGAGCGGCGCGCGGTGGAATCCGAACTTTCCCGCGCCCTGCGCCTCACCGTGGATGAACTAGATGCCGGTGATATCACCGACCCGGCGGCCCGCGAATTTTACCGGCGGCTCGCGCGTGCCCGCCTCGATGTGCGCATGACGCGCTCCTTCCATAATTCGCATGTGGACCAGGCCCGCCGGGTGTGCAACTCCCGAGTCCTCTCCATTTTCCCCATCGCCGGGCACGCCCCGGTCCCGCAAACCATCGATATTGACGATGAGTAAGAGTTCCCGATGACCCGCACTCCCCGGCGCGCTGCGCGCATTATCGCCCTGGATGAAGCCGGTCGAGTCCTCCTCATCCGCGGACACGACCGAGACGACCCCACTCACCGGTGGTGGTTCACGCCCGGTGGGGGACTGGAAGATACGGAAAGCCCCCGGCAGGCAGCGGTGCGGGAATTTCTGGAAGAAACCGGCGTCGTCGTAACAGAAACAGAACTCATCGGGCCGGTTTTGCGCCGGCACGCAACTTTTCGTTTCGCGCGTGCCACCCTCAGCCAAGACGAAGTATTTTTCGCGGTGCGCCTGGACGCGGTGCGCGCCCGCGCGGCGGTGACCGGAAGCGGGCGGGCCTGGACCGCTGCGGAAAAAGAACTGCTCGACGCTATCGACTGGCGTTGCGCCGCGCAACTCAACGGTTCCCCGCGCGAGCGGGTCTACCCGGCGGGCCTCGCGCAGCTGGCGGCTCAAGTCCATGCTGGCTGGGATGGAACCTGCCACGAACTTTGGGAGAACTAAGCTCCCGGCACAGTACAGCGAAGGCGCGCTGCGGCCCAGGTAATAGTTCCTAGCCCTTGAACCGCGTACAATGGCTCCGGAAGTTTTTATCTACTCGGGAGGACACGTGTCAGGACACTCCAAGTGGGCAACCACCAAGCATAAGAAAGCCGCTAATGACGCCAAGCGCGGCAAGCTTTTCGCGCGTCTGGTCAAGAATATCGAAGTGGCAGCGGCAACCGGTGGTGGCGATCCCGCGGGCAACCCCACACTCTTTGACGCGATCCGCAAAGCCAAGCAGAACTCGGTGCCGGCCGATAATATTGATCGCGCGGTTAAGCGTGGCTCGGGTGAAACTGATGATTCCATCCAGTATGAAGCCATTACGTACGAAGGCTACGGTCCGGGCGGCGTGGCTATCCTCATCGAGTGCCTGACCGATAACCGCAATCGTGCCGCCTCGGATGTGCGTACCGCACTCACGCGCAATGGGGGAACCCTGGCGGATCCCGGTTCGGTTGCCTATCTCTTTAACCGCCGCGGTGTGGTGGAAGCGGTTAAGGGGGAGAACTCCGAAGATGATGTTCTCATGGCGGTGCTGGATGCCGGTGCCGAAGAAATTGAGGACGACGGCGAAACCTTCACCATCTACTGCGCGGCCAGCGATGTGGTAGCCGTGCGCACCGCGCTCCAGGAAGCCGGAATTGACTACAATTCCGCAGAATCGCGCTTTGTGCCCTCCACCAATGTTCCCCTTGACCGGGCCGGTGCGGAAAAGCTCCTCAAGCTCACCGATGCCCTCGATGATGTGGACGATATTCAAGAGGTCTACACCAACGCGGATATTGCCGATGAGATCCTCGCCGAGCTCGAGGGTGAGTAGTGCGCATTCTGGGGATTGACCCGGGACTCACGCGCTGCGGGCTGGGAACCATTGACGCTGAGGTAACGCGGCGGGTGCGTTTGGTAGATATGCGCGTGGCGCGCTCCCCGGTGGATCTGGCTCCGCATCGGCGTCTCCTCCTTATCGCGGATGAGATTGACGCGGTGATCGCGGAATTTTCCCCCGAGGTCGTGGCGGTGGAACGCGTTTTCGCGCAGGAAAATGTGCGCTCGGTGACCTCGACCGCGCAGGTGGCCGGCATCGCGATGCTGGCCGCAGCCCGCGCCCAGCTGCCCCTCGGCTTGCATTCGCCCTCCGAAGTGAAGGCTGCGGTCACCGGCTCGGGGCGCGCCGGGAAACTCCAGGTGCAAAATATGGTCCAGCGGATTCTAGGTCTGGCCGAACTCCCGCGCCCCAAGGATGCCGCGGACGCCCTCGCCATCGCGATTACCCACGCCTGGCGCGGGGGTGCCCACGCCCTGGACGCCACGGTGGATAACGGTCAGCACGGTGGGGCCGGCACTCTCCCGCGCGCTGAAGGTGCGGATTTAACCCCCGCGCAGCGTATGTGGGCGGGAGCTGAGCGCATGAGTCGGCGCGCCGGCGCGGTCTCCCCGCAGCGCCCTGCTAGCGGTTAGAGTCATGAGGAAGGAGACCTGAGTGATTGCAAGTATTCGCGGAACTGTCAGCCGTGTCACCACCACGTTCGCGGTGGTGGAAGTGGGCGGGTGGGGCGTCAAAGTTTTTGCGACGCCGGCTACCCTCGCCACGCTGCGCGAAGGAGCGGAAGCTTTTCTCTACACCTCGCTGGTTGCCAGCCGCGATGATCTCCCCTCCCTCTACGGTTTTAGCGAGGCGGACGAGCGCGACGTATACGAAATCATGCAAACGGTTTCCGGGATCGGCGCCAAAGTCGCGCTCACACTCCTCTCCGTCCATACCCCGAACGCCCTGCGCGCCGCCGTGCAATCCAAGGACGAAGCGGCCCTCACCCGGGTCCCCGGCATCGGCAAGAAAAGCGCCCAGCGCATTATTTTGGAGCTGGGCAATAAGCTCGGTCCGGCACCGGTAGCGGCGGGTGAGGTGGCCAGCGCCGGGGCTGATCCAGATGCCGTGGTTGCCGGTCTGGTGGGACTGGGGTGGAAGGAAAGCGACGCCGTCGCCGCCTATGAAGAAGCGCGCACCCACGTACCCCAGGGCACCGTGGCCCAATTACTGCGCGCCAGTCTCCAAATACTAGGGGCCCGCCGCTCATGAGTGATGATTTTTCCTTCGAAGCGGGCCTGGTCTCCCCGGAAGCCAACGAAACAGAGCGTGCCGCCGAAGCGGCCCTGCGCCCGCGCCAGCTTTCCGAATTCGTGGGCCAGGATACCGTGCGCGACCAGCTTTCCCTCGTGCTCCAGGCCGCGGTGCAGCGCGGGCGCACCCCCGATCACGTGCTCCTCTCCGGGCCGCCGGGTCTGGGGAAAACCACCCTCGCCATGATTATCGCGGCGGAAGTGGGTGGGGCGCTGCGCCTCACCTCCGGGCCGGCGATTCAACATTCAGGAGACCTGGCCGCGATTCTCTCCTCCGTGCAGGAAAACGACGTCCTGTTCATTGACGAAATCCACCGCCTGGCTCGCAATGCCGAAGAAATGCTCTACCTGGCTATGGAAGATTTTCGGGTGGACGTGATGGTCGGGAAGGGACCGGGTGCCACCTCGATCCCGCTGCCGCTACCGTTCTTCACGGTGGTAGGGGCGACGACGCGCGCCGGTTTGCTGCCCGCTCCCTTGCGTGATCGCTTCGGCTTCACGGCGCATCTGGAGTATTACGAACAGCGCGATCTGGCCCGCATTGTGCGGCGCAATGCCGTCAAGCTCGGCCATAGTATTACCGAGGATGCCGCGCAGGAAATTGCCGGGCGCTCGCGCGGTACCCCGCGTATCGCCAACCGGCTGCTGCGCCGTGTCCAGGATTGGGCGCAGGTGCGCGGTACCGGGGAGCTGGACCTGCGGGCCGCGCGGGCTGCCCTCGATCTTTTCCAGGTGGATCCCGCCGGGCTGGATCGCCTGGACCGCGCGGTACTCGACGCGGTCTGCACCCGCTTCGGGGGTGGGCCGGTGGGTCTGACTACTCTGGCGGTTTCGGTGGGAGAAGAACCGGAAACAGTGGAGACGGTGGTGGAGCCCTACCTAGTGCGCGAAGGCTATTTGGTGCGCACCCCGCGCGGGCGGATGGCAGCCCCGCGGGCCTGGACGCATCTGGGTTTAACTCCGCCTACAGATTAGTTTCGTCACGGCCGCAGGTGTTTTCAGTTATGCACGGTAAACTGGCACGGTAATTATTGTCTTTTCCAAGGAGCTTTCGCGTGGAATTCGTCATCATGGGCGCCATCCTAGTGGGGATGGTTCTGTTCATGTCCCAGTCCAATAAGAAGGCCCGGGCACGTGCTGAAGAACACCGCAACAGCATTCTGGTGGTCGGCACGGATGTCATGACCACCGCGGGTTTTTACGGGCGCATCGTTGCTATTGACGGGGATGCGGTGACGCTTGAAAGTCCCTCCGGGGATGAAACTGTGTGGTCGCGTCTGGCTATTCGGGAGCAGGCATCCATTCCTTTCGCACCGGTCAGTGAAGAAGAAGCGGCGGCGGAAGATGCGGCGGAAGCTGCCCGCCTGAGCGCTTCGGAAGAAGCCAGCGCCGGTGCTAGCGGTGCGGATACTGCCTCGGAAGCTACCGATCACGTGACTCCTCGGAGTACGGACTCGGCTTTTGGTGAAAAGAAAGATGAGTCGGGCTCGGCCTGGAAGTAAACACTATGTCTCAATCTAAAAATTCCGGCGTCCGGTTATCCTGGCGCCGGATCATTACCCTTGCGATCTTGGCGATCGCACTCTTCGTCTCCCTCGGTGTCGGATCGGTGGCGGGTTCCGGATCGGAATCCCGGTGGACCCCGAATTTCGCCCTTGACCTCGAAGGCGGTACGGAGCTCATCCTTACTCCGAAGACCACAGATAATTCGGAGATCACCTCGGAAGATGTCAACCAGGCGATTGAAATTATTCGCCAGCGTGTGGACGCTTCGGGTGTGGCAGAAGCGGAGATCACCTCCCAGGGTGGCTCGAATATCGTGGTGGGTCTGCCCGGGCATCCCAGTCAGGAAACCCTTGACCTCGTGCGTAATTCCGCGGTGTTGCGGATGCGCCCGGTCCTCGCGATGGCGAATCCGGGAACCATGAAGGGCGAAGGCGATAACGCCGCACCCCTGACCGGCACCGCGCTGGAAGAAGCGGCCATGAAGGCCGCCGACGCGGATGGGGACGGCAAGCTCTCCACCACTCCGCCCAGCCAGCCCACCAGCGCTTCGGATCCGGCCTGGGCGAAAACCGAGCGGGTTACCTACGATGCGCTGACCTTGGATTGCACCGCGGAGAACCCGGCCACAGCCCCGGAAGAAAACCCGGATACAGCCTTGGTTGCCTGCGGGCAAAGCAAGGATTCTAAGACGGGTGAGGTCACGCCGTATAAGTACGTGCTAGGTCCGGCAGAAATTGCTGGAACGAACCTGACCCGGGCCACCTCCGGTTTCGATCAGCAGCAGGGCCAGTGGATCGTACAGCTGGAATTCGATAATGAGGGCGCGCAGAAGTTCTCTGAGGTTACCGGGCGTTTGGTGGGCTTGCAGAGCCCGCAAAACCAATTCGCCATCGTGCTGGACGGGCGCGTTATTTCCTCCGCGGTTCCGCAAACCCAGATTTCGGGTGGGCAGGCCGTTATTAACGGTTCCGGCATTAATGCGACGACGTCGCGCGTGCTGGCCAACCAGCTGCAATTTGGTTCGCTGCCCCTGGAATTTGAGGTGCAATCCGAACAGCAGATTTCCGCCACCCTCGGTTCGGAATCGCTGCGTGCGGGCCTGGTGGCCGGCCTCATCGGTCTTGTGCTCATCGTGCTCTACCTTGTGTGGCAGTACCACGCCCTGGCTATTGTGGCTATCGGTTCGGTGGTCCTTGCCACGGGCCTGTCCTACGGGGTTATTTGTTTGCTGTCCTGGGTGATGGGTTACCGTTTGTCAATGGCCGGCGTCGTCGGCTTGGTTATTTCCATCGGTATCACGGTCGATTCCTTCATCGTGTTCTTCGAGCGTATTCGCGATGAGATTCGCGATGGGCACGCGGTACGCACCGCGGTGCAACGTGGCTGGAAGCGCGCGACTCGCACAATTATCGCTTCTGATTCCGTCAACCTCATCGCGGCCGGGGTGCTCTACGTCATCGCGGTGGGTTCGGTGCGTGGTTTCGCCTTTACCTTGGGGCTCACAACCATCCTCGACCTTGTCGTCGTCTTTATGTTTACCTATCCGCTTATGACGCTGCTGGTGCGTACTAAATTCTTCGGTGGGGGGCACCCGGCATCGGGTATGTCCGCCAAGCATTTGGCGCATACCCCGGCGTATCGCGGCCGCAAGGTTCCCGGCGAAGGCTCGCTTGCCGAGCGTCGCACCCGGGAGCGCCGTGCCGCTCTTCCCGCGAGCAGCGAGGGAAAGGATAACGCCTAATGTCGATGTACACCTTAGGTAACGATCTCTACACCGGGCGGCGCAGCTTCAAAATCGTGCAGCGGCGCAAGACCTGGTACACCATCGCGATTATCTGCGTGATCGCGTCGTTTATCGCGCTTTTCACCCGCGGGCTCAATATGGGTATTGAGTTCACCGGTGGATCTCAATTCACGGTCTCGGGAGCGCAAACAACCGATCAGCGCCTCGCCTCGGATATCATGGCCCGCCACGGCGGGGATAAAGCCGCTCGCGTGGCCCAGGTAGGCGAGAACTCCTTACGTATCCAGACCTCGGCGAATGCCGATGGTACCGGGGTGGGTAATGCGGAAACAGAAGCGATCCGCACGGAATTGGCCGAAGCGTACGGAACCTCCGTTCAGGATGTCACCTCCACGTATATCGGCCCGGTCTGGGGCCAGGATATTTCCACGAAGGCCCTCCAGGGTTTCGTGGTCTTTATCGTGCTGGTGCTCCTGGCCTTGTGGGCCTATATGCGGTCCTGGCGTAATGCCTTGGGCGCTATCGTCGCGCTCTTCCACGACCTCGTGGTGACAGTCGGAATTTATTGCCTCTTCGGCTTCGAATTCACGCCGTCCACCGTTATTGGCCTCTTGACCATTCTCGGCTACTCCCTGTACGACACCGTGGTGGTTTTCGATAAGGTCCGTGAAAATACCGAGCACGTGCTGCGCCAGCACCGGGTGACCTTCGGGGAATCTACGAACCACGCCGTCAACCAGACCCTCATCCGCTCCATCAACACCTCGGTCACCTCGATTATGCCGGTGGCATCCATTCTGTTTATCGGGGTGTACCTCATGGGTGCGGGGACGCTGCGCGACCTGGCGCTCGTGCTCTTCGTGGGTCTGCTACTCTCGGCGTACTCCTCCATCTTCCTGGCCGCGCCGCTCGCCGTCACCCTGACGAATGCGGATCCGCGCATCAAGGCTCATAACGCCGAGGTGGCCTCCGCGCGCGCCGAACGGGGTGAGGCCGGTGTTGCGGAAGATGAGGTCGTTTCTGCGGTTCTCGAACCGGGCCACCATCTCGGTAATACCGCGCAGCCACGCCGCAAGAAGAGGAGCAAGAAGTGAGCACTGCGTTTTCTGCGCAACTCGTGGAACTAGCGGCCAGCCGGGTGCGGGAACGTGAAAACTTCCCGGCACCCGGGGTGATCTTTCGTGATATCACCCCTCTCATAGCCGATGGGGAAGCTTTCCACCTCTTTATTGATGAGCTGGCACGCCATTACGAGGGCAAGATCGACGCCGTCGCCGGGCTGGAATCACGCGGATTTATTCTGTCCGCCCCGCTGGCCTACGCCATGGGTTTGGGTATGGTCACCATCCGCAAAGCTGGGCGGCTGCCCGGGCCGGTGATCGGGGTTGATTATGAACTGGAATACGGTTCGGCCCGCATGGAAGTTCAGCCCTTTAATATTGAAGATGGACAGCGCGTTCTGATTATCGATGACGTTCTTGCCACCGGTGGAACCGCCAATGCTGCCTGTGAGCTGGTGGAAAGCTCGGGCGGGATTGTGGCCGGCCTGTGCATGCTCATTGAGCTGGCTGGTATGGGCGGTCGGGAGCGTCTGGCCGGTAGGCAGGTCGAAGCGGTGCTAACCTTCGATTAACTCAAGAGGGGAGTAGGGCATGTCGGAATCGCAAGGTCCGCGGGTACTATCGCGGCTATCGTGGTTGACCGGACGTACGGCCAGCCAGGTTCCTGATGCCCTGGAACCCCTGATGCGCGCCCTGGGTAATGTTGATAAGGAACGCATTATTCGGGCGTATAACGTGGCGGAGGAATGCCACCGCGGCCAGAAGCGGCGCTCGGGAGAGCCGTATATTACGCATCCGGTCGCGGTGGCAACCATCCTCGCCGAACTCGGAATGGATGAGGATACCCTCGTCGGTGCCCTCCTCCATGACACAGTGGAAGATACCGGATATACCCTCGAACAGGTCCGGGAAAATTTCGGTTCCACCGTGGAACTCCTCGTGGACGGGGTTACGAAGCTCGATAAGGTCGAATACGGGGAAGCGGCGCAGGCGGAAACCGTACGCAAAATGGTTATCGCGATGTCCAAAGACATCCGCGTCCTTCTCATTAAACTTGCCGACCGGCTCCATAATGCCCGCACCTGGCGTTTCATGCCGCAGGAAAAGGCACGCTCCAAGGCGCATGAAACCCTGGAAATTTACGCGCCTCTCGCGCACCGCCTCGGCATGAATTCCATTAAATGGGAGCTCGAGGATCTTTCCTTCAAAACCATGTATCCGGAGGTCTACGCCGAAATCGAATCCCTGGTGCAAGAACGCACCCCGGAACGCGAGGCGTATATCGCGAAAATCAAGGCCATTTTAGAGCGGGAGCTCAAGAGTTCCCATATTAAATGCACGATTACCGGCCGCCCGAAGCACTATTACTCCATCTACCAGAAAATGATTTTGCGGGGTAAGGACTTCGAGGATATTTATGACCTCGTGGGAGTGCGGGTGCTGGTAGAAACTATCCCGGATTGCTACGCGGTGCTGGGTGTTGCCAATACGATTTTCACGCCGATTCAGGGGCGGATCAAGGACTATATCACCACCCCGAAATTCAACCTCTACCAGTCGATTCACACCACGGTTATCGGCCCGGACAACCGCTCTCTTGAAATCCAGATCCGCACCTACGATATGCACAGGCGCGCCGAATACGGCGTGGCAGCGCACTGGCGGTACAAGGAAAACCCGAATGCCACCAAGCGCGGGGGCGGGGCCGCGAAAGTTGACGAAGAAACAACGCAGCTCAACTGGTTGCGCCAGTTAGTTGATTGGCAGCGGGAAACCGCGGACCCGGCCGAATTCCTCGAGTCGCTCTCCTATGAGATCTGCGGCAATAAGGTGTATGTGTTCACCCCGGCGGGGGAAGTCATGGAGCTTCCCACCGGTGCGACCCCGGTTGATTTCGCCTATGCGGTTCACACGGAAGTGGGGCACCGCACGGTGGGCGCGCGGGTGAATGATCGGCTCGTCACCCTCGATCACAAGCTGGAATCCGGGGATACGGTTGAGATTATTACCGCGAAAAGCCCGGATGCCGGGCCTTCCCTCGGCTGGCTTGATTTCGTGGCCAGTCCGCGCGCCCGCGCCAAGATCCGGGTGTGGTTCAAGAAGAGTCGCCGGGATGAAGCGGTGGAGGAAGGCAAGGATAAGCTCGCCCGCGCTATCCGCAAGCGCAATCAGCCCGTTCAGCGCCTCATGAGCCATGACACGCTCGCGGAAGTGGCGCGAGAAGCTGGGCGGAGTTCCGTAGATGACCTGTATGCAGGTATCGGGGAAGGGGATATTTCCCCCGAAACGGTGGTGCGTAACCTTATCACGTCCCAGGGCGGGCAAGCCGGGGTAGAAGAGACTCTCGCGGAGGCAGTGACCCCGAACCGTATTTCGCGGCGGCGGAGCACGTCTAGTACCGATAATGCCGTGGTGGTTCAAGGCATGGAAGCCGGGGACGTCATGGTCAAACTGGCTCGCTGCTGCACCCCGGTTCCCCCCGACTCCATCGTCGGTTTCGTGACCCGCGGTTCAGGGGTATCTATTCACCGCGCGGATTGCCCGAATGTGGAGCAGCTGCAAAAGCAACCAGAACGATTCCTCGAGGTGCACTGGGCTGACGATTCCGAAGCTGTGTATGTTATTCAGGTCCAGGTGGACGCTCTGGATCGCCAGGGTTTGCTCTCCGATATTTCTCGGGCGCTCCTGGATAACGGCGTGAATCTCCTGGCTGGCAATATGATGACTACGAAGGAACGCATGGTGCGTAACACCTTCACCTTCGAGATGGCCGATCCGCACCACTTGGCCCGGGTTCTGGCAGATCTACGCAAGATTGAAGGCGTATACGATGCCTACCGGGTGACTAATTCCAAGCCCGCTAACCAGCGCCGGGTAGAGCCCCCGCGCGCGTAGCACTGCAACAGCTAGGGCCAGGAACCCGCTTAGCGCTGGGCAATAGCACGCAGAGCCGCACGTGCTGCGGCGAGGTGCTGCCCGGTGAGGCTGTGCGCCGCAGCTTCCCACTCATGAGCTTCTAGAAGGCGCCGCCGTGCTACCTCCAAAGCGCAGGAAATCGCCACGTCCAGCTCCTCCTGGCGAAAAATATCCGTGATTGTGCGCGGTAGTGTGGTCAAGCATAATCCGGCTATCGATTGGCGCTCCGCGGGCGCTGGCTTGCGCACACCCCGCGACTTCGCTCGCACGCTACAGATCCGCACCAGCCGGTCCGCTGGCCAATAGCCGGTATACACCCACAAGGCGCTCAGAGTGATGGCGATGGTATCCCGCCCCAGCACCGGCGCAAGAAGAGAAGCCCGCAGCGCCGCATGGGTGGCGCAATCAGCCGCGCACACCAGCCCAGGCGCATATTCCACCAGCAAACCAGCGTTAACATCCAGGCGCTGCACCGCATCCACATACATATCGAGAGTGTGCGATGGTAAAGAAAATAACGCAAGCCGCTTTCCCCAGGCGGGGAGAGCGGCTTGCGTTTATCCACAGGTAGGTGAAGTTACAGATCCTTATTTACCTGCTCAAGCCAGGCCACGCGGGCGGCCCGTGCTTCGTTCAGCTCGGTGAGCTTCTTTTCATCGCCGGCCTGGCGTGCCTGGGCAATCTCCTCATCGAGTTCCGCGATAAGCGCTTCGAGCTGGGCGGCCATCCCGGATGAACGCTGCTGCTTTTCCGGATCGGTACGGTTCCAGCGGTCGTTTTCCGCCGCGCGAACCTTCTCCTCAATTTCCCGCATCCGGCCCTCGGTCCGGGCAATATCACCGCGCGCCACGAAGCCGATCGCATCCCAACGCTCCCCGATCTCACGGAGCTTTTCGCGGGCTTCATCCACATCGGTGATGGGCAACAGGGCTTCGGCCTCCGCTACCAATTCGAGCTTCGCGGCCAAATTTTCCGCGTACTGGCTATCCACCTGGCTGAAATGCGCATCCCGAGCATCGTAGAAAGGCTGGCGAGCGGCCATGAAACGCTCCCAGAGCTTATCGTCATCGCGGCGCCCGGCCCGCCCGGCCCGCTTCCATTCATCCATGAGTTCGCGGTAGCGATCCCCGGTTTCCCGCCAATCGGTTGAGGAAGAGAGCGCGGCGGCCTCCGCGATGAGCTTTTCCTTGGTGGCCTTCACCTGGCTGCGGCGCACATCCAGTTCCTTATAGTGGTTGCGCCGGGCCCGGTCAAAGGTGGAGCGGGCAGTCGCAAAACGCCGCCACAGCGCTTCTTCGGTGGGGCGATCAATGCGTGCCCCCTGGCGCTGGGCCCGTTTCCAACTCTCGAAAAGATCATTGAGCTCAGCGCGGGTATTCTGCCAGTGAATGGTGTGCGGATTCGCGTTGGCGAGTTCCTCAGCGCGTTCCACAATCTGAGTGCGCTCCTGGAGGGCAGCTTCCTTGGCAGCGGCGCGCTGGGCCGCGTATTCCTTGGCGCGCACCGCCACGACTTCTTCGAGCTTATCCAAGCGAGTGCGCAGCGCCGCGATATCGCCCACGGCGGCCGGTTCAGCCAGTTCCTTGCGCAGGGACGCGATTGACTTGCGGCTTTCTTCGGGGGATACGTGGTGGGCGCGCGTTTCTGCCAGGCTCACCTGGGTATCCAGGTCAATATAGCGGCGAATATAGAATTCCAGGGCATCATCTTCGGTGCCGGAAGCCGCGTAATGGCCAACGACCCGTTCGGTATCCCCATCCTTAAGCCACACCTTCCCTTCGTCGTCCACGCGTCCGAAAGGACGGGCTTTGGCGACGGCGGCCGGATCCAGCGGCGCGGGAGCGGGCTGAGCGGGATGAGCTGTGGACATTGTTACTCCTTGTGGAGAAAGAGGCGTGAGGTACACGCCGCGGGACAACTTTAATTCTTACGGTATACCACAATTGTGCCACGGAGAAAGGGATTCCGGGTGCCAGTAGGAAAAAATCGGGAGAAAGGATACGGTTAATGCATGTTTTTCTTGCGGTATTCCAATACTGCCCTGGAGGCGAATTGTTATATCATGGCCGACCCTACGCATCGGGTAGCCCTGGTTGTTGATGCGGGAGCTGGCAGTGCCGCGTGGGTAGAACGCGCCTTGGCAGCCCGTAATTTGCGCCTGGGTGCCGTACTGGCCACGCACGGGCACGGGGATCACGTCTGGGATGCCGGGGTGGTGGCCGGCTCGAGCGTGCCGTGTTTTATCGCTGAGCCAGATGTGTACCGGCTGGATAATCCGATCGCTCATGCTTTTTACGCCCCGCTTGTTCTGGCCGCCACCGGGGGGCGTTCCTGGGTGAAACCAGAGAAGATCGTGCCCCTTCCCGAAGCCATATACACGGAGGGAACGGAACTGGTTCCCGGCGTGCACCTGCGCGCCATTGCTGCCCCCGGGCATACCGAAGGCTCGACAGTTTTTCTTTTCTCGGGGCGTTTCGACGCCGATCCGGAAACCCCGCAGCTTCCCGATTGGGGCTTTGGGGAGAATTTCATGATCACCGGAGACGTGCTCTTCCGGGACGGCGTGGGCCGCACCGACCTCGAGGGTGGGAATGATGCGCAGATGCGCGCTTCCTTGCGCACCATCGTGGCCAATGTGGAAGGCTCCACGATTTTCTTCCCCGGCCATGGCAAACCCTCCACCCTGGCGCGCGAACTCAAAGCCTCGCCGTACCTGCGCGCTTATATCGCGATGAAGTGAAAGAATAGTACCTATGAAAATTGCGCCGATCTCCGGTTTCCCCGAATGGCTCCCGCAAGCCCGTATTGTGGAACAGAAAGTTCTTGACACCCTGCGCTCCACCTTTGAACTCCACGGTTTTTCAGGAGTGGAAACTCGCGCCGTCGAACCTATGGATCAGCTGCTGCGCAAAGGCGAAACTTCCAAAGAAGTCTATGTGCTGCGCCGCCTCCAGGGGGAGGAAGGCCAGGATTCCGGCCTCGGTCTGCACTTCGATCTCACTGTGCCGCTGGCCCGCTACGTGCTGGAGAACGCCGGAAAACTTGATTTCCCCTTCAAGCGCTACCAAATCCAAAAGGTCTGGCGCGGCGAACGCCCCCAGGACGGGCGCTTCCGGGAGTTTTACCAGGCCGATGTTGATGTGGTCGGCCAGGATGCCCTCGCCTTCCACCACGATATTGAGCTGCCTCTCGTCATGGTTGACGCGCTGAGCAAGCTTCCCATCCCGCGGGTGCGGGTGCGCGCCTCGAACCGTAAACTCGCCCAGGGCTTCTACGAAGCGATCGGGCTGGAGAATACCGAGGAAACCCTGCGAATCCTAGATAAGCTCGACAAAGTCGGCCCCGGGGTGGTGACCGAGCTGCTCTCCGAACACGTGGGAGCAAGCGCACAGCAGGCGCAACTCGCCTTGAGTTTGGCGGGCATCACAACCGAAGATGCCTCTTTCGTTGACAAAGTCCGCGCGCTCGGTGCGTCGTCGTCGCTTTTGGACGAAGGTCTGGAAGAACTAGCAACACTCGTAACCGAAGCGAACTCTCTTATACCCGGTTCGGTCAGCGCGGATCTGTCTATTGCGCGCGGCCTGGACTACTACACCGGTTCCGTTTTCGAATCGACGGTGGAAGGGCACGAAGACCTCGGTTCGGTATGCTCGGGCGGGCGCTACGATAACCTGGCGACGGCTGGTAACCGCAGCTATCCGGGCGTGGGCCTGTCCATCGGGGTCTCGCGCCTGCTCGCGCGTTTCCTGCACCAGGATCTGCTCCGCGCCAGCCGCAAGGTTCCCACGGCCGTGTACGTGGCGGTCAATGCCGAATCGGAACGGCACCACGCCTCCACCATCGCGGCGCGGTTGCGTTCGCGCGGTATTCCCGCGGACGTGTCACACAATGCCACGAAGTTCGGTAAGCAGATCAAGGCGGCCGATAAGCGCGGCATTCCTTTCGTATGGTTTACGACGGCGGAAGGCGAGCAGGTCCGTGATGTGCGCTCGGGCACCCAGGTCCCCGCCGATCCGGATACCTGGACTCCGCCGGAAGAAGATCGCTACCCGCGGGTGATTATGCCGTGAGTCGCCTGTCTTCCCTCGAGCGGGTACGCCAGGCGCTAGGCAACCTGAGATTCCCGCTGCCCACCCCGGGTGCGGTAGACGGGCGCGATGCCCGCACCGACAGCCTCCACCAGCTTGATGACTACGTGCTCCCGCGCCTGCGCTCCCTGGACGCGCCGCTGGTGGCCGTGGTGGGCGGGTCTACGGGTTCGGGTAAATCTGCCCTGGTGAACGCCCTCGTGGGTGCCTCGGTCACGCCGTCTTCCGCACTGCGCCCCACTACCAGGATCCCGGTGCTCGCCCATGCTCCCGGGGAGGAAGCGTGGTTTTCCGGCGACCGTATTTTCCCCGGGCTGGCGCGCCTGAGCGGCGCCGGTGCAGGTCAGGCGCACGAACGTTCCGATGCCGGCGCCGGCGCAGCGGAGGCGAGCGGCGAAATCCGCTTGGTGGAATCACCTCGTGTCCCGCGGGGACTGGCCCTCGTGGATTCTCCGGATATTGACTCGGTCGAGGGAGGCAACCGCAGGCTGGCCGGCCAGCTTCTCCAAGGGGCCGACGTGTGGGTTTTCGTTACTACTGCCGCGCGCTATTCAGATGCGATTCCCTGGGCTCTTCTTGATGAAGCAGCCGAGCGCAATATCGTCATTGCGGTTGTTCTCAACAGGGTGCCGGTTGGGGATGCCGCGGCGATTCGGCCCGATCTGATCCGCAGGCTTGAGGAACGCGGCTTGGGAAGCGCTCCGCTCTTTGTCATAACCGAGTACCCGGGAGCGCCGGGCATTCCGGAGGCCGACGTGGCTCCGCTGCGCGAATGGCTCGCCGGGCTCTCCCGCGATGAACGTTCGCGCGTCTCGGTAGCGCGCCAAACTCTGACCGGGGCGCTCGGTAGCCTGGCCGATACCTGCGCCCAGGCTCGCTATTCCTATCTGGAACAGATCGAGGAAGTCGAACGTTTAGACGCAGCTGTCAGTGCTGCGCTGAAAGATGCACGTGTCAGTATAGAATCCGGCATCGCGGATGGCACCGTGTTGCGCGGGGAAGTGCTGCGCCGCTGGCATGAGATGCTTGGCAGCGGGCAGTGGGCACGCGCGCTGCAAGCAGGCGTCACGCGGTGGCGTGACCGGCTGAGCTGGCGGCGAACCGCTGGCGGGAATGCGAGCGAGGACTCCGTGGGGGAGGCCATCGAAGATTCCCTCACCGATATGCTCCTCACCGCGGATGCCAGTCTGGCCGCTTGCCTCACCACCGAATTGGAGCGCAGCGCAGCCGGTGCGGGAATAGTCCTCGCGGTTGAGTCTCGGAGTGCGGAAGCGGGCTCCCAGCGCGATAGCGCGGCTCGCCGGGACGCTGCCGGAGCCCTGGTTCACGATTGGCGCCGTGCTCTCACGGATATGCTCGGCGAGCAGGGGCGCGGCAAGCAGTTCACCGCACGCGTTGTTTCGCTCGGTATTAATGCGGTGGGCGTCGCGCTCATGCTCGTTGTCTTTGCCCACTCCGCCGGCCTCACCGGCGGGGAAGTAGCTATCGCCGGGGGAACGGCCGTGGTGGCGCAGCGCGTTTTGGAAGCTATTTTCGGCGACGACGCTGTTCGCCGCATGGCCGCTACCGCCACCGAGGATCTCCTCGGGCGCACCGCGGAGTTCTTCGCGGCCACCGCCGCACCCTACCGAGAGGAAATCGCGCGTTTGGGAATCAGTAAGGGTGCTCTGAGTGAGCTGGATGAAGCGATGCGCAGCGCGGAAGGGAGGCGCGGATGGATCTTCCCACTGGATTAAAGAACCTGGAGCAGGCCCTCGACCTGGGCGGCGACTACCTTGATGGGGCAGTGCGCGGCCAGGCCCGTGATGTGCTAGCCCGGGCGCGCCAGCGCGGCCTGGTAGGAACCGAACGCACCGTGGTGGCTCTGGCAGGAGCCACCGGTTCGGGCAAGTCATCCCTGCTCAATGCCATTGTGGGGCAGGAGGTGGCCGGGGTGGCCGCCACTCGGCCGGCTACCCGCGCACCCCTGGGGGTCTCGGGGCGCCACGCCTCTGACGTTCTCGATTGGCTCGGGGTGCGCGAACGTAAAGTGCTGCTGCAGCTAGCTCCCGATACCACCGCCAATCTGGTGCTCGTGGACCTGCCGGATATTGATTCGACGGCGGATACTCACCGCGCCCAGGCCGAGCGCATTATCGCGCGGGCCGATGTGGTTATCTGGGTGCTCGACCCGCAAAAATACGCCGATGCTGTGGTTCACGAAGATTTCTTGGCAGCAATGGGTGAATATCATTCTTCTCTCCTCATCGTTATCAATCAGATTGATCGCCTCAGCGCTGCTGATGAAGAAGCTATTGTGGCTGATCTGGGGCGTATTCTCGCCGCCGAAGGCGTGAGTGCGGATATCGTGGCGGCCTCTGCACTCACCGGGGTGGGAGTTGAAGAAATTCGCGGAGCGCTCGTGGAAATCGCCGCGGGGAAGAGAGCCGCGGCGGAAAAACTCGCCGCGGATGTGCGGACCGTGGGCGCGGCGCTCACGGAGAACCTCGTTGACCAAGGCGGATATCCGCGTGACCTCACCGATATTGCCGGGGTGGATGACCTTGTTACCGGGCTGGCTCGGGCCGGCGGCCTGAGTTCGGCAGCCCGGGGTGCCGCGGACAACTACCGCAGGGCCGCCCGGCGCGCGACTGCCTGGCCGCTGCTGCGCGGATGGGGGAGGGGTGTTATGTCCGATGCGGGAGCTCGTTCATATTTGCCAGATAGCTCTGACGCAGTGGCTAGTTCCGGAACCGTAGAAAAAACTCGGGTGGCGCTGGGCGAATTCATCGCGCAGGCCGCCCGATTCCTCCCGCGTTCCTGGCGCGGGGCGGTGCGCGATGAAACTTCCCGGCAAGCCGCGCGGCTTGCCGATAGCGTCGCGCGGATTATCGCGTGGGAAAGCCAGGCTTGGCACCGGCCGCGCTGGTGGGGCGTCGCAGCTACCCTCCAGTGGCTGGCTTTTGCCGCTCTGGTGCTGGGCGCACTGGGAATTGGTGCTGGGATCATCACCGAAGCCGGGGGAGTAGCCCTCCCGCTGGGGCTGCGCCGGGCCAGCCTGATGTGCGTGGTGGCCGGCGCCGTATGCGGCGTCGTCGTAAGTATGAGCGCGCGGGCTGCACGCACGCACGGAGCGCAACGCGTTCAACGTCAGGTGACCACCCGGGCGCGCGGCGCTATCGATACGGAGGTGCGCGATACCGTACTTGCACCCTTCCGCACGGAAATGGAACGCTACCGAGACTTTGCGCGCGCCGTGGCATCATTAATGCGGGTGTCTGCCTGACTCGGGCCGGCACCCGCCGCGTGTAATGCAAAAAATTGCATCAGCGCGTATGATTATAATGCAAGGGAGCGCGGGCCGTCGGTTCGTGTTCCCGGTGATGCGAAAGGATCATTGTGACCGCCGGAATTCCTTCGAGTCGCACCGCCCGCCAAGGGCTTATCGCCTCGATTCTGGAAGCTCATCTCATCGGTTCCCAAAATGAATTACGGGAGTATCTCATACGTGCCGGGGTGGATGTCACCCAGGCCACGCTCTCCCGTGATTTAGACGATTTGGGGGCCGTGAAGATCCGGGTGGACGGATCGATGGCATATCGCATCGCTGACCAGACGATGGATACCGGGGAGCGCCTGGCGCGGTGGGCTCGTGAAATACTGCTCAGCGCCGAATGCGCCCTCAACCAGATCGTGCTGCGCACCCCGCCCGGGGCCGCGCAGCTACTCGCCGCCGGGATCGATCGGGCGCGCTTGGACGGCGTGCTCGGGTGCGTTGCCGGAGACGACACCGTGCTGGTCATTGCCCGCAGTGAAGAACGCGCGGTAGAGATCAGGCAACACCTCCTCTCAATGGGGGAGAAAAAGGAGTAATAATGGCGAAGGAGCGGGTAGTTCTCGCCTATTCGGGCGGACTGGACACCTCGGTGGCGATCGGCTGGATCGGGGAGCGAACCGGAGCTGAAGTGATCACCGTTGCCGTGGACGTAGGCCAGGGCGGTGAGGATCTGGAGACCATTCGCCAGCGCGCCCTCGATTGCGGGGCCGTGGAGGCCTATATCGCCGATGCCCGCGATGAATTCGCCAGTGAATACTGCATGCCGGCCCTCAAAGCCGGAGCGCTCTACATGGACGCCTACCCGCTTATTTCCGCTATTTCCCGCCCGGTTATCGTCAAGCACCTGGTGGCTGCGGCTCGGCAATTCGGGGCGAACACGGTGGCGCACGGATGTACCGGAAAAGGTAATGACCAGGTTCGTTTCGAAAACGGTATTACCCAATTGGGGCCGGATCTGGCGTGCCTCTCCCCGGTGCGAGATCTCGCGCTCACCCGCGAATTCGCTATTGATTACGCCAATAAGCATAATTTGCCCATTGAAACGACTCACCATAATCCCTTCTCCATTGACCAGAATGTGTGGGGGCGTGCCATTGAAACCGGGTATCTCGAAGATCTGTGGAATGCACCCACGAAGGATGTGTATACCTACACGGATGATCCGACCTACCCGCCGTTGCCCGATGAAGTGATCATCACCTTTGAGGGTGGTATTCCGGTCAAGATCGACGGCGAAGCCGTCACTCCGTTGCAAGCTATTGAACAACTCAATACGCGAGCTGGAAAGCAGGGGATTGGCCGGATCGACGTAGTGGAAGACCGCTATGTTGGCATTAAGTCCCGCGAGATTTACGAGGCACCGGGTGCCATGGCGCTGCTCACCGCGCATAAGGAACTCGAGAACGTGACGATGGATCGCGAGCAGGCGCGCTTCAAGCGCACCGTCGCGGACCGCTGGGCGGATATCGTATACGAAGGCCAGTGGTTCTCCCCGCTCAAGCGCTCCCTTGACGCCTATATCGAAGATACCCAGCGCTATGTCTCCGGTGATATTCGTATGGTTATGCATGGTGGGCGCGCTACCGTGACCGGGCGGCGCTCGGAGGCATCGCTTTACGATTTCAACTTGGCTACCTACGATGCCGGTGATTCCTTCGACCAGTCGCACGCGAAGGGCTTCATCGAATTGACCGGGCTGCCCGCGAAACTTGCCGCCGCCCGCGATGTTACCTTCGGGCGCGGGGTGGCTATCCCGCCCGCGCGACTGAACTAGCGCGGTGCGCCCGCGCGGCTGTATCTAGAACGGGGCCGAGGTCGTCACGACCTCGGCCCCGTTTTTACTTCGGTGCTTGATGATGCGTTACTTCGCTTCGCGGGCGCGCAGCATCGCGGGCGAAGCGGGCCGGCGCATGAAAATAATCGAGACAGTGAGAGCAAGTGCCACGATAAAGCAGATCGTCCCCATGGAAGCCGCGTAACCGGTGAACCAGGCACCGGCCCCGCGCGGGGTTCCCTCGTTGACGAAGGCGAAGAGAATCGCGGTCACCATCGCATTGCCGATAGCGGTGGTAATGCGCTGACTGGTTTGCTGCACCCCGCCCGCGGTACCGCCGTGGGCGGGCGGAACGTCAATCATTGCCTGGGTCTGATTGGCCGAACCAATGACGCCAATACCGAAGCCGAAAACGCAGATGGGGAGGGAAAGCCACCACGGACTCCACCCCGAATAGGCAATTCCGGCGGCCAGCGGAATACTCGAAGCGAGCGATACCAGCGCGAGCGCGAAAGCGCCCGCCTGGATATGCCGACCCCACGCCACCGCGTAGCGCCCTGCCCACACCGAGGCGTAGGCCGAGGCAATCGCGTTGGGCAAGCCGAGGAGCCCGGCCTGCAAAGCATTGAATCCCATGCCCTGCTGGAGATACATCGCCAGCACCACGAAAACAGATGTTGTTCCCAGGAACTGGATGGCGGTAATGGAGGTGCAGAAACTGAAGGATTCGATGCGGAAGAGGCGCAGATTGACCATGGGAATCCGTCCCCGTTTCGCATAAGAATGCTCCCAGAGCACCCAGGCCAGCCCGAGGAGGGCCCCGCCGCCCAGCAGCACCCAGCGCCAGGCGAAGTGGGACATGAAGGGCAGCATGAGGCAGAGCACCGCGAGAGCCAGCAGGGTCATCCCCACCGGGTCAAGGTCGAGGCGATGCCCGCGCCGGCGGCCAACCGGTTGGCCCCGACGTTCCATTTCTGCCCGGTAAGCGGCATCGATTTTAGCGGCGTCGTCGCCAATAGCGCGCCGTTCTTTGAGGAAGGGCAGCAAGAAAATACCCAGCCCCAAACCAAGCAAACCGAGCGGAACGTTGAGAATAAAGGACCACCGCCACCCCACGGGCCCGAAGATCTGCACGAGGCTCCCCGAGAGTAGCGGCCCCACGGCGACCGAGGCGGAAATGGCCAGGCCCATATAGGCGAAGGCTTTAGCGCGGGCGTGACCGTCGAAATACTGCATGATCATGCCGGTGACCTGGGGTGAGAAAATCCCCGACCCGATGCCCTGGAGGGCGCGCGCGATATTGAGGATAAACGCGTCGCTGGCCACCCCGCACAGTAGCGAACCGAGCGTAAACACCGCCATCCCGATCATCCACAGCGAGGAGCGTCCGAAGATATCGCCCAGGCGCCCCGCGGGAACCAGGAGCAGCCCGAAAGCTAGGGAATATCCGGAGAGCACCCACTGAATATCACCGCGCCCGGCATTCAGGCCCGTTTCGATAATGGGAAGCAGATTATTAACCGAGCTGACCTGGATAAGCGACATGACAAGCGCAACGATGAGCACCACAAGGAGCTTATTGCGGTCATACGTTCGGTCCGAACCCGGAATCGTGAAATAACGCGTATTTTCCATTCCATCCTTCACAACAACGCGCACGCTGGCGGCATAGATATAGCCGTGAGACGAGCGCAACCTAGCTCCGGTAACTCTGCGATGCTGTGGTGTACAAAGGTGAGCGGCGGGGCCGGCAGGTAGCCGAACACCCGGCCGCATGCACAAAAAGAGCCCGCACTGAGGCGAGCGAGCAGAGACAGCAGTCCCGGTACGGGTGCCAGCATAGCAGCATTCCCTGGCAATGCCAGCTGTGACGAATCTTGCGCCGTGGCCCAAGCGTGGGAGAATACCCGTATGGATACTTCACACAAGACTTCAGAAGATATGCGCCTCGCTGATACTGCCGCGGCTGCCACGCTGCGCACTCAGCTCAACCACCGCACCATTCGTGATTTTGATGGCCGGCCGCTCGGGGAGGAACTTACCGCCACCCTGGTCAAGGCCGCGCTGCACGCCGCCACCTCGCAGGGCATGCAATACGCAAGCATTATTCGAGTGCAGGATCCAGCCCGTCGCCAGGCCATCGCAGAAGTCTGCACCCAGGCCTACGTGGCGCAGGCACCTGAACTGTGGATTTTCGTGGCGGATACGCGCCGTGCCTGGCGCGTGTGCCAGGAGCAGGGTGGTGAGGGTGCCGGGGCCCGCAGCTATGACGCCTTTAACGCCGCGGTTGCGGATTGCATGATCGCGGCGCAGAACACCGTGGTGGCGGCGGAAAGCCACGGTTTGGGTACCACGTACCTCGGTTCTATTTTGAACGACGCCGAACGCATCTGCCAGGTGCTCGAATTGCCCGAACTCACGTTCCCGGTTATTGGCCTCATCATGGGTTATCCCGATCCGGAACGCATCCCGGCGCTCAAGCCCCGCATGGATGCCGAGCTGCGCGTTTTCACTGACCGTTACCAGGAACCGGAATCCGCGGTGGAATCGCTGCGCGAGTACGACGCCGCCATCGCGCCTTGGGTGGATATCCGCTACGGAAAGCCGGTCGGCCCCTTCACCGATTACGTGCCTACCCGGCTGAGCGGTTCGGTGGCGCGGCGCGGGCGGTTATTGGCCGCCATCGGCGCGCAGGGATTTGACGTGGCACTTCCCGCGGAAGAATAGTGGAATACCGGCGAGAGGGCACCCAATTTCCCGCGGGGGAGTAGCGGAACTTCCCGCCCGAAAGTGAGCGTGTTTAGAATAGTGCAATGACTGAACATCTTGCCCTCTGGGGCGGGCGCTTCAGCGGTTCCAGCGCTGACGCCCTGACCGAACTTTCACGCTCGACCCATATTGACTGGCGCCTGGCACCCTACGATCTGGCCGGGAGCCACGCCCACGCCCGGGCGTTGGCCGGGGCAGGACTCTTGGACGATTCCGAGCTCGCCGCGATGCTGGCCGCGCTGGATACGCTCGGGCAGCGGGTGGCCAGTGGGGAACTCACGCCTTCCCCCGATGACGAAGATGTGCATACCGCGCTGGAACGTGCCCTGCTGGCCGAAGCCGGGGCCGAGCTGGGAGGGAAGCTTCGGGCTGGACGCTCGCGCAATGATCAAATCGCCACGCTTATCCGCATGTACCTGCGCGACGCGGCGCGATACCTGAGCGAAAAACTGCTGACGGTGGTGCGGGCGCTCGTTTCGCAGGCCGAACGCGCCGGCGATGCGGTTATGCCCGGGCGTACCCACCTCCAGCATGCCCAGCCGGTGCTGGTAGCCCACCATCTGCTCGCCCATGTCTGGCCGCTATTGCGCGATATCGGGCGCTGGCAGGATTGGGATAAACGGGCCGCGTATTCGCCCTACGGTGCCGGGGCGCTGGCGGGGAATACCCTGGGGCTGGACGCTGCGGCAATCGCGAGAGAACTAGGCTTTAACGCCCCCGAACACAATTCCATTGATGCCACCGCAGCACGGGACCTGGTTGCCGAATTCAGCTATATCTGCGCCCAGATCGGGGTGGATCTCTCGCGGCTTTCCGAAGAAATTATCCTGTGGAATACCCGCGAATTCCGCTTCGTCACTCTTGATGATGCCTACGCGACCGGATCCTCGATTATGCCGCAGAAAAAGAACCCGGACGTAGCCGAATTGACCCGCGGCAAGAGCGGGCGCCTCATCGGTGATCTGGCCGGATTACTAGCTACCCTCAAGGGGCTCCCGCTCGCCTATAACCGAGATCTACAAGAGGATAAAGAACCGGTTTTCGACGCCATCGATACCCTTGACCTCCTCCTCCCGGCAGTGGCGGGCATGGTAGAGACCATGGTGCTTAACTACGAGCGCATGGCCGAGCTGGCACCCCAGGGATTCTCCCTTGCCACCGATATCGCCGAGTGGTTGGTGCGCGGCGGGGTACCTTTCCGGGACGCGCATGAAATTTCGGGTCGCGCGGTCGCCTTCTGTGAAGAGCGCGGCATCGAATTATGGGATATGAACGACGACGAGCTGCGCTCCATCGACGCGCGGCTCACTCCGGATGTTCGGGATGTGCTCACGGTGGCCGCCTCTGTGGGGGCTCGGCGCGGGGTGGGGGGCACCGCACCGGAGCGTGTTGCGGAGCAGTTGGCCACTGCGCGGGAATTCATCGGGCGCGCGGAGGGCTTTGCCCGCAGCGCGACCGGTGCGGCGTCGTCGTAAAAAGAGATAGTGGCAGGAATAAACCGGGCGTGATAACGTCCGGACGTGACGTTACGGAAAGGCCCGTGGCGCGCGAAGTACAACGGAAGGACACGAGACGTGAAGGACGTTCTTGAGGAACTGGAATGGCGGGGGCTGATCGCCCAGCATACGGATATTGACGCGCTGCGTAGCGCGCTGAACTCCGGTCCGGTCACCTTCTATTGCGGTTTTGATCCGACGGCGGCTTCGCTGCACCACGGTCACCTTGTCGCGGTGAAGCTGATGCGGCACCTCCAGCTGGCCGGACACCATCCACTAGTGCTCGTGGGTGGGGCGACCGGGCTCATCGGGGATCCGCGTCCCTCAACAGAACGCACGCTTAATCCACGTGACACCGTTGCTCAGTGGGTGGAATCTCTGGCCGGGCAGCTGCGCGGTCTACTGGATTTCGAGGGTGATAACCCGGCTCGGCTCGTCAATAACCTCGATTGGACCGGGCAGCTTTCCGCGATTGATTTCCTGCGTGACCTGGGTAAACATTTCCGGCTTGGGACGATGCTCTCCAAGGACATTGTGGCGCGGCGCCTGGAATCGGATGAGGGTATTTCCTACGCCGAGTTTTCCTACCAGGTTCTCCAGGCCAATGATTACCTTGAGCTGTTCACCCGTTACGGTTGCACCTTGGAGGTGGGCGGGAACGACCAGTGGGGCAATCTTGTGGGCGGTATGGACCTCATCCGCAAGGTGACGGGCGAATCGGTGCACGTGCTCACGAATCCGTTGATCACCAAGTCGGATGGCACAAAGTTTGGGAAATCCGAAGGCGGAGCCGTATGGCTCAACCCCGAGATGCTTAGCCCCTACAAGTTCTTCCAGTTCTGGCTCAATACCGCCGACGAAGACGTGGTGCATATGCTCAAGGTCTTTACTTTCCGGACTCGGGAAGAAATCGAGGAGCTGGCTACCGCGGTGGCGGAGCGTCCCCAGGAACGGCGGGCACAACGCGTGCTTGCTCAGGACGTGACGGCCTGGGTGCACGGTGCGGATATTGCCGAACGGGTGGACAATGCTTCGCGCGCGCTCTTCGGTGGCGACGGTTTGGCAGCTTTGGATGCCGATACCTTGCGCGACGCCGTAGCGGAGCTGCCGCAGGCGACGGCGCCCGTGGGAACTCCGATTCCGGAGCTCTTCGTGGCCACGGGCCAGGAACGGGGCCTGGGCGCCGCGCGGCGTACCGCGAAATCCGGCGGCCTGAATATCAACAATCGCAAAGTTGGAGAGGCTGACGTGCTCAGCGCCGACGATGTTCTTCCCGGGGGCGTCGTGGTGCTGCGCAAGGGTAAGAAAAACCTCGCGGTTATCCGTGTTACGGAGTAAATAGCGATGTAAAGAACGGCTCTCGCACGCGCGGTGGGCTAGGTAGTGGCGGCGTTACCGGTGGTGGTAGCGCCGCCACTTCTGTAGAAGGTGGACGAATAGGCCAATGGCGGGATATCGGCGTAGTTAGGGATTTTTGCCTGATTTTCTGTGCTGTTTTCTTTGGTTTTGTTTGGTTTTTGGGGTGTTTGGGTGGGGTGTGGTGGGTGTCTCTCTGGTTTGATTTGCGTCTAGCGGGTTGGGCTTGTAAGCTTGTTATCCGTCGCCGAGGCCCGGGAAACCGGTAAGCGGTGACAGGATCCCTTGAGAGTGGCGTGGTTCAC
>NZ_QDIE01000050.1 GCF_003957255.1 Actinotignum sanguinis
CCACCGTGGCTGGTCTGAGTCTCACCTGCTCACCGCCCTGGATTACTGGCTTTATTCCAGGTCGATCAACACGCAGCCGATGTCTGATTTCGTGTCAAACACGATCCAACCAAGGAAGGAACCGGTTAGTACGCCTAGTGATAAGCCCGTCGAGATTGATACCCATATCGATACCGAACACCCCTGGGAAGACGGTCTAAACATCCGTAAAGGCCAGATCGGACGTTAACGACACGCCGCCATTAGCAACTAATTTTGTCTATTAACCCCAGCCCGCGGTCTACAAGCAGTGAAAGCTGTTGTTCGTAGGTAAGCCATTGTTTCATTTCGCCTGCCTGTAGAGAAAGGCCCCGGCCATTTGTGCATTGCTAAAAGCTAGAGGCCTGACCGGGGGTCTATCACTAGTCAATCTAGTTGGATAGTTTCCGAAAAGCAATGTGAGATGCACACATCAGTCATCCAGCCCAGATGTGAAACATAACGCACCTGGCCTGTAGATTTTGTTCTCGCCGAGCAACGATGTAAACTCTTATCTGTCGCAAAACGAGGCGGGTTAATCGCTCGCCTCCTCAATTTTTTATTGAGGAGGTCTTCGGTAACTCTCTCGCGACTGTGCGCTCGTAGCTCAGTGGATAGAGCATCTGACTACGGATCAGAAGGTCGGGGGTTCGAATCCCTTCGAGCGCGCGAAGCTCCTCCTCGGTGACGCAAATCCCGGTGGGGAGCAATTTCTTTTCTCGGGCCCATGCCCCACCCCCAAGCCGGAACGGTGCTACCCCACAATTCGCCCGAAGCCCGGCCAACACAACCACGGGCTAATAAACCAAGCTAACGCGAATGCTTCAGGAACGCCGGCAAATTGACCGGGTTGAAACTAAAAACCCCCGGATCGGTAATATCGACTTCCCACGTCTGCGCCTTGCCCTCCGCAGTCCAGCTAATAAGCGCGGTAGTGGCTTTGCGCTCCACATGAAAGTCGATCACGCTCTCCCACGGGTACCGCCGGAAACGTTTGCCGTCCGCTCGCGAAATATGTGACAGCCCCGACGCGCCTTCCGGATTGATCACAATAAACTCGGCATCGGTGACCACGAGCACCCGGATCACCGCCGCGTCGATCGCGTTCCACAAGTTTGAGACCAGGAGCTTGCCGATTCCATTCAGGAAGCTGCGATACTTGCGTGCCACCAGGTAGTTCGCGTTAGCCTCGATACCTTGCTCGCGAAGAAACGCGAGAATATCTTCTTCCGTCACGCCCCGAATAACGCCCATGACCGCGCACCTTTCTCGCGACTACCGCGGCGAACGAGGAGATCCCTTTCCCGCATCCTTGCGCGAAGTTTGTCACCTCAATAGTTTTAGATTACACCTTTTTACGACGACGCACACCCTTGCCCAGCAGCCTTTTCGCATCGCATCACCAATTAACAGCCAACCCCTCCCCACGCCAACAATTCACCCAGCTCACAGCACTTTAACATTCTTCTATCAAAATCGCTTTAACTAACACGAAATTTCATTTAGGGTTAGAAGCATAAGTAATCACGACTCTGGATAGGACATCATGACGAAGATGCGCAGGCTCGCCGTCGGAACACTATCCGCCCTCACGGTCCTGGGATGCGGAATCGCACCACTCGCCGTCGCGGATGTTCCCACAGCAGATAACCCCAGTCCCGCAATTGTTTCGGGGCTGGCAAGCGGTGATGGCAGCCTCATCACCCCGCAAGATAAAAACGGAAAAGACGCCAAATTCAGCGTAGGTATGCAACTACGCGCAGCCGATGGCTCGGCGTCCAATAATTTCCCGATGCCGGCCAACCCGCAGCAAGATCCGGGTAACCGCCTCGATTGCATGCGTAATAACCTCATTGATCTCACGAAGACCACCGAGCTCACCGCACGCATCCAGGTGCGCAATAACACCGCGACTACGCTTTACGGGCTCAATTACCAGGTGGGCTGGAGCGATGGCAATGCCGCCTACGATACCTCCGGCGCCCCGGCTGAAGCTTCAGGTTTCGTTGTGGACGGCCCCAAGCTCAAGGAATTCTTCGCGAACTCAGACGTGTCTACCAAGGTCACCATCTGGCTCATTCTCAAGGACAACACTCAAAAGACCCTCGCCATGATGACCGATGCAGACTGGGATAACGTGGCAACGGTGTGGATCCGCGGTAACCTCCCGGCTTCTACCGGCCCGGAGGATATCATCACGGTGGATGTCCCTCTCAAGTTCAATCAGGATGTTGCCACAGTCAAGGGTTTGATGCCGATCGCTTCGTTGCAGAACCGCAAATTGGTTCTGGCTGGGACTGATTACGGCGAAGATATGTCTAAGAAAGCCCAAGGCTACAAGCGGATTATCCGCTTCCGTGGTTTCACCCCGCTCACCCAGATCGACAACGGCGCGCCGGCCAGCCAGCACGGAACCACCGGAAAGTTCGTGGCTGTGGAGAAGTCCGGTGCCGCCAATTACAATGACCTCTCCGGCCCCTTCACCCAGGTCCCTCTTGATATTCAGCAGGCTATGCCCGCGGTTAAGCACCGGGACGTGGATGCCGCGAAGAAGGTTCCCTTTGCTGACGGTTTCAATCTGCAGTACCAGACCACCTACACCAATGGGCTGAGGTCACAGTGCACCGGCTACGACAGCATGATCTCGAAGATTTCAACGGCCACGGTGAATTCCTACCAGATTGACCTCATGCCGATCCGGGATGTGATCCGCGATAAGGGGTACTCCGTTGGGGCAACCGCCAACCAGATCATGCCGGTCTACACCTACGGCATGTCCGCCGCGCAGCCGAGCTTTGTGGACGCCGAAGGAAATCCCATCGCGATGAACGCGGGAGCGTATGCACCGCTCGCGGCGGAGCTCTCCAACGCGCACGTGCGCCTGGTCAAGGTTGTTGAGGCCAGCGACGTCACGATTCCGCAATACAGCGCTTATGATGCGCGCGCCCAGCTGAGCACGATTCGAGGTCTCGCAGAGCAGGCAGCGCAGGCGGGGAACCTTGACCTCGCCACGCTCACAACCGACCGGGATCCGCAGGCGGTCACCGACGCGAAGAAGGTCATCACCTACTCCACCGCGAATTACGATGCCCCGGATGGTACCGGCATTCCCACCCGTGTCACCATTGACGCTTCTCAGGTGGATACTGCCACGCCCGGCGTGTATCCGGTCACCTACAAGCGCGCCGTGAAAACTCAGGATGCCGCGGGTACCTGGGTGGAAGATATTGTTTCGACAACCGCGCAGGTCACCGTCACCGCGGTGAACGCCGCTTACCAGCCAGCCTCCGCCACCCGTGAGAATCTGGATCCGGTCACCGTGAACGTGGCCGCCCCGAGCTTCGCGGATGCGAGCGGCGCTGCGGTGACCCCCACGCTCAGCCAGAACGGTGCTTACGCACTCAATGACGGAGCGACCCTTCCCAAGGGCTGGGACGTCGTAGTTAATCCGAACGACGGCGCACTTTCCGTGACAATCGGGAAAGAGGCCGCCACCGGAACCCACGAGCTGCCGATCAAGGTGACGTTTGCCGATGGGAGCAGCACTGTTCTCAACGCGCAGGTGAGCTTCACCCAGAAGGCTGCGACGCTGACCCCGGGCACGCCGATTCCGCCGGAGCCCACGACCGAGCCGACCACCGAGCCCACGGTTGCTCCCACGGTTGAACCGACCACCGAGCCCACGGCAGACCCGACAGTTGATCCAACGGTAGCGCCCACGGCCGAGCCGACAGCTCCGGTAGCGCCCACGACCGCGCCTACAGCTGCTCCGACTGCCGAACCGACCGTTGCGCCTACCATTGCACCGGCGGCTCCAAGCACCGCACCCGCACCGGCCGAACCGGCGGCTCCGAGCAAGCCCACCCGCACCATCAAGAAGAAGCTCCCCGCCACCGGCGCGCAGAGCGCGTGGTTGGTGGCTGGTGCCTTTGCATTGCTGGGAACCGGGCTGCTGATGCGGCGCCGGCACAGCTAAGTAGCGCCAGCCACGCATGGCTCATGGCTAAAACACAGTGCAGGCTAAGCAGTGCATAGCCACAGTACATAAGCGCTAGTTAACAACAGGTGTGGCCCAGGACCGCGAAGGTTCTGGGCCACACCTGTTTATTGGAACAACATTTTTAGGGGAACGCCGCCGCCCGCTAGCTGCGCCGTCGTTCTATAGAGAAACCGCGGCAGCGCGGGTGCACACGCCCTCAAGCTTGCCCCGCAACCCGTGCGGGGAAATCAACCAAACCACCAGGAACATGATGCCCTGGGCCGTAACCACCGCGGCACCGGAGGGCAGGTCGAGCCAGTAGGAAACGTACAGCCCCACCAGCGCGCACACGGCCGCGAAAATCGGGGCGAATATGAGCATGACGCGGAAGCGGTTGGTGACCAGGTAGGCCGTGGCACCCGGCACGATCACCAGCGCAATAATGAGGATTGCGCCCACCGCCTGCATGGCCGTTACCACCGTGAGCGCCAGGCAGAAGAGCAAAATCGCGCCGAGCGTGCGCGCCCGGATGCCGATGGCTTGCAGATGGGTGGGGTCGAAAGCGTAGGCGGTAAGGTCGCGCCGCTTGAAGAGCAAAATCGCGAGCGCGAGCGGTGCCAGGATGACCACCTGGATCATATCCGCGCGAGTGACGCCCAGGAGGTCACCGAAGATTACGTGGTTGAGGTCCACATTGGAAGGGTTGAGTTTAATGAGGATCAACCCGACCGCGAAGAATAATGTAAACACCGCTCCCATGGAGGCGTCTTCTTTGACTCGCGAGGTGGAGCGCAGCAGGAAAATGAGCGCCACCGCGATGAGCGCGGCGATGACCGCACCCAGGGAGAAGGGCATTCCCAGTACATAAGCGATAACCACGCCGGGCAGAATCGCGTGCGAGAGCGCGTCGCCCATAAGTGACCAGCCGATGAGCACCAGCCAGCAGCTGATGACCGCGCACACTATCGCCGCGGTGAGGGTGACCGTGGCACCCCGCACCATAAAGGGGTGCGTCCACATTTCAACGAAAAGTTCGTACCACACTAGCGATTCTCCTTTGCCTTGCGCAGGTGCGTGGCCGGGTCCGCGGCCGGGTCGGGTTCGTTGTGGTCGGGGACGACGCCGAAAGCCTGCATGAGGTGTTCGGGCTGCATGGCCTCGGCCACCGGGCCGTGGAAAATAACGCGGCGGTTGAGGAGGAGCACCTCGGAGCACAGTTGGGGTAGCCCGGCCAGGTCGTGGGTGGCGACCAGGATAGTTACCCCGGAAGCAGCCAGTTTCTGGAGCAGCGCGATAATCATGGTTTCTGAGGGCTTATCCACCCCGGCGAAGGGCTCGTCGAGGAGCATGAGCTGGGCGCCCTGCGCGATGGCCCGCGCAATAAAGACGCGTTTGCGCTGCCCTCCGGAAAGGGAGCCGATCTGGCGTTCCGCGTAGGGGGTCATTTCCACCATGTCGAGGGCGTGGCGCACCGCCGCGCGATCTTCGGCGCGGGCGCGGCGGGTGGGGCCCATGAAGCCGTAGCGGCCCATGGTGACTACCTCGCGCACGCTCACCGGGAAAGCCCAGTCCACGCCTTCGTTTTGGGGAACGTAGCCGACCAGGCCGGCTTTGCGGGCCCGCGCGCCGCTCTGGCCGAGGATCGTAATATCCCCGCCGTGCCGCACGGATCCCATAATTGATTTCATGAGGGTGGATTTACCTGAGCCGTTTTGCCCCACGAGTGCGCAAATAACACCCGGGTTCAGCCCGAAGCTCACCGAGGTGAGGGCCTGCACCGAGCCGTAGCGCGCGTGAACGCCGCTCACCTCAAGAGCGTATTTCGGAGATTCTGTTGGTGTTGCCACCGTTCCTCCGCCTTTCTGCGATTGTGACATACCTGCTAGCCGCGTTGGCCTGCCAGCCGCGCTGGCCTACTAGCCACGTTGGCCTGCGAACAGCGTTTATATGCGAGCGGTGTTTACTTGCCGGTCGGTTTCGTGGGTTCGCTCGCGGCTTCGCCTGCTTTGCCGGTTAGCCCACGGGTGATGAGCTCGGCGTCGTACCGAAGCAAATCGAGGTAGGTGGGCACGGGGCCGTCCGCCTCGGAAAGCGAGTCGACGTACAGTAAGCCGGCCACCGGCACACCGGTATCCTCAGCGACGGATGCCATTTTGTCATCCACGGTGGATTCGCAGAACAGCGCCCGCACCCCGGAGCTGCGTACAAAATTCTCGAGGTCGGCCTTGGCCTTGGGGGTTTGTGCGCCTTCGGCATTAACCGCCCACAGGTACTTTTCTTGCAGGCCGTGATCGCGCGTAAGGTAGGAGAAAGCGCCCTCGCAGCTCACCAGCGCGCGCTGGGATTCGGGAATGGTAGCCAGGGCCGCGTCCATATCGGTGGCGATGGCGTCCAGCTGCTTCTTGTAGTTTTCGCCGTTGGCGCGGTAGTCCTCCGCGTGGGCGGGATCCACTTTCGCGAAAGCGGCGACCATATTATCCACGTAGAGTTTGCCGTTCTTCGGGCTCATCCACGCGTGCGGATTCGGTTTGCCCTGGTAATCGCCTTCTGCGATAGCGACCGGCTCAATTCCATCGGAGAGGTTGACACGTTCCGCGGCGGAATTCTCCACGAATTTCTCAAACCATCGCTCCAGGCCCAGGCCGTTGTAGAGGATGATATCGGCACCTTCCGCGCGCTTAATATCGCCGGGCGAAGGCTGATAGTCATGGATTTCTTCGCCTGGATTGGTGATCGACGCGACCTCCATATGGTCACCGGCGATATTGCGTGCCATATCGGCCAGTACCGTGAAAGTGGTGAGCACCTGCGGTTTCTCACTTCCCGCGCTTTTTTCTTGCGACGACGCCGCCCCGCAGGCCCCCACCACGGCAAGCATGCTCGCCAACAGCGCGGCCAGGCCGGCCCGTACCGCACCCCGTTTATATCCCATTCCCATCACCATCCCCTTTCTGGCTTATACTGGGCGTTGAGTCCTGATTGGATGCACCTCGTGAGGAAGCCCAGCGCTCGTAAGTAAGGGTACCCTTACTTTTTGGTGACGGGGCTTAATCTTACGCGACATTGCCCCCGCGCGCGAGGGTGCGGATACACAGCCGGGACTTTCTCCCCGGTTATTCGCCACATTTTTTACTTAATATGAGGGTTAATAGACAAAATTAGTTGCTAATGGCGGCGTGTCGTTAGCCCCCGATCTGGCCTTTACGGATGTTTAGACCGTCTTCCCAGGGGTGTTCGGTATCGATATGGGTATCAATCTCGACGGGCTTATCACTAGGCGTACTAACCGGTTCCTTCCTTGGTTGGATCGTGTTTGACACGAAATCAGACATCGGCTGCGTGTTGATCGACCTGGAATAAAGCCAGTAATCCAGGGCGGTGAGCAGGTGAGACTCAGACCAGCCACGGTGG
>NZ_QDIE01000051.1 GCF_003957255.1 Actinotignum sanguinis
ACACCCCACACACTAAGAAACATGGCGGCAGCAACCTACTCTCCCACACCCCACCGAGTGCAGTACCATCAGCGCAAACAACCTTAGCTACCGGGTTCGAAAAGGATACCGGGCGTAACCTTGCCGCTATAACCACCGCCACAACCAAAACACCAACCAACCACATGGTAGCCAGTCATCGCACAGTGAACGCAAACACCCAATCCCACGCAAAAACAATCTCAAATGCCTTGTTATCTTGGCTATCGGTCCATTAGTACCAGTCAACTAAAACCCTCACAAGCCTTACATCCCTGGCCTATCAACCCGATCATCAACCGGGGACCTCACCCACCAAAAGTGGAACGAGAACTAATCTTGAAGCAGGCTTCCCGCTTAGATGCTTTCAGCGGTTATCCCTCCCGAACGTGGCCAACCAGCAATGCCCCTGGCGGAACAACTGGCACACTAGAGGTTCGTCCGTCCCGGTCCTCTCGTACTAGGAACAGCCCTTCTCAATTCTCAAACGCGCGCAGCGGATAGGGACCGAACTGTCTCACGACGTTCTGAACCCAGCTCGCGTACCGCTTTAATGGGCGAACAGCCCAACCCTTGGGACCTACTCCAGCCCCAGGATGCGACGAGCCGACATCGAGGTGCCAAACCATGCCGTCGATATGAACTCTTGGGCAGGATCAGCCTGTTATCCCCGGGGTACCTTTTATCCGTTGAGCGACGGCGCTTCCACAAGCCACCGCCGGATCACTAGTTCCTACTTTCGTACCTGCTCGACATGTCTGTCTCACAGTCAAGCTTCCTTCTACACTTACACTCACCACCTGATGACCAACCAGGCTGAGGAAACCTTTGAGCGCCTCCGTTACCCTTTAGGAGGCAACCGCCCCAGTTAAACTACCCACCAGGCACTGTCCTTAGCCCGGATCACGGACCAAAGTTAGACATGCAATACGATCAGAGTGGTATTTCAACAACGACTCCACACCAACTAGCGTCAATGCATCACAGTCTCCCACCTATCCTACACAAACCGTACCGAACACCAATACCAAGCTATAGTAAAGGTCCCGGGGTCTTTCCGTCCTGCTGCGCGAAACGAGCATCTTTACTCGTAATGCAATTTCACCGAGCTCGTGGTCGAGACAGTAGAGAAGTCGTTACGCCATTCGTGCAGGTCGGAACTTACCCGACAAGGAATTTCGCTACCTTAGGATGGTTATAGTTACCACCGCCGTTTACTGGGGCTTAACTTCCCAGCCTCGCCCCCAAAAAAAAGAGGGCTAACCAGTCCGCTTAACCTTCCAGCACCGGGCAGGCGTCAGTCCGTATACATCGCCTTACAGCTTCGCACGGACCTGTGTTTTTGATAAACAGTCGCTTCTCCCTAGACTCTGCGACCCAACCCCCCACACTCGCCCAGACACGGGGCGCGTAAAGAGTGGGCCCCCCTTCTCCCAAAGTTACGGGGGCATTTTGCCGAGTTCCTTAACCACGATTCACTCGCACGCCTTAGTATGCTCTACCCAACTACCAGTGTCGGTTTCGGGTACGGGCGGTCTTACCACTCACGTCGATGCTTTTCTCGGCAGTACAGGATCACCCTACTTCCCACAAAAAAGTGGTCACCATCAGGCCTCACCCACATATGTTCCCCGGATTTACCTAGGAAACGGGCCACACCCTTAAACGCGCCAAGCCATTAGGCACGCGAAGCTACCTCCCTGCGTCACACCTGTTAACACGCTTGCCTCCCACACTTAGGACCCCACGCCACCCACACCAACCACAAACAAGACAAACGCCTCGAAAGCAGTAAACGATATAGACGGGATGGTTAGCATCAACGCAGAAGACACTGGACGCAATAAAACCGGTACCAGAATAAGAACTGGTCACCCATCGACTACGCCTGTCGGCCTCGCCTTAGGACCCGACTAACCCAGAGAGGACGAACCTACCCCTGGAACCCTTAGTCATACGGCGGGAAGGATTCTCACCTCCCAAACGTTACTCATGCCTGCATTCTCACTCCCACGCAATCCACCAAAGCTCACGCCACGGCTTCACCTCACGCAGGACGCTCCCCTACCCAAACAAAACAAAATTTGTTTGCCACGGTTTCGGCGGTGTACTTCAGCCCCGCTACATTGTCGGCGCTCAATCACTTGACCAGTGAGCTATTACGCACTCTTTCAAGGATGGCTGCTTCTAAGCCAACCTCCTGGTTGTCACAGCAACTAAACATCCTTTCCCACTTAGCACACACTTAGGGGCCTTAACCGGCGATCTGGGCTGTTTCCCTCTCGACTATGAAGCTTATCCCCCACAGTCTCACTGCCACGCTCAACTTCATGGTATTCGGAGTTTGGCTGACGTCAGTAACCAAATCAGGCCCATCAGCCAACCAGTAGCTCTACCCCCACAAAGAACCACGCAACGCTGCACCTAAATGCATTTCGGGGAGAACCAGCTATCACGGAGTTTGATTGGCCTTTCACCCCTACCCACAACTCATCCCCCAGGTTTTCAACCCTGGTGGGTTCGGGCCTCCACACGCTCTTACACGTGCCTCACCCTGGCCATGGGTAGATCACCCCGCTTCGGGTCTAGAACATGCAACTAAAACGCCCTCTTCAGACTCGCTTTCGCTACGACTACCCCACACGGGTTAACCTCGCCACACATCCTAACTCGCAGGCTCATTCTTCAATAGGCACGCCATCACCACCACCAAGATGGCTCTGACAGTTTGTAGGCGCCTGGTTTCAGGCACTATTTCACTCCCCTCCCGGGGTACTTTTCACCATTCCCTCACGGTACTAAATTCACTATCGGTCACGACGGGTATTTAGCCTTACCAAGTGGTCTTGGCAGATTCACACGAGATTCCACGAGCCCCGTGCTACTCGGGAACACCACCACGCAGTCACACAAGTTTCAGCTACCCGGCTATCACGGTCTACGGCAGGCCTTCCCAAACCTTTCACCTACAAGCATGATTTATCACTACGCCCCGCTCTGTCGGAAACGAGAATTGTAATGCCCCACAACACCCCACATGCAACCCCCGACAGGTATCACACACACAAGGTTTAGGCTCCTTCGCTTTCGCTCGCCACTACTCACAAAATATCTTTTCCAGCAGGTACTAAGATGTTTCACTTCCCCACGTTCCCACCACCAACCTATCAATTCAGCTGGCAGCAACCCGGCATAACCCAGGCTAGGTTCCCCCATTCGGACACCCTCGGATCACCACTCGCTAGCCAATTCCCCGAGGCATATCGCAGGCTACAACGTCCTTCTTCGGCCCATACGCACCAAGGCATCCACCAAACGCCCTACAACACCAAAAAACAAAACACAAGAAACTCAAAACAAAATCGTCAATCACGCAAAATCACAAACAAACACACAACCAAAACCAAAAAAAGCCCTGGCATAAACATGTTTGCCATATAAAGATGCTCACGCTCACTATGCGACAACCAACCACCACACCAACACCACAACCAACCAACAAAACAAACAGTCCCATCAGCCAGCCACGGGCAGTAACAGACAAGCTAGTGTCCGAATGCCTAACAGCACGCCCAACCAAACAACACCCAAAACACAACAAGCACTAAAACCTGTTTACGTCCTAAGCGTCTCTTTTTACGCGTCCCAAACACAAGAAACAAAACAAAAACAAGCAAACCCACAAACAGGCCCACCCAACGCGTCCCTTGCAAAAAAATCCTTAGAAAGGAGGTGATCCAGCCGCACCTTCCGGTACGGCTACCTTGTTACGACTTCGTCCCAATCGCCAGCCCCACCTTCGACCGCTCCCCCCAAAAATGGTTAGGCCACGAGCTACGGGTGTTACCAACTTTCGTGACGTGACGGGCGGTGTGTACAAGGCCCGGGAACGTATTCACCGCGGCAATGCTGATCCGCGATTACTAGCGACTCCGACTTCACGAGGTCGAGTTGCAGACCCCGATCCGAACTGAGACCAGCTTTAAGGGATTCGCTCCACCTCACGATATCGCAACCCTCTGTACCGGCCATTGTAGCATGCGTGAAGCCCAAGACATAAGGGGCATGATGATTTGACGTCATCCCCACCTTCCTCCGAGTTAACCCCGGCAGTCTCTCGTGAGTCCCCACCACAACATGCTGGCAACACGAGACAAGGGTTGCGCTCGTTGCGGGACTTAACCCAACATCTCACGACACGAGCTGACGACAACCATGCACCACCTGTACACCACCAACTAAATGCAACCACATCTCTGCAGCCCCGCGGTGTATGTCAAGCCTTGGTAAGGTTCTTCGCGTTGCATCGAATTAATCCGCATGCTCCGCCGCTTGTGCGGGCCCCCGTCAATTCCTTTGAGTTTTAGCCTTGCGGCCGTACTCCCCAGGCGGGGAACTTAATGCGTTAGCTACGGCGCAGAAAACCTGGAAAGGCCCCCCACACCTAGTTCCCAACGTTTACAGCATGGACTACCAGGGTATCTAATCCTGTTCGCTACCCATGCTTTCGCTCCTCAGCGTCAGTAATGGCCCAGTGACCTGCCTTCGCCATCGGTGTTCCTCCAGATATCTGCGCATTCCACCGCTACACCTGGAATTCCAGTCACCCCTACCACACTCAAGCCTGCCCGTACCCACTGCACGCGCGAAGTTAAGCCCCGCGTTTTCACAGCAGGCGCAACAAGCCGCCTACAAGCCCTTTACGCCCAATAATTCCGGACAACGCTCGCGCCCTACGTATTACCGCGGCTGCTGGCACGTAGTTAGCCGGCGCTTCTTCTCCACCTACCCTCAACCCACCAAAAAATGAGCCTTGTTCGATAGCGAAAGAGGTTTACAACCCGAAAGCCTTCATCCCCCACGCGGCGTCGCTGCATCAGGCTTTCGCCCATTGTGCAATATCCCCCACTGCTGCCTCCCGTAGGAGTCTGGGCCGTATCTCAGTCCCAATGTGGCCGGTCACCCTCTCAGGCCGGCTACCCGTCACCGCCTTGGTAGGCCATCACCCCACCAACAAGCTGATAGGCCGCGAGCCCATCCCCCTTCACATAAAGCTTTCCCAACACACCCATGCGAGCATGCCAGAATATCCGGTATTAGACCCCGTTTCCAAGGCTTATCCCAAAAAGGAGGGCAGGTTACTCACGTATTACTCACCCGTTCGCCACTAATCCACCCACAACAAGTTGTAAGCTTCATCGTTCGACTTGCATGTGTTAAGCACGCCGCCAGCGTTCGTCCTGAGCCAGGATCAAACTCTCCACAAAAAAACAGAGAGCAAGAAAAACAACTAGCTCAACAAAAAAATATAAAAAACAAGAACAACACACCACCAACAAACAAACCAAAACATACCCGTAAACACGAATACATCCAGTCATCATCATTAGAGTGCTAACTGTCCTCGCACACACCCACACAACCAACACCACACCCACCAACCAAAAAACTCTCGGCCAGTACTAGTGCAGCACGTCAATCATGTGAACAAAAAATATCACGTAAAAAATAAATAGTCAGACACACTATTAAGCATCCAAACACCACGCCCACACCCCACGCATAACCACCCGAAAAACCACGGCAATCACACGCAAGAGAAACAATCACACTCAAAAAGAGCAACCCCGTTAGCTTAGCACCACCCAGCCAGGATTTCAAACCCGGCCCCAGTGAACCACGCCACTCTCAAGGGATCCTGTCACCGCTTACCGGTTTCCCGGGCCTCGGCGACGGATAACAAGCTTACAAGCCCAACCCGCTAGACGCAAATCAAACCAGAGAGACACCCACCACACC
>NZ_QDIE01000052.1 GCF_003957255.1 Actinotignum sanguinis
AAGACTATTAGTGGGAAGGACGTTATTGCTTGACCGGTATCTGATATCCAGTCCTTATTAGTATCGAAACCAGAGAATGACAATCATGATTCGAGAACACAGATACACCACTACCCAGGACTTGACCTAGGTACGCCGTCAATCTCAACACTCCCGAATGCGAGAGGGAGAAAGCCCAGAATTCCGTTAAGTAGCGTAGTTTTGCCAATCCCGGTTTTCCCAAGGAGTGCGAGGCTTTCGCCGGAGGCTAGTGAGAAAGAAACCCCGCTGAATAGCTGGCGGTCTCCTACCTGCATTGCGAGGTTAGCGACTGTGAGTTTGCTGCCCATGGATGGTCCTTCTCTTGCGCGGTGGGGGAATAACTATATGAGCTATTCCCCCACCTCTTGTGTTATCGGGTTACTTCCACTGGCCGCATTGCATGGGTGCTAATCCGGCACCGGATTGGCAGGCTTGTACGGATGAGACCGTACCGCCCGCACTACGGGTGACAACTGCTCCGTAACCAGAACGGTTGATAACCTGACGGACGTTATCCCCATGCCCCATGCGGGTGTAATTGCCAAGTACCCAACGATTATCGGGCGCTTCGTCTTCGACGTTAACGGTCTGTTCGTTGTTCGTCGTCCAGATGGAGGCTGAAACAACACCGTTGTCTTTGACGAAATAAGCGGTTCGTGCGTTAGCTGCGGGTAGAAGGGCAACCGAACACCCGAGGAGGGCAAGAGTTGCGGTAATTTTTTTGTATCTCATTTTTAGCTCCTTCGCTATCGACGCCTCAACGTTGAGGTGTAAGTAGTCTATAAAGAAATAGAACTTGCGGTCAATAAGTTAATGAAAGTGTTATGTTGGCTTGAGTGTAGTGTCCGTGGTGGTGAAACGTGGGTTATTTTTATGTTCTACTGATCTATGGGAGATGGGATGAAAATTCCGCCCTCATCCCAATAAAGCGATGAGGGCGGAAGATCCGGGAGCGAGTTCCTACAAGGGGAACCCGACACAGAGAGATTCTCCAGGCGTGGGGTTAGCGGCGGGCGGCGGGGGTGTCGGTGCCGTTGCCGTCCCAATCGCCCACGAAGAGCTGGTCGGAGGCCCGCCCGTAGGTGAGGACCTGATCCGCTTCACCAGCGGCCAGCGAATTCTTCACGTAAACGGTATTGCCGCGGCGTACCGCCAGCGTATCGACGCCGTCGCCGTTAAAATCGCCCAGGATCGTGGCGTCACCCGCACGGCCGTAAGAGAAAACGGTATCCGCAGCGCCGCCCGCAATGACGTTCTTGACGTAATACACGTTGCCGCGGCGCACCGCGAAGGTATCCTTCCCATCCCCGTCGAAATCGCCGGTGAGGACGGTATCACCCGCGCGGCCGTAGTGGACCACGCCGTCGGCCTCCCCGCCGTGGAGAGAATTCAGAACATAGAAGGTGTTGCCGCGGCGCACCGCGAACGTGTCCTTTCCATCCCCATCGAAATCACCCACGAGGATCTCATCACCGGTGCGACCGTAGGAGAATTCCACATCGGCGGCCCCGCCATCGACGCTGTTCTTCACGTAGATCTTATTGCCGCGGCGCACCGCGAACGTATCGACGCCGTCGCCGTCCCAGTCACCGACGAGCACTTCATCGCCCGCGCGGCCGTAGGAGAACACACTGGTGGCCTGGCGTGAGGTCCAATCATTAGAAACATAGAAAACATTACCGGTGGCGGGCAGATCCGTACCGGGGCCGCCCGGCGTGGGCTTGGGCGCGGGCGCCGGGGAGAGACGATCCACATCGGCCTGAGCGCGCGCCACATCAGCTTCCGCGGCGGCAAGCTTCTCACCAAATTCCCCGAGCTGGGCGGCACGGGCGGCGCTCCGATCACGCTCCGCGGTTGCGGTGGCGAGCTGCTCGGATAGTTTCTGGACGTTTGCCTTAGCCGCCTTGGCGGTTTCGTACGCCTGGGTGGCGGCCGCGAGCTTCGTTTGCGCGCTTTCGAGCGCTGCCTTGGCCTCCTCATATTCGCGGGTGGCTGTTTCTAATTTCGTTGCCGCGACTTGGGCTTCGAAGGACTCCGTAGTTCCTCGGGTGGCTGCCTCAAGGTCGGCTGTGGCATCGGCTAGATCCGTGCGAGCCACGGAGGATCCGCGTGCCATCTCATCTTTGAGACCGTCCATGTAACGTTGCAATTCAGCCGTGTACTCGGCAACTGTTTGCGGCTGCGACCTGTCTCCGTAAGCGGGTGCGATATCAAAAGTATTGGCCTGGATATTCGGCGCGTAGGCCATCCCGGTGACCGTGTAATCACGGTTGACAATATTGAGGTAATGCCCGACCTTCGCGAAATCTGTGACGCCCTGATCGTGGAGGGCCTTTTCGTTGTGATACCAGAGCTTGAGGGAGAGCTCATCTCCGGCATAGCGGGCGGACGCGAGGTTCTCCGCCACATTGAAAGCCTTAATATGAGCCATTTTATTGGTGCGGGACTGCGCGTTCACTTGCAGCTGCGCGACCGCCATGAGGTAGTCCGTGACCTTGAGCGGTTCGAGCTGGTGCTTCGCGCGCAGGTCATTGATCTTATTAATGAGATCGAGGGATTTCTTCATCGACTCGAGGCTGGTTGCATCATCCGCAGCCCCCGGATGGGTATAGGAAGTAAGGGGCTGCCCCTGGTACTCCTTATCGGTGCGGAAAACTTCCAGGGCTTTCTGAGAGTTTCGAGCTTCGTAGAACCCGAGAGCGCCCCTATCCAACTGCTTCTTCGCGGCAATCTTAGATTCTTCAATGCGGGCGCGGGCGGCATCCACTTTCTGCTGGGCTTCCTTGGCCGCTTCGGGGTTAGGCGCGATGGCCTGATCGTAAGCGGCCTGCGCGGCATCGCGAGTGGCCTTAGTCGATTGCGCATTCTTTTCTAGTTGGGGGATGGCGGCAGCTGCGTCGTCGTACCCCTTCTTCGCGGAATCGAAACCGGAAGCTTGCTGGACCGCGGCATCATAAGCACGCTGAGCAGCCTCCGCCTGGGCGTTTGCCCGCGCGTACGCCTGCGCGGCACCCTGGATATCCGCGAGGCTCGCACCGCTCGCCATTATCTCAGCGAGGATAGCGTCGCGGGCCTTGAGAGCGGCGGCGAGCCGGGCACGGGCCTTAGCGAGTTGGGCTGCCGAGTTAGCGCCGGGCGCGGATTCGCTGGCGGCGGCGGGAGCGGGGCTGATGACCGGCAGTGCCTGGGCGGCGAGCGGGACCAGCAGAGCCCCCGTCATGAGGAGTGCCGATGTGCGCATAAGAGTTCTCTTTCTGTTTCGACCGTGAAAGTGAAAGGGATAATTCCCGGTGCGCAGGTTAGTGGCCGTTTCTGGACGTAAGCCGGACGTAGATTGGGAAGAGGCTGGCATGCGTGGAGAGCAGCTAGTTCGCGCAGCAGGGCGGCTAACCCGCATACACGACACCGACGCCGCGTAGCGAAACGGATTCCCACCGGAGGGGAGATCACGGTTCGCCACGCGGCGCCAATGGAGAGTTCAGGACTTGCGAGAGCTAGATAATTTTTTACTTACCGGTGGATCCGGGGCTGGCCTTACCGTCGGTGGTGTAGGACTTCGCGCCGGTTCCGGCGAGCGCCCCACCCTGGACGATAATGTAAGAATCGCGCAGCTGGCGGCCAGCGAAGAAATCTTCGAGGATTTCACGGGTGCCGGCAGCGTAGCGAGTCTGTGCGGACAGCGAGGAACCGGAGGTATGAGGGGTCATCGCGTTACGCGGCATCGTGCGCCACGGGTGATCCTCGGCCGGAGGCTGCGGGTACCACACGTCCCCACCGTAACCACCGAGCTGACCAGATTCGAGAGCCTTGACAATGTCGTCGCGCACCACAATTTCAGCGCGGGCGGTATTGACAATGTAGGAGCCGCGGCGCATCGAATTGATCATCTTCTCGTCCACCATATGATAGGTATCCGAGGTGAGCGGGGAATGGATGGAAACCACGTCCACGCTGCGCATGAGATCCTCGACGGTTTCATGATAGGTGGCGCCGAGTTCCTTTTCCGTCTGCGGATCGAGACGGTACAGATCGTAGTAGTGCAGGTTAACATCGAAGGGCTTCATGCGCTTGAGCAGAGCCCGGCCGATACGCCCGGCGGCGATAACACCGACGTCCATGCCCTCCAGGTCATAGGACCACTTGACGGCATCGGCAATGTTCCAGCCCTTTTCATCGGTGACGATGCGGTGGGCGGGAACGAAATTACGCACCAGGTTGAGGATGGTCATGGCCGCATGTTCAGCCACTGAAATCGAGTTCGAGTAGGTAACCTCAGCAACCGTAATATTGCGCTTCATCGCTTCGGTGAGGTCCACGTGATCAGAGCCCACGCCGGCGGTGATAGCAAGCTTGAGGTTCTTGGCCTTCTCCAGGCGATCCTTGCCCAGGTAAGCGGGCCAGAACGGCTGAGAGATAACCACGTCCGCTTCCGGCAGGTGCTTCTCAAATTCCGAATTCTCGCCTTCCTTATCGGAGGTGACGATGAGTTCGTGCCCGTTCTCCGCAGCCCACTTCTTCAGGCCCAGGGCGCCGGATACGCATGCCACCATCTCACCCGGAGTGAAATCGATGCCCGACGGCGTAGGGGTGCTGGAGCCACCCGGGTAGGAATCAATCGTGGGGATTGAATCACGGATGTACTTGGGCGGGAAGCCGTCCACGGGATCCGGGTACAGCACCATGAGAATTTTCGCCATTAAAAATCACCTCTTTTAGTAGTGAGACGCCAGCCACTTCGCCGGCTCGGTTAGTACTTTAGTCCCAGGTGGTGTGTGCGTGTCAAGCCTTTTTCTTTAGTGTCGCTAAGGTTCGTGATCTGTCGCAAAAAAGTGCGGAATAAGGCGGCTATGTAACGGTTTTACGACAATAATTACCTTATCTATTATTGCAATTGCGAATATTTTCGGTAGTGGAGGTGGTACTAACGTCCCGGATTTGTGGGCGCGGATTCGCTGTTGTTGGGCGGGCTCGGCTGTGATGTGGTCATCGCGCGGAGGTGCTGAGGTGCGCGGAAGGCCCAATTGTACGTTGCTAGTGGGGCTGATGCCGCGCAAAGGGGTTAATAGACAAAAAGTGGGTCTCATATCCGGGGTTTGCCCTGCCATAGCAACGAAAAGTCAGCCTTATTGAGCTCGAGTACCTCAATAAGCTTGCTTCCTTGACACCTGCGGTGGAATGTGCAG
>NZ_QDIE01000053.1 GCF_003957255.1 Actinotignum sanguinis
GGATAACCCAGTTCTAGGACTGTTTGCCTTAGAGAGCCAAGCTTTTCCAGGATGGCGAGAGCTCTTTGCTTGTCTTTGGCGGAGTACCTGATCCCGTTTGCAACTCCCGGTTTCTTATTCATTGAACTATCTCCTTAAAAATCTCTAGGAAACCGTCCGCACCCCCTTAAGAAATTGTTTCGATGTCGTGGGCTTGCATCCTGTGCGGCTCTCGGTTGAGGCGTTGCTTTTTACGGGGCTTCCCGTCGGGACGTTGCTTTTTGCGGTGCGGGTGGCGATGCGAGTCGTCCCACCGCGCTGGCGGGAGGGGTGTTTTTCTGGGGTGTACTTCGCATGTACGACATATGAAGTACAGCTCTGAAAATACATACTGCCCCGCGGCGGCTCAGTCAGTTCTTTGGTACCAGCGCACAGTTTTGGATCAATCTGCAAACCCGTTATGACCTTGAGAAAGAAGCGGATGCGCTGGGAGACGAGCTGGAGAGAATCCAACCCTTGCAGAGTGTGTGAGCGGAGTTCGCTAGCGGGAGTGACTATGGAAAGCGTCATCCGCAACCGCGGCTTACCGGACGCAATCGGATAGCACCTCGTGCAGGGCGTGACGTTCGTCGTCGTCGACCCGAAGCCCGTAAGCACGCTTGACCGCCACCTGTCGCGCGGCGTATTCGCACACAAAAGCCGGATTATCCGGCAGCCACTGCGCGGCGGTGGCGTGCCCTTTCTCCTTATTCGCCGCCCCGGAGACCGCGAGTAAATTGAGCGGGTCGGTGGCAAATTGCGCGCGAGTATCCGCGTCCCAGTCCTGCGCACCGGCCCGCCACGCATCGTAAAGCGCGACCACGTGATCAATCGTCACGGCCTGAGGTTCCCGCGCGCGGTCAAAAGAAATCTCCGTTCCGGTATACGGATCGCGCAGGGTTCCGGTGGCGACGACGCAGCCGGGCGGCGTGGACTTCCCCGACCAGAAGGTAACTCCCGCAAGATCGCGGCGCAGCACCTCGTTACGAACAGTGCATCCGTCTCCATCGGTATCCGGCCAGCCGTCCCCCAAGCCGAACTCGGCGCGGGAATAGCCACGCCCGGAATCGGGGCGGCCTCCGGGTAGCTCGCTCAGGGCGGAAAGTGCCTGGGAGGCGGTGAGTGTGCCGCTGCTCGCGCTACCGATCCCACCCGGCTCCGAATCGGAACCGGTACGTGAGAGTTGCAGGAGTGCGGCGGCAAGGACCATCAGCAGCGCGGCGATGACCGTCCACATGCGCCGGTGCGGAGAAGAGGTACCGGACGCCTGTGTATCGCCGTGGCGCGCGCCGGAACGACCCATCGAAAAACGCATATCCAACCTTTCGGGACACCGGCCCGTGGCGGGCCTGCGCCTGCAAGGTAGCATAGTGAGGGACCTTGGCACAGTTACGACAATGAAGGAGTTATGAATGGCCCAGGCACTTGAGACCGATATGGTGAAGAAGTTTGCGGCGGATTTCGCGGCGGATCGCACCGCTCGCATCGTCCAGAACGCCGTCACCCAGACCTCGATCACGAAGGTCGCCCAGGATCGCGATGTTATTAACGCGATTGATCCGTCCATGTCGGTGAAGGTGGACACCTGGAAGGTGAATAACCAGAAGAAGTCCGGGCGCTGCTGGCTTTTCTCCGGGCTCAGCTCGCTGAAGATGCTCGTCAATCGCGCCACCGGCCTGAAGAACTTCGAGTTCTCCCAGTCCTTCCAGCATTTCTACGACAAGCTGGAAAAGGCCAATTATTTCCTCACCTCCATGATTGAGCTCGCGGACCGCCCGGTTGATGACCGCACCGTGCACTACCTGCTTTCCGATCCCATCGGGGACGGCGGGCAATGGAATATGTTCGTGGCACTGGTGGAAAAGTACGGGGCCTGCCCGAAGTTCGCGATGCCGGAAACGGAATCTTCCTCCAATACCCAGCTCATGAACCGCACCCTGGAAATGCTGCTGCGCCGCGCCGCCCACGATATTCGCGAGGCAGAAGCCGGCCAGCGTGAAGCCGTGCGCGAAAAGTTCATGGAGCAGGTCTACCGGGTGCTGGCGATTCACCTGGGTACCCCGCCGGAAAGCTTCGTCTGGCAGTACGAAGATGAGGACGGAAACTTCCACCGCGAAGGGAAGATGACCCCGGTGGAATTCGCGCAGAAGTACCTGCCGGATCTGGATCAGTACGTGTGCATCGTCAACGATCCGCGTAATGAGTACGGCAAGCTCTACACGGTGGATCGCCTCGGCAATGTGGTGGGCGCTAAGCCGGTCACCTACCTCAATGTGCCCATCGAGGTGATTCGGGAAGCCACCATCGCCACCCTCAAGGACGGCCAGCCCGTGTGGATGGGGTGCGATACCGGCAAGCAATCGGATCGCGAACGCGGTATTTGGGACGGCCAGCTTTACGATTACGAAGGTACCTACGGGATTGACCTGGCCATGTCTAAGGCCGATGAGCTCTACTACGGCGAAGCAATGATGACGCACGCCATGGTGTTCACCGGCGTTGATCTGCGTGAAGACGGCAGCCCGCGCCGCTGGCGTATCGAAAACTCCTGGGGTGATGAGCACGCCGATAAGGGCTTCTGGACCATGAACGATTCCTGGTTCGACCAGCACGTTTTCGAAGTCGCGGTCACCAAGGATCGCCTCTCCGCGGAGCTGCTGGCGGCTCTGGAAACCGAACCCGAAGTGCTGCCCGCCTGGGATCCGATGGGCTCGCTGGCCTAAACCGTGGAGTACGGCCGCTACGCACCCTCACCGAGCGGAGACCTGCACCTCGGGAATCTCCGCACCGCGCTCCTCGCCTGGGCTTTGACCCGGCGGTCCGGGCGCGGCTTCCTCATGCGCGTGGAGGATATGGACGAACGGTCCCGCCCGCAGTTCCAAGAGCGCCAGCTCGCGGACCTGCGGGCCTTGGGGCTCACCTGGGACGGCCCGGTTCAGATCCAATCCCAGCGCATCGATGGGTACGACGCCGCCTTCGCGTCCCTGCGGGAACGCGGACTGCTCTACGAGTGCTATTGCACCCGGCGTGATTTGGCCGACGCCGCCCGGGCGCCCCACGGGGCGCCCGGGGTATACCCGGGGACCTGCCGGGATCTGAGTGCGGCCGGCCGGCGGGCCGGCCGCGCCAAACTCGCGGCGGTGGGCCGCCAGCCGGCTCTGCGGCTGCGCACCGAGGTGAAAGAACTAACCATTCACGATGAGGTGTGCGGGGAGGTGAGCGGCGTCGTCGACGATTTTGTGATTCGGCGTGGCGATGGTCGCTACGCTTACAATTTTGCTTCCGTGGTCGATGATGCGCTCGAGCGCATTACCCAGGTGACGCGGGGCGCCGATTTGGCGCCATCCACACCCCGACAGGTGTATTTGCAGCGCTTGCTCGGGGCGCCCACCCCGGAATACTGGCATGTGCCCATGGTTCTCAACCGGGAAGGCGCGCGGCTGGCCAAACGCGATGGTGCCGTGACGATGCGGGCGCTCGCGGAGTACGGCTGGAGCCCGGCCGATGTGCTGGCCCTTATTGGGCGCTCGCTAGGGTTGGAAGTGCGCACGGCCGCGGATTTCGCCCAGCAGCTAGATGCCCGCGCGTTGCGCCGCAGCGGGCCCTGGTATGTAGATGTGGCGGCGCTCGAAGCCGGGCCGGATAGCCGGGCCAGCTAGAGTGGCGGGCTAGACGTGCCAGCTAGACCGGCCGGCTAGACGTGCCGGCTAAAATCGGCCACCGGCGCGAATTCCGCGCGGGCCGCGGCCGCTAAATCGGCCGGAGCCAGGCGCACCGAGAGCCCACGTTTCCCACCCGAAACCACCATCGCCGGCAGCTCGCGCGCGGAGGCATCAATAAAAATCGGGCTGCGGTGTTTTTGCCCCAGCGGCGAAATACCCCCGGTCACATAGCCGGTGAGTTTCTCGGCATCATGCGGATCCATCATCGCGGCCTTTTTCCCGCCCGCCGCTTTCGCCAAGGACTTGAGATTGAGCATGGCGGCCGCCGGGACCACCGCGCATACCGGCTTCCCATCCACCTGCGCCAGCAGAGTTTTGAAAATAACACGGGGATCCATCCCCAGCTCAGCGGCGGAATCGAGGGCGAATCCGTGCTCGTGATGCAAACTTTGTTCGTACTCAAGAATCGTGAACTCCACGCCGGATTTCGTGAGGGCGAGGAGGGCCGGGGTCCCGGCCGGCTTATTTTTCTTCGACGACATACGTCCAGGATAGTAGTGTACCGTCCGTGAAATAGCTTACTGGTGATGGTATTATTGATCCATGTCGCACCCCGCTAAACCACTCGCCTTGAGTGACGAGGAACGAAGCACCCTGGAAAAGATCTACAACTCACCATCAC
>NZ_QDIE01000054.1 GCF_003957255.1 Actinotignum sanguinis
AAGACTATTAGTGGGAAGGACGTTATTGCTTGACCGGTATCTGATATCCAGTCCTTATTAGTATCGAAACCAGAGAATGACAATCATGATTCGAGAACACAGATACACCACTACCCAGGACTTGACCCCGGCATTATGCCGCGTTAGCAGGGCATCAACGATTCCATCGACATATTCGTTGGCGGTACAACCGCCGTTCGACCGCCCAAAAAACTTGCGATAATCCTCGTTCGTGCTCCAGATCGCCACCGGTAAGCCGTCGTAGCTGACAGACGCGTCCACAAGGACCGCCCCGATAACCGGCGGTTCCAGCGTAGCTTGATATTTAGGCGTGATAACGCGCATTTCTTCGGCCATACTTCAGTCTCTCACAACCAGTTTTTTCGCGCATCGCAGCATATGTGCTGGTAGGCGAAGTGGCGGCGTCGTCGTGCTAAATCGGTGGGACTTAGTTCCCTCACATGCCGCGCATTCTATGGGCGAAGATGGGACAAGCAGCCGCGCGAAAATAGGAAAACACGCCTTTTCGCGGCCGGATCGCGGTGATGATGGCGTCGCGCGCATCGGGCATGGCTGAGTCGACGGAGGGAGGATAACGATGAGCATACGAAAACTTGGCGCGATGGCGGTCGCGCTTCTGCTGGCCTTGCTGGGCATCACTGCCTACTCGCAGGCGCAACCGGTCGATAGTCCGGCCGCGCGGGTTGAGTGCCCGGCTAAGGAACACCCCGATTTCATTACCTTGGAGCTGTGGGGAACGCAGTACACCCGCGATGCCGAAGGTAACCTACAAAAGGATTTACCCAAGGAAACGATCAAGTACGGGGTGTTCAAGGTCTACCAGGACCGCAGCGAACAGCTGTGGATCAATCCACGCTACGAAGCCAGCAAGGACCAATTCGAGGTCGTAAATTACCCCTCAACGGTCGATGAATGGAATTTTACGTTCAGCGTCCCCAAATATGAGCTTGCCGGCCCAACCTGGAGGGATAACGAAGTCGAGTACGGCATCACGGAAATTCCCTCACCGGGGTACCGCAGCGATAAGGATATGAATCCGGATGGCACCTTCCGATTCACCAATACCTTGGCTACGGATGTCTCGGCAACGAAGGCGTGGCAGGATGACGATAACGCTAAGCAAACCCGCCCGGAGAACATCACTTTCGTGCTGCTGGGTGACGGCAAGGAAGTGGCTCGCAAGACTGTTGGTGCGGCCGAAGATTGGAAGGTCACTTTCGCTGAAGTGGACAAGTGCGCAGGCGGCTACCTCATCAATTACACGGTTGTGGAGGAATCTGTAGACGGGTACACCACGGCCGTGACCGGGAACATGACGGATGGATTCGTGGTGACGAACACTATCGTACCGCCGCCCCCGACTCCTACACCTACGGAATCGGAGACCCCCACGCCCACCCCGACCCCGACGGTGCCGGCAACAACCCCGCCGGCAACCACGCCGCCGGTTCCCTCGCAAACGCCAACTCCCACAACCACGCCTACGCCGCGCGAGCGGCTCGTGAAAACGGGAACATCCATGGCCGGCCCGGCCGTGACCCTGGCGGGCCTTGCTCTCTTGGGAGCGGGAGGTGTGATGGTGGTACGACGGCGCAGCTAAGCACCGTGAACTCTACACATTAATGTGACTCATCGTGGGGCGGCGACGCCGTAAAGTCGCCGCCCCACGCTAGTGCGCCCGCCGATGTCCGCGCGTCAGCCAACCACATCCGCCCGTAAGGTCTCTTCACAAAAGAACTTTTTAGTGCCATAGTGGCTTGGTGATGGGGGCACAGGTGCCCCGTTCAGTCTCGCTCACCGTGGCGCCCGCCGCACCGATGACTGAAAAAACAATCACGTTTCATCAATAACTACAAAGGAGTAACCGTATGTCGATTCGCGTTGCCATTGTGGGAGTAGGTAATTGTGCGTCCTCGCTGGTGCAGGGCGTGACCTACTACCACGGCGCATCTGAAAGCGAAACGGTCCCGGGCCTGATGCATGTGGTATTTGGCGATTACCATATCCGCGATATTGAGTTCGTTGCGGCTTTCGACGTTGACGCTAAGAAAGTCGGCGTCGATCTGGCCACTGCGATCAACGCCAGCGAAAATAACACAATTAAAATCTGCGATGTGGCACCCACCGGGGTGGAGGTGCTGCGCGGCCCCACGCTGGATGGGCTGGGGGAGTACTACCGCGCCACTATTACCGAATCTGATGCTGAACCCGTTGATGTGGTGGCCGCGCTTAGGGATGCACGGGCCGATGTGCTGGTTTCCTACCTCCCGGTCGGCTCCGAAGAAGCAGCGAAGTTCTACGCGCAGGCCGCCCTTGATGCCGGTGTTGCCATGATCAACTGCATGCCGGTGTTCATTGCCTCCAACCCGGAGTGGGCTCAGAAGTTCACGGATGCCGGTGTGCCGATTGTGGGCGACGATATTAAGAGCCAGATCGGCGCGACTATCACCCATCGGGTGCTCGCCCGGCTTTTCGAAGAGCGCGGGATTTCCCTTGACCATACGTACCAGCTCAACGTGGGCGGCAATATGGACTTCAAGAATATGCTCCAGCGTTCGCGCCTGGAATCGAAGAAAATCTCCAAAACCCAGGCTGTCACCAGCAATATCACCCAGCGGCTCGACCCGCACGATATCCACGTGGGGCCCTCCGATTGGGTCCCGTGGCTCGAGGATCGCAAATTTGCCTTCGTGCGCCTGGAGGGCCGCAACTTCGGTGATATCCCCGTCAAGCTGGAATACAAGCTCGAAGTGTGGGATTCCCCGAACTCCGCCGGCGTGGTTATCGACGCGATCCGCGCGGCCAAGATCGCCCTCGACCGCGGCATCGGCGGCCCGCTGCTTTCCGCCAGCGCCTATTTCATGAAGTCGCCGGCGCAGCAGCGTCCCGATGAGGAGGCCCGCGCGGCGGTGGAAGCTTTCATCCGCGGGGAAGTGGAACGCTAAATCCGCTTCGCATCCCCAATCCATATCCCCGCGTCCGCGGGATCTTACCTCAATAAACGTGGCGGCCGTTTCCACTACAAGGAGCGGCCGCCACCGTTGTATGCAGCTGTGCAGCGATTTTGCACAGCTTGTGCCTGCGCAGGTAGGTACGACGCCGCAGCTCACGAGCCTGTGGGCACCCGAGCCGCCACTGGTTCGCTACCGAGTTTTCACCCCGGTAGCCTCCTTCGCGTTGGCTCCCATCTCAGCATCAGCCATGTTCATGACGTTCCAACCTTGCTTAATAAGTAACGCCTGAAGGGGGAGTCGGCCGTAAGCAATCGCCTTGAGCGGCCAGGGCTTATCTTGCCACTGGTGGGCCATGTAGATATTTGCCGGGAAAACGGCCAGGAAAAGGGCGATTGCCGCAGCGCCGCCGAGTTTGCGGGTGCGGCGCTGCGCAATGAGTCCGGCTGTCGCTAATTCGGCCACCCCGGAGGCGAGGGTATAGGCGCGCGGCTGGCCGGGAAGCTGGGGCGGGATGATGGAGTCGAAAGGTTTGGGAGCGATGAAGTGGAGGGTTCCCATCCCGGCGAGCAGGCCGGTCAAGAGTTGTGGATCTTTGCGCGACATACTCAGATCGTAAATCACCTGAAAGTGAGTGTTCAAGCACCATACCGAGCTGGCTGAATGTGCGAACCGCCCTTGTGGTAACTCACATTTAACTATGGACATCCATGTACAACATGGCGGATATGCCCCCATTTTTACGTGGCAGTCGTTACATAAAAATCTTTACTATTTGTAGAAAATTAGGGTGCTAAAGTCCTAATCTGGGACATCGGTCCTAAAATATTCATGCTATGTTAGCGCGGGAAAATTCGGAAAAACCAAAGAAGTTGGGACTTATTTCGTCATAGTAGCGCAGCTTCCGCAATGTAGATGATTCGTGAATGAATATTTGAGCTGAAAACGGCCTGAAAGGTTTTCCTGAGATTGATCACGTTCGAATGTACTGGACAGTTGGACTTACTTCCTCGTAGGTTATTAACGCGATTGATAACTATTAGTTATACGGCGGGCTGATAAACCACTTCCGGTGATCAAACCTTCGTGTAATGGACAGGATGAGCGTGAATTTTCGGGCGATACCGGCAACGGTTGCAACGATCGTGGCCGCACTGATGACCAGCCACGCCACGGGTCTCCCGTTTTCGGAAGCCCCGGCGCCTCATCCCACTCCCGGTGTAACCACCGCGCAAAACGCTAGTGCACCGTCCGCGATTTAGGTTTCCGGTTATGGGGTGGGGGTTTGTTCTAAGACTGTTCTCGCGCGTGCTATTTTCTCCAGGAGGCTATCCACGTCAGCTACCCACGTGAATGGTGTGGCGGTAAGG
>NZ_QDIE01000055.1 GCF_003957255.1 Actinotignum sanguinis
GTGATGGTGAGTTGTAGATCTTTTCCAGGGTGCTTCGTTCCTCGTCACTCAAGGCGAGTGGTTTAGCGGGGTGCGACATGGATCAATAATACCATCACCAGTAAGCTATTTCACGGACGGTACACTAGGCTCCGAAAGGCCAGGGGATAAATCACGGGAAGAAGTCATACTCCGAGCGTGCCGCGTTTGAGTCCCGCCCGCATCCGAGTAGCACTCCGCTGTGGATAACCCCCTACGCGAACGGATCTGTGGATAAGTACCGCCTGATTCGCGGCGCACAACCTGATTTGTCACAGCACGCCCGATTCGTCACGCCGCACCGTTTTGTGACGCGCCGCCCGGTTTATGGCACACCGCCGAAATTCTCCACATCCGCGTGATTTCTGGCATATCTTTGAGAAAGAACTATCAAGGGAGGACCCATGTCTACGCCAAATGACCCGTACAATACCGCGTCGCGCCGGCCACTGGATGATGACGATATTCTCGAGCCCATTGCCGAGGACCATCTCGCGGATCAAGAAACCGCTTACCTCCCCACCGCGCAGCCTCCCGCTCCCGCCCCCGTTTTTTCGAACGACGACGCCGCTCCCTTCCAGCCGGCTCCCCCCGCTGCGGAAGCCGCTAGCGAGTCCTCCCCTCTGAGTGATTCCGCTCCGGCAAGCACCGCCGTGAACGAACCCGAAGGCGAATCCGCGCACCAGCCCGAGCCCACGCCCGAATCCACGGACCAACCGGCTCCGGCTCAGCCCGCTCCGGAACAAGGCGAGGCTGAACAGCCAGCAGGTGCGGAACCCGCCGGTACTGCCACTCCCGCCGCCTCCCTCGGGGAAGCCACCGGGACCACCACTCCGGAAGCACTCGCACCGGAAGAATCCACCCCGGAGCCAGCCGCGCCGCGTCGTCGTTCCGTTTCTGAATCGCTGGCGGCAGGCGCTTTCGATGATGGCTACCACACGGGAACCTCCCCCGCTCCGGACCGCGAATACGCGAACCTCGCGCAGGCAGCCGGCGTAACCGCAACCGTTCCCGCAGCGCCCGCAGGCCCGGAATCCAGCGCCACCGCGGCCGTTGATCCCTACGCCACCGCCAGCACAGACCCGTACGCCTCCGGGGAAGCAACCGCAACCGCGCTCTACCCGCAGGCAGGTGAGCTCGGTGCACCCGCCGCAGAACCGGCAGCAGCGCCCGCCGCGGCGTTCGACGGCCCGGTCTTTCCGGCCGTGCGTGAGGAAAGCCTGGAAGATCAGCGCACCTGGGCAGACATCGCGGAAGTGGAGCCAATTCCCGATGCTCCGAAGGGCCGGGTCTGGACCCATATCTGGACCTCGGCGGTCACGTTGCTCCTGCTTCCGCTGACCTGGTATCTCATTTCGGATGCGGTGGCACGCCTGCACCTGGCTCGCCCCTTCGCGCTTGAAACCGGCTCGGTCAATGTGGCGGCGCTGGTGGAAATGGCCGGCGGCGTCGCCCTGCTCGTCGTTATTGCACTGCTCGCGCGGCTCTCCTCCCTGGGGGCGCAGCTGTGGGGCTGCGCTCTGGTGCTCGCCGGTTTCGTGGGGCTCGCGTTTCCCGCTGTGGCGCTGCGCGGGGTGCACTGGGTGGATTCGCTTATCGGCGGCTACAAGCCGATTACGGATAATATCGTGCACCATTTCGCCTACGATCTTGCTTTCGGCGGGTTCATCGTGCTGGGCGCGATCCTCGCGGCTATTGGCTTCGCGGCGCACGGGGCACGCTCCCTCGGTTCGCGGCGCGCCCGGGCTTTCACGGTGCGCGAATACCGCCTCCCTGAGGGCGACGAATAAAAACCGGAGCGTAACAAGGTATCGCATGAGCTCACTTCCCGCCGATAATTCCTGCGTCTGGATCCCCGGGCCGTGGGAGCATCGTCTCGTGACCGCCAACGGTGCGCAATTCCACCTGGCCTATGCAGGGAGCCACTCGACTCGCACCCCGCTGGTGCTGTTCGTGCATAGTTACCCGGAATACTGGTATGCCTGGCGCCACCAGATCGAACCCGTGGCGCAGGCCGGTTACGAAGTTGCCGCCGTCGACCTGCGCGGGGTGGGTGGAAGCGATAAAACTCCGTCGGTGCAATCCGGACCCGAACTCGCTCAGGATCTTATTTCGCTCACCGAATCCCTGGGAGCAAGCTCTGCGGTGATCGTGGCGGCCGGCTCCAATGTGGCCCTCGGGTGGGCGGCGGCGGCGATGGCCCCCGATATTATTACCGGACTCGTGACGGTGGCCAGCCCACACCCGCTCGGGCTGCGGCATTTTGGGCGTGGTATCCGCCCGCGCGGCCTGCTCGGTTTACTCACCTCGCGGCTGGGGAATCGCTCCCCGCGCGCGCTCGGGGATGTGCGCAATATGCGCCGTTTGCTCCTGGAATGGTCCGCCCCGCACAGCCACGGCGCGGCGGAGGAGTCCGAACAGTACGCCGCTGCGATGCGGCTCCCGGAAGCCGCGGCGAGCGCCGTTGAACAATTACGCTGGACCGCCACGTGGCGGCGCCGCCCCTCCGGGAAAGCCTGGCGCGATATCCTCTCCACTCCCGTGGACGCGCCTATCTGGGCGGTGCGCGGCCTGGCTGATCGCATGATTAATGAACGGGCCTGGGCGGATGACCGTTCTTTCGCCACCGGCTCCTACCGGCTCATCGCCGTGCCGGGCGCCGGGCATTTTATCCCCGAAGAGTCCCCGCGTGAATTTACGAATATCGTGCTGGATTTCCTTTCCCAGCTTGAAAGGTCCGCACGGCGCTAGGCCGCCGCTAGACATATACAGCCCAGGTATGAGACATTTTCCGTGAATAATGGCAAAATGTGACATGAGACTACTTCAGGAATATTCTGAATACATCGGAGGAAGGCTAGAGATGGATACCAGCGTTTTACGAACCGTGCCCCTTTTCAAGGACATGGATGAGGAAAGTCTCGCCGCTCTCGGCGCGATGATGAGCGACACGTCCCTTAAGCGGGGCGAGTCGCTTTTCCACGAAGGCGACCAGGGTGATCGCCTTTATATTGTTACCGACGGCAAGGTGAAGCTCAGTCACACGTCTGACGACGGGCGTGAAAACCTGCTCGCCGTGCTCGGCCCCGGGGAAATCATCGGAGAACTTTCGCTCTTTGACCTGGGGGCTCGTTCTTCCACGGTCACCGCTATCGCGCCGACGCATCTGCTTTCCCTCGCGCATCGCGATATGAAGAATTTCATCGAAGAGCACCCCGCGCTCGCCATGTCGATGCTCCGCGAAATGGCGCGTCGCCTGCGCAATACCAATGAGAATCTTGCCGACCTGGTGTTCTCCGATGTTCCCGGCCGCGTGGCGAAGGCGCTGCTCGACCTAGCCAATCGTTTCGGCGAGCGCACCCCCGAAGGCATGTACGTTGCGCACGATCTCACGCAGGAAGAACTCGCGCATCTGGTGGGAGCTTCGCGCGAAACGGTCAATAAGTCTCTCGCTGATTTCGTTTCCCGCGGGTGGATTCGGCTCGAAGGTCGCGCCGTACTGCTCCTGGAGATTGGCCGGTTGCAGCGCCGCGCCCACTAGTGCACCGTCCGCGATTTAGGTTTCCGGTTATGGGGTGGGGGTTTGTTCTAAGACTGTTCTCGCGCGTGCTATTTTCTCCAGGAGGCTATCCACGTCAGCTACCCACGTGAATGGTGTGGCGGTAAGG
>NZ_QDIE01000056.1 GCF_003957255.1 Actinotignum sanguinis
AAGTCGGGGTTAAACCAACACGTTCTGTCCATCCAAAAACTCGAGTCAAACCGAGTTCGAACCCGACTTTAGCCTGCTAGCAAGCCGAAAAGTCCGGATAAAACCAACACCAAGTGTCCTATAGGCCGCGATCTTTCTTCTTACGCTTCGCCATCAGGGCTCCTCTCTGCGCAGATAGGGCTCACAAGCAGCCCCAGAAACGGCATCTCCGCCATCCACTACCTGCGATACAACTCAGGCTCGTTTCGCTTGCTTGCTACCAAACATTCAAAACGAGCCTGAACTCTGGGGTGGCCAACGGGGCTTGAACCCGCGACCTCCTGGACCACAACCAGGTGCTCTGCCAGCTGAGCTATGGCCACCATTTCGGCGAAAGAACGCCGATAAACAACTATAGCCGGTCACCGCCCGCAAAGACAATTCCACGGCGGTGATAGCGGCCACGTTGTAAGCCAGCTCGGCGCACCGACCCGCTGCGCCGTCGTACTTAATCCGCGGTTATTCGTGGGAGCGCGAGCTGCGCCGTCGCCGTGATAAACGCGCAAACGGCACTGCCCGCGCGCGCAACCGCGATCCGCGACCGAACTACCAGGCCGTACGCACCGCAATCGCATCCGCGAAGCGGTTGAGGTGACTCTCATCGAGGGACAGATACAACGAGCCGTCGATAAGGGAAATCTCCATCACGTAAAACTCGTTGGGGTCTCCCGGCGCGGCCGGCACAATGTCCACGCGGTTGAAGAGCAGCAGGTGGTCGCGCCCGGTGTGTTCGCGGATGAGCCCGTGCAGCACATTGCGAACCCGCTCACCCCAGCGCCATTCCGATTCACGCGCCTCTGAAACAGACACGACTTCTTCCTGGATTTGATCCGCGCTGCGGAAACGCGGATGGAGCAGCGGCGCCTTTTCCACCCGATACGAGGCCAGGCCGTTGAGGAAGATCAGCGACACCTCACCGGTACGGTCGATATTTTCCAGGTAACGCTGCACCATGACGCTGCGGCCTTTAGCCAGCTCGTGCTGCGCATGCAAAATCGCTTGGGAGCGCGAGGACGGATCGGTGGCGGTATAGCGGCCCGTACCGCGCCCGCCCGAGGATACCGCGGGCTTGACCACGAAATCTCCGTGCGCCGGGAACCGGGTATGGACCTGGTGTTTCGTCAGGTTTTCCTCCGGTTCCAGCCAGGTGGTGGGAATGGTCGGCAAACCCGCCGCTTCCAATTCCCGCAGGTAATGCTTATCAGAATTCCACGCCATAATATCCGCGTGGTTGAGAATCCGCGGCACGGAGCGGGCCCAGGAAATGAAAGCCTGCGGATCACGCCCGTAATCACGAACTGAGCGGACAACGACAACTCCGGCGTTGTTCCAGTCGTAATCGGGGTCGTTCCACGCTACAACGCGCGGTTCGATATGGCGCTCACGCAGGGCATCGGGCAGGCCGGCCTCGTCCACGTCGAGGTTCGGTAAGTCTTTGCTCGTAGCAAGAGTAACAATGGGATCAGACACACTCTAACTCTACCCCGGCTAGTCTTATGGCGTGGCGATCCTCGACTCTTCCCCATTACTAACAATTTTCGTTGTGGTGGCCCTCGGGTCACTTCTCGGTGCGATTCCGCTGGGCCGGATACGTATCGGCGCGGCCGGCGCGCTCTTTGTGGGTTTGGCCATGTCCGCACGCTTCCCCGAACTGGGTGCGGGAATGGACGTGGTGCAGTCCCTCGGGCTGGCACTTTTCGTCTACACGGTGGGCATCGCCTCAGGCGCGGCCTTTTTCGCGCAGCTGCGGCGCAACCTCTCCTTGCTCCTGGCCTCCGTGGTGGCGGTTTTCCTCGCCGCGGGCGCGGCACTGGTGATGGGACTACTTTTCGGCATCGAACGGCCGTTTTTGGCGGGCCTTTTCACAGGTGCGACGACGGCGGCACCGGCCCTCGCCACCGCCACCCGACTCACGGAAGGCAGCACACAGCCCGCGATCGGATATGCCTTCGGATATCCCCTGGCAGTCATCATTGGAATTATCCTGGTCTCCCTCGTCGTGGGCCGCGCCTGGCCGGGGCTGCGCGATACCCCTTCGCTAGCCGGAACCCTGCTGGATCCGCGCACCATCACCGTGGAACACCCCATGAACCTGCGCGACATCCCTGAATGGGCCGACGGGCGCGTGCGCGTCTCCTACTTGCGGCGGGGCGGCCGGGTGCGAGTGGCGCTGCCCGGTGAAGATCTTGAGGTGGGGGACGACGTCGTTGTTGTTGGTCTGGCAACGGATGTGGAGGCCGCCGCCGCGCACCTCGGGCATTTGCGCAGTGACCACCTGGCCGATGATCGTAGCCACGTGGATTTCAACCGCCTGGTGGTCTCCAACCCGGATGTGGCGGCGCGCTCCATCGGGGAACTCAACCTGCCCGCCAAATACGGCGCGGTGGTGACCCGGGTACGGCGCGGGGACCTGGAGCTGCTGGCCCGCGATGATTTCATTCTGGAGCCGGGCGACCGGGTAACCGTGGTGGCTCCGCGGGAACGCTGGGATGCCATCGCTGATCTATTTGGGGATTCCGAGCGTTCCATTTCGGAGATCGACGTGCTGAGTTTATCGGTGGGCATGGTGGCCGGGCTGCTCCTCGGTTTTGTGACTTTCCCACTGCCCGGGGGCCAGGCGTTCCAGTTGGGGACCGCGGCCGGGCCGCTCATCGCGGGAATGTTCTTGGGTGCGGCGCGACGCACCGGGCCTTTTGTGTGGGCGATGCCGGAGGCAGCCAATTTGACGATGCGCCAGCTGGGCCTGACGCTGTTCTTAGCTGGTTTGGGACTGACGGCCGGGCCGGGATTCGGGAAGATCGTGACCTCTCCGCAGGCGGTGGGTGCGGCCGTGACCGTCTGCGTAATTACGCTGGTCTCCTGCGCGGCGTTGCTGGTGGCGGGTGCCTGGGTACTCCGGCTTTCCGCTCCGCGAACCGCCGGGGCCGTCGCCGGTTTCCTGGGCCAGCCCGCGGTGCTGGATGCGGCTACGTCACGGGTGGGCGACGAACGCATCGATAATGCTTACGCCACCCTCTTCGCTTTTTCGATTGTGGTAAAGATTTTCCTGGTGCCGGCGGTGCTGGTGCTCTAGTGTACCGTCCGTGAAATAGCTTACTGGTGATGGTATTATTGATCCATGTCGCACCCCGCTAAACCACTCGCCTTGAGTGACGAGGAACGAAGCACCCTGGAAAAGATCTACAACTCACCATCAC
>NZ_QDIE01000057.1 GCF_003957255.1 Actinotignum sanguinis
TTGCGGGGTATCTCCTTTCGAGGATAGGTAGGAGTTGATTCGAAAGGTACCCGCGATGGTCGCCTTTGTGTATACCGACACGAGGATCACCGCGGGATACAGATACACCACACTAACGGACGCAACCGGAAGCATGGAAAAGATCAATGCTTTGACGGATATCCCGTTACTTGTTACCACGCGCGGCCGGTTATCGGTTCGTGATGCGCTACTTGATGCTCATATTCTAAAAAAGTCCTCTGACGAAAAAATGGATCGCGAACCAGTAGTCTTGGATAAGACCGTTCCCGGCTACGTGTACGGGGCGCAGCTAAGGTTGTTGGCGGCGGTTACTGCTGTGGCTGTGCGGCTGTCCAAGTACACTCGCCGGGAGCCGTTCCGGATCGAATGGGAGCCTATTCTTTCGGAGGGGATTGAACCCGAGGCCGTTGACGAAGCTATCGAGTTGCTTGCGCCGGGATCCTTCTTATTCGATGACCAGCAGCCGTTTATGCAGCGGCCGGCTGAGCCGATGCGTAACGCGAAAGATAATGAGCGCAAGCTTGGAAAAGGCGAGCTGCGGCTCAAGAAGCTGTTACCTTCCATGATCTCTGATCAAGGTGAAGAGTTCTGGAGTTTGCTAACGCAACATGACACTCTTTCCCCGGAAGATGCGGCGCTTTCTCTTCTTTCTTACCACTACTATTCGCCGGCTGGAAATAACTCTTATGCCGGTCAAAAGGCTGAAATGGGAAGCCCCGGTTTCCATTTTGTTGGCGTGGGAATGACGGCTACGGAACTAATCTGGGAAGGCCCGTCGCTTCTCCACACCCTCTTCGCGATGATCCCACGTTCATGGGTGGAGGGAGAAGGTTTGCCTGCTTGGGTGGATCGAACCGGATCGCGCGGGGGTACCAATCATCCGCTTTGGCAGGCCACCTGGTCATCCAATAGCGCCGCCTGCTACTGGGAGAATAATGAGCTTGCCGGGGTGCGCATCGGCGGTGTCCCACCGGGGTTGCGTCCGTTAGTGTGGTGTATCTGTATCCCGCGGTGATCCTCGTGTCGGTATACACAAAGGCGACCATCGCGGGTACCTTTCGAATCAACTCCTACCTATCCTCGAAAGGAGATACCCCGCAA
>NZ_QDIE01000058.1 GCF_003957255.1 Actinotignum sanguinis
CAAACACGATCCAACCAAGGAAGGAACCGGTTAGTACGCCTAGTGATAAGCCCGTCGAGATTGATACCCATATCGATACCGAACACCCCTGGGAAGACGGTCTAAACATCCGTAAAGGCCAGATCGGGGGCTAACGACACGCCGTCATTAGACCCACTTTTTGTCTATTAACCCCCAGATAGGCATTCGATCATACGCCTCTAACGCGTACGAGTTCCCAATTCTAATGTCATCCCGGTAATGAGCGATGAAAGATTCTTTGGAATGCTCAAGGTTATTCAGCGCATGTTCTTCAGCCCGTACACCGTTCGGATTTGGGGGTTGCGTAAAACCGTCCCCACGGGCGAAGCCGCCGAAGGGCGCGACGAGATGACCGTACGAGTATGCAAATCTCGTACGGAGCAACACTTCTAGCGGGTGTAATATGTCGTTACATTTCACGACGAGCTGTTCCTCAGCTTCGTAGAGTTGCCTTATTTTCTCGAAAGAAGTACCCGGAATAAACCGGTTATCATTACGAACCGGGTCGCGTTGCCAGTAGCGGAAATAGCCGGAAAGCTTGTAGTAATTTACTCTAGATAAAAACTCTAGCGCCACTTTCTCATTTTGAATGCACAGCCCGCGGGTAAATAGACAGAAATGGTTGCTAATACCCAGACTTTCCCTCGCTATACCAACACAAAGTCCGGGTCGTTGAGCTTTCCGGCCTCAATAGCCTTGCATACTTGACAAACACCGGGATATCCACAT
>NZ_QDIE01000059.1 GCF_003957255.1 Actinotignum sanguinis
AAGTCGGGGTTAAACCAACACGTTCTGTCCATCCAAAAACTCGAGTCAAACCGAGTTCGAACCCGACTTTAGCCTGCTAGCAAGCCGAAAAGTCCGGATAAAACCAACACCAAGTGTCCTATAGGCCGCAGAACCCCCGCAAGATCCGCAGCGCCAGCTGCCTAAAGGGACTACCTTCCAGAAGTTAGAAGGTAGCGAAATTTCGTGGGCAAATGTGGATGAGTCTACCGGTGCAATTACCTTGACCCCGGGGCGTACAGTAAATCCAAGCGATTACTCGGTGCCGGTGAAAGTCACGTACCCGGATAATACCACTGCCGTCATTTATGCAACGGTGACGGTGACAGAGTCTGATCTTATTCCCGGAGATTTTAAGCTGTCGCTAACTCGTAATTTTTTCCCTGTGAGGGAAGTCGTGCTTGCGGAAGGACAAGCCCTCGATCCGGTAGTGGATATCACAGCGACTCAGAAACTACGCGCTGTTGACCATATTCGTTTTAAAACCGTATGCACCAAGAAGAAGTTTGATGGAACTAGAGAGACTACCTACCAGGAAACGATTAACGGGTGGGAGGTTAAGAGGCCGAATTACTGGCCTCGTGGTTGCGTCCGTTAGTGTGGTGTATCTGTATCCCGCGGTGATCCTCGTGTCGGTATACACAAAGGCGACCATCGCGGGTACCTTTCGAATCAACTCCTACCTATCCTCGAAAGGAGATACCCCGCAA
>NZ_QDIE01000005.1 GCF_003957255.1 Actinotignum sanguinis
AAGACTATTAGTGGGAAGGACGTTATTGCTTGACCGGTATCTGATATCCAGTCCTTATTAGTATCGAAACCAGAGAATGACAATCATGATTCGAGAACACAGATACACCACTACCCAGGACTTGACCACCGGCAAGAAACGCTATCCGAATCTAGCAATACCGGCGAAGAACACAAGATCATTAGGGTTACGGTATCGCTAACCGAAGCTGCGCGGGCTAGTTATCGCTTGGCGGGGGCTGCGCCGTCGTGGGAATACGTGCTAAAAAAGACCGCAAAAATCCGGGTACCGGTCGCCCCGCCGCCGCTTTTAGTGCGCGGAGACGATTGCCGCATGCCCGCAACTCTATCCTTCGATAGCATTCCCTGGACCACTCTGGTCTACCACTACGAAGTGCGAGCGATGGATAGCAAGGGCCAAGAAACCAGCGACCCGAATCTTATCGTCCGCTACCGTGTAACCGCCACCTTGCTCCCGGCGCTACGCGATAGTTATAGCGTTATCGTCGGGGATTCCGGATGGGATGACGCAAAAGGAATTAGTTACGAGTTCGACGCCGCGCCCAATTGTCAGGCGGTTATCCCGCGCGCGCCAGAGCTGCTTCCCGCCCCGCAGCAAGGCGGATACGGAATGGCTCAGGCCCCGTACTACAGCGACGACGATCCGCAGCGTGATCTTTTTGTGTACACGATTGCAAACGGGGGATACAACGCCGCCGGGCAGCAGGAAGAAAACGGTGCTTATGCGCTTGTGACCGTGCAGTTAACGGAAACTGCGGCGAAGCGCTACCGCATCGGCGCGCCTACCCTCAACGACAGTTACCAGATTGTGGGCGAGGAAGCTCGCTGGGTTTTGAAGCTCCCCTTCGTGCCCTTCTGGGAAATCCCGGACAGCGCTCCGAGTGTGGGGCCGTTGCCTAGTGGGTATCCGAGTGCGTTTGTTCCGTCGGTGGCTCCGAGTGTGGGGCCGTTGCCTAGTGGGTATCCGAGTGCGTTTGTTCCGTCGGTGGCTCCGAGTGTGGGGCCGTTGCCTACCGGGCATCCGGAGAGCGCGGTCCCCACGGCGGAGGCCCCCACTCCCTCTGAAACAACGAAAAAGGCCACACCTCCCGCGCCGGCATCAACAACGGCATCAACAACGACGCCAACAACGACGCCAACAACGAAAAGTGAAGCAGCTACCGCACAGGCGTTGCCGGCAACCGGTGGCGGCGGGATCGCCTTGTCAGTAACCGCAATAGTTTTGGCAGGTTTGGGGATGCTCATTATCCGCAAGTACCGCGAAGACACGCCCGCACTTCCTGTTCCGCGCAGCGGCGAAACAGCATAGTGGGAGCCGTAGAAATGGAGAAAATGGAATGAAGCCAGAATTGCTAGAAACGCTGATCGTCCTATCCCGAGTGGGAACAATGGAAGCGGTAGCCAAAGAAATGGGGTGTACATCCCCCGCCATTGTGAAGCGCATCCAAGCCCTCGAAGAAGAAGTGGGCCAGAAAGTGGTTGAGCGGCGGGGCAGGCGTGGCTCCATCACCCCGGCCGGATGGCGTTTGATTGAGCGCGGCTACCAGATACTCGCTCTTATGGAAGAAACAACTCAGGAACTCCGTACCATGCGCGAGGACCCCCACGGAACCGTGATGATCGCAGGCCGTGAAAGCAGCGCCTTGGATGAACTCGCCAGCATTATGGGCCGTGCCCGGGCTAGGTATCCCGGCATTGGTTTTAGCGTCAAAGCTATGGAACGCGATCAGATCGCCCAAGGATTGAGTAGTGGGGCGATATCCTTCGCGGTTCTGGATGCCTCCTGGGATTCCTCCCAATGGGAAACCCTCCCGTTACCCACCGAAGATAAATGGGGTTTGCTGGTCCCAGCTGGGAGTGACCTGGCCGAACTGAGCGTGGTTTACCGTGCGAATATTGTCAAACGCGCGGTCATTATGCCGGCCGAACCGAGCAGGGAACTCGGTTACTGGCTAGGCAAACATAGCCAACTAACGATCCGCGGCACCTACAGTAACCATCGCGAAGCGCAGATGATGGTGAAAGCTGGGGTGGGGGAGGCCCTGGTCTTGGAAAACGCGAGTACCTCGGGTGTGGAAGGTTTGGTATTTGTACCGCTGGATTGGTTAGTTGCGCTGCGGTGTGTATTGGCCTGGGATAAAAGCGTATTGCGTGGCCGAGCGATGCAGGCTTTCCTGGAGGAGGTACGGGCCTGGTACGGGGGCGGGCGGCTTGCCTAAACCGCGGAATCACTCCCACAATCTGGGATTTTCGTTAGTCTCGGGAAAATGCATACTGCCCGGCACACCGGCGTGGCATGCGCCGGACCTGAGTCGTGCAACTTTTTGAGTTTTATGTTTGGGGCTGCGGACTGTTTATTGGACATTAGGGAGTGAACTCCATTTTTCGTCGTCAAACATGACAGCCAGCAGCCACACCTTGCTCCCCGGTTCGCGCACCACGATATCGAGGGTGTAGCTCGAGAGGCCGTAATCGCCCTCCACTTCCCAGCCGCGCTCACGCAGCGCGCGCATGAGTCGGTCACGGACCGGGTTGTCATTAATACTCAGGGCGCGGGGAATCGCGGAGCTCCCTTCCGCATCCGTATCCGCTGGCGCGGCAGCTGCGCCGTCGTTCTGAGTGCGGGCGCGAGCCCGTAGCATATATTCACGCAAGTTCTGCATTCCGCGCGACCGGGTGCGATTGAGATCGATGTCTTCCGGATCAAAGGAGGTGACCACCAGAACCTCGCTGCGTGCGCGGGTAATGGCTACATTGAAACGGCGCTCACCGCCTTCGCGGCTGAGCGGCCCGAAATTGAGGGGGAGTGGCCCACCGGGCTCGCGCGGTGAAAATGCTGTTGAGAAAATAATGACATCGCGTTCGTCGCCCTGGACGTTCTCGAGGTTCTTCACGAAAAGTGGATCTTTTTCCTGTTCCATTGCGGCGCGGATAAGGGGATCGCGCGAGTCTTCAAGCAAGTCCAGGATAAGGTTGCGCTGCTGGATATTGAAGGTGACGACACCGATTGATTGGTGCGCTAATGCCGGAGAATTAAGGCGCCGGTGAATATCACGCACAATTTCTTCGGCCTCCACCCGATTGGTTCGGAACGTGGCACCGCGGCTGCGGTCGAATGTTCCATCCACGCGCCGCATACTCACACCCGCGCCGCCGAAAAGTCCCGCGTTACCGGGCGAAGGAAAACTGGAGAGTTTGCCTTCGTAATATGCCTCATTAGAGAAGGCGATGAGGGATTCATCCCGCGAGCGGTAGTGCCAGGACAGCCAGAGGCGCGGAAGGCCCGATTCAACGGCCTCAGAAAGAATAGATTCCAAATCGCTTACGACTGTCTCCACAAGCGGGCGATCTGGATCGTCGAGGTCCTCATCATCGCCGCTAAAAGGACCGGTTTTCCCGAAACGAGTGGGTGGCATCTGCCGGCTGTCTCCGGAAATAATAACCGCTTTGGCGCGGCCGATAGCACCCATTGCCTGATCGACGGTAATTTGGCTCGCTTCATCAAAAATGACGACGTCGAAAACTACGGCAGTGGGGTCTACGAAAGTGGCGAGCGATGCCGGACTCGCAAAGAAACAGGGAGTGGCTTCCAGGATCTCCTCGGTGAATTCTTCAAGCAACGAGCGGAAGCTGCGCGCCCCGCGTTTGCGATCTAGGTTGCGCCGCAGAGTTCCTACTTTTCCGTGGAGTTCCCCGGGCCGGAAGGAACGACGCGCCATGAGAGTGGCCGGCAGCGCCTGGGTGGCTTCACCTTGAATGGTGGCGAACGCTTCCTGGAGACGTGCAAGATCCGAGCTATTTTGTTCCGATAGGGAAATATGACCGCTGAAGGAACGCATGCGTTCTTCGGCACTGGTGGAGGCTACTCCGCGGCGGAACGCGAGGGAGATATCGCGGTCTGGCACTTCACCTATTTCGATTTGGTGTTGGAATTCTTCCAGACCGTTGTCGCGCAAGATAGCGGTGGCGCGGCGCCACTCAACCGCGGCAGCTAGGGAATCTCGCCCGGCTGCTGACCAGCGCGGATACCATTCTTTGAAAACGCTCATCCGCTGGTTCTCCGCGGGGAGCTGTAGATCGGCGGCATGCACCCAGGAATTCCAGGTGGCGCTGATCGCCTCGAGCGCGGCGCGCACATCATCCATGTTGTTTGTGCGGCGAGTCAACTCAACCAAGGCGGGGAAGCGAGTAGATAGTTCCACAGAACGCTCGAGAGAGCTCGCGGCCTCCGCGAGAACTGCCGGAGCGCTCGGGTCGCTCAGGGGAACGCTCACTCGCTGCCGGGCTCCTGGAATACTCTCTAATTCTGTCTCCAGATCCGCAACCGCGCGGCGCATATAGCTGAGCCGGCCGAGCGCTGCTCGGACTGCATCGGGGGAGTGCTCTCCCTCGGTATCTGGCTCTTTGCCTGCGGGCAGCGCCGGAATGAGGGCCGAACGATAGGCTGCCAAGCGTTTCTTTTTCCCGAAGAAGCCGCCTTCCGCGAGATCGTCGAGCGCGTGAGTGAGTGAGGAGGTCTCGCCGTACGCGAAGAATGTGGGGGAGAAAAGGTCGGTGAAAAACTCCAGTTCGGGAGCGAGCCGGGCAAGCTTATCGGCAACCGAGGCGATTTTCCACGTGGATGAGGCCAGATGCCGTGCTTCAGCCGGATCCAATAAAGGCGTTGTGCCATCGAGTGCTTTGCGCACGTCCGCAAGTGGGACACTCTCGAGGGTATCGGCAATCTCAGGGTAGTGCTCGCAGTGCGAGGCCATGATCGCGAGCCCGTCAAAAGCACGTATGAGCTCAGGGAGCGGGGCGTGATGAGGGCCTATCGGCTGCCAGGCGGACATAGCGGCCAGATCGGTACTGCGCGCTCGCACCGCGATATTGGGCAGAGCTTCGTCAATAGCAGCAATAGTCGCACGTGCATTCGGATCGGTGACACAGCGTTGCGGAACTACCGCTACCGCACCCTCGCCAAGATCGAGGGAGGCGGTGACAGCTGACCATAAGCGAATGCCCGGCCGCATTCATTCCGTGCACGAGCGCCGGATAGGCCGCGAGAGGTTCTAAACGGGAGCGTAAGAGTGCGCGCGCATTATCCCAGCGGTGCATATCGTAATGAACACTCGCATCAATCGCGCCGCGCAATTGATCCCGAATCGCCTGCGGGCGCTGCTCTCCACCGTGTAAATCGAGAATAAAAGGTGCCAGGCCAATACGCTCCATACGTGTTTTAACGACGTCGAGCGCAGCCTGCTTCTCCGCTACGAACAGTATCCGTTTCCCCTGTTCTAGGAGATGGGCCAGAATATTCGTAATTGTTTGAGATTTCCCGGTTCCCGGAGGGCCTTCCACCACGAAGCTATATCCCTTGCCGGCAGCCGATACCACGCGCATCTGCGCGCCATCCGCGGGAATAGGAAGATTAAGCTCCGCCTCATTCGGGGTAGTGTCCTCAATCGGTGGGAGGTCCCCCGGTTCCACAAAGCTTTCCCCGGGATGCAGCGTTAGGTGTTCAAACACCGGAGATTCCATAAAAATATCCCAGTGATCGCGCAGATCACGCCACATTCCGAACGTGGAGAACTTTGCGATCCCGAGGTACGCATCCCGGGTGACGGTAAAGGGAAGATTTTCGCGGACAAGCGCGGCAGAAATCTCACGTAGAACGTAGTCGATGTCGAGACCGGAGTCATCAAGCTTCGGTTCGGAAAGTGCGGTGATATGCACGCCGTGTTCCTGATGGAGCCATTCCACCAGAGAATGGTTGGGGGTGGCCTCGGCACTGTTATCGGCTTGGATCGTGAAACGAGAACGGCCCGAACCTCCCCGTAGCCGTACCGGGAGCAGGAAAAGCGGTGCGCGGGCATCTTTTCCGTTTTTGCTCGTATAGCGCATCGTTCCGAGCATGAGGTAAAGATTGGCGGATCCCGTTTCTTCTGCAAGAGTTTTCGTGGTACGGGCCAAGTTTTTAAAGAAGTCGGCGTAACGGTAGTCCGTCACGTGCCCGAAGAGGATTCCACGTTCGCTCAATTCTGAGCTCACCTCAGAATCGGATAAATCACTGACATCCGTGGTTCCGCGTAGGAAACGATTATCGGAAAGATCATCCTGAGCTCGCATCGTAATACGATCCCCGCGCGAGATGCGATCATCGATATCCGCCAGCATTCCGGCCCGGACCTCGAACTCAAGAACTTCCTTAGCCGGTTTGATATTGAGGAGTCGATTGCGCAAGGTGAGATCCAATAGCTCGCGCTTCCAGCGCTGGACACGCGCGGGGGCCGGATCTGCTGTATCCAAGGTGAGATGATCCGCGGAGTCTTCCAGCCGCAATTGCTGTACCAGCTTTCCGGCAGCCCGAATATCAGCCGCGGGGGAGGACAACTGAGTGCTAGAAGTGGAGGTGTCTCCTGCGGTTGCGGTGTCCGGCAGTGCGGAGGCCGGCGGCGCTTGGGTGGGAAGCGGGCGCAGGCCGTCTCTATGGGATTCCGTCAGTCCGATGAGGGCAAGGACGGTACCGTCTGTGAGCTGTGCCTTGGTGCGGTTGAGATTATCGGAGAAGCTGAGTGAGGCATCGTAAAAAGTGGCATCTAAGGCAAGAACCGCACCGGAGCGTAAATAATTATTGATGGCCGCCGGTTCGGTAATAACCGGTTCGCGCAGGCCATCCTCCGTGGTTGCAATGCCGACAAGGGCGTGGCCCGGCACCAGGATAATAACCGGAAGAAGGCCGCATGCCTGCGCTAAAGCCGCATACGCGAGAACCAGGTCGATGCAGGTCCCCGCTTGTGCGGTGAGAACTTCCTCAGTGGTGCGAATGCGCTGGCCGGTATTCTCGAAAGAGGCAGGCGGGGTGACGTAACGGATATCTTCAGCAGCTAAGACTGCGTAGACCGCGGACATAATCTGGAGAACCCGCTCGGTACCGGCCTGGTACCCCTGCACTGAGGCATCCCCGGTAGCCTCTTTGAGCAAATCAGAAACCTTGCGCACAAGCGCGGGAATTTGCGGCGCATTGGGCTGAGCGAAAGCTGCCAGGGACTCAAAATACGCCGGAGCGTGGAACCACTCATTCGGAGCGAGGATACGCAAACTGGTGCGGGCGCTTTCGGCCGTGCTACTTCCTTCGCACCGCAGGTGCGCCTCAAGGGTGCCCGGTTGTGATTCGGTAGCTTGTAACAGCGGATTATTCGGATCTAGGCGAGTCTGTTCAAGGAAACGAGGCGCTATCGCGGTAGTTTTTCCGGGGCGAAGTTCGGGGACGGGAACGGTGATGTCAAATAGTAGATTCGAGCCAATGCGGGCGGTGAGTTCCAGATGTGCGCATTCACTCGCCTCGCTTTCTGAGCTATTGGAAACGAGGATATTTTTGACAACCGGAACCTGGTTATGGGCGAGCGCCCAGCCAGTTTTCCCGGCATAGGAGATCTCAACACGGAGGATTCCGGATTCCACAACAAGAACGTCGACTCCCTCAGATCCCACTCCGCTCATTCCCGCTAGTGCCTTTCCGTATGGTTTTCATTCGCCGTGTCCCCATTGGCAAACGGCAATATCCTCGACAGTCCACGTGCTATGTTACTCCGGATAGTCCCCGCACAGGCGGGTATTTTGATCCGCGGAACACTTCCCGAACGTCCAGAATGTGAACAAAATGTCTCAAAATCTGGAATTTCCATTAGTCTCGAGAGCGCGCGGTTTCCCTGGCGCGGCACGCGCCGGGCGGCGTCGTACCGAAAAGAACGCGGCAAGGAACTTTGCGTGAACGTTTCGCGGAGAAACGCAAGCACCCACGGATGAGAGAAATAAGGAGGCCCGCGTGGCTGAAGGATATGTGCACTGGAATGGCGAACTGAATACGGAAGCCACCCAGCTACTTCGCGCGGGCGGCGCCATGTGCGTGCTCCCCACCAAGGTCGGCTATATTATCGCCACCACGGATTCGGCCGGGCTGGAACGGAAATTTGCGGTGAAGAATCGCAAGCGCAATAAGCCCGCAGTGGTGCTGTGCGGCTCTATGGAAGAACTGGAAACCCTGGCGCAGCTGACCCCGGAGATCCGCGATTTTTACCAGAAGAACTGGGACGAGGATATCCTCATGGGCTGCATCCTGCCGTGGCGGGCCGAGGCGGCTGAAAAATACATTCCCGAAGAAGGTGAAGCGCGTAACCTGGTGCGCGACGGGCGCGGAACCTCCTGCTTCGTGATCCGCTACGGCAAGGCCGCCGAGCAGATCGCCGCGGAGCTGTGGGAAAAAGATAAGAAGCTCGTTTTCGCTTCCTCGGCGAACCCCTCCGGGCGTGGGAACCGTGGCAAGGTGGAAGGGATTGGAACCGATATTGCCACCGAAGCGGATCTGGTGATCGAAGCTGATGATTACGTGACGTCCATCCAGCCTGATGCCTCCGAAGCTACGCGCTGGGAGCAGGGCGTTATGGTGTCCTTCGTTGATGCGGCGGGGAACCTTGTTCCCGAGCAGAATGGGCAGCGCATGGTCACCCCCGCGCCGGTGCTTATCCGCAAGGGCGTGTACCTGGATCGGATTCTCCAGCTGCTTTCGGAATCCTTCCTCAGCTGGGATTTCCGGCAGGGAGCGTACTACTAAAGAGCTTCGCGAATCCCGAGCCACTGGTTCCACCCGTGGTGGAGAACCAGCCAGGCCATGAGCCCGTAACCGGCCTGGCGGGGAGTGTAACCCCCGCTCAGGTCCATATCGGTATTCCACTGTTCGTGATCAACGAGCGGGCTGAAAGTATCAACGAAGGGGAAACGCCGCCGCTCCGTGACATCCCGGTAGGCATTGGACAAATTGAGCTGCACATCGCGGGGCAGATCCGGGCGCGGAGGCGGGCCCACCACGAAGGGGCGCATCCGCATCCGGTCCGCGGAATCCAGCAGATTCGCCAGGTGCAGGCGTGCCCGCGCCATGGTGCCGCCGCGCTCCAGATCGTGACTGCCCAGCCCGATAACCAGGCGTGCTTCAATTTCCGGTCCGGTACGTAAAGCAACTTCCCGCTCCCAGCGCTCGGCCATCTCCGAAATGGTTTCCCCGGGAACCGCCAAGGTGAGAGGGAGAAGCGGAGGATCGGTGAGAGTGCGTGCCATAACGCGGCCCGTCCACCCGAGCGCCCGCGCATCGCCGTACCCGGCCACCAACTCATCGCCTATGAAGATGACACGTAAAGAATCCACGGCTGCCTCCCTTGTTACTACGTAAATCCTACCGTGCTTGCCGCGCGGTCCGGTTACGTATGCTCGCGCCCGCGCGGCTCACCCACACGGTTCGGCTCGCGCCCGCGGTTCGGCTCACGCACTACGGCTCCCGCGCGGGAGGTGGGAATCGCTAGACTGCAAGAAGTACCTATCTTGGAGTTTATGTGACCAACGCTCTTCTCTTACTTCTTGGCATCCTCCTCACGCTGGGAACCGCGCTTTTCGTGGCCGCGGAATTCTCCCTCGTGGCCCTGGATCCGGCCGCGGTGGAATCGCGTGCTGCGGAGGACCCGGCCGCCGCCAGTGTGGCCGGACGCCTCCACCACCTCTCCCTTTTCCTGTCCGCGTGCCAGGTGGGCATTACCATCACCACGATCCTGCTCGGCTACGTGGCCCAGCAACCCCTCACGGAAATACTGACGGGCTGGCTCGGTGCGGCCGGAGTGGCACGTGCCGCGGCGGTTGCTATTGCCGCGGCCGCGGCCTTCCTTCTCGTCAATCTCTTCTCCATGCTCTTCGGGGAACTGGTGCCGAAAAATATGGCGCTGGCCGAACCGCTGCGCACCGCGGCCCGGGTGGGCGGCCCGTTGCACGCCTTCAGCGTGGTCTTCAAACCCGTGATCGTTTCCTTCAACGCCACCGCGAACTGGCTGCTGCGCCGCATGGGCGTGGAGCCGGCCGATGAAATCTCCGGGGCGCGCTCGGGCCCGGAACTGGGCGCCCTGGTGCGCCAATCCGCGGCGGCCGGCACCCTGGAGCCTTCCACCGCGCGCCTGCTCACCGCCTCCATTGGCGCGGGCGGGCTCACCGCCATCGATATTATGACCGACCGCGGCCGAGTGGAGTACCTGGAAGAAACAGCCTCGGCGGCGGATGTTATTACCGCGGCCCGCACCACCGGCTTCTCGCGTTTCCCCGTGGTGGGCGAGGGCGGCCTGGACGATATCCGCGGTTTCGCGCACCTGCGCCCCGCGGTGGCCATTCCCGCCGAGCGGCGCGCGGATGTGCCCGTTACGTCTTCCTCGGTGATGCGCGAAGCATTTGCGGTGCCCGAAACGATGGAATTGCCCGAGCTCCTGGTGGTGCTCCGGGATATCGGTGGCCAAACGGCCGTCGTCGTTGATGAATACGGCGGTACCTCCGGAATCGTGACGCTCGAGGACGCCGTCGAAGAAATCGTCGGCAATATCGCGGACGAACACGACCGTCGCGGCGGCGGCGCGCGCCGCACCGCACCGGGAACCTGGGTGGTGCCCGGATTGCTGCGCCCGGACGAAGCTTTCCGTATCTGCGGGGTGCGCCTGCCCGAAGACGGCCCCTACGAAACCCTCGGCGGGTTGATTATGGCGGAACTTGGCCGCATTCCCGTGGTGGGGGACACGGTGGAGGTCGACGACGCCCAGCTGACCGTGCGTGCTATGGACGAGCGACGCGTGGAAACGGTGGAGGTGAAAATCCATGAGTAATACCCTCGCCCTTATCCTCACCGTACTGTTGCTCGCCGGAAACGCCTATTTCGTGGCCTGCGAATTCGCATTGACCGCCTCGCGGCCCTCCCGCCTGGAACCGCTGGCGGAAACCAACCCGCGCGCCGCGAAAACCCTGGCGGCATCCCGTAACCTCAACGAAATGCTGGCCGCCTGTCAGCTCGGCGTGACCCTGTGCTCGGTGGCGCTCGGGGCGCTCGCGGAACCGGCGCTCGCGGCTCTCCTGCTGGTGCCGCTGGCCGCGGTGGGTGCCGGGCCGGTCCTTGCCCACACGATAGCTTTCGTGCTGGCCCTGCTGCTCGTGACGGCATTACACGTGATTCTAGGAGAAATGGTGCCGAAGAATCTCGCGGTCACCCACCCCGAACGCCTCGGCATGCTTTTTGTGCCCTCGCTCCTGGTGTTTGATCGAGTATTCCGCCCGGTGACCGGATCGCTCAACTGGCTCGCGGTGCATATCGTTTCCTGGATGGGGATGAAACCTAAAGACGAGGTCATTTCCGCTTTTACCGCCTCGGAAGTGGCGGCGATTGTGCACGCCTCCCAGGCGGCCGGGGTGCTCCAAGATACCCAGGGGCTCATCACCGGAGCGCTGGAATTTTCCGAACACCGGGTGGGGGATACCATGCTGCCCCTCGAAAAAGTGGTGACCTGCGCGCGTAACGCCACGCCCGCGCAGGTGGAACGCCTGGTCGCGGACCACGGGTATTCGCGTTTCCCGCTGGTCAGTGGCGGGAATATCGTCGGGTACATTCACGTGAAAGATATTCTCGACGCCGCGCAGCGCGAGCTGCCCATCTCTGCCCGGTTGGTGCGCCCGGTCCGCAGCCTCGCTGCCAGCACCAGCGTGGAGGATGCCCTGCGCACCATGCAAACCTCGGGAACGCATATGGCCATCGTGGAAGATAACGGAACGGTAACGGGTGTGATCTTCCTCGAAGACGTCATTGAAGACCTCGTGGGTGACGTGCGTGATTCCATGCAGCGCCGCTCCTAAAACCGCAAGATAGCGCGGATGTAGTGGGGTGCGGTGGCGGTGCTCAGGGAGCGCATCGGCGCGGGGAGCGCGGGGTGCGCTACGGCTCATGTGGTGAAAACTCTTTGCCTTTCGAGCGCTGACCGTTATCATTTTGTAACAGTGATAGGCCGGTGGATTGACCGGTCTCAGGGCGGGGAAAATTAGGAGAGCAGTGAGCGCGGCACACCACACCTCTCGCGGCGGGCGCAGGGCCGTCCGGGCGAGTGAGGCTCCGCAGGAGCGTGGCGGGAAACGCGCCGTGCGCAACGCTGCGGATGCGGGTGCGGGGCTTTCGCGGCCCGCGGGCTCGCGTGCGGTGGCTGCACGCGCAGCGCATCCATCACACGTTGCGCCCGCTGTGCACGCTGTGCACGCAATTCCCACTCCGCATGTGGCGCCCGCTTCGCCTGAAACTCCTGCGCCTGCTGCCGGCCATGCCCGCCGTGCCGCCGCGCCGGTATCCCATGCAACTTCCCGAGTGGTGGCTAGCGCAGAAAGTACTGGCCAGGTGCGCACCTCCGGTAAACGGGCCGAAGCTTCGCAACCCACGCGGCGTGGGCGCCGCGCCGCCGCCGTCGCTCCTGCTGTAACGGATGTAACGGTTGCAGCGGTCGTAACGGTTGCCCCACCCGCATCGCTCGCTCCCGTTACCATCGCCGCGGCGGGCGCAACGCTCGCAACGGTGCGGGAACTTCCCGCGCGCGGCAAACGTGCCCGCGCTGCGGTGCCGGCAAGCACCGAACCGCTTACCGCACCGCCGGAAGCTACCTCGCAGCCGGAAGCTACCCGGTTAGGCATACTGCCGGAACCTAGTCCCACCAGCGCGGCGCACCCCACCCCGGAACTGAAACCGCAGATGGAAGTGGGGCGCGGGGCCGCTTTCGGCGTCGTTCTTCCTTCTTCTTTGACCGTCGCTGCCTGCGAGGCAGCGCCCACCGCGGGAATCACCACCGATAGCGAGGGCACGGAAGTCCTCTCCGAATCGGATATCGATGCGGCGGTTCGCGCGGGAGAAGCCCGCGGGCGCGCGCAGAACCGGGAGCGTTCGGGCCGCATCCTGGCCGGAGCTGCCGCACAATGGGCGGTGGCGTGTTCCGTTTCTCCCTACCGCAATATTCTTATCGGTGCGGTGGCCTGCCTGGGCATGGTACTTCCTGTTATGTCCACGTTGCAGGGCAATGCGGCGCAGGCCGTCAACCCGGCTTTTGTGGCCCCCATGGCCGAAGAATTCACCACCCCGGCCCAGCTCACCGGGGAAGTGGGCGCTATTCAACGCGCCCAGGCTCGCACCGCGGCAGAAAATCCGCGCCGCGCCTGCCCTACCTCCGCCGGCGCCTCCGGGACCCGCGCCGCTTTTGATATCCCCACGGATCGCCTCATCGTCAAGCCGCTTCCCGAGGGGAGTTACCGCCTCACCTCGCCGTTCGGCACCCGCGTGGATCCGATCTCCGGTGAGGTATCCTCCCACGCCGGGCAGGATTTCGGCGCTCCGGCCGGCACCCCGATCCACGCCATTGCCGACGGCGTGGTCAAGCACGCTGGCGAAGGCATCCAGGGCCGCTCAAATAATCTCATTATTATTGAGCACACCATTAACGGGGAGAAATTCAGTTCCTGGTATATCCATATGTACGACGACGGAGTATTCGTCAAGGCCGGTGACAAGGTCAAGGCCGGTGACGTGATCGGAGCGGTGGGCTCGAATGGCTATTCCACCGGCCCGCACCTCCACCTGGAGATTCACGCCGCGAATGACGAACTCCTCGATCCGCTCGCCTTCTTGGAAGAACGCCAAGCCCAGCCCCTCGAGGCGGATTGCAAGTAATGGGGCGACTCTACGATATTGATGGGCCGGCGCTCATCATCGCCCACCGCGGTGGCGGTAACGAATACCCGGAAAACTCCCTGCGCGCTTTTGATGCCGTGTACCGCGCGGGATTTCGGCATATCGAATCGGATGTACATACCACCGCGGACGGGGTGGCGGTTATCCTCCACGATCCGCTCCTGGACCGCACAACGGACGGCGTCGGCCCGGTCAGCGCGCACACCTGGGCGGAAGTCGCGCAGGTCCGTAACGAAGCCGGAGAACGCCCGCCGCGCCTGGACGAAGTGCTCGACGCCTTCCCGGATGCTGTTTTTAATCTTGACGCGAAATCCGATGCGGCCGTGGAACCGTTGGTGGCGGCGGTGCGGCGCACCGGGGCTGCCGGCCGGGTCTGCCTGGCCAGTTTCTCCCAGGCTCGCGTGGAGCGTATGCGTAGCCAGCTGCCGGGCGCCACATTTTCGCTGGGTCGCTCCGCGGTGGCCTGGCTCATGGCTCTTTCCCGCTTGCCCGGGGTGCAGGGTGTGCGCATCGCCAAATTCCCCGGCTCGCAGCGCGGCTTCCAGGCTGTTCAGGTGCCGGTTGATATCGCGCTGCCCCGCCCGCGTTCGCTACCCCGCCCGCTTTCGCGCTCGCGCCGGGCTGCGGGTGGTGGCAAGCTGGGGCGCCCGGTTCCCGTGCTCACCGCGCGTTTCGTGCAGCTTGCCCACGCGCAGGGCCTGGCGGTACATGCTTGGACGATTAATTCGGCCGTTGAGGCGGAGCGGCTTCTTGACCTGGGTGTTGATGGCATTATTACCGACGAACCGAGCACCATGCGCAGCTATTTCGACCGTTCGCAGTACTCGGTGCGGATTTAAATCCCCGGTAGCGGGAGGGGAACGCTGCCGGTAGCGGCGGCGTCGTGCTTATATTCCGCGCGGAAAGCTGCACCGCACGAGCGCGTGCCCGCGTGTATTCCCGCGCCACGCTCTCAGCGCAACTGCCGCGACAGTAGTGACGAAGTAAACAGGGGCTGTTAGGCTGAAAGTACCTTGCGGCGCATCGAAGCGCCGCTACCGCCACACGCAAAGGAGTTGTGATGAAGGCTTGGCAATTTACGAATACCAATGAACCGCTTGTTCTCAACGAGGTACCTGAACCGAAGGCCGGTCCGGGTGAAGTGGTCCTGGAGATGAAGGCGGCAGGTATTTGCCATTCGGATGTCGGGCTGCTCACGGATGAGGGCTGGCTGTCCATGCTCGTCAAGCGTCCTATCACCATCGGGCATGAAAATTCGGGAGTTGTGGCTGAAGTTGGTGAGGGCGTTACGGAATATCAGGTCGGGGATCGCGTGGGTGTGTGCCCCACCACCGCGGCCGGGGCGCCCGGCTATAGCTTCGACGGCGGTTTCGCTCCGAAGATGGCCGTTCCGGCCGAAGCGCTTGTTCCCCTTCCGGATGAAGTCGATTTCATTCTCGGTGCCGCAGCAACGGATGCCGGGATGACCTCGCACGCGGCGGTTGTGACCCAGGGCGGCCTGCGCAAAGGCCAGACCGTGGGGATTATTGGTCTGGGCGGCCTGGGGCAAATCGGGGCGCGGGTGGCGGTGCTCGCCGGCGCGGATGTGTACGTGGCTGAAATCAATGAGAAGGTGTGGCCACTGGCGGAAAAGATCGGTGCCAAGTGCGTGAAGAAGGGCATTAAAGACTTCTCGGACATCACCTTTGATCTCATCGTGGACTTCGCCGGTTTCGGTACCACCACCGCGGATGCCGTAGATGTTATTCGCCGCGATGGCACCGTGGTGGTTGTGGGCATGGGCAAGCTGGAATCCCTTATTTCCACGAAGAGCCTCATCCTCAACCAGTGCCGCCTCATTGGATCTAATGGCGGCACCAAGGCCGATATTGCCGGCGTATATGATTTTATGGCCACCGGCAAGCTCACCCCGCAGGTGACCACCATCCCCTTCGAGGAGATCCCCGAAGGCATTGAAAAGCTCAAGAACCACGAGGTTGTGGGGCGTTTGGTGGTTGAGTACTAAGCGCCGGTAGCGTTCTCGCGCCTCACGCGGTGCGGGAACGACGGCGCAGCTGCGGCCACCAGCTCAGCACGATGGGCCCGCGTATCTTTCGATACGCGGGCCCATCATTGTGCGATTTGTGCCCCGAACAGGATTCGAACCTGCGGCCTTTCGCTCCGGAGGCGAACGCTCTATCCCCTGAGCTATCGGGGCGCACTGCGCTACTTTACCACGTTGGTGGGCGCCAGGAAAAATACCGCGGATTCTCCAACGGAGTGCCATATCGTATGCGGCTGCGGGTGGCGGTGCAATTTTGTCGGGCTTAGCACGTACACTTAGATACGTGACTCCGGAAGAACTCAGTGCATGTATCGCGGCGGAAATCAGCGCCGCACGTAATGAAGGTCAGCTTCACCTCGATGGTGATATTCCCGCGGTGAAAATCGAGCGCCCGCGTTCGCGTGAGCACGGGGATTGGGCCACCAATGTGGCTATGCAGCTCGCCAAGCGCGCGGGAATGCCTCCGCGTGACTTGGCCACCCTGCTGGCCGGGCGCCTTGAGGGCGTCGCCGGTATCGCCCAGGTAGAGGTAGCCGGCCCCGGTTTTATTAATATTCGCCTCTCCGCGGGTGCGGCCGGGGAACTGGCCCGCACCATCGTGGAGCAGGCGGAACGTTACGGTTCTTCACAGGCCGGTGCCGGGACCACCGTTAATCTGGAATACGTTTCGGCGAATCCCACCGGTCCTATCCATATCGGGGGAGCGCGGTGGGCCGCGGTGGGGGATACCCTCGCCCGGATTCTCAGCTTCACCGGCGCGAATGTCGTGCGCGAATACTATTTCAATGATCACGGCAACCAAATCAATCATTTCTCGGAAAGTTTGCTGGCCGCGGCGCTGGGCCGCGAAACACCGGAAGATGGCTACGGTGGAACATATATTTCCGATATTGCGCAGCAGGTTATTGACCAGGAGCTAGCTGCTGGCCATCCCGATCCGCGCACCCTCCCGGAAGCCGAAGCGCAGGAAGTGTTCCGCGCCGGGGGCGTTGAGCTCATGTTCGCGGAGATCAAGCACTCCCTGGCAGATTTCCGGGCCGAATTTGATGTGTTCTTCCACGAACAGTCCCTTCACGATTCCGGAGCGGTTGCCGCGGCCATTGAAAAACTGCGCGAACGCGGTGTTATTTACGAAGAAGATAATGCGGTGTGGCTGCGCTCCACCGATTTCGGTGATGATAAGGATCGCGTTATCGTCAAATCGGATGGGGAAACCGCCTACTTCGCCGGTGATATCGCCTACTACCTCGATAAGCGCCACCGCGGGGCAGATCACGCCGTCTATATGCTCGGCGCGGATCATCACGGCTATATCGGGCGCATGTATGCCATGGCCCGCGCGTTCGGGGATACCGCAGGTAAGGGCGGCAATATGGAAATCCTCATCGGCCAGTTGGTCAATCTCAAGCGTGATGGCGTTCCGGTGCGCATGTCCAAACGCGCGGGCACCGTGGTGACCCTGGAAGATCTGGTGGATGCCGTGGGTGTGGATGCGGCACGCTATTCGCTGGTGCGGGCCTCGGTGGATACCACCCTGGACCTGGATCTCAATGTTCTCGCTTCGCACACCAATGACAACCCGGTCTACTACGTGCAATACGCGCATGCCCGCACCGCTAATGTGGCCCGTAATGCGGCCGAACACGGGGTGCGGCGCACGGATGCTTTCACCCCGGAACTGCTGGAGCAGACCGATTCTGATCTGATCGGGCAGCTCGCCCGTTTCCCGGAAGTAGTTTCCCTGGCCGCGGCCAATCGCGAACCGCATCGGGTGGCCCGCTACCTGGAAGAGCTCGCGGGTGCCTACCACACCTGGTACGGCAAGGCTCGGGTCACCCCGCGCGCGGATGAGGAAGTCAGCGATCTGCATCGCACCCGCCTGTGGGTTAATGATGCGACCCGTCAGGTTCTCGCTAACGGGCTGCACCTGCTCGGGGTCAGCGCCCCGGAGAAAATGTGAGCGCCGAGGTGAGTGCTCTCGAGCAGCTACCCGCGCCCGTCCCGGATGGCTCGGCTACCGGGCTGTGGTCTACCACGGTGCGCCGCGTTCCTGGCGATCTTGAGGTGGGCGGCTGCTCGGTAAGTAAGCTGGCCGCGCAATTCGGCACCCCGCTCTACATCCTGGACGAAGCTGATGCTCGCGCGCGGGCCGCCGCCTGGGTGAGCGCTATGCACGAGGCTTTTGCGGAGTTGGCAGGAGCGGATGTCTACTACGCCTGCAAGGCTTTTGCCAGCGTGGGCGTGGCTAGGTGGATGCTGGAGGAAGGTCTCCACCTGGATACCTGCTCCGAAGGTGAGTTGCGCATCGCCCTGGCGGCCGGAGCACGTGGGGAACAGCTCGGATTGCACGGAAATAATAAATCCGCGGCGGAAATTGAGTTGGCACTGGACCACGAGGTTGCTCACCTTGTGGTTGATTCTCTGGCCGAAGTGGAGATGGTGGCGGCCGCAGCCGCGCGACGCGGGCAGGTAGCTGCCGTCGTGGTTCGGGTAACTTCCGGTATTCACGCGGGCGGCCACGATTTCATTGCTACCGCTCATGAGGACCAAAAATTCGGGTTGTCTCTTGCCGGTGGCGCCGCCTGGGAGGCTATTGGGCGTATTAGCGCCAATCCGTGGCTGCGCCTGGTGGGATTGCATTCGCATATCGGTTCCCAAATCGTGGCGACGGATGCTTTTGTGGCGGCGGCACGCGCCATCCTTGACCTGCGGGCTCGGGTGGCAGGCGAGCTGGGAACCGTTATCCCTGAAATAGATCTGGGGGGCGGCTACGGGGTGCGTTATACCGGTGCGGATCCGATTCCGGCCTCCCCGCGCAACTTCGCCGCCGTGCTCGCCGCGGAAGTGGCCCGGCACAGCGGCCAGAGTGGCATTCCCGCCCCGCGGGTATCCGTGGAACCGGGCCGTTCGATTATTGCCCCGGCCGGTATGACGCTCTACACCGTGGGAACCATCAAGGATGTCCGCGTGGATGCCACCCGCACCCGCACCTATGTTTCGGTAGACGGGGGAATGTCCGATAATATCCGCCCCGCACTCTACGGTGCGGATTACACCGCGGCGCTCGTGGATCGCGCTCCTACCGCCCCGGGAGAGCCCGGATATTCGCGCGTATGCCGCGTGGTCGGTAAGCATTGCGAATCGGGCGATATTGTGGTGCACGCCGTCGCCCTTCCGGAGGATATTCACGCCGGTGACCTGCTTGTCACGCCGGCCACCGGCGCCTACGGGCGAGTCATGGCCTCCCATTACAATATGCTTCCCAGCCCGGGAGTTATTGCCGTGCGCGATGGCCGGGCCCGTTGGCTTATTCGCCGGGAGACCGTGGCCGATCTCTTCGCGCTGGACGCGGATTATCCGGCCGCGGATTCCCCGGCGGCGGATTCTCCGGCCACCGCTGCTGACAACTAGCCCTCCGGAAACATCGTTATCCCTCCGGAAGAACCGCCTCGCTCACCTGCGCGGGCTTTTCCCAGGTATCCGGGGCGCTGCTCCAGGCCGAAATAGCGTCCACGACCGGGCGCAGCTCATGCACGGCAATCTGCCCGGCCGCCGTGGTATGCCCGGCCTGGCCCCAGGTGCCCGCGGAGCCGAAAATCGCGGAGGTAATGCGGCTCATGGTGCCCAAGGCCCCCATGGCGATGGTGATGAGCGGAACGTGCAGCTCCTGGCTGGCCCGATAGGTTGCATTGAGTACCGTCACCACATCGCCCGGATGCGCGGGAGTCACCGCAATTTTTGCGATGGAGGCCCCGTGTACCTGCAAGAGCCGCAAGCGGTTAACGATTTCATCTTCGGACGGAGTGGAACGGAAATCGTGATAGGAGCCGATCACCGGAATCTGGGCCCGCGCCGCTTCCTGAATAATGCGCTCGGTCCAGGCCCCGGTGCGGAAAAGCTCCGCGTCCACCGCATCCACCAGCCCGGATTGGATAAGGCGGAGCACCAAAGGCCCGTAATCATCGGGCATGATCGCTTTCTGACCGCCTTCCGCCGCGGAGCGGAAGGTGCCCAGAATCGGCAGGTTAGTGGCCTGGCGCAAGAGGGTTCCCACCTCGGTGAGGGTGGAAAGATCCTCGAGGAAATCCACGCGCCATTCCAGGACGTCAATGTCCTGTGCGGGAAGCTTCGCTACTTGTGTCCGTAGCTCGTCACCATTGGCGGGCGTTATGGACACGAGGATTTTCGTCGGCCCGGAGCCGAAGGTGACGTCCTTGATTTTCACAGTGGGCATCGCGCACCTCGCTTTCTCTTTGTGCATCGCTCGATGCATTTTCCATGGGGATATTGTACCCATCCGCGTGGTGAGCGCCACACCCACGTAGCTCGACGTGCGGAGCTCATATACTCGCGTGCGCCCGCACGCGGAGCTCATCCACCCGCAACGGGCGGGCCGACAGCGCGCACCGGCGCCACCTTCGCTAGGCTAGGACACGCGAGGACAGATGAGGGGCCGGCGCATCGCCCGGACCGAGCCGGTATCCGCGCGGCCGAGCCGGCATCCGCGCGGCGCGTTCGTCAAGATAAGGAGTAGGCGTGAAGGAAGTCAAGGTTGCCCTGCTGGGGGCGGGAACGGTAGGAAGCGCCGTCGTCCGCCTGCTGCAAGCCAATGCGGAAGAATTTAACCTGCGAGCCGGGGCGCGCCTGCGCGTGATCGGAATTGCGGTGCGCAACCTGGAGGCCCCGCGCGATCCGGCCATTGATCGCACGCTGCTCACCACCGATGCCCACGCCATTATTGCCCAGGCGGATATTGTTATTGAACTCATGGGCGGCATCGAACCGGCGCGCGAATATATTTTGGCCGCTTTTGCCGCCGGTGCCTCGGTGGTCACCGGAAATAAGGCGCTGCTGGCCGAACACGGTCCAGAATTGTACGACGCCGCGGCGCGTGCCGGCGTCGACCTCTATTACGAAGCCGCGGTGGGCGGGGCCGTCCCGGTGGTTTACGGGCTGCGCGAATCCCTCGCCGGAGACCGCGTCACCCATATCCTCGGAATCGTCAACGGCACCACCAATTACATCCTTGACGAAATGACCACCAACGGGGAAAGTTTCGATGCCGCGGTGAAGAAGGCGCAGGAGCTCGGCTACGCCGAAGCTGATCCGAGCGCCGATGTGGACGGGTACGACGCCGCGGCAAAATGCGCCATCCTGGCCTCTCTCGCTTTCCACACCCGCGTCCAGCTTTCGGATGTGCACACCCACGGAATCCGCGATATCACCCCGGAGATGATTGCCTCGGCCGGGCGTGGCGGCTACGTGGTCAAGCTGGTGGCCTCCGCCAAGCGGCGCGCGGACGGCATTGAATTGTACGTGGGCCCCACGCTCATTCCCGCCCAGCATCCGCTCGCTACCGTGCACGGCGCCTATAACGCCATTGTGGTGGAGGGCGAAGCCGCGGATCGGCTCATGTTCTACGGGCCGGGTGCCGGCGGGAACCCCACCGCCACCGCGGTGCTTTCCGATCTGGTGGCCGCCGCGCATCACCGCGTGCACGGTGGGCTGGCTCCGCGCGAACTGGCGTACGGCGAGCTGCCGATTCTGCCCCCCTCCCAGGCGCGCTCGCGCTTCCAGCTGAGCATGGACGTGGCCGATCACGTGGGTGTTCTCAGCGAGGTTACCGGGACTTTTGCCCGCCATAATGTTTCCATTAGCGGGGTGAGCCAAGAATCGCCCACCGCGGATCACCTGTGCCGCCTCACGGTTACTACCCACGAAGCCCTCCAAGCCGATGTGGAAGCAACCATTGCGGATCTTTCCGCCGCCGCGGGCCTGGCGACCGTACGCACCGCGAGCTTCGTGCGGGTGGAGGTGGCCTAATGCGTATCGCCACCTCCGAAGCGCGGGTGCGGGTCCCGGCAACCTCCGGCAATCTCGGTCCCGGCTTCGACTGCATGGGCATGGCGCATAACCTCTGGGACGAAGTGAGCGTGCGCCTGACCACCGGCGCTACCCGGGTGAGTATCGAAGGGGAAGGCGCGGATGTTCTTCCCACCGGTGAAGATCACCTCATCGTGCGGGCTCTGCGCCGCGGTTTTGAGGCGGCGGCCCTGCCCGGCGTCGGTTTTGAACTGCACTGCGTTAACGCAATTCCGCAGGGGCGCGGCCTCGGTTCTTCCGCGGCGGCTGTGGTGGCCGGCTTACTGTTAGTGCGCGGCCTGGTAGATCGCCCCGATATATTCGACGACGGCGTGCTCCTCTCCCTCGCCACCGAATTTGAAGGGCACCCCGATAATGCCGCACCGGCGATTTTCGGGGGCGCCGTCGTCACGTGGATGGAAGGAACGCAGGCCCGGGCGGCGCGTATCCCCACCGCGGTGGACACCACCCTCCTTATTCCCGGGGAACAGCTCCTGACCGAAAAGGCGCGGGCCGCGTTGCCGGATACCGTTCCGCACGCAGATGCCGCTTTTAATGCGTCGCGCACCGCCATGCTCGCCCTTGCCCTGGAGCACTACCCCGATTTGCTGTGGCAGGCCACCGAGGATCGCCTCCACCAGGACTATCGCGCCGGGGCGATGCCGGCCTCCGCGGACGCGGTGCGGGCACTGCGCGCGGCCGGGTTCCCGGCCGTTATTTCCGGTGCGGGCCCATCCGTGCTAGTATTTTCACGCCTTGACGCTGACACAGTTTCTATGATGCAGCGGCGTGGATTTACGGTGAATACCGCTGGAATGTCCACACGGGGCGCCTATCTGGTGTAGACTAAGGTCTAACCGACGTTCTTATACCGGTTATTTCCCACGTACTTGAAATTGTCATAAGTGCGTTAACAACCCCTGAATTCCGAGGAAGGAACCTCGTGACGGAAACCCCAACATCAGGCGCAATCTCAACGATGCGGGTGCCGCAGCTGCGCGCGCTCGCCGAAGAACTCGGCCTGGACATTGACCCGAAAGCTAAGAAGGCGGACCTGCTCGCGGCCATTCGCGAAGTTCGCCCCGCGCGGCGCGGGCGGCCCCGCAAGGAAGATAGCCTCGCCAATATCAAGAAAACGCGCGAAAAGCCCGCTGCTGCCACCACGGCAAAGCCCGCAGCGAAGAAGGAAAGCGCGGATGAAGCCGCCTCGGTGTCGACCGCTGCGGAAGCAGCCACCCGCCCCCACGCGGTAAGTGCCGCCAGTGCTGATGCCGCACCCGTGGCGGCGCCCAGTACCGCCGCCGGCCGCGATGAACGTGAGGAACGTAAAGTGCGGCGCCGAGTGCGCCGGGATCACCGCGAACCGGTGCATATCGATCTGCCCGAACCGAAGCAGGAAGCTGCCTCGACTGCCCGCCGTTCCGATTCCCTCAGTGACGAAAACACCCTCGCGGCCCTGGATGCCATTGGCGATGCCGCGGAACGCCGCGCCGGTGACCACCATGACACCACCTCGGAGCGCCGCCGCCGCAAGCGCAACCGGCGCGGTGAGGAACATGAAGAAGCCCGCCGCTCCCGCCGCACCTCGGAACGCGCTGAACGTACTGATCGCGCGGATCACGAGGCGGAGGATTCCGCGCCGGCTTCTAAGCCCGAACGTGAGGAACGCCAGGAGATTCCGGCCGGTAAGCGCCAGGCGGAGGATACCCTCGTTCCCGTTGCCGGCATTGTGGATACCCAGGGTAACCAGATGGTGCTGCGCACCGGCGGCTACCTGCCCGGCCCCAATGATGCGCAGATTTCCACCGCGCTGGTGCGCCAGTACGGTCTGCGCCGCGGGGATGCCGTGGTGGGTGCTATTCGCCAGCACGATGAGGATAATTCCTCGCATAATAACCGCAATAACAAGCGTAATCCGCGCCGTCGTTACAATAATCAAAACAATAACCGGTCCGGTAACCAGCTCGTCCAGGTGGATACTATTAACTCCCTGCCCGCAGCTGAAGCAGCGCGCCGCCCGGACTTTAATAAGCTCACCCCGGTCTACCCGGATGAGATTTTGCGCCTGGAAACCGAACGTAAGGGCCTGTCTACTCGCGCCATCGATTTGGTTGCCCCCATTGGCAAGGGCCAGCGCGGCCTCATTGTTTCCCCGCCGAAGGCCGGGAAAACCATGATTATGCAGCAGATCGCCAAGGCGATTGCCGCGAATGATCCCGAGGTTCATATCATGGTGGTCCTCGTGGATGAACGCCCCGAAGAAGTGACGGATATGCGTCGCATCGTCAAGGGCGAAGTGATTGCTTCCACCTTTGACCGCCCGGCTTCGGATCACACTATCGTCTCCGAACTGGCTATTGAGCGCGCCAAGCGCCTGGTGGAACTCGGTCAGGATGTGGTGGTTCTTCTCGATTCCCTCACCCGCCTTTCGCGTGCCTACAACCTCGCGGCACCGGCTTCGGGGCGTATCCTTTCCGGTGGTGTGGATGCCGCGGCGCTCTACCCGCCCAAGAAGTTCTTCGGTGCGGCGCGCAATATCGAAAATGGTGGCTCGCTCACGATTATCGCTTCCGCGCTGGTGGAAACCGGCTCGAAGATGGACGAAGTTATTTTCGAAGAATTCAAGGGCACCGGCAATATGGAGCTGCGCCTTTCGCGCCAGCTCGCGGATCGGCGTATCTTCCCGGCGATCGATATCAACGCCTCGGGTACCCGCCGCGAAGAAATGCTCTACAAGCCCGAAGAACTCAAGGTCATCTGGCAGCTGCGCCGGGCCCTGGGAACTCTCGGAGTGGATGAAGCGGCGGACTTCGTGCTCAAGCGGATGCGGAATACCGAAAATAACGCGGAATTCCTCGTGTCGATTATGCGTTCCATGCAAGGATCGCGCGGCGAATAAGCCGAATAAAAACGGCGGGAGGAGCCGGCCGGGTGGCCGGGTACCGAGCGCGTGGCGCACATAGTGATGTGATACGCGCACGGTACCTTGTCTCGGCCGGCCCGCCCGTGCCATAATTTTCTGTCGGCTCCCGGTTCACCGTGATATGGAGAACCATGCTCGGACCCGGGGGCAGCTACGAACCAAGGAGAGATAATGAAGCAGGGAATCCATCCCGATTACCACGAGGTCTCCGTGACCTGCACCTGCGGTAATGAGTTCACCACCCGTTCCACCTACAACGGTGACCATATGCGCGTGGAAGTGTGCAATAACTGCCACCCGTTCTACACCGGCAAGCAGAAGATCCTGGATACCGGTGGGCGCGTGGCTCGCTTCGAGGCACGCTACGGCAAGCGCAAGAAGTAAGCGCCACGGAAAGGAGCGTCACCGCAAGGGCGCTCCTTTTCTTTTTGCACCATTGTCGGTAGGGTCGCCACTCTCCGGTGGCGGCAGGGCACGCGCTGGGTGCGCGTGAAGAAAGGTCCTCGTTATGGCTGATACACGTCGTGAGGTTGCCGAGCACCATCTCGCTGAATTTGAAAAAATCGAAGCGGATATGGCCAGCCCGGAAGTTCTCTCCTCCCCGGATAAATTGCGTTCACTCGGGCGGCGCTATGCCGAACTCGGGCGGGTGGTACGCGTGTACCGGCGTTTCCTGCAGGCCGAACAGGACCTCACCGAAGCTAAGGAAATCATCTCCCAGGGCGGGGAAGATGCTGAACTCTTCCGTCCCGAACTTCCCGGAATGGAAGAACGCTACGAAGCAGCCTCCCAGGAACTCACGGAAGTCCTTATTCCCCGCGATGAAGACGACGCCCGCGATGTCATTATGGAGATCAAAGGCGGGGCCGGCGGGGAAGAATCCGCCCTCTTCGCGGGGGACCTGGCCCGCATGTACGAACGCTACGCCACCTCCAAGGGCTGGAGTTGGGAAGTGCTGGGTGCCAACCAAACCGAGCTGGGTGGCTATAAGGACCTTGAGGTTGCCATCCGTTCCCGCGGGCAGCTTGAGGATCCTTCCGAAGGCGTCTGGGCCCACCTCAAGTACGAAGGCGGGGTCCACCGGGTGCAGCGCGTACCCGTAACCGAATCCCAAGGGCGCATCCAGACCTCCACCGCCGGGGTGCTTGTTTTCGCGGAAGTGGATGACCCGGGCGAAGTGGAAATCGCCGCGAATGACCTGCGGATTGACGTGTACCGTTCCTCGGGGCCAGGCGGACAGTCCGTGAACACCACCGATTCGGCGGTGCGTATTACCCACCTTCCCACCGGGATTGTGGTCTCCATGCAGGATGAAAAATCGCAGATCCAAAATCGTGAATCCGCTATGCGGGTGTTGCGCGCCCGGTTGCGTCAGCTCCAGCTGGATCAACAGGCCGCTGAAAACGCGGAATTGCGCCATTCTCAGGTGCGTACCCTGGACCGCTCCGAGCGCATCCGCACCTATAATTTCCCGGAAAATCGTATTTCCGATCACCGCACCGGCTACAAGGCCCATAATCTCGACGCGGTTCTCGATGGGGACTTGGATGCCGTCATCGATTCGGCCCGGATTATGGATGAAGCGGCTCGTATGGAAGCCGCGGAAGAAAAGTAGAAGGTAGCCGAGCGCTATGACCACCTGGGCGGAATTGCTGGCAGGTGCCACCGCGCAGCTCACCGCGGCCGGGGTAGATTCGCCGGCCGCCGATGCCCGCTGGCTGGCCGAAGCTGCCGCCGGGAAGCGCCCCGATCCGCGCACCACCCCGCCTCCGGCACAGCGCGAACTTTTCACCCGGTATCTGGCCCGCCGCGCCACGCGCGAGCCACTTCAGCATATTACCGGGCGGATGTATTTCCGCTACCTCGAGCTGGTATCCACCCCCGATGCGCTTATTGTGCGCCCGGAAACTGAGATCGTAGCCGACCGCGCCATCGCGGCCGCGCGGGCGTGCGTAGCCGCGCATACCCGCGGGAACGGTACCGCCAGGGGGAACGACGGCGCAGCGGCGGCGCGGAACGGCGCCGCCGGGCAGCAGGCAGGCCCCCTTGTTGTCGATCTTGGCACCGGCAGCGGGGCCATTGCCTTGAGTATCGCTACCGAAGTCCCCGCTGCCCGGGTGATCGGCGTCGATACAGATCCCCGGGCCTTGCACCTGGCCACCACCAATAATGCTCGCTACGGCTCGCCCGTTACTTTTCTGCACCACGATGTGACTGAGCCGCTTCCCGAACTGGACCACGCGGTCGACGTCGTCGTCGCTAATCCTCCCTATATTCCACCCGATACGCCCGTGAGCGTAGAAGTGCGGGCCGATCCGGCGCGGGCCCTGTGGGGCGGGGGAGCGGACGGCCTGGACCTGCCCAGGCTTTTCGTGGCGCGCGCGGCGCAGCTACTGCGGGGCGGGGGTATCCTCGTTCTCGAACACGCCGAGACGCAGAGCGCGCCCCTGCGCGAATACGCTCGGACACAGGGTTTCACCCGGGTGGCAACCGGCCGGGACCTGGCCGGGCGAGAACGTTTTTTGGAGGCAGAATATGGACACCTGTGATGCCGCGGTAGCCGCCCTCGCGCGCGGCGAGCTCGTGGTTCTCCCAACCGATACCGTTTACGGCCTGGGCGCGGATGCGTTTTCGCGCGCGGCTGTCACCCGGCTCCTCACCGCGAAAGGGCGCGGGCGCGATAAGCCCTCCCCGGTGCTCGTCGCCTCGATGGAGGACGCCGCCCGTTTGACCTCCGCCATCCCGGCCGGCGCCCGCGCACTCGCCGCGGCGTACTGGCCCGGGGCTCTCACCCTCATCCTCCCCGCGAATAACAGCATCGGCTGGGACCTGGGCGAAACCCACGGAACCGTGGCGCTGCGCATGCCCGATCATCCGCTCGCTCTGGAGCTGCTGCGCCGCACCGGCCCGCTAGCCGTTTCCTCCGCGAACCTTACCGAGCACGCCCCGGCCCGCACCGCCGCGCAGGCCCGTGCGCAGCTGGGCGAGAAAGTCGCGGTGTACCTGGACGGGGGCACCGCACCGGGCGGGGTGCCGTCCACCATTGTGAGCTTCGCGGGAGAGCGGGCGCAGATCCTGCGCCACGGCGCTATTGCTGATGAGGATATTGCCGCCATCGTGCCGCTGGGCTGAAGCGATGCGGCGGCGCCGCACTGAAGCACGGTGCGAGCCGGCTAGACTGAACGGCAACAGCACTAGGAAGGAGAGAGCATGCGCGTCTACCTGCTCATGATGGTGCTCAGCTGCGCCATCACTTACTTCCTAGTTCCCGCGATTCTGCGCCTGGCGCTGCGCGTGGGCGCCATGACGCAGGTGCGCGAACGCGATATCCACACCGTGCCTATCCCGCGATTGGGTGGGGTGGCGATGTTCTTGGGATTTTCGGCCTCGTTCGCCATTGCCTCACAGATCCCCTACCTGCACCGGGTGCTCGGGCCTGCCTCCCAAGCCTGGGCGATTTGGCTGGGCGCCGGGCTCATGTGCCTGGTGGGTGCCATCGACGATATCTGGGAACTCGATTGGATGACGAAACTGGCCGGCGAAGTGCTGGCCGCCGGGGTCATGGCCTGGCAGGGCGTCCAGTTCGTCACGCTGCCCTTTATGGGGCTGACCGTGGGCTCCACCCGCCTATCGATTTTCTTCACCATCCTCATGGTGGTCATCACGGTGAACGCTGTGAATTTTATGGACGGGCTGGACGGGCTGGCCGCCGGGATCGTGGGGATTGCCTCCCTGGCTTTCTTTATTTATTCCTATATTCTTACCCGCAATGCCACCCCGGGGGATTACACCTCGGTTGCCTGCGCCGCCGCGGCGGCCACGGTGGGGATGTGCGCCGGGATTCTGCCGCATAATTTCCACCCGGCTCGTATCTTTATGGGCGATTCGGGCGCGCTTATGCTCGGCATGGTGCTGGCCGCCTCGGCTATCCAGGTCACCGGGCAGATCGATCCGCAATCCACCTCCCTCGGCTACGCGCTCCCGGCGTATTTGCCGCTGCTGCTGGCCCTCGCCGTGGTGGTGCTGCCCCTCTCTGATTTCATCTGGGCCGTCACCCGGCGCCTGGCCCGCGGGCAGTCTCCTTTCCACGCCGACGCCGGCCACCTCCACCACCGCCTGCTACGCCTGGGCCATTCGCATACCGGCACCGTGCTCATTCTCTATCTGTGGACGGCTATTTTCTCCTTCAGCTGCATGTTGCTTATTGTGCTACCCGCCCGGCACGTCGCCCTGATCGGTGCGGCGGGGGTGGTGCTCGGTTGCGTGGTCACCTTCGGGATGTTTGGCCGACGGCGCAGCTCGGCGGCGCGCGGGGAGCGAATCCCGGAGGAGAATGCCGGAGATGCGCCTGTTTCCATGATTGAGCAGGCGAGGGAAACAGAGCCGGTGCAGGAAGCGGAGGAACATCAATGAGGGCCCAATCCGGGTGGGGGGCCGCCCCGAGCGGAGGCGCCGCGCGCTTGCTGCGCCGTGCCCAGCTAAGCGCAACACTCGGATGCGTCGTCGTCGGAATAATCGGAATAGCGATGTGCCTGCTTGCCGGTCAAGGTGAGCACGCCTGCGCCGTGGGATGGGCCACCCTCATTGCGTTTATCCTCCAGGTGGTGACCTGGGGCAGTGCACGTTACCTGCCCGGTGGGAGCGGATGGGCCCTGGCTAGCTACGCGGTCAAACTCGTGGTGGTGTTGGGCGGCCTCGGGGCGGTGCGGACTTTGACCGCCGCGCCGGTGGGAACCGCGGCGCTGGCGCTTGCCGGGCTCATTATCTGTGCGCTCGCGGTGCAATCGTGGGTGGTATTACGCGCGGATCTTCGTGCGACCGCATCGTGAGCCGGCCGGGATGCCAGGCCGCGTTTCGCGGGTATATTCGGGAACAGGGCGCTTAGTCCTAGCCGCGCAGAGGCGGTAAGAGTAACGTAGACCACTGTTCACGGCGGCAAAGTTCAAGGCCGCGCGGTGATGACAATTGTGATTTCCACGCTAAGATAGGTTAGCAGTGCCGTTCAGGCGGGGTTCCCGCCGCGGAAAGATTCGATGGAGAGGGTGAGCGCATGGCAGTCGGTTCGTTCGCGAATCTGAGCATGCTCGGCCTGCCGATGGAGAACGACGGGTTCCACGCCCCGGGAGTTGAGGAATTCTTCCCCGCCCCCATCTTCTTCGCCGGCACGCCATTTGAGATGAATCGCGTGATGGTGATTCGTCTTCTTGCGGCTTTAGTTCTTCTGGTTTTCTGCGTTATCTATGCCAAGCGCGCCAAGCTCATTCCGGGTCGTGCGCAGGCTGCGATGGAATCCCTGCTGGACTTCTCGCGGGTGCAGATCGGTGAAGAAATTCTTGAAGGGCAGGCACGGAAGTACCAGCCCCTGCTCGCCACCATTTTCCTCGGTACTCTCTTTATGAACCTGACCGGCGTTATCCCGGGCTTGCAGCTCGCGGGTACGTCGGTTATTGGTATGCCGCTCATTTACGCCGTGGTGGCGTACGTGGCTTTCATTATTGCGGGTATGAAAGAACGCGGGGCGGGTACCTTCTTCAAGGAACAACTCTTCCCGCCCGGGGTGCCCTGGCCGATTTACATCATCATGACGCCCATTGAGTTGCTTTCTACCTTCATTATTCGGCCCGTCACCCTGACGGTTCGTCTCTTGGCCAATATGCTTTCCGGGCATATGCTGCTCGTGCTCTGCTTCCTGGGCACCCACGCGCTCTACTTCTCCATGGGCGGGGGCCTCGGTATCGGCCTGGGTACGGTCACCCTGGTGGCAGGTATCCTCTTCACCGTCTTTGAACTTTTCGTGGCGTGCCTGCAGGCGTATATTTTCGCCCTGCTCACCGCCGCGTATATCCAACTTTCTATTTCCGCCCACTAAAACAACAAGAAAAGGACAATCCCATGACTGGATCTGCAGCAGTTCTCGCGACCATCGGTTACGGTCTCGCGGCTATCGGCCCCGGCATCGGCGTCGGCCTCATCGGTGCGAAGAACCAGGAAGCTACCGCACGCCAGCCCGAGATCCGCGGCTACCTGCGTGTCAATATGTTCCTGTCCATCGCCTTTACCGAAGCACTCGGCCTGATCGGCTTCGCCGCGGGCTTCGTGTTCGGAGCTTAAGCAATGTATCTCGCTGAAGAACACAGTGTTATCATTCCGGCCATTCCGGATCTGCTGTGGGGCACGGTATCTTTCCTCATCGTCGCCATCGCGGTGTATAAATTCGCCTGGCCGACGCTGACGAAGATGCTTGATGAGCGGCGGGAGAAAATCGAAGAAGGTTTGCTCGCTGCCGAGCGCGCCCGCGAGGAAGTGGCTCAAGAACGCGCCACCATCCAGTCCGAAAAGGACGCTGCGGTGCGCGAAGCCGCGGATATCCGCGCCCAGGCACAGTCCAATGCCTCCGATATTATCGAGCGTGCACGCCGGGAAGCCGGCGAAGAAGCGCGGCGCATTTCCGCCGCGGCTCAGGTTCAGATTAAGGCTGATACCGACGCCGCCGCGCGGATTCTCCGCGCGGATCTGGGCACTATGGCTTCGCAGCTGGCCGGTCGTATCGTGGGTGAGCAGATTCGCCTCGATCCGAGTGTGAACCAGGGCGTCGTCGATTCGTTCCTCGATAATCTCGAGGAGCAGGCGCGAACGGGGGCGTAATGCGGTCCACGAGTAAGCAATCCGCCGCCGCGGTCACCGCCGAGTGGGACGCCCTGCTTCAGGAATATCCCGGCCAGGAAATTGACTTGGCGCGCGAACTTTTCGCCGCTGCAGACGCCATCAATGCCTCTCCTTCCCTGCGTGGAACCCTCGCGGATACCACCCGGGCTGGTGCGGCACGGGAAAGCCTGGCAGGTGCCATTTTCGCCGCCCACGTGAGCGCACCGGTTCTTACGGTGCTGCGCGCGGTAGCGGGGCGGACGTGGACGGAGGACGCTGATCTCGTCACGACCGTGGATACCCTCGGCGCACACGCTGTATTGGTCCGGGCGCGTGGCGCCGGGGTGCTCTCCGGCGTCGAAGATGAGCTCTACCAGCTTATGCGTACGCTTAAAGAAACTCCCGATCTGCGCATCACGCTCTCCCGCGAGGAATACTCCGCGGAGGAACGCGCGGCGCTCTTTGATCGGGTGGTTCCGAATATTCGGGAGGAAACCCGGGTACTCGCGCACCGCGCCCTCGCGCGAGTGCGGGAGATGACCCTGGCCGCCTCACTCATGGAGTACGCGGTCCAGGCAGCGGATTTGGGCGATGTTTCCGGAGTATCGGTGCTGGTGGCCCAGCCGCTCACGGCGAACCAAGAGGAACGCCTCCAGCGCGCCCTGACCGCGATGTACGGAACCGAAGTTTCCATCCACGTTTCGGTAGATCCGACTGTAGTGGGCGGCATGCGTATCCAGCACGGTTCGGATGTTATTGACGCGACGCTGCAGTCCAGAATTAAAGATGTACGCGATAAAGTCGCGGCCATGCCGGCGGCACCGGCGAGCAACAGGTAAGGAAAAAGAATGGCTGATCTGACAATCCAGCCCGAAGAGATTCGGGCAGCGCTCGATAACTTCGTGCGTAGCTACACGCCGGAGCAGTCCGAGAGTGAGCAAGTTGGTCACGTCACCATGACGGCGGACGGCATCGCCCGCGTGGCCGGCCTGCCCGGTGCGATGGCCAATGAACTTCTCGTTTTTGAGGATGGCACCCGCGGACTGGCGATGAACCTGGAAGAGCGGGAAATCGGCGTTGTGGTTCTCGGTGACTTCTCCAATATTGAAGAAGGCCAGGAAGTGCGCCGCAGCGGTGAGGTGCTCTCCGTCCCGGTGGGCGACGGATACCTCGGCCGCACGGTGGATCCGCTCGGTAAGCCGATTGACGGCCTGGGTGAAATTGAGAATCTCAGCGGCCGGCGTGCCCTGGAGCTGCAGGCTCCCGGCGTGATGATGCGTAAGTCGGTGCACGAACCGCTAGAAACCGGTATCAAGGCTATTGACTCGATGACCCCGATTGGGCGCGGCCAGCGCCAGCTCATCATCGGGGATCGGCAGACGGGTAAAACTGCCCTCGCGATTGACACCATCCTCAACCAGCGCAAGAACTGGGAAACCGGGGATCCCTCCAAGCAGGTGCGCTGCATTTACGTGGCCATCGGCCAGAAGGGCTCCACCATCGCTTCGGTGCGCGGTACCCTGGCCCGTTACGGCGCGCTGGAGTACACCACCATCGTGGCCTCCCCGGCATCCGATCCGGCGGGCTTTAAGTACCTGGCCCCCTACACCGGTTCGGCTATCGGCCAGCACTGGATGTACGAAGGTAAGCACGTGCTTATCGTCTTTGACGATCTTTCTAAGCAGGCGGAAGCCTACCGAGCCGTGTCCTTGCTGCTGCGCCGCCCGCCGGGGCGTGAAGCCTACCCGGGCGACGTTTTCTACCTGCATTCGCGCCTGCTGGAACGCTGCGCCAAGCTCTCCGATGAACTGGGTGGAGGTTCCATGACCGGCCTTCCGATTGTGGAAACCAAGGCGAATGACGTCTCGGCCTATATTCCGACCAACGTTATTTCCATTACCGACGGTCAGATCTTCTTGCAGTCCGACCTCTTCAACTCCAATCAGCGCCCGGCCGTGGACGTGGGTATCTCGGTGTCCCGCGTGGGCGGCGATGCGCAGATCAAGGCGATGAAGAAGGTTGCCGGTACCCTGAAGATCACCCTGGCCCAGTACCGCTCCCAGGCGGCCTTCGCGATGTTTGCCTCGGATCTTGATCCGGCCACCCGCCAGCAGCTCACCCGCGGTGAGCGCCTCATGGAGCTGCTCAAACAACCGCAGTACACCCCGTACCCCATTGAGGAACAGGTGGTTTCGGTCTGGGCCGGCTCGAAGGGCTATCTCGATGATGTCCCGGTGGAGAAGGTGCACGATTGGGAAGCTCGCATGCTCGACTACGTGCGGCACAACTCCTCGGTGCTGGAAACCATCGCGACTACCGGTGAGATGGATAAGGATCTCGAAGCCGAACTCGAAGCCACGGTGAGTGCCTTCACGGAGTCCTACCGCACCGCCGAAAACCTGCCCGCGGGTGGGGAAGAGGATGTCCCGGCCGAACAGGCCCGTGAAACTCTCGCGCGGCCGACGAAGGGTTAATCGATGGCCGGCGAACAGAGGATTTACAAGAGCAAAATTCGTGCGACGAGCACCTTGCAGAAGGTGTTCCGCGCGATGGAGCTCATTGCGGCCTCGCGTATCGGCTCGGCGCGCCGGGAGGCGCAGGAACTGGACCCCTACGCGCGGGCGGTAACCCGCGCGCTCGGGCTGGTGGGGCGCCACGACTTTGACGCCCAGCACCCGCTGATGCGCGAGCGTACCGATACCAATCGGGTAGCGGTACTCGTGGTGACTTCCGACCGCGGCATGGCGGGAGCCTATTCGGCCAACGTACTGCGCGAAGCGGAACGCACCGTGGAGAATCTGCGTGCCGAAGGTAAGGATCCGGTGCTCTACGTGACCGGTCGGCGCGGCCTGCAGTACTTCAAGTTCCGCGGCGTGAATATCGCTGGGGAGTGGAGCGGCACCTCGGATAAACCCGATCCGGAGCAATCCGATGAAATCGCGCGCACCCTCCTCGAGGCTTTCACCGCCGCGCCGGAAGAAGGCGGCGTTGCCGAAGTCCACGTGGTCTACACCCGTTTCCAATCGATGGTGAGCCAGGTGGTGCAGGTGCGCCACATGCTTCCGCTCGCCATTGTGGACTACGGGGAAGGCGATCTGGAGGATACCGGATCGGAATTCTCGGGCGGCGGCACGGAAGAAACCGAACCGCTCTACGATTTCGAACCCTCAGCGCACGACGTTTTCGAAGCGCTCGTGCCCATGTATGTTCGCAAACGTATCTCCTCGATTCTTCTCATGGCTGCGGCCTCCGAACTCGCTTCGCGCCAGCAGGCGATGCACGCGGCTACCGATAACGCTGCTGAACTTATTGAGAAGTACACCCGGCTCGCCAATAACGCGCGCCAGGCTGAGATCACCACCGAGATCACTGAAATCGTCTCCGGTGCCGATGCACTAAGTAACGGATAACGCGCTTCGTAACGGATAAGGAACACACTATGACTGCACAACTAGAGGAGCAGACCGCGGACCTGGCCACAACCGGCCGGATTACGCAGGTCATTGGCGCCGTCGTCGACGTCGAATTTCCGTCCGACGCGCTTCCCGATATCAATAACGCCCTGAAAACCACGGCCACCCTCCCCGCCGGTGACGGAAGCGTCATCGAGCAGGAGATGGTCTTGGAAGTGGCTCAGCACCTGGGTGATAACGTGGTGCGCACCATCGCGATGAAGCCGACTGACGGCCTGGTGCGCGGCGCCGTCGTTATCGATACCGGTGCCCCCATCACCGTTCCGGTCGGTGACGTGACCCGCGGGCACGTTTTCAACGTCGTGGGCGAACCGCTTAACGTTTCCCCCGATGAGATCGAGGTGAAGGAACGCTGGTCGATTCACCGCCAGGCTCCCGCCTTCGACGAACTCGAGCCGGAAACCCAAATGTTCCAGACCGGCCTCAAGGTCATCGACCTGCTCACCCCTTACGTGCAGGGTGGCAAGATCGGCCTCTTCGGTGGCGCGGGCGTGGGTAAAACGGTCCTCATCCAGGAAATGATTCAGCGCGTGGCTCTCGACCACGATGGCGTTTCCGTATTCGCCGGGGTGGGTGAACGTACCCGCGAGGGTAACGACCTCATCCACGAAATGGACGAAGCCGGGGTGCTCGATAAGACGGCCCTCGTTTTCGGCCAGATGGACGAGCCGCCGGGGGTGCGCCTGCGCATCGCCCTGTCCGGCTTGACGATGGCGGAGTACTTCCGCGACGTCGCCAACCAGGACGTGCTGCTCTTTATCGATAACATCTTCCGCTTCACCCAGGCCGGCTCGGAAGTATCCACCCTGCTCGGGCGTATGCCTTCCGCGGTGGGTTACCAGCCCACCCTGGCCGATGAAATGGGTGCGCTCCAGGAGCGTATTACCTCCACGCGTGGGCATTCCATTACCTCGCTGCAGGCCATTTACGTTCCGGCGGACGATTACACCGACCCGGCGCCGGCAACCACCTTCGCTCACTTGGATGCGACCACCGAGCTCTCGCGTGATATTGCATCCATGGGTATTTACCCGGCGGTGGATCCCCTCGCCTCGACCTCGCGTATTCTGGATCCGCAGATCGTGGGCCAGCAGCACTACGAAGTCGCGACCCGCGTCAAGGCGATCCTCCAGAAGAACCGCGAACTTCAGGACATCATTTCCATCCTCGGTGTGGATGAACTCTCCGAAGAAGACCGCTTGACCGTTGCCCGCGCGCGCCGGATCCAGCAGTTCCTCTCGCAGAATATGTACACCGCGGTGAAGTTCACCGGCGTGGAAGGCTCCACCGTTCCGGTTGCGGAAACTGTGGAAGCGTTCCGCCGTATTTGCGACGGCGAATACGACCACGTCCCCGAGCAGGCCTTCTTCAATATTGGCGGCATCGAGGATCTGGAACGCAAGTACCACGAACTGCGGAGCGAATAATGCTGGACGTTGAGATCGTTTCCCAGCGGGAGCTGGCGTGGCGCGGTAACGCCGAATCGGTGACCGCGCCCGGCACCGAAGGCTCGGTGGGTATCCTCACGGACCACACCCCGCTCGTCGCCCTCCTCACGGAAGGCAATGTCGAGGTGCGCGGCTGCGAGGACGGACGCGATCGCAGCTTCACGATGTCCGGCTCCGGCTTCCTCACGGTGACCGCTAACCAGGTTATCGTGGTGGCCGATTCGGTCACCGAGCAGTCGGTTAGCGGGCAGTAGGCGGAGAGCGCGAATGAGCTGGCAAAGCGTAGCACTGATCGTCGTGCTGGTTCTCCTCGCGCTCCTCATCTACTTCCTGGCGCGGGTGCGGTACCTCTTCAACCAGTGGGGGTCCTCCCAGGCGGCGGTACGCCGGCAGCACCGCTGGCATACCGGCGTGGTGTTTTTCCGCACCGATGCGCTGGAATGGTTTAGGGTCGCCTCCCTATCCTGGCGCCCGGCGCTGCGCCTCGACCGGCGTTCCCTGAGCATCAACCTGGTTAAAGTCCGTGACGATATCGCCACCGCCCGCGTGGGGGATGCTCATACAGAAATTGATATGGCCATGAGCTGCCAAGCGCATACCGCGCTGGTGGCGTGGGCGGATTCGGCCCCGCCCCGGGGAGATTGGGTGTTGTTCTAGATGCGCGTTGTTTTTGCTACCTGTTCGGTGGATTATTCCGGACGCCTGGACGCGCATCTCGAACCGGCCACTCGGCTCCTCATGGTCAAGGCGGATGGCTCGGTGCTGGTTCATGCAGATACCGGCTCCTACAAGCCCCTCAACTGGATGATGGGCCCAACCCTCTTCACCGAAGAAGAACCGAGCGCGGCCGAGCGCGAGGCGGGCGTGCGCACCATCTGGAACGTGGAGCACAAGAAAACCGATGACCGGCTGGTTATTCGGATCTACGAGGTCTTTTCTGATTACGAGCAAGACCTCGGGGTGGATCCCGGACTCGTCAAGGACGGGGTGGAAGCGCACCTGCAAAAACTGCTGGCCGAACAGGTGGAACGCATCGCCCCGCAGGCCAGCTTGGTGCGCCGGGAGTATCCCACCGCCATCGGTCCGGTCGATCTGATGGTGCGCGACGGCGAGGGTGGCTATATCGCCGTCGAAATTAAACGCCGCGGCGAAATCGACGGGGTCGAACAGCTCACCCGCTACCTCGACCTCTTGCGCCGCGATCCCCTCCTCACCCCGCTGCGCGGTATTTTCGCAGCCCAGGAAATCAAACCTCAGGCCCGTGTGCTGGCCGAAGACCGCGGCATTGACTGTATGATCTTGAATTACGACGATATGCGTGGCATAGACCACCCGGAGGATCGACTGTTTTAGGACGGGATAATGGGGTTCTTATACGGCCGGGCAGCGTTGCCCGGCGGCGTACGCGAATGTGAAATCGCGTGGGACAAGGGAGTTCTCACGCGGGTAGATACGGTATCGAGCGATGTGACGGCAGAGCTCCCGGAGGGGTGGCTCATCCTCCCCGGGCTCGTTGATGAACACTGCCACGGCGGGGGAGGGGCTTCCTTCCCGGATGCGAAAGATAGCGCGGAAGTGGCGCAGGCGGCCGGGGAACACCTGGCGCACGGGACCACTTCGATAGCCGCGGCTCTCACCACCCTGAGCGTGGAGCGCATGGAGGCCGGGGCAAGTTTGCTGGCCGATGCGGTCGAGGATGGGACCCTGGCCGCCATTCTTATTGAGGGGCCTTTCCTTTCTAGCGAGCGAGCGGGGGCGCAAAACCCCGCCTATTTGGAAACCCCGAGCGTGGAGATCGCCAACCGGCTCCTCACCGCTGCCCGCGGGCATGCCTGGGGCATGACGCTCGCCCCCGAGCTATCGGGGGCGAGCGAGGTGGTGGACCTGCTGCTTGAGCACGGTGTGGTGCCCACCTGGGGGCATACCCACGCGGAGGCCGGCCCGGCGCGGGAGCTCCAGGAGCGGGCGATGGCGGGCGGAGCAACCCCGGTGGCCACCCACCTCTTTAATGCCATGCGCGAATTGCGCCACCGTGCGCCCGGTCCGGTAGCCGAGTATTTGGCTGCCGCGCGGCGCGGCAGCTGCGTCGTCGAACTTATTGGAGACGGCGTGCATATTAGCTCCGAGCTGGTGCGCAACGTGGTCGAAATCGTGGGCCCGGAAAATATCGCGCTCATCACCGATGCCATGGCGGCTGCCGGTATGGCGGATGGTACCTACGAGCTGGGCGGGCTGCGGGTGCACGTGACCGACGGGCAGGCGCGGCTGCGCGGGGGCAATCTCGCGGGCGGCACCTCGCATCTTCTCGATATTGTGCGCACCGTGGTCGGCGCAGGAGTCGATATGAACGACGCCGTTACCATGGCGAGCGCCACCCCGGCCCGCGTGATGGGCTTGACCGATCGCGGCTCCCTCGAGGTGGGCAAACGTGCGGATCTGCTGGTTGTGGATGAGGAGCTGCGCCCGCGGCGGGTCTACCGAGCCGGGCAGTTGGTTGCGCAGGACGGCAAGCTGGTTGCATAGCCGGGAGACTGCGGCGTCGTACGCGATGCTAGTGGACTCTGCGCGCTCAGGGGCTACCATGGAAGAATGCGCCGGTCGAAAAAGTACTCCCGTCCCGTTCGCCCGCTGAATATCAGCGCGGCGATGGGTGGGCTCACCTATGAAAACGGCCGCGATGGCGCCACATATAAAGTGCGGCGCATCGCCAGCGCCGCGAAGGATTATGTGTGCCCCGGTTGCGGTGGGATGATCCGGGTTGGCGAAAGCAATATCGTTGCCTGGACGGAGGACACCATCTGGGGTGCCCAGTACGGGGTGGATTCGCGCCGCCACTGGCATCCGGGTTGCTGGCAGCACCGCGGTCGCGCCTAGACTACAACTAATTGTGTACGGTGTGTACACAATGTAAAGTATGTGATATGACTATTGCAGAAAATCAGGTTAGTACTAGGGAATTACGTGAAGAACTCTCCTATGTGCTCGGGGAAACGCTTCATGCCGGTAGGAGATTCACCGTTACTCGCAACGGCAAACCCGCTGCTGCCATTGTCACGATTGATGATCTTCACGCCTTAGAAGAATTCGAGATGGCTCAGGATATCGCTGCCTATGAGCATGCCAAGCGTACTGATGACGGTGTGCGCATTACCCTGGAAGATTTCAAGGCCAGTCTCGATTAAATGTATCGCGTTATTCTGTCAAATTTAGCCGGTAGGCAGCTTCGCAAGTTAGAAAAGCCGATTCGGGACCGAATCCTTGGGGAAATAGAAAAGCTTGCGGTCCAGCCTCGTCCGGTAGGGGTAAAGAAACTAACGAATTATCCCGCCTGGCGTATTCGTGTGGGTAACTATCGTGTCATCTATGAAATAGAAGACGATAAGCTCCTCGTTACGGTTTTGCGTGCTGCGCACCGACGCGAAGTGTATGCCTGATAACTAGTCGCCAGGGTCGCCGTACCCGGGGTAAGTTCCGGTAGCGGCGTTACAATCGAGTTATGAAACTTGCCACACATATTCACGAAGGTGCGGGTATTCCGCTTGTTCTGCTCCACGCTATGCCGATGACGTCCCGGATGTGGGAGGGCGTGCGCGCTGAGCTTTCGGATCTGCACACGATTGCTATTGATGCCCCCGGTTTCGGGGACTCGCCTTCCGGTAGTGAGGTCGACGACGCCGCGGGCGCCACCACGCCACACATCAATTCCTACCTGGCTGCCCTCGAAGAAACCCTGGCCGACTATGACTCCATCGTGCTCGCCGGAATTTCCATGGGCGCGACCGTCACGGCCGCTTATGCCCTGCGCCACCCCGAGCAGATTGCCGGGCTCGCGCTGCTGGACGGTTCGATTCTGGGGCCGGAGCCCTCGCCTTCCCCGCGGGAAAAAGCCATTGAGAAGCTTGCCTCGGGGCAGAGCTGGGATGTGCTGGCCGGCTGGGTGGATACTATGCTCAGCTCGGCGGCCAGCCCGGAGCTTAAAGAGAAGGTTGCCGCCTATTTCAAGACGGTAGATGCCGGAGCTTTCTCCTGGTTGCAACAAATGATGCTCACCCGCCCGGGTACCCGCGGTGTTATGGAGCTGGATGTTCCTATCCTGCTGCTGCGCGGGGTGGATGACCCGAATGCCAAGCACGAAGAATTTGCCCAGCTGCATGAGGTACGCCCCGATCAGCCTTTCGTGGAACTCGAGGGTGCCAGCCACTTCTCCGCGGTGGAAAAGCCGCACGAAGTCGCTACCGCGCTGCGCGAGCTCTACGAGACTGCTACTCGTTAGCGACCACCATCGCGAGACTCGGGAATCACACCGCTCTCAAGAATCACATGAGTATCGGCGGGGGCAGGAGGTGTTTTTAGAGGTGTAGTGCGTATGTCGTACATTCGAAGTACACCCCGGAAAAACACCCCTGCCCCCGTCGGCTCGTGAGGAGACACTACCGGTTGTCGGTAGCGTCCCAGTTGCTTTCGCCGGCCGCGTCGGATTCTGACGCATCGGACTTTGCCGCATCGGATTCTGCAGCTGCGGGAGACTGATTGCCAGTTCCTGAAGCCTCGGCGCCAGCCTCACCAGCCTCACTAGTTTGACCAGCTTCCCCAGCTTCAGCCGCTTCCGCAGCGGTGCGCTCCTCGGCGCTGCCCACGATTTCATCCAGGGCCAGCGGGATATTCGAGGTGGCCAGCATCGTGCGCATATCCTCCAGGTAGGAGGTCAGGGTACGGCGCTGTTCTTCCAGGCCGGCCACGTGGGCATCGGCCTGGCGTTGTGATTCTTCGGCGGCGTCGCGTGCTTCGCGGCGCATCCGCTCGGCATCTTCCCGCGCCGCGCTCACCAGTTCCCGGGCTTCGGTCTGGGCGGCGCTCAGCGCCGCACTCGCCTCAGCTTCCGAGGAGGATGTCAGGGCATTAGCCCGCTTCGTGGCTTCCGCCAGGCGGCGTTCCGCACTGGCGGCCCGAGCCTCGGCGTCGTCGACAAACTTCGCCATGGCCGTACGCGATTCTTCATCGGAACGTGCGCGGGCCGCGGCCGAATCCGCTCGCAATTGCGCAACCTCACGTTCGGCCTCCGCGCGGATTTTCGCGACCTCGGCCTCCGCCTCGCTGCGCAAACGCGCCACCTCAGTTTCAGCCTCGGTGCGCAATTGCGTGACCTCTTCCTCGGCCCGGGTGCGCGCCTGCGCCAATTCCTGGGCGAGAGCCGCGCGGCGCTCCTCTTCTTCGTGGGTGAGCCGGGTGGACTGCTCGGCCTCATCGTGGCGCATTTTCGCCTCCAAACGCTCGGCTTCCCGCTGGGCCGAGGTCACCAGCTCCTCGGCCGTGCGCCGCGAGGTCGTGGTCAATTCAGTGGCTTCCGCCTCGGCACGCTGGCGCACCTGAGCTGCCTCGGTACGCGAGGTATCCAACGTTTCCTGCGCTTCTTTTTCCGCCGCGGAGGTGAGATTTTCCGCCTGCGAACGCGCCCGGGAGACCAGTAGTTCCGCATCGGAATTCGCCCGGCTCATCACGTCCATCGCTTGCTGTTCCGCCCCGCGCAACAGCCGCTCCACCCGGGTGCCCAAACCCGAATAGGACGGGCGTTCATCTTCGCGCAAACGGCTGTGCAATTCGGTGAGCTCACCGGACATACGCAAAACCTGCGCATCCAAACCCGCTACTCGCGACCGAGCTTCGGCGAGCGCATCAGCCAGTTGGTGAATGCGTTCATCGACCTGAGCTTTGTCGTAACCCCTGCGTACTGTTGGAAACAGTTCTAAATCCGCCATAACAACCTTTCCGCGCGCTGCTGGATAGAAATTGCTGCCCTAAGCCTACCGGTCAGCGCACCCGGTGGGGGTAGCGCTGGGCATGTGGTGAACGCTGTGGAGCTCACCACCATCGGCCGGAACGGAGTTTTATAACGGTTAGATAACGGTTAGGCTTTTCTCTAAGCCTAAAAGCGCGGCCGTGCGCCGAAAAATTCCGCCACCGAGCAGGTCACGCGGTAGCTTTAACGTAGGAAACTGTCGTCGATGGTCTTTCGCCGGTGCGGTTGTACCGGGCCGCAAGCCGGAGTGAGAAGGGGAATGATGAAGAAGAACGGAGGAGTCGGTCTCGCGCTCGCGGGCTTGGCGATCCTGGTGGTGGGCATTTTGCTCGGCACCGTGTGGAAGCCAGCCTCCAGCGTCTCCGCCACCGTGGCGCCGGATGGGAAAGGCGTGCTCGTCACCGCCCCCGGCGTCCTGGATATGGGCGGGACCGATGTGGAGGTAGCTGTCTCCGGCCCGGCGCAGGACACCATTTCCGTGGGCGCCGGCTTTTCCGGTGACGTGCTCGCGTACGCGGAAGGCGTACCCGGCGCCACTATTACCGGCATGAACGACGACGCCGCACTGACGCTGACCCCCTCTCAGGGGGAGGCGGACCCGGGCCAGGTTCTCGCCTCGGATATGTGGTTCTCCAAGGAAGAAGGCAAGGGGAAGGTGGAATTCACCTACACCGTGACCTCCCCGGGCGCGGAATCCCTCATTATGCAGACCTCCTCCGGGGCACTCCCGCAAGTGGAACTCACCTGGGCGCTGCCGGGTGGGCGGAATTGGTCCCTGCCCGTGAGCCTGCTCGGGCTGATTGTGGGGCTCAGCGGGGTGGCCCTGCTCATGACCGCCACCAAGAACCAGCGCAGCTTCGCCGCGAAGGTGCGGGCCGGGCAGGATGAGCGCGTATCGCGTGCCAAGCGGGCCGCGGATGAAACGACCATTATGCCGGCCGTACCGGCGGCGGTGGGCGAAGCCGGTGGTGCGGGTGGCACGGGCGGGGCGGTTCAGCCCGTAAGTGACTGCGCCGCGGGTGACCGGGTCGCGGTAACCGGGGGAGCGCTGGGCGCGGGCATCCTGATGGAAAGCCCGCGCGCGCAGGAGCTGCGCGAACGCCCCCTCGATCCGGCTGACCGCATCGAGCTGATCGCTCCGGAAGAAGGCGTTTCGGAAGAAACACCCGCCGACGAACCAGCAACCGAGGAATCGGCGGTAGACGAACCCGCGGCAGCGGAACCGGCAGCCGCGCTCCCGGGCCCGGATGAGGAACCCGGCTACCGCGGCTCGCGCGCCGAATGGCAGGCCGCGGCAGATTCTGGAATCCTCCCCGTTATCCACATGAAGGACGGGGTACCGGTCAAACCTGCCGAACTTGGCGATGCGGACCGCCCGGAAAACTCCGGTGACAACAGTAGCGATAGCGATATCGCCGCGGAATCCGATCCGCAAAGCTGGTGGAATATCTGGGGGCAAAAGCGGCCCAAACAGAACGACGACGAGGAAGGAACGACCCATGCGTAAGGCCCTGGCCACCCTCGCGGCACTGGCATTACTGGGCGGATGCTCGGCAAACGCCGTCGTCCTGGAACCCACCCCGGCTCCGGCAAGCCCGCGTGCCGCGCTCTCCGATAAACACTTCACCGAGCGGGTCGCCCCCGCGATTTTCGAGCAGCTCACCAAGGCCGACGCCGCCGCCAGCCCCGAGGAATTCAGCGGGCGCGGTTCCGGCCCCTTTAGCGTGGAGCGTAGCGCCCACTACGCGCTCAAACGCATTCTGGCCGATAGTTACGATATGCCCGAACTGTCCACCACCATTGATTCGGTGGCAATTTCCGGGGCGGAAGGTTTCCCGCGCAGCGCGCTCGCGGTGGTGAAATGGCCGGCGAATACCACCTCCCAGGGCCTTAACGTATTCACCCAGGGCGCGGCCCGGGAAAATTGGGCGCTGTGGGCCGCCATGGATATTCTTCCCGGCAGTGTGATTCCGGAAATTCCCGCAGGCCCGGCAGGTGCGCAGCGCGTGGCCGCGGATAACGGCGAAGGAGCGGTGGCCTCTCCGCAAGCCGCCCATGACGGCTACCTCGGTACCCTCAACGCCAAGGGAAGCGCCCTCAGTTACGGCTCGGATGCCGATCCGGCCGCCGCGGACGCGGTGCGCACCCAGCTGTCGCAGACCTATGATTCTTTGGCCGGCGCGGTGCAGGGCGTGGGCGCGGTGAGCCAGGCATTCGGCCCGGCCCAAACCACCCCGGAAAGTTTCCGCGCCAGCGATGGCGGCATCCTCACCGTTTTCCAAGTCAACCAGGCCCTCGAAATCCGCCACACCGCCCAGGGCGGTTCCATTAAGGTCACGGATGCGAAAATTGCCGGGCTGGCCACCGGCCAGGCCAATACCGAGGTGACGGTCCAGGGGACCATGCGCCTCAACTATTCCTTCACGGTGGCCCTGAAAATCCCGGCGGCAGGCGCCCAGAACACAACGATCACCACGGTAGCGGCATCGAAACCGGTGCTCACCTCGGTGCAGAACGGAGGCTAATATGGCAGATATGTCCATGCGCGGCCCGGTCGATTTAGCGGCCCTGGCAGCGGCGAAGAAGCAGGAAAACGCGGCGCCGGTGCCCGGCGCATACCTCACCACCCTCACCGCTGCCGGTCTCAACGCCGAAGTGCAGCTATCCGCGCAGGTTCCGGTTATCGTGCTTTTCGTGGCCGACGGCGAGGCCGGCGAGCTGGGCACCACCCTGGAAAGCGAAGCGCGCCGGCGTCATGGCCAGATCCGCATCGCGGTGGTCAACGCCAGCACCGAAGCGGAACTCGTCCAGGCTTTCGGAGTACGGACCATCCCCATGGGTATCGCGCTCGTCGGCGGCCAACCCGTTCCGCTTTTCCAGGGGGAACCCACCACGGCGCAGCTCACGGAACTCGTTAACCAACTTTTGGCTGCGGCCAACCGGGCCGGCGTGGCCGGCCGCGTGAGCGGGAAAGCCGATGAAGCGGGTGAAACACCTGTCAACCCCCACCATCTAGCAGCGCTCGAAGCCCTGGATAGGGGAGATCTGGACGCCGCGGAATCCGAATTTGACGCGCTCGCGGCAGAAGATCCGGATAGTGACGTGGCTCAGGTGGGCCGCGCTCAGGTGCGTTTGCTGCGTTCCACCCGCGGGCAGGACCCGCAAGCCGTTATGGCCGCGGCGGATGCCGGTGGGCCGGGCGATGCGGCGGCGCAGATCGCCGCTGCCGATATCGAGGTAGCTGCCGGCCGTCCCGATCTGGGATTCGCCCGGCTTATCACCGCCATCAAGGTCACCAGCGCTGAGGCGCGCGAAGAATTGCGCACCCACCTGCTGGAACTCTTCACCGCGGTGGGAGCGGATACCGAAGTTGTGCGCAAGGCCCGCCGTGACCTTGCCTCCGCGCTTTTCTAAGGAGAGGGGCTCCTACTCCACCGGCACCAGCCAGACGGTAGTATCCGCCGGGATCATCTCCCCTTCGCCCAAGGAACTGGCCGCCGGATCCGAGGCCAGCAGGACCCGCCAACCGGCCGGAAGCGGAGCGGCGTCGTCGAATACCGTGAGCATGAGAACCGGTGGACGCTGCGCGTTCACAGCTCGGTTGGTGGTCGCGGCGCGATTGACATAGGCGAGCACGCCGGCGCCGTACTCATCGCAGACGTCCTCGAGGGAACCGACCCCGAGCTCCAGCTCGTCGCGCAGGCGCAGCATGGTGCGGAAGAAGTGGAGCGGGGAGTGCGGATCAGCCTCCTGCACATCCACCGTGTAGCGTGCCCAGTCCGTGCCCTGGGGGAGCCAGGTGGCGCCGTCCGGGGAGAAACCGAAGCCGGGGCGATCCGATTCCCAGGGGAGCGGAACCCGGCAGCCGTCGCGGCCCAGCTCCGCGCCGTGCGTGCGGGCGAAAGTGGGGTCCTCGCGCACCTCATCCGGCAGCGAGGTATGTTCGGGCAGGTTGCGTTCCTCGCCCTGATACATGTAGTAGACCCCCGGCAGCCCGGCAGTGAGCTGGTGCCAGGCCAGGGCGCGGCGAGCACCCAGCTCGCGATCCGGTTGCGGATCGTGAGCCCCGATGCAATTCGCTCCGCGGGAGGTATCCCGGTAACCCAGGCGCGAGCACACCCGCACGCCGTCGTGATTCGAGAGTACCCAGGTGGTAGGCGCCCCCACCCGATCCGACTGGCGCAGGGACTGCACAATAATGTCACGCAGGGCGTCGCGCTCGAAAGGCGCGGCCAAATAAATGAAGTTGAAAGCCTGGTTCATTTCATCGGGGCGGATATAGCGAGCCAGGCGCTCTTCGGTATCGGCCCAGGCCTCCGCCACCAGGATGCGTTCGGGAGAGTACTCATCCAAGACCGCGCGCCACTCTCGGTAAATCTCATGAACCTCATCGCGGTCAAAGAACGGTGCCGGTTCGGGTTTCTCCGTTACCCCGGCCATTTCCACCTCCCCGGACCAATCGGGTAGCTCCGGATCTTTCATAAGCCCGTGGGCCACATCCACCCGGAAGCCATCCGCACCCCGATCCAGCCAGAAGCGCAGCGTCTCCAAGAATTCGGTGCGCACCGCGGGGTTGCGCCAGTTGAGATCGGGTTGTGAGCGATCAAAAAGGTGGAGGTAGTAGAGATCCTCCTCCGCGGCCGGGGTACCGGCAACGAAGGGTAGATCGCGTACCCGGGACCAGGCCGGCCCGCCGAAAACGGAACGCCAATTGGTGGGAGGCTCGCTACCTCCGTTTTTCCCCTCGCGGAACCAGAACAGCTCGCGTTCGGGTGAGCCGGGGCCGGCCGCCACCGCGCGGCGGAAGAGCTCGTGATCCCAGGAGGTGTGGTTCGGGACGATATCAACGATGATTCTCAGGCCGGCCTCGTGCGCGGCTTCGATGAGGTGCTCGGCATCCGCGAGGGTCCCGAAACGCGGGTCAACATCGCGGTAGTCGGACACGTCGTAGCCGGCGTCGAATTGCGGGGAGCGGTAGAAAGGAGAAAGCCAGACCGCGTCAATTCCCAGATCTGCTAGGTAAGGTAGCCGGCCCTCGATGCCGCGCAGGTCCCCGAGCGGCCCGCCCGAGGAAGCAAAAGAACGCGGGTAAATCTGGTAAATAACGGCGTCACGCCACCAGTTTTCACGTTCGGAAGCAGGGTGGAGGAGCATGGGATGTCCTTTCAGTTAGTGGGGGAGGGCGCGGCCGCGGTGGTGGAACGCACCAGTAATTCGGCCGGGAAAGTCATGGAGGCGCCCGCCTTGGTGCGCTGGGTTGGGGCAAGATCTTCCATGGCTGCCCGCAGCGTGGCGCAGGCGGCGTGCGCGATAGCCGCCACCGGCTGGCGCAGCGTGGTCAAGGCCGGGCGCATGAAGCGAATAAGCGGCGAATCGTCAAAACCAACAATCGACACATCCGCGGGCACCCGCACCCCGCGCCGCTCCAGGGTATCCAGCGCACCGAGCGCCATAATATCGGAGCCGAAAACCATGGCGGTGCACCCGCGTGCGAGCAGGGCTTCGGCCGCGCGCGCCCCGCCGTGGGCAGTGAAAAAAGTTTCTGCAACAATCACAGCAGCGCCGGGGAGAACCTGGGTGATGGCCTCGCTAAAACCAGTTTCTTTACGCTGGCCGGGGATATAGCGGCGTTGTCCGATGCCCAGGCCGATCCTGGTGTGCCCGAGTCCAGCCAGTAGCCGCACGGCCTGGTGCATGGATTCGGCGTCGTCGGTAGAAAAATCCGGTGCCGGAACCCGCGGATTCGCCCCGTTGATCGTCACGAAAGGGAGACGTTCGGCCAGGTGCACGTACCGTTCCGGGGAAGCTTTGGAATCGGCGTGCATACCCGAGACGAAAACCAATCCGCATACCTCGCGAGCGGTTAGTGATGCGACTGCTTCGTCCTCGGTAAGGGCGCCGGGAGCCTGGGTTGCCAGGGTGGTGGTGTACCCGGCGGCGTTAAATTCCCGTTCGAGCTCCTGATAGAACACCGGGAAAATCGGGTTGGTCAGTTCGGGAAGGAGCAGGCCCACGGTTCCGCTTGCCTCGCTCAGGCGAGGGGGGCGCTCATATCCGAGCATATCGAGGGCCGCGAGCACCGCGGTGCGCGTTTCCTCGCTGACGTTGCCTTTCTGGTTAATCACGCGCGATACGGTCGCGACGGACACCCCCGCGTGGGTGGCAACATCTTGCATGCGAATTTTACTCATGGGTACCGAGACGTCCTTGTGCTGGTCGGCGCGGTGCGCGCCGTCGTGAAACATCGTACTGAGGCTTTTCTGAAAACTCCAGCGCGAAAGTGGGTGCGGCGGGGTGTGGAGAGCGGGAACGTGCCTGCCGGTCTCGCCTCTATGCGCTGTTACGGTTCGGCACGACGGCGCAGCTACCCACCGATCACCATTCCCACTCTGAAAGTGTTTCTGAAAAGAGAATAGCGCCATAAGCCCGCAAAACTGCGGAAAAGTCGGCGTGATTCACCGAGGGGAATGTAATGGCGTAAAAAAGACTGCAAAAAGGGGTGAAAATTACCGAATGATGCGCTACCCTCGGAGATAACGGGGAACGTGATGGTGCGATCCCGCGTAGCGAAGAATCAACGCAAGGAGTAAAAATGCGACGGAGCATAAGCGCGATGGCCGCGGTATCCGCGCTGGCGTTTGTTTTAGGCGCCTGCGGTGGTAATGGCGGTGCGGCGGATAAGAGCGAAGCCCCTGCCGGAGCCAGCTCGGCGGCACCGGCTGCCGGAGGCGGGGCCACCATTACGGTGTGGACGGATTCCAACCGTCAGCCCGCCCTGGAAAGCGCAGCGAAGAAATTTGAATCGGAAACCGGCAACCACGTGGAGCTCGTGGTCAAGGAATTCGGGGATGTGCGCGCGGAATTCCTCACCCAGGTCTCGAACGGTCAGGGCCCGGATATCACCGTGGGTGCCAATGATTGGCTCGGTGAATTCGTGGCGAACGGCGTCGTCGCCCCCATCGAATTAGGTGATAAGGCGAAGGACTTCAATGACGTGGCCACCACGGCCTTCTCCACCGGCGGTAATCTGTACGGCCTGCCCTACGCGCTGGAGAATCTCGCCCTCATCCGCAATACCGCGCTGGCGGATTCCACTCCGGCCACGTTTGACGAAATGATCGCCAAGGGCAAGGAAGCGGGCGTGAAGTACCCCTTCCTCATCCAGACCACCGACAAGGGCGATCCCTACACCTACCACCCCTTCCAGCAGTCCTTCGGAGCGCCCGTTTTTGAGACGAATGCGGACGGTTCCACCTCCACGAACCTCGGTATGGGCGGGGTAAACGGCGAGGCTTTCGCCACCTGGCTGCACGAGCAGGGCAAGACCGGCGTTTTCGAAACGGCGATGACCTACGATATTGCGGTCGATGCCTTCAAGAAGGGCGAGTCGCCCTATATTCTGGGCGGCCCGTGGATGATTGAGGACTTCCGCAGCGCTGGCCTCAAGGTAGCGGTGGAGCCGATTCCGGCGCCGGGCCCCAAGGCCGCGACCCCGCTCGTAGGCGTGCAGGGCTTCTATGTTTCCGCGCAGTCGAAGAACCAGATTGTGGCCAACCAGTTCCTCGTTGATTACATGGCCACCCCGGAGGTGCAGCTGGATATTTACAAGGCCGGCAACCGCCTCCCGGCGCTGACCGCCGCAGCTCAGGAAGCCCAGAAGGACGAGGTGACCGCCGGTTTCGCGCGGGCGGCCGAAGGCGCTCAGCCGATGCCCACCATCCCGGAAATGGGTGCGGTGTGGGTGCCCTGGGGCGTCACCGAAGCTCAGATCATTGACGGCGCCGAACCGGTGGCCGCATGGCAGAGCCTCATCCAGAATCTGCAGGCAGAACTAGCCAAGTAAGCTGCGAACGCGAGGGTGACTCGGAGGTGTCCGGGTCACCCTCGCGTCAGCGAAGAGGTAAGTCATGAGTACGGAAACGGAGAACCGGACCGGGCGCCGCGCGACCGAGCGTGGCAGCGCCCGTGCGGAAAAGAAGATCCCGGTGGTGGGAACCTCGCACGCGCGCACCTGGTCGGTGGGTTTTGTTATCAAGCTGGTCCTCATGGCGCTGGTCAACGCGCTGGGGATCTACATTATCGCGGCGGCTTTTAACGAGGGATCGTGGATCCTGGTTGCTGTAGCTGCGGCGGTGCTGGGCATCGTGGATTACGTGTATTTCTCGCGGAAACACCTGGCTGCCAAGTACCTCACGCCGGGGCTGGTATTCCTCGCGATTTTCCAGGTGTTCGTTATCCTCTACACCGGTTACATCGCGTTCACCAACTACGGCGACCGCCATATGCTCACCAAAGAGCGCGCCACCGAAGCACTGCTGCTCACCTCCACCCAGCGGGTTGAGGGCAGCGCGCAGTACCCCCTCGCAGTCGTGGACGCGGGCGGGGAACTCGGCTTCGCTATTGTGAGCGACGACGGCGCGGTGCTCGTGGGCACCGAGGATGCACCCTTCGTCGCTGTGAAAAATGCCCAGGTCAGCGGCAAGCGCATCACCGAGGTGCCCGGCTATGAGATCCTCACGCCCGCTCAGATCGGGGCGCGGCAGGCGGAGATCACCGCGCTGCGCGTCCCCATGAGTGAGGACCCGGGGGATGGATTTATTGGAACCCAAACCGCCACAACCGGTTTTGTTTTCCAATCGACCCTCAAGCACGACGCCGCGGCCGATACCCTCACCGATATCACCACGAGCAAGGTCTATCACGCTGATTCCAGTGAGGGCTTCTACCGCGCTGACGACGGTGAAACTCTCAATACCGGCTGGCGGGTGACGGTGGGCTTCAAGAATTTCGCCGACGCCTTCGGTGATGCCCGCTACGCGAGCCCCTTCCTCAAGGTGCTGGTGTGGACTTTCGCTTTCGCCTTCCTCTCGGTGGCGACCACTTTCCTGCTGGGCATGTTCTTTGCGCTGGTCATGAATGACGAGCGGATGCGCGGGCGCAAAATCTACCGCACGATTATGCTGCTTCCCTACGCTTTCCCCTCCTTCATGACGGCATTCCTCTTCGCCGGTATGCTCAACCCGAAGTACGGGTTCTTCAACCAGGTGCTTTTCGGGGGTGCGGAGATCGGGTGGCTGACCGATCCGTGGCTGGCCAAGCTTTCCGTGATCCTGGTGAATCTGTGGATGGGCTTCCCCTATATGTTCCTCATCTGCACGGGGGCGCTGCAATCCATTCCGTCCGAACTCAATGAGGCGGCAGAGATCGACGGCGCGGGCGGGCTTAAGCGGTGGCGGTATATTACCTTGCCGCAGCTCATGATCCAGGTGACCCCACTCCTCATCTCCTCCTTCGCCTTTAACTTCAATAACTTCAACCTCATCTACATGCTCACGCGCGGCGGCCCGCAATTCGCGGACGCCTCGGTACCGGTGGGCTCCACGGACATCCTCATTTCGATGGTGTACCAAATTTCCGGGCTTTCGGGCGCGGCAACGAAGAATTACGGCCTGGCTTCGGCCATGTCCATCCTCATCTTCGTTATTGTCGGCACGATTTCCCTCATCAGCTTCCGGCGTTCGCGTTCAATTGAGGGGGCACAGTAATGGCAAACGATTCCATCATGACGGTTCCCGGCGGTGCTGCGGGCGGTGTGGGTGTAACCGCGCGCGGCGCAGTTCCCGTGATCGAGGAGAAGATCAGCCACAAGGAACGCCATCACAATAAGGTGAGTTTCGGGCGCTGGTTTTCCCAGGTGGGCTTCCGGCACCTGGTCGGGCTTTTCGCCGTCGTCTATTCGGCCTTCCCGATTATCTATGTGCTCTCCGCAGCCCTGAACCCGAATACCAAAACGACGCTGACGTCTGCGAATTCCCTTTTCTCGGAGATCTCGACTCAGAACTTCACCCAATTGGGAACCTCGACGATGTTCTGGCGTTGGTTCGCTAATACTCTGGAGATCGGGATTTTCTCCGCGCTCGGGGCGGTTCTTATGGGAGCGGCCGCGGCCTACGCATTTTCGCGCTTCCGCTTCCAGGGGCGCAAAGGCGGGCTGCTGGCCCTCATGGTCATTCAGATGTTCCCGCAGCTGCTGGCATTCGTAGCAATTTTCTTGCTGCTCAGCCAGCTCGGCGAGGTAGTGCCGGTGCTCGGGCTGGACTCCAAGCTCTCGTTGATCTGCGTGTACCTGGGCGGGGCCTTGGGCGCCAATACCTTCCTCATGTACGGCACCTTCAACTCCATTCCGATGGAGCTGGACGAAGCGGCGAAGATCGATGGCGCTAGCCATTCGCAGGTCTACTGGACCATCGTGCTCCCGCTGGTCACCCCGATCCTCGCGGTGGTGGGACTGCTGGCCTTCATCGGAGCCTTCAACGATTTCATCCTGGCCTCCACAATTCTCTCCAAAGAAGAGAATTGGACCCTGGCTATCGGCATGAATATTTGGGTGGGCGGCAATGAGAAGCAATGGGGCTGGTTCACAGCCGGCGCGGTCATCTCCGCGCTCCCGATTCTGCTCCTCTTCCTCTTCCTGCAGCGCTACATCGTGTCGGGACTGACGGGCGGATCCGTCAAGGGGTAAGCCCGGTGGCTGATTCCTCCGGTTCGGGCGGCCGGTCACCTGGTAATGCTCCGCCGGAGCTGACCGGCCACCCCTGACATATTTACTCATAACCCGGACTTTCCGTCGGTGATTTGCCGAGGAAAGTCCGGGTTATTGGTTCGGCAATGAGGCACTATGTGTTTTTCGAGCTGTACTTCATTTGTTATACGTGCGAAGTACACCTCGGAAAAGGTACTTAGCCCGGCCAGTACGGCGGTCCGCTTGAGCGGTTTGGATCGGCGGAGCACTATAGGGGCGGCGAAGTACGCATTTCGAACTATCGCTCTCGTCACATGCGCGTACGGAACATAAAATCACCTGAAAACGAGGCTCTCCAGCGCACTTTGTTTCCAGGCGCGGATTGGGACGGGGTGGGCTCGCAAAGAGCAACGCCTCGACACGCGGTGTCCGCAAAAAGCAACGCCCCGGCACGCGGTGCCCGCAAAAAGCAACGCCCCGAGGGCAGCGCTCACAAAGTGCAACTCCAGCGCATGATTTGGAAAAGTTAATGTAGTTGTGGTTGCTTTTTGTGTGTAGGCAAAGGCGTAGGCCCGGTGGTCACGTGATCACCGGGCCCACTGTTGCGCCGCTGCCAGGCGCTGCCGCGAAGGAGCTAGTAAGCGGCGCGCGCTGAGGCGGCTATCTTAGGCGGCTGCTTGAGGCGACTGTTTGAGGTGCTGCTTTATGCGGCCGCAGCTGCTGCGGATTCCTCCGTGCCCTCATCGCCCCCGCCGGCCGTGGCATTCCCGCCAGCCGCGCCCGCCGCGCCGGCCGCGCCAGTTTCAGCTTCTGCATCGAGGGCTTCGCCGGCTTCGCCCGCCTCAACCCCCGCGAGTTGCTCAGTCGCGTGGTGGAGGTAAACCACCCCGAGCGGGGGAAGCTGGACCGGAGCCGAGTAGGGCCGGCCGTTCCAGCCGATCTCCTCCGCGTGGACCTCCCCGAGATTACCCACCCCGGAACCGCCGTATTCCACCGCGTCGGTATTGAGCACTTCCGTCCAGGTCCCGCCGTCCGGCAAACCGATGCGGTAATCGTGGTGGGGGATACCCGCGAAATTGCAGGCCACCACAACAACATCTTTGCCATCCGCGGAGCGGCGCAGGAAAGTAATGACGTTATTATCGGCATCCGAGCCGTCAATCCACTCGAATCCGTGCGGGGTGAAATCATCACTCCACAAAGCCGGATGCTCCACGTAGAGCTCGTTGAGCCGTTTGACAAGGGACAAGATGCCATCATGTTCGGGCTGGTCGGTCAGCCACCAGTCGAGGGATGCGTCGTCGTTCCATTCGCGGATCTGCCCGAATTCCTGGCCCATGAACAGCAGCTGCTTACCCGGATGCGCCCACTGGTAGGCGAGCAATTCACGCACTCCGGCGCGTTTTTGCCAGTCGTCGCCGGGCATCTTTTGGTAGAGCGAGCCCTTGCCGTGCACCACTTCATCGTGACTGAGTGGCAGCAGATAGTTTTCCGAATAGGCGTACACCATGGAGAAGGTGATTTCCCCGTGGTGCCAGCGCCGATTGACCGGCTCCTCCTCGAAGTAGCGGATGGTGTCATTCATCCAGCCCATATTCCACTTGAGGCCAAAGCCGAGCCCGCCGCTATCCGTCATCGCGGTGACGCCCGGCCAGGAGGTAGATTCTTCCGCGATCATCATGACGCCGGGATTGCGCCGGTATGCGGTGGCGGTAACTTCCTGGAGGAAGGAAATGGCCTCGAGGTTTTCCCGCCCGCCGTAAATATTGGGTTGCCACTGCCCGGCTTCCCGCGAGTAATCCAGGTAGAGCAGCGAAGCCACGGCATCCGCGCGGATTCCATCGAAATGGAATTCTTCCAGCCAGTACAGCGCATTGGCCACCAGGAAATTCCGCACTTCCCGGCGCCCGAAATCGAAGACCAGGGTGCCCCAATCCGGATGCGAGCCGCGTTGCGGATTCGGATCTTCGTACAGGGCCTGGCCGTCGAAACGCGCGAGCGCCCACTCGTCGGTGGCGAAATGCGCGGGGACCCAGTCGGTAATGACCCCGATCCCGGCTTGGTGCAGCCGGTCAATGAGGTAGCGCAGGTCATCGGGGGTGCCGTAGCGCGAGGTGGGGGCGTAATACCCGGTCACCTGGTAGCCCCACGACGGCGTGAAAGGATGCTCCGCCACCGGCATGAATTCCACGTGGGTGAAGCCGCAGTACTTGACGTGCCCGATGAGCTGGTCAGCGAGCTCCCGGTAGGAAAGCCCCTTGCGCCACGAACCCAGGTGGACTTCGTAAATGGAGACCGGCCCCGAAGCCGGATCGGTACGCTGGGCCATCCAGGCGTCGTCGTTCCATTCGTAGTTGGATTCGGTGACGATAGAGGCGGTGGACGGCGCGGTTTCGCTGTAGCGGGCCATGGGATCGGCCTTCTGGTGCCAGCTCAGGTCCTTGTACTGGATCTCAAACTTGTAGCGCGCCCCCGCGCCGGCGCCCGGCACGAAGATTTCCCACAGCCCCGAGCTGCCCAGGGAGCGCATGGCGTGCAGGGAACCATCCCAGCCGTTGAAATCACCGACCACCCGTACGGCGAGCGCATTGGGCGCCCACACCGAGAAGGCCACGCCCGTGACATCCCCGAGAACGGAGGGGAAGTGGCGCACATGCGCGCCCAGTGCGTTCCACAGTTCTTCGTGGCGCCCCTCCGAAATGAGGTAAATATCGGTTTCGCCCAGGGTGGGCAGGAAACGGTAGGGGTCATCCCCGCGGCTTTCCACGCCCCCGTACGAGGCCACCACCCGGTAATCGGGCACGTTGGGGGTGTTGAGCACCGCGCGCCAAATTCCGTTGTATTCGTGTACGGCAGGTACCCGCCCGTCCAGCGTTTCAATAAATACCGCATCCGCGAGTCGCCGAATGGTGCGAATGGTGACGGTGCTGCCGTTGGAATGGGGCCCGAGGACATCGTGGGGTGCGTAGTACCAACCCTTGGAAACAGCCTCGAGCGTGCCTTCATCAACTTCTACGTAATTAGACATGTGTGCCTCTCTGCACGATGGAGCGTAGGCGGTCAGAGCGGGAAACCACCCGCGCGCGCCGGTGATGTGCTGTGTCCTGCCAAGCGGCATCGCGGAATTTCCGGGAAGTACCGCGCGACTATCTACATATCCCAGGATACCTGAAAGATGCGCTATCCCGGGCCGCGGCTGCCTGCCGTGGACAGCGCGCGGGCCGGGTGCGGAGGAGGTGGCGGGCGTGGGTGGTGGCGTGCGAAGGGCGACGACGCCGCAGCCCGCCGCGGGGCGGCGGGCTGACCTGCGGTTCTGCTAGTTCTCGAGCAGGCGGTGGACTCCGCCCAGGGGGAGATCGATCCAGTCCGGGCGCTGATTGACCTCGTACACAACTTCGTAAAGTGCCTTGTCCAGGAGGAGGGCGCGCAGCAGGGGCCGGTGCGCGGCGGGAATCGCGCCGTAGCCGGATAGGAAAGCAACTTCCGCGGCGCGGGTCCACGCGCGCATGCGGGAGGCGGGCTGGCCATCGCGTTCGCCCTGGCCACCGGCGTAATCGAAGGAACGCAGCATGCCGGCCACATCGCGCAGGGCGAGGTCGGGGGCCACGCGCTCGGGGAGTGGGCGCAGGGGCTCACCTTCAAAATCGAGGGCCACCCAGCCACGCCCCGGCACATCCACAACCTGCCCGAGGTGGTAATCCCCGTGGATGCGCTGGAGCGCCGGCCAGGCGGTGGCCGCGGCGGCGGCAAAAACCTCGGTGATGCGCGCACGGCTGGCTGCTAGCTCGGGGATAGCCGTAAGGGCGGCGCGAGCTCGTGCATGCCAGCTGGCCAGCTGCGCTTCGCGCAGCTGCGGCGTCGCCGCGGTGGTACCCAGGCGGGTGGCGAGTGCGGTGTGGAAAGCGCGGGTGAGGGAGCCGAGTTCGCGGATGCGTTCGGAAAAATCGCCCAGCAGCGCGCGGGAAGTATTCAGAACAGGGCTGTTCGGGGCGGGGAAAGAGCTCGTGACGACGCGCCAGGCGTCGTGGGCGCCGGTGAGGAACTCCTGCGCCACCAGCACATCGCTGCCCGCTGCGGCCGGGCCACCCACGAGCGCTGCCGAGCCCCACTGCGCGGGAACCGTGCCGGTATCCGAAAGCGCGGCCTGCAGCTCCACGTCCGGGTTCGCGCCCGGGCTCAGCACCCGAAAGAGCTTGATAATGAGGGGCACGGTGCTGGTCTGATAGATGATTGAGCTATTGGATTGTTCGCCGCTCAGCGGCCGGGCAGCGCGGTAGCTCCCCGGGAAGCCGGCCGGGCGCGTGACCAGGTCAAGGGTGCTGTTGGCGGGCTGGCTAGGTGTCGTGCTGAGCGCCGGGGAATGCAGGAGGGGCTCGCTGCCCGGCTGGCCGGTGGCGGCCTCGAAGAGGAAACGCTGGCCGGCAGGATGCGTGGTCGCGTCGAAAATAAGGTGGCCGTGGGCGCGGGCAATCGGGGTGGCGGGAGGGGCCGGCTCGATTGGCTCAGCCGGCGCGACCGGCGCGACCGCCGTGACTGGCGCGGCGTCGTCGTGCAGCGTGGACCCGGTAGCGGGGGCGAGGAGCAGCGGGACGTTGTAGAGCGTAGACCCGGCGTCAATAATGAGCCAGGTGAGGGTGAAGGGCTCTGCGCCGCACGCGAAGTCAGCGCGGGCCCGCAGGTAGAGCGGATGGGCTTCGCCCCGGTACCAGCGCCGGGCGTGCATCCACGCCTCGAGTTCCGGAATCCGCTCGCCGATGTCCCAACTCACGCTGCGCTCCCTTCTTCATGATCTGCGGTGTTCGCCGCGGTGGGCTTTTGCGCGGGTGCCGCGGCGGCCGGCGGCGCCGGGCGGGAGAGCGCCGTGAAGTCCACCTGTTCTCCGATTTCTGCGGCGCGGGCACCTTCCACCGGGCCCGGTTCCGCCTGCCCGGGCGCATCTAGTTTGAGCCAGAAGAAATCGCGGCTGCCCAGCGTGACATCGTAACCGCCAGCGGCACCGACGGCCGGGAAACCTGCCCCGCCAAACACATCCGTGGCCAGCCACCCGGCATAGTCGGGCAGCTCGATGCGCCCGGCGCGCGGGGTATTGGCCAGGTTCATGATGCAGAGGAGGGTCTCCTCTGGGCAGGAGCGGGTGAAAGCGAGGATCGCGTCATTATTCGATTCGCGCAGCACAAAATCACCCGAGCCCATGGCCGGGTGGCCGCGCCGCACCTCCAGAATCCCGTGAATCCAGTGGAGCAGCGACGCGGCTGCGCGAGCTGCGATTCCACGTTGACCGCCTGGTAGTTATAGGACAGCGAGGTAATAGCCGGCAGGTAGAGCTGGCCCGGATCCGCGGTGGAAAAACCGGCATTGCGATCCGGACTCCACTGCATCGGGGTGCGCACGCCGTCGCGATCCGGCAACCAAATATTGTCGCCCATCCCGATTTCGTCGCCGTAGTAGAGGTAGGGCGAACCGGGCAGGGAAAGCAGCAGCGCGTGCGCCAGCTCGATCTCCGCCCGGGAATTCCCCAGTAGCGGGGCGAGGCGGCGGCGGATCCCCACATTAGCTCGCATGCGCGGATCGTCGGCATACCAGCCGTACATGAGGGCGCGTTCTTCCGTGCTCACCATTTCCAGGGTGAGTTCATCGTGATTGCGCAGGAAGGTACCCCACTGGGCCCCGGCCGGAATCGCGGGGGTGCGCTCCAGAATCTCCCGGATCGCGGTGGCACGCTGGTCGCGCAAAGCGTAATAAATACGCGGCATCACGGGGAAGTGGAAGCACATATGGCATTCGGGCGCCTGCGCTGTTCCGAAATATTCGACGACGTCTTCCGGCCACTGATTCGCTTCGGCCAGCAAAAGCGTGCCGGGAAATTCCTCATCGAGGACCCGGCGCACCTTCGCGATAAACGCGTGTGTTTCCGGGAGGTTTTCGCAATTCGTGCCTTCCCGCTCGTAGAGGTAGGGGATGGCATCCAGGCGCAGTCCGTCCACCCCTAGCCCGCACCAGAAGCGGAAAATATTGAGGACCGCTTCGTGCACCTTGGGATTATCGAAATTCAGATCCGGTTGGTGGGAGAAGAAACGATGCCAGAAATACTGTTTGCGCACCGGATCGAAAGTCCAATTGGAGACCTCGGTGTCCACGAAAATAATGCGGGCATCTTCGTATTTTTTATCGGTGTCCGACCACACGTAGAAATCCCCGTAGGGCCCTTCCGGATTAGCGCGGGAAGATTGGAACCACGGGTGATCCGCGGAGGTGTGGTTGATAACGATATCGATGATGACGCGGATACCGCGCCGGTGGGCCTGATCAACTAGCTCCCGAAAATCATCCATCGTGCCGTAGCGGGGATCCACGGCGGTGTAATCGGCGACGTCGTACCCGCCGTCCCGCCCCGGGGAAGGGTAGAACGGCGGGATCCAGATGCAGTCGATCCCCAGCCACTGGATGTAATCGAGATGCGCGATCAGGCCGCGGAGATCACCAACGCCGTCGGCATCGGTATCTCCAAAAGCCTTGAGCAGCACCTCGTAGAACACCGCGTGGCGATACCACTCCGGATCATCGATTAGCCCGGGGTGTTCGGACTGGGTGATGCGGGGCCCGGAAGTGGCAGCGTTGAGGGAAGGAAGGGACATAGGATCAGAGGGCCTTCACGGAGAGAATATGCGCCGGGGTGGTGAAGGGGTTGAGCCGCACGAAGGGCCGGTTATTCCACTGGAAATGCCCGCCGCCCAGCTCATCCACCACCTCGATATGCTCGGGCGCCTCGCCGCGCGGCAGACCGCTGGCATCGAAAGCACCGAAAGCGGACATATCCAGGGAGATCTCCGCCTCCTGGGTGGTATGCGGATCGAGGTTGAGCACCACAATCACGCGGTCCGCGGTTCCCGACGGAGTTTCCTCCGGGCGCGCCACCTTCGTGAAGCACAGAATATTCGGATTCGACGTGGGGTTAATGGTGATCCCGCGCAGGCGCTGGAGGGCCACGTGCTCCTTGCGGATCTCGTTGAGGCGGGTGAGAAGCCCCTGGATACCGTAGGGATCGCGGGTGTAATCCCGCGGGCGGTATTCGTATTTCTCGTTGTTATTCATTTCTTCGAAGCTGCCGCGCGGCTCCGATTCCACGAATTCATAACCGGAGTAAATCCCGTAGGAGGGCGCTCCCATCGCCGCCAAAATCGCGCGGATCTTCCAGCCGTTCGGGCCGGATTGTTGGAGATAGGGGGTGAGGATATCGTGCGTCGTCGGCCAGAAAGTGGGGCGCAACATCGCATCCGATTCCCGGCCGACCTCCCACAGGTAGTCCTCAATTTCCTTCTTTTCGTTACGCCACGCGAAGTAGCAGTAGGACTGGTGGAATCCTACCGCGCCCAGGCCCCGCATCATCGGCGGGGCGGTGAAAGCCTCGGCCAGGAAAATAACCTCCGGGTGGGTGTGGCGGAATTCGGCCAGCAGCCGCTGCCAGAAACTCACCGGCTTGGTATGCGGGTTATCCACGCGGAAAAGCGTGACCCCGTGCGAAACCCAGGTTTCCAGCACGCCCTTGACAGCCTGGTAGATACCTTCCGGATCGTCATCGAAATTGAGCGGGTAGATATCCTGGTACTTCTTCGGGGGATTTTCCGCGAAAGCGATGGTGCCGTCCGGGCGGTGCAGGAACCATTCGGGGTGTTCGTGCAGCCACGGGTGATCCGGGGAGCATTGCAGTGCAATATCGAGGGCGACCTCCATGCCCAGATCCCGGGCGGTGGCCACGAAGGCATCGAAATCCTCGAACGTGCCCAGATCCGGGTGGATGGCATCATGCCCGCCCGCTTCGCTGCCAATCGCGTAGGGCGAGCCGGGTTCACCGGGCTGGGCAATCAGCGAATTATTCTTCCCCTTGCGATCAGTCAGGCCAATCGGGCTAATCGGAGTAAGGTACACCACGTCGAAGCCCATGGAGGCAATGCGGGGCAGATCTTCCGCCGCGGTGCGCAGGGTCCCGGAATGCCAGGTGCCTTCGTCGTCGCGCCAGGCTCCCACCGAGCGCGGGAACATTTCGTACCAGGCGCCGTGCAGGGCCAGTTCGCGGTCCACGGCGAGGGGGAAGCGCGCCGATTCGCTCACGAAATCGCGCACCGGATACCTGTGGATAATATCTTCGACGACGTCGGACGTCACGGCCGCGAAACGTACCGAAGCCGGGATGGACTTTTTTCGAACGACGTCGATAGCGTCATTAATCGCCGGCCGGTCCTTTGAACCGCGCGGCAGCAACTTCGCCACCCTCTTGAGCAGCTGCTCGGCTTCGAGGAACACCAGGTCAATATCCTGGCCGACCGGGAGCTTCGCTTCGGCGGTATGCCGCCAGGTGGCCAGCGGATCCGACCACGAGCGCACAAAGAAAGCCCAATCGCCTGGCTCGGTGGGGGTGAGCCAGCCTTCGTAACGGCCCAGGCCCGGGCGTACCAAGACCATGGGAGCGCTCTGAACTTCGCGACCCTGCGGATCAACGAGGACGGCTTCACAGCCGAAAAGATCGTGCCCTTCGCGCCAGACGGTGGCCTGCACGGGGAAAGCTTCATTCACGGTGCCCTTAGCGGCCAGCGAGCCGTTTTGCACGCAGGGTGTCACATCCATAATCGGGATGCGGGCGATATTGGCCCGCGGGGCGGGGGCCGGGGCCACAGGTGCCTGCGGGAAAGCCGGCGGGTACCCTTCGGCGTTTGCACGGCCGTGCGTGGTAGGGGAGGCTGGGGGCGTAGCGGTGGTTTGTGCCGCGGGGGCTTTTGCGGAGGTCTTCGCGGAGGTCTTCGCGCTTTTTGCCGATCCGGAGGCCTTTGTGGACTTTGCCGCGGTGGTGCTCTTCGTTGAGCGCCGGGTGGCCGCGGGTTTCTTCGGGGACGCTGCCTTTGCCGTTGCTGGCTTCTTCGCGGTGGCGGACTCCGCGGCGGCTGGCTTCGGGGCCGCGGGCGTGGTTGCCGGCTTCTTTTCGGGCGTGGATGCCGAATTCTTCGCGGGCGTCGTCGGTTCAATGGACATGGCTTATCTCCTCGTATCCTCGGGCGACATATGGCGGGAGTGCGTGCAAGCGGCAGCAACCCCACGGCTCGAGCGGCGACGCACGAGCCGATGATGCGTCTGTGTAAGGATGCTCACAAGCCCAATCCTATTAGGTTTCCGGGCTTCTGGCACACCGGCCCGCGGGGGTGGACGCACGGCGGGTTGGCTGCGTCGTCGTATGTGTGAGCTTCGGTCCGGCGCCGCGGGAGGCACTATGTGTTTTTCGGGCTGTACTGCATTTGTTGTACATGCGAAGTACACCTCGGGAAAAGTACTCCTGTCCCCCGGTCCTCTCCTGTCCCCAGTCTGCGGATCGCCTCAAAAGTGCACATCCTGAACCGTTGGGGTCGCGTAGTGCACGCCTCTTGTGGCCGGCGTACTGGTACTGGAGAACACCGGGCCTAACAGAGTGGTACTGCCCGGCAGAAAACCGGGTGCTGGCTGTAGCTCCAGTACCACTTTGCGAGCCGGCGGAATACTGGTCGGTCAGTTCCGTCGTTGGGTTCGCAGAAAGCAACGTCCTGGCGTGGAGGCCTACAAAATGTAACCTCCCGACATGACGTGCCTGCAAAAAGCAACGTCCTGGCGACTACGCTCACAAAATGCAACCACAGCTCACGAAATTGGTTTCTTAATGTAGTTGGTGTTGCTTTTTGTGTTAGGAGGTAGCCGTCGAGTGCTGGGAAGCGTTCCGCGACCAGGCTAGCCCGCGCACCTTTCCGGCCCGCGCGCTAATACACCATCTGGAGTGCTTCACGCACCTCCGCGAGCGTCTTATTGGCGCGCTCGTTGGCAATTTCAATGCCCCGGCGCACAATCCCATCCACGTAGCCGGGATCCTTGGCCAGCTCGGCGCGCTTGGCCCGGATAGGCGCAAACATCTCATTAATCGCTTCGGTGACGATCTTCTTGAGCGTACCGGCCCCGCCGTCGCCAATTTCTTCCGCGATCTCCACCGCGGGCCGCCCCTGCGCCAGCGAAGCCAGGAGCAGCAAATTTGCCACTTCGGGGCGGTTGTCCGGATCGTAGGTAATATGCCGATCCGAATCCGTGACCGCTTTTTTGATGCGCTTGGCGGTTTCATCCGCGCTCATACCGATTTCGATGGTGTTGCCGCGCGATTTGCTCATCTTGGCGCCATCCAAGCCCAAAATAGAGGTGCCCTCAGAAAGCAGGGCCTGCGGGCGCGGGAACACCGGGGTTTCACGCCCGGCCGGGCGGCCGTAGCGCGCCTCGAAACGATCAGCGATGACGCGTGCTTGTTCGAGGTGGGGGAGCTGATCCTTGCCCACCGGCACCAAATTAGCTTTGCAGAAAAGGATATCCGCGGCCTGGTGAACCGGGTAGGTGAGCAGCAGCCCGGAAAGGGGCCGCCCGCCCGTTGCCTCGTGTTCCGCCTTGACGGTGGGATTGCGGCGCAGCTCGGCGTCGGTCACCAAAGAAAGGAAGGGGAGCATGAGTTCGTTGAGGCCCGGAATAGCCGAATGTGGGAAAATAACCGCGGCATCCGGGTCGATACCCACCGCGAGGTAATCGGTGGCCAGGGAACGCACCCGTTCCCGGATAGGCCCGGTGCCATCCCGATCCGTAATGACCTGAAAATCGGCGATAACCAGCCAGGTTTCCACGCCTTTGCGCTGCAATTCCACCCGGTTGCGCAGGGAACCGAAGTAGTGCCCCAGGTGGAGATTCCCGGTGGGGCGATCCCCGGTGAGAACCCGGAATTCCTCCGGAGAAGTGTTGATCTTCTCTTTGATTTTCTCACTCAGGCGCTGCGCATGCGCCAGGGACGCGGCGGACGTGGACCGTTCGAGGGATTCCTCGACACTCATACCTTGCTCCTTCAGTCATACACCCAGGTCATACCCCCGAATTCCCCGGGAGCACGCTCTGCTTGTCTATTGTAGGCGCCGCTCGCCCGCTACCGCTCCGGATTGGCGAAGTACAGCTGCATCGTCAGCGGCTCCACCCGGGTGGAGGCCCCGGGCTGGTAGATACGCTCCGAAGACCGCGGGGTGGGCCAGGAAGAATCCCAGGCCAGCGCGAAGGGATTACCGCGCCCCTGCGGGAACCGGATAGGAACGTGGTGATTTGAGCCGTTGATGACCACGAGCGCATCGGCGTCGCGCTCAGAACCGGAACGCAGCATTTGCAGCAACCGATTCGAAGGATCGAACCACCGGTGCTCGGGCATCGGTTCGCCGGTATCAGCAAACCACTGCAGATCGGGAATGTGGTCGCGCCCGGAGGGCGATTCGGTGTAGAACATGCTCGGGCGCAAGACCCGGTGTTCGGAACGCAGCCGGAAGAGGTACGCCACGGTTGCCTGCAGCTCGCGCTGCCATTCCTCGCGGTCCCAATCCAGCCAGGACACGTGATTATCCTGGCAGTAGGCGTTGTTATTCCCGAATTTCGTATCGGCAAATTCGTCGCCGCCGTAGAGCATGGGTACCCCGGCGCTGAAAACTAGCGTGCCGATGAGGTTGCGCATGGTGCGGGTGCGTGCCTTGAGCACGCCCTCGGGAAGCGGGGAGGTATCGGTGCCTTCCCCTTCCACCCCGTGGTTCCACGAGCGGTTGTTGTCGGTGCCGTCCCGCCCGTTTTCTCCGTTGGCTTCGTTGTGCTTGGAATCGTAGGAGACCAGGTCGTAGAGGCTGAAACCATCGTGCGCGGTAATGAAATTGACGGAGGCAAGCGGCCCGCGCCCGGAGGGGGAACGCCCGTGCCCGAAAAGATCGGCGCTGCCGGCCAGGCGGGTCGCCACGTCGCGCAGGTCCCCGCCCAGGCCGCCGCCTGCAACCGCGCGCTGATCGGCCACCCAGAACTGCCGGATGGAATCGCGGTAGCGGTCATTCCAGTCCGCGGTGGGCGGCAAGAAATTACCGGTTTGCCAGCCGTTCGGCCCCAGATCCCACGGCTCGTTAATGAGCTTGACGTTGGAAAGAATAGGGTCGGTGGCCATCGCCAGGTAGAGGGGGTGGTTGGTATCGAAATGATCGCCGCGGCGTGCCAGGGTGGCGGCCAGGTCGAAACGGAATCCGTCCACGCCGATCTCGCTCACCCAGTAGCGCAGCGAATCGAGGGTGAGCTGGAGGACGGGCGTGCGCCGGAAATCCAGAGAATTCCCGGTGCCCGTGGTGTCATAAAACTGGCCGGGCTGGTTGGGTACCTGCATGTAATAGGTGGTTTGCCCGAAGCCGCGTAGCGAGACGGTGGGTCCGTTGACCCCGCCTTCGCAAGTGTGGTTATAAACCACGTCGAGGATGACTTCCAGGCCGGCATCGTGGAGACGCGCTACCATATCGCGTACTTCTTGCAGCACGGCCAGGGGGCCAGCGGCTCGCGCGGTGGCGGTGGCCAGGCTCGGCTCGGGAGCGAAATAGGAGAGGGTGGAATACCCCCAATAGTTGGTGAGATCGCGTTCGGTGAGGAACGGTTCTGACATTTTCGCGTGGATGGGCAGTAGCTCCACGGCTGTCACGCCCAGGGAACGCAAATAATCGGTGACAATCGGGTGCGCTAGGCCGGCGTAGGTCCCGCGTAATTCTTCGGGGAGGGCAGCTAGCTGCTGGGTCAGTCCGCGCACGTGCGTTTCGTAGATAACCGTGTGGGACCAGGGCGTATACGGGTGGCGGATATGCGTTTCCGTGGGTGCGGTCACGACGCCGCGGCACATGGCCTCCAGGGAATCGGTATCGTCACGCTGCGGCGGAACCGGGACGGGATCCAGAGCGTCATTCAACTTGTGCCCGTACAATTCGGGTCCCAAGCGCGGGGTGCCGGTTATGGCCCGCGCGTAGGGATCAAGAAGGAATTGCGCGGGGTTAAAACGCATCCCGGTATCGGGATTCCACGGGCCGTGTACCCGGTAGCCGTATTCTTGACCGGCACGCACCCCGGATACGTGCCCCACCCAGGTGGTGAAACTCGCGTCCCGATGCAGGGAATAGCGACGCTCGGTGATACCCGAGGCACTGCGATCAATAAGGCACAGGTCAACCGCGGTCGCGTGCGGAGCCAGGACGGCGAAATCCGCCCCGGTATCGGTGAGGTGCGCCCCCAGACGCACGGGCCGCAACCGGACGGGCAGAGCACGCTCGGAGGCGCGCGCCACGTACCGGGATGCGGTCGGGGAAGTAGCCGGTAATGAAGTCACCTTCGTATTGTCGCAAAATATCGGCGTTCGGCAAGAATCCAGAAGAGTGATATTAGAATTTTGGCGGAAGGGCGACCGGCACGCGGCCGGTTCCGGAAGGGGCACGATGGTGGGGTACGACGGCGATTTAATCTTGGCGCGCGGGAATCTGGACCGGGATGAACTTTCCCGAAACGACCCGCAACGCCTGGCGGAATTGGCGGAAAATGCGGGATATCTGCTTATTTCGGGGTGGGGTGCTGTCCTGGATAATGACGGTGCACCCCTCCTCTTGAGCCGCGGTGAGCTCCCGCGCGCCACCGCGGATTCACCAACTGTTTACCTGGGGAAAGTTGCGGGGCGCCCCTATTTTGCGTGCGATCTCACCACCGTTATCGGCGGTGGGCCCACCCGTGATAACCCGGAAGTGGATGCTCCGGGCTACCGGATTGGCTCGCTGCAAAATTACGCACCGTCCTGGAGCGCGGATATGTCGGCACTGGTGACCGCGGCGGTAGCGATCCTCAATACCTGGCGTGCCACCCGCTGGTGTGCGGTATGCGGCCAGCGCATCACCGTGGATAGCAGCGGCTGGAGCGGGCAGTGCCCGGAAGGCCACGTGGTCTTTCCACGCACCGACCCGGCCGTCATTATGGCGGTGCTTGATTCGAATGATCGTATTTTGCTGGCGCATAACGCGCGCTGGCCCGCTGGGCGGCACTCCGTACTCGCGGGTTTTGCCGAGGCGGGGGAGTCGCTGGAAGCGGCGGTGCGCCGCGAGGTGCGCGAAGAAGTAGGGGTTCCGCTGGGCGAGATAAGCTACTTCGCCAGCCAGCCCTGGCCCTTCCCGCGTTCCCTCATGATCGCCTACGTGGCGCGGGTGGAGCCGGAGGCGGAAGCCCGGGCGGGCGGGGCGGATGCCCTGGTGCGCGTGGACGGGGAAGAAATCGACCATGCCGCCTTCTACAGCGCCGCACAATTAGATGCGGCCCTGCGCGAGGGCAGCCTCACCCTGCCCGGACCTTCCTCGGTGGCCGCGGCTCTCATCACCGAGTGGTACGGACCCGAAATTCGGCCCTATTTGGGCTGGTAATAATTAGCCCGAGTGCCGCTTTAGTTCCCGGGGGAGGCTAGTTCAGCGAGTTTCGCCTGCACTTCTTTCAAGCTCGGATTTGTCAGGGTGGCGCCGTCGGCGAACTCAAGGGTGGGCACCACTTTATTGCCGCCGTTGAGAGCCGCAACCTTGGTGGCCGCGGCCTCATCTTCTTCAATATTCACCGCGTTCCAGGTGATACCGGCCCGCTTGAGCTGGGCGGAGAGGTTGCGGCAGTAGCCGCACCAGGGCGTTGTATACATTGTGAAATCAGCCATGGAGTGATCTTAAGGTGCGAGATGTTCGGCGCGCCACGGGTTTCGATGAGGGGAAAATTTCTGTCGGGGGCGTGTGGCATCCTGAGAGGGCAAGGAGGAACACGATGGACTCACCCGAGGAATTGCTGGAATTTCTGGATCCGGATCAGCGCGCGGTCGCTACCGCTTTACGCGGTCCGGTGTGCGTGCGTGCCGGGGCGGGCACCGGGAAAACTCGGGCTATTACCTACCGGATCGCCTACGGGGTGCGCAGCGGGGTTTATGCCCCGCACAACGTCATGGCGGTTACCTTCACCTCCCGCGCGGCCGGGGAATTACGTTCGCGCCTGCGGGATCTCGGGGTGGGCGCTGTACCCGCCCAAACATTCCACGCTGCCGCGCTGCGCCAACTCTCCTACTTCTGGGGGACCGCGGTGGGGGGCACCATCCCGCGGATCACCGAATCGAAATTCGGGCTGGTTTCCCAGGCTGCCGGCCAGATCGGTCTACCTACCGATAAAGTGAGCATCCGCGATCTCACCGCGGAAATCGAATGGGCTAAAGTCTCGATGATCAGCCCGGATAACTACCCGGAAGCCGCCCTGGCGGCCGGGCGCGGGGAAGTCGCCGGCCAGCTCAGTAGCGATATAGCGCGGCTGGCGAAAACCTACGAAGAAGTGAAAACCGAACGCCGCGTTCTCGATTTCGATGATGTTCTCCTCCTCCTCGTCGGGATCCTGCTGGATCGGGCGGATATCGCTCGCCAGATACGCGAGCAATACCGCCACTTCGTGGTCGATGAATACCAGGATGTTTCCCCCCTCCAACACCGCCTGCTGCAGCTATGGCTGGGGGACCGGAAGGATCTGTGCGTCGTCGGGGATGTTTCCCAGACCATTTACTCCTTCGCCGGCGCATCCTCCTCCTACCTCGCCCGCTTCCAACAGGAATACCCGCGCGCTCGCGTTATCGAACTCACCCGTGATTACCGTTCCACCCCGCAAATCGTGGCGGCTGCGAATACCGTTATTGCCGATGATGTTTCGGAAGGAGCGGTGCAGCTGGTCTCCCAGCGCCGCTCCGGGCGCCCGGTTACCTTCCGGGAATACGAATCAGAGGGGGCGGAAGCCGCCGCAGTTGTGAGCGCGATCCAAGCGCTCGCCGCGGAAGGCACCGCGCTCTCGGAGATAGCCATTCTGTACCGCACCAATGCCCAATCGGCGGAATTTGAGGCAGCACTGTCCAAAGCGGGGGTGTCCTACCAGGTGCGCGGGGCAGAAAAGTTCTTCTCGCGCCGTGATGTCCGCGAAGCCATGGTGGCCATGCGCGCCGCGGCACGCTCCGGGGTGCATGGCCCGCTGGCGGATAACGTGCGCACCGTGCTGCGCCAGATGGGGTGGCGGGATGAAGCGCCGGCCACTGCCGGCTCCGCGCGGGAAAAATGGGAAGCCCTCCACGCCCTCATCACTCTCGCGGAGGATATGGAGGATAACCGGGCTGCCTCCATGGCTGATTTCGTGGTGGAACTGGAAGAACGCGCCGCCACCCAGAACGTTCCCGAATTGGAAGGCGTTACGCTTTCCTCCCTGCACGCCGCTAAAGGTTTGGAATGGGAAGCGGTTTTCTTGGTGGGGATGAGCGAAGGACTCATGCCCATTTCCCTCGCGAAGAAACCTGCGGCCATTGAAGAAGAACGCCGCCTCCTCTACGTGGGAATCACCCGGGCCCAAGAATTTTTACAGCTTTCCTATGCCTCCTCCTCCGGGCACCGTTCGGGCCGGAAAGTCTCCCGCTTCCTTACCGGGCTGTGGCCACAATCAGAAGAGGAAGAAACCTCGCGGGCCACCCGCTACCGGCGGCGCTCGCGGGCCGCTGCGGAAGAATTCGCCGCTGACTACCCCGAAGATGTGGCGCTCTTTGAGCAACTCGTAGCCTGGCGGGCCCAACGCGCCCAGGCCACCGGCAAACCCGCCTACACAATTTTCCATGACACCACGCTGCGGGCGCTCGCGATAGCAAAACCGCGCAGCATCCACGCCCTCGCCCAAATCAAGGGGGTGGGAGCTACAAAACTCGCTATCTACGGGGAGGAAATCCTCGCCCTGCTGGCCGAACACTGAGCGCAAGCGCTCCTGGCCGGGCATTCTTAGGCCGGTGCGGGGCCTGCTTCACAGGGGCAACGCTCATGCGAGGAAAGCGCAACCCGGTAGGGGAATCCGGGCAGCGGCGGCACCACCCACTGGGTTCCCCGAGCATAGTCCGCTTGCCCACCCAGGGCTACAAGCGCGCCGTGCACCGCGAGCGCTGCCGCGAGGGGTACCCCGGGAGTGAAGGGAGCATTCCCGCGGGTGCTAAATACCTGGGGAGCCAGATAGCGCCAGGCAGGATCCGCATCCATCGCCGCGAAAAGCAAACACCGAGCACACGGCCCACTCCCCGGAACCACCACCGGGCCCACCCGAATATCAATATCCTCGATATAGGCCAGCAGATAAGGAATGCGCTGCGTTTCCCACGGGGAACACCGCAGCGGATCAGGTAGCTGCAAAGAGGTCACCAGCGCGAGATCGGGACGGCCCCATTCCAAGGCCGCCCCGGCCGGTTGGGCGGCCACGCGATTTCCGCGCCCGGTGGCCGCCGCCTGGTTCGCGTGCTTCGCTTGCTTCGCGGCCCGTTCTATTCCCAGCGGCGTAACCCGATGGGCCTCCGCAGCAACCTCGATGACCGTAGTTCCCCAGCCGCGCTCGCGAAAATAACTCTGCAGTGCCTGGTGCCGCGCGAATGTACGCCAGCTTGGCCGCCGGAAAATCGGGTGGTCAGTGCCGTGGGGTCTGCTGGTATCCGAGGTGAGAATATAGCCCAGGCCACCGGCAGCAAGAACCGTGCAGATCTCTACCGCCAGGGCATCCAAACGCTCAACGAAAACTGTGCGCCAGGCCAGGTCGGGGGAACCCGGCGGGGAAGTTTCAAGCAAGTCGGAATCCCGCAGCGTGCCCAGAAGCGAGCGTGCCCGCTCCTTGCTCACCGCGCGCCGCTTACACGCATCGAAGAATTCGCTTTCCGTACCGACGGAAGCTAAGGAGGAAACTACCTGCTGTTCCGCCACAGAAAGCCCCGTTAGCCGCAGTGCGACGCGCGGATCAAGACCTATCTGCACTTCATGCGTATCTGACCAGTACACTCCCAGCGGCGAGCGAATCATCATGAGACCACCTTGATAAACACCATGGCCTCAGCATAAAAAGCGCATCGCACCAGCGCGAAAGCCCATCCACAGGCACGGGTATTATCCCCAGACCTGCCTTAGTTATCCACAGCGGGTTCTTCAGGTCACTCGGGTCTTCCGGGTCCCGCGGGTCACTCGGGGTGCGTAGGTCCTTCAGGTCACTCGGGGTGCTCGGGTCCTTCGGGTCCGGACGTATCGGTCGTGTTCGAGTCCCCGGTGGCCTGGTGCGGCGTCGTCGTACCGAAACCCGGTTCGTGCGGCGCGTTGCCGAAAGGCGTGCCCCCATCACTATTGCTCAGAAGCTCCGCGAGGAAAGCATCCAGCTCTTCATCCAGCGCGGAGGGTTGTTCCGCGGGGGAGAAGAAACGGTCCGGATCGTCGAGGTGTTCGGGGAGCGGCAGCAAATCGGGGTGCTTCCAGAGCGCGTCGCGCCCCTCCATGCCGCGTTCCCGGGCGGCGCGCGCCCAGAAGGCTGCCGCTTCACGCAAACGCCGCGGCGCGATATCGAAACCAACAAGGGGGCCGAAAACGCGGTTCGACGGCGCTTCGGTTACCTCGCGGCGCGTGAGAGCCTCCGACAGCTTCATACTGTGGGGAAGCTGGGCCGCCACCGCGGTGCTCGTGACAGCGCTGACCCAGCCCGCCACCAGCGAAACAATATGCTCGAGGCGCTCAAGCGTGGCCTGCTGGGTGGGGGTGCGGGTGAAAGCGAAAACCTCATTCATGTCCAGCTCCGGCATCTGCCCGGACATGAGCTGTTCGGGATCGAGCTGGAGCTCGCGGACCTTCTCCTCGATGGCGTCGGTATCGATGGCGATATCGGCGGCGTAGGCGGCCACGGCGTCAAGAATCGTGCTGCGCAACCACGGTACCTGGGAGAAGAGCCGGGCCGCGGCCTGTTCGCGCACCGCCACGTAGAGCTCAACTTCACGCGCATCCACATCCAATCCCGCGGCGAATTCCGAAATATTAGCCGGCACCAGCGCGGCCGTTTCGCCCTCCACCAGCGGGAAACCGGCGTCCGCGGTGCCGAAGGAAATGTGGGCGAGTTCCGCGAGCCCTTGGCCGTATTGCATTCCCAGTAACGACGCCGTCATTCCGGAGAGCATCCCCTCCAGCCCGCCGGGAATCCCCCCGAGCATCCCGCCCGATAGCATCTGGCGCATCTCCTCCGGGGCGCGTTCGAGCTGCGCGCTGAGAGCTTCACCGAAAGCCCGCGCGAGGTTCGCACCTACCGGAGCGGTGAGTTTCCGGAAAGTCGGAAGAGAATGAGCGATCCAGTCCAGGCGCGACCACACCTGGTTCGGGCCGCGCGGCGGATCGAAAACCGTGACCGGGTCAAGCCACAAACTTGCCACGTCCATCGCGGAGCGAGCCTGATCACCCGCTGCGGCGGTGGGAAGCCCCGGCCCGGATTTATTCACGGTATCCCGGGCGACCTGCTCCCCGATTTTCCAATTGACCGGCCCCTCACCCGAGGAACCGAGCATGGCGCGGATCTGATTCATCACCAGCCCGATATCAGCCGGCAGGCCCGCGCCGGCCGCGCCGCCGATCCCGGGAAGCCCGGGGAACGCTCCGCTGCTCGTGCCGGTGCCAGTGCCGTTCCCGGATGTTGCATCGCCGCCGGGGGCGAGGGACCGCAGGATTTCCTCGGCCGCCTCATCGCCAAGGACTGCCCGCAGCATCTTTTCCCATTCGTCACGCGGCTGTGAATTCTCAGTCATTCTTCTCCTCGAGGTCCACCACTAAGCCTAAAACACCGCGGGCCCGCGCGGGTAGGTGCCTCCGCCCCTGGCGCAGGAGCCGGGGCCCGCGCGGTACCGGCACGTTGTCGTGAGCGGCGCGCTGTCGTGAGCGGCGGGATAGGTGAGCAGCGGGATAGGTGAGCGGCGGGATAGGTGAGCAGCGGGACACGTGAGCAGCGGTAGGACTGAGCCGCGCGATCAGGCATGATGGAGAGGTGATGAAAAAACGTGGTCAGGCAGGTAGTCCCCGTTCCGCGCGCCGCAATTCTCGGGCCGCGCGCCGCAGTGCCCATCCCGCGCGCCGCAGCGGCTTTATTTTTGCGAGCCTGGCGGTCCTCGCCCTCCTGCTCCCGGGTGCCTACACGGTGGAAATGGCCGGCCCGGCCCTTGACGTGACCGGAGAAGTGGCCGGTACTCGGCTGGTGAACGTGGAGGGCGTGCCCACCTATCCCACCGATACCCAGCTCTATATGACCACGGTATCCGCGGCGGGCAACCCCGAGGCGGGAACCCTGGGTGCACACGCACTCTGGGCGCTAGTTGACCAGGAATCCCAGCTACTGCCGGTGCGCCTGCTTTATCCGCCCACGCTTTCCAGCGCGGAAGACGATGCCCGCAACGCCGAACTGATGAATAATTCCCAAACCGTCGCGGCCGGAGTTGCCCTGGAAAAGGCCGGCCATCAGGTCACCATGAAACTGCGGGTGGTGGAGATTCCGGAAGGCTCTCCGGCGGCCGGTCAGCTCGAAACAGACGATATTATTACCGGCATTGCCGCCCCGGGCACCGCACCCACCACCGTCTCCACTTTCGGGGAACTGTCGAAAGTCCTGTACGCCACCGAACCGGGAAGCACGGTGACGGTTTCCTACCAGCGCGGCGGTGAATCCGGCACCACCACGATTATTACCGCGCCTTTCCCCGCGGATGAAACCGGCTGGGTCCACCCCGGCTCCCTCCTGGGGGTTTCCCTCGCGGTGGAAGATGTGCAGCTCCCGGCCACCGTCACCTACGCGGTGGAAGGCATCGGCGGGCCCTCGGCCGGCCTCATGTTCGCTTTGGGCATGTACGACGAACTCACCCCCGGCTCCCTGGGTGGCAGCGCCGTTATTGCCGGCACCGGCACCCTCGCCTTCAACGGGGAGGTGGGCCCCATCGGCGGGATCCAGCACAAAATCGTGGGGGCGCGCGACCGCGGCGCCACCGATTTCCTCGCCCCGGCCGCGAATTGCGGGGAAACAATCGGGTACGAACCGGAAGGCTTACGTATCTGGGCGGTGCGGAATTTTGACGACGCCGCAGCTGCCGTCCGGGCCATCGGCGCGGGGCGCACCCCGGCACTCCCCACCTGCCAGGATCTGGCTGCGGGCCGGTAGGGGCGTGTTCGCGGGCGGCGTCGTCGTACCAAAAAACCGTTCCCACACGCGCGATTCTCAGCTTTTTCCGCTATGTTTGATAGGGAATAGTGATGGCCGGGCGCCCGTGCGCCGCGGAAGAAGTTGAGGATTTCGTTTGAGTACAACCGCACATCCCCGTTTGCGGCGGGAGACGCCGGGAGCTTTTTGGTGGACACTGGGTGTTCTAGCCATTCTCCTCGTGGCGCTCGTCGTCGGATCGGGCGTTTACACCGACGTTAAATGGTACGAACAAATCGGCGCGGCCCGCGTGTTCTGGACCCAGTGGGGCTGGACCATCGCGCTGGGCACCATCGGCACCCTCCTGGTTGCCTTCGTGCTGTGGCTGAATTTCCGCCTCGCGCGCACGAAAGATGAAGGGATCCAGGCCCCCAGTGTTGCCAACTACCGGAAAGCGGCGGAAAAGTACCGCTGGGCCACCAACCTGGGCCTCCCGCTGCTCGCCGGTCTGATTTTCGGCGCACCGCTGGCGGGTGAATGGCGCACCTACCTCATGTGGATTTTCCGCACGCCCTTCGGGGATACGGATCCGCAATTCGGGCGCGATGTGGCTTTCTACGTCTTCACGCTCCCGGTGCTGCAATCGGCGCTCAGCTTCGCCATCACCCTGCTGGTGATCGGCGCGATCGGCGCGGTGCTGGGCCACTATCTCTACGGCGGGGTCACGGTGGATTCGGGCAAGGTGCGGGTGCGCAACCGGGCCCGGGTGCATTTCTCCGTGCTGGGGCTGCTCGCCTTCATCCTGGTGGCCGCCTACTTCTGGCTGAGCCGCTACACCCTGCTGCTGTCCAATAATGATCGTTTCTCCGGGGCTTCTTACACGGATATTAACGCCAAGCTGCCCGGGCTCACGATCCTCGCCATCACCTTCCTGGCCATCGCGGTGCTCTTCGTCATTTCGGCGCTGCGCGGTTCCTGGCGGATTATTACCGCCGGGCTGGTGGTGGCCCTGGTCACCGGGGCCACGGTCGGGTGGGCCTGGCCGGCACTGGTGGAACGCTTCCGCGTTACCCCGAACGCCATCGAGATGGAAACGCCGTATATTGACCGCAATATTTCGGCCACTCTCAAGGCTTACGGCCTGGATAATGTGGAGACCATTCCCTATAACGCCCGCACCGATGCGGAAGCCGGGCAGCTGCGTAATGACGCTGAATCGACGGCGCAGATCCGCCTCCTCGACCCGAATATCGTGTCGCCCACCTTCAACCAGATGCAGCAGAATCGCCAGTACTACGGCTTTGCCTCGCAGCTGGCGGTGGATCGTTACAACCTCAATAAGACGGATCGGGATACCGTTATCGCGGTGCGTGAACTCAACCTGGACGGCCTGGGCCCGGACCAGCGCAACTGGGTGAATGACCACACGGTTTACACCCACGGTTACGGCGTGGTGGCCGCCTACGGCAATACCACCTCCGCCTCCGGCGCCCCGCAATTCCTCCAGTACGGCATCCCCTCCCAGGGTGAGCTGGGCGAATACGAACCGCGCGTGTACTTCGGGCAAAACAGCCCCGAATACTCCATTGTGGGTGCGCCGGAAGGCACCGCGCCCTGGGAAATTGACTATCCCTCCGATGCTGCGGAAGGATCGCAGGTCCTCAATACCTATACGGGCGACGGCGGACCTTCGGTGGGGAACTTCTTTGACAAGCTCATGTTTGCCATCAAGTTCCGCTCCACGGATATTTTCTTCTCTGATCGCGTGACTTCCGAATCGCAGATCCTCTTCAATCGCGACCCGCACGAGCGGGTGCGCCTGGTGGCTCCCTACCTCACGCTCGATTCCAAGGCCTACCCGGCCGTGGTGGATATGGACGGAGATCCGGCCACCCCCAAGCGCCTCGTGTGGATTATCGACGGGTACACCACCTCGAATAACTACCCGTATTCGGCGCGCGAATCCCTGGCGGCGGCCACCACGGACGCCCTCAACTCGCGTGGTATGTACGGGGCGGCCTCCGGCCAAGATGTCAATTACATCCGCAATTCCGTCAAGACGGTTGTGGATGCCTACGACGGTTCGGTATCGCTGTACAAGTGGGATGAGAAGGACCCGATCCTGCGGGCTTGGGAATCCATCTTCCCGGGCATGGTGCAGCCGATGGACAAGATGTCCGGGGATCTCATGGCGCATGTGCGCTACCCGGAGGATCTGTTCAAGACGCAGCGTTCGCTGCTCACCCGCTACCACGTGAAGGACCCGGCCTCCTTCTACTCCGGTGGTGACTTCTGGAATGTTCCGAACGAACCGGCGGTGGATACCGCGAGTACGGGCGGTATTGCGGCGGCCCAAACCGATAGCAAGCAGCCGCCCTACTACCTGACGCTGCAAATGCCGGGCCAGGATTCAGCGGAATTCTCCCTATCCACGGGCTATATCCCGGGTGGGCAGACAGACCGTAATATCATGACCGGTTTCTTCGCGGTGGATTCCAACGCGGGATCCACGCCGGGGGAGAAGCGCGAGGGCTACGGCAAGCTGCGGCTCCTCGAGCTGCCGCGCGACCTCACGGTTCCCGGCCCGGGCCAGGCGCAGAATAACTTCCTTTCCGACCAGAATGTTTCCCGCGCGCTCAACCTGCTGCGTTCGGGCGGTACCACGGTGCGGATGGGTAACCTGCTCACGCTCCCGGTGGGTGGCGGCATGCTCTATGTGCAGCCGGTCTACGTGCAGGCTTCGCAGGGCACTACCTACCCGCTCATGCAGTACGTGCTCACGGCTTTCGGTGATGGGAATATCGGCTTCGCGCCCACCCTGGAAGAGGCTCTCAACCAGACCTTCGGAGGTGATTCGGGCGCCCAGGCGGGTGACGCCGGATTGCAGAACGTCAAGGAAGATATTTCCGCTGGCGAGGGCAAGGCACCCGCGGCGGGTGGCACGCCCGGTGCCACACCCACTCCCGGTACGACGACGCCTACCCAGCCCGCGCCCCAACAGCCCAGCGCTGCGCCGGGAGCGCCGGCGCCCGCCCCGGCCCCGGCCGCGGGTGGCACCCCGCAGGAGCGTTTGGATGCCGCGCTGCAGAGCATGAAGCAGGCGGTGGGCCAGGCCGATAGCGCGATGAAGAGCGGTGACTGGGCGGCCTACGGTCAGGCTCAGAAGAACCTGCAGACAGCGCTCGACCAGGCCATCGCAGCCCAGAAGGAGCTAGAAGGCGCTCGGTAAGCTGAGATAGCAACCTGGCTAGCAGCCGACTTAGTGGCGGCCACCCGTTCGCGGGTGGCCGCCACCGGCGTCTCTGGTGTCTTTAGCCTCTCTACGATCTACCGGCTCTCTAGCACCGGGAGCCCTCTTTAGCGCCGAGAGCGGGAGGCGGTGGTAGGGCAAATACCCGAGTGTTTATTCATAGGTTGAGCTGGGCGAATGCTGCGCGGCGTCGTCGATAAACATACGGCGTAGCCGCGGCTTCACGCGACCGCTAGTGCAAGAATTAGTAGAAAAGCTGCGCATTTATGGATACTTATTCGGCGGGTGCGCCGCTCTGGGTATATTCAGTTTTATGAATGCTGTTGTGGTGGCTGTTTGTTTGATGCTCCTCCTCGCGGTACTTCGTGTTCACGTGGTACTGGCTCTGTTTATCGGCGCGCTCGCCGGTGGTTTACTCAGCGGGATGGGCCTGGAGGGGACCATGGTGGCCTTCCAGGAAGGCCTGGGTGCCGGGGCGAAAATCGCGCTCTCCTACGCGCTGCTCGGTGCTTTCGCGATGGCGGTGGCCCATTCGGGGCTTCCGAATCTGCTGGCACAGTGGATGCTTGGCCATCTGCGCAGCTCTGACGGGACGGGTGCTCGTAAGCGTGCCTTCACCCGCTGGGCCATGCTGGCGGGGATTTGCGCGATGGCGGTGATGAGCCAGAACCTTATCCCGGTGCATATTGCTTTTATTCCGCTGCTTATCCCACCGCTCCTGGTGGTCATGAATAACCTGCGCCTGGATCGGCGCGCGGTGGCCTGCGCGCTCACCTTCGGATTGGTGACCACGTACATGTTCCTCCCCATCGGCTTCGGGAAAATCTTCCTCACGGATATCCTGCTGGGGAATATCGCGAAGGCCGGTATGGATGTGAGCGGCATCAACGTAATGAGTGCCATGGCGATTCCGGCGGCGGGGATGGTGGTTGGGCTGCTGCTCGCCGTCTTTGTTACCTACCGCAAGCCGCGTGAGTATCGGGATGTGGCGGTGGATACCGGCGCGGCCGGGGGCGCGAACACGGGCGGCGATGCCGGTGCGGCGGGCGCGGCGGGCGCGGCTCCGGCTGTTTCTCGCTACCGCATTGTTATCTCGCTCGTGGCGATTCTGGTGTGCTTCGGGATCCAGCTGGTCCTCAACGCGGTGGATTCGGACGCTGATGCGCTGCTGGTTGGCGCGCTGGTGGGGCTGTGCGTTTTCATTTTCTCGCGCGCCATCAAGCTGCACGAGGCCGACGACGTCTTCACCGGCGGCATGAAAATGATGGCCCTCATTGGCTTCATCATGATCAGCGCCCAGGGCTTCGCGAACGTGATGAGTGAGAGCGGGCAGATCGAACCACTTGTGAACGCCACCGCGGCGATGTTCGGGAGTAATAAGGCGATGGCCTCGCTCGCCATGCTGCTTGTGGGACTGCTGGTGACGATGGGGATTGGATCGTCGTTCTCCACGCTGCCGATTATCGCGGCGATATACGTGCCCCTGTGCGTCACGCTAGGATTCTCCCCGCTGGCCACCGTATCGATTATTGGCACGGCGGGCGCGCTGGGCGATGCCGGTTCACCCGCTTCGGACTCTACTTTAGGGCCGATGGCGGGGCTCAATGCCGATGGCCAACATGACCATATCCGCGACTCGGTGATCCCCACCTTCATCCATTTCAATATTCCGTTGCTCATCGCGGGTTGGATTGCTTCGCTGGTGCTGTAGCGCAGCGGGGTTGGCTAGCAGGTAGTGGTTCTCACTTGGTTTGAGTGGGAATTCCGGGGCTAGCATAGGCCCGGCGCGGATATGGCAAGAGTGCCTGACCGGTATTTCACCTGGTCAGGCACTCTATTTCGTGGCGGGGAGAGGATTTGAACCTCTGACCTCCGGGTTATGAGCCCGGCGAGCTACCGAACTGCTCCACCCCGCGGCGACTGTTCTACTATACGGGCTTCCTGGGGCAAATGCAAGTGTGGTCTTGATCTCCTTGGTATGGGTATGTGTTAGGGGTGAAAATTTATTCGAGACGAGAGGCTTTATAGTGTGAATTTCGCGAAATTGAGTGGTATAAGTAAACTAAGAAAAGTCAAGATATGCACATAGCTATGGGGGCGCGGTGAAGCTGCAGCATCTAGAAGCCTTTGTTGTGGTGGCAAGGGTTGGGTCGATTAAAGAAGCAGCGGTTGAACTGAACTGCAGTCAACCATCGGTCACGAAGCAAATTCGCGAATTGGAAAAGACTTTGGGTCAAGAACTTCTTGACCGGTCTGGGCGCGGAATTCGGCTTACTCCTGTAGGTGTACTGTTCGCCGGAAGGGCCCGGGAGATTCTCAGCTTGTCGCGGCGCACGGTCGAAGAGTTCAGTATGTTGCACGGTGATATTGGCGGGCATGTGGTTATAGGCACTGTTGAGAGCGCCGCTGTCGTCGATGTTGCTCGGGCAATTAAATGTGTGCGGGATAAGCATCCTGGAGTCGGTGTTACGCTGCGTCGGATACGCAGGGAAACCATTCTAGAAAGGCTCGCGAGCAATGCGCTTTCTTTCGCTATCGTTCCGGATTCCTGGGATCTAGCGGGATACGAGAGGCTTCCCTTGCCAACGCGGGACCGGTGGGGAATTTTGGTTCCCGCTGCGTCTTCTCTTGCGGCTAAGAAAGGTGTGAATGTGGAGGACCTTGAAGGCCTTCCGCTCATTTGCCCGGATGATAGCGTGGGTCATCGCCAGTTGGCTCGGTGGCTGGATGAGCACAGTGATCAGTGCCGGGTTATTTATGACGTGGTCTACCACGCGCCACAATTGGTTGATGCCGGGGTTGGCTATGCGATTATCAATGATTGTTCTGCGGGTAGGTGCTCACCTCTCGGTCTGGTGTTCGTTCCGTTAGTGCCATCCACGCACTCCTCCACGAGTCTTGTGTGGGATCCGAGCCGTGCGCTCACACGAGTGGAACTAGCATTCCTGGAAGAGGTTCGAGGTGTCTGCGCACAGGCGATCCGGTGACTTGGTGGGCGTCATTACTGCCGAGAGCTTCATTCAGGCCAGTTCCATTGCGCAGCGCGTGGCGTAAATATGGTTCTAGCATCCTGAAACGGTGGGGCGTCCTGGAAATTAAGAATCATTCCAGCTTTTAATGGAATAAATATTAATAGTACAAATAGCTCTAGCATTTTTATCGGATGAACGAAGTCTGGTGCAACGGTGCGCTAACTCGGTGAAGTGTAGCCGATCACTAGTTATTTACTTCACAGTTTGCCGGGGAGTTTCTTGGAAAACCGTGCTAAATGGGTAGAAAGTTCTCCTCTTTGGATGGTGTGGGCGTGTGAAGTTCCAGGTCAGAGTCGTAATCGTCCGATTAATAAAATGTCATTAAATCGCGAAATTGCAATTTATAGTTATGTTACGATTCTGAATGATTTAGCTGGTGTGGCGCGTTACTTATTGTGTTTTGGTGATGCTCAGGCGCATCTCTTTCACAAAATTCACCTAAGTGGCGATATGCGCACCCGCAAGTCATCCGATTATCTACCAATGGAGAAAAGATGTCTCACTACACGGGGGCGCCTAAATCGGCACCCGGCATTTTCACTCCGGCTGGCACGCGAACGCGGGGGGGGGGGTACTCTCCGCAAGAAACTGTGGGCCGGTCTCACAGCCGCAGCGTTGTGTTTGACTCTCACCCCCACATATAGTGCGCCTTCCGCACATGCTTACACTGAGATCCAGTCGGTTGGACAAACGGGTAAGCCCAACACCATTAGGGGTTGGGTATTCCAAGACAGAAGTAAAAGTCGAACCTACATGAATACTCCTGAAGACAAGGCTCTTCCCGGAGTGAAGGTTTACGCACAGTGGACCGACTATAACAATAAGAAGAAAAAGGGCGCCGTTTCCCCCGTTTATTGGACGCGCTCGGAAGCTGATGGCAAGTATGCCATTAACATTCCTGAGTGGACCGACGCTATCGGCACCGTGCATACGTGGGAGGCTACCGCAGGTCAAACTTTGCGCGTATGGGCGGAGAATCCTGACGAGTCAAAATACACCACCGCGTTCGTGGAAGGAGATTCCACTTTTGGTGGTCAGGGAGACCGCTACCGCGGAACCTGGAATGGCACGGTTGGTGTACGGGTAGTCGAAGGGTTCAATATTGCGTTCCAGGAACGGCCCGAATATGATCAAATGTTCCACCCCGAGGATCAATGGAAGAAAAGTACCCGTGCGGGTGCCGGTGGTTATGTAAAAGGTCGTGTCTGGTTCGAGCAGCGTGGTACATTCGGTGACGTTGATGCTGTTCCCCGGTTGGAAGATCGATACGGAGACATTGCCGTTCCCAATACGAAGGTTGTAGGAGCCTACGTCCAGGATGAAGTGGCTCGCCGTTTCGATGCGTGGAAAGAGAAGAATCCCGGTTACAACCGAGATGACTTCAAGACTGCGCAGCGCGAGATTATGGCAGCTTATGAGGCGGAAACTGGAAAGTCAGCTATCGCAGAGACTGTTTACGACACTACCGATTCCGCGGGATGGTACCACCTGCAGTTCCAGGGGCTGTGGGGCAATAATTACTGGAGCAATGGCATCGGGAAGCATACGCACGGTGATCCCGTTCCCGAAGGGGATCCAAATGCTGCCTGGACGAAAGGACAATGGCACAGTCGCCACATTAATGTCCAATATATGTATGTCGCTCCCGTACTCCCGAATGGCGTTGGTGGGTCGCTGAACAATCTCCGCGACAACATGTTCCAAAGCATGACTAATGATGTAACCCTAGCTACTGACGGTGCTATGGATAACATCATTAATGTTAATTACGCCTTGCGTATGGAGAATAGGCATTTCGAGGTTGAGAAATATAACCAGACCGACAAACCTGCCGCTCCGGGAGATACAGCATCCACGAAGGCTACCGGTTTCGAAGCGAATCGCGGCTATGACATTGTGTGGACCGATTCGAACGGAAACGAGATTAAGACGTGCACCTCTACTGCTTCGAACTTGGGTGTGGTCGAGACTTGTGACCTTCAAGTACCAGAAGATCTAGATGCAGATCAGATCTATACCGCAACTATTTACCCTGAGGGCAGTCGAGACGCCGCTCTAGCAAAGGATGCTTTCGCAGCTAAGGTGACACCGGAGTACAAGAAGACCATCGTTGATCTTGATACCCAGAAGACTGTTGAAGCGCCCTTGAATAAGGAAAATGGCACAAAACCGAAAGATGCAAAGTATTCTGCTCTTACGGAGGAAGATATAATTCCTAAAGAACTTCTCGCCGGCGTTGATCAAACAAAGGTGAAGGTTGGTTCTCAGCCCTGGGCTAGTGTTAATAGTGACGGAACGATTACCCTTACTCCGACTCGTGACGCTGTTGAACCCGGTGAATACCTTGTTCCGGTGAAGGTAACTATTGGTTCAGAAAACGATTCATACGAAAAAGTTATCCTTGCCCCGATCACAGTGCGTGATCCCAATGCTGATGGTGATAACGATGGCACTCCAGATCTGAAGGATCGGTGCCCGTCTGTTGCTGGTCCGGCTTCTAATAATGGTTGCCCGGCTTGGGGTGATGGTGATGGTAAGCCTGGCGCTGATGTGACGCTTGAGAAGGATCCGGCTAATGGCCCGATTCCTGGTTCTGCGTCGTGTGAGGCGACTGGTGGTGCTACTTGCGTGATTGGTGAGGATGGCAACGTTGTTGTCAAGGTTCCTGGTGACGCGAAGGATAAGGACGAGATCACTGTCACGATCAAGGATGGTGATAAGACGTTTGATACGTCGAAGGTGACTGTCACTGATCCGGATACTGATGGTGATACTGTTCCTGATTCGTTGGATCGGTGCCCGTCTGTTGCTGGTCCGGCTTCTAATAATGGTTGCCCGGCTTGGGGTGATGGTGATGGTAAGCCTGGCGCTGATGTGACGCTTGAGAAGGATCCGGCTAATGGCCCGATTCCTGGTTCTGCGTCGTGTGAGGCGACTGGTGGTGCTACTTGCGTGATTGGTGAGGATGGCAACGTTGTTGTCAAGGTTCCTGGTGACGCTACTCCGGGTACTGAAATCACCGTGACCGTCAAGGACGGCGACAAGACCTTCGATACTTCCAAGGTAACGGTTACCGAGCCGGACAAGCCCATCTGGAATGACGGAAGCAGTAAGCCGGGTGTCCCGGTTGATATTCCTAATACCGGCGGGCCGGTACCTGACGGCACGACGGTGGAAGTGAACGGTCCGGGTACTGCGACACTCAATCCTGATGGTTCGATCACGGTTACTCCGGATCCCGATGCGAAGGATAAGGACGAGGTCGTCGTTACTATCAAGGATCGGGATGGTAAGGAACTGGATACCGTGACCGTGACGGTGACCGATCCGGATACCGATGGTGACGGACTCACCGATGGTGAAGAGAAGAAGATCGGTACCGATCCGAAGAACCCGGATACCGATGGTGATGGCATCAATGACGGTGACGAGGTGAATGGCACCAAGAATCCGTTCAAGGATGACAAGTCTGACCCGAACGGTAAGCCTGGTAATACCGATCCGCTCAACCCTGATTCGGATGGCGATGGCGTGAATGACGGTGACGAAGTCACTGGCAAGCACAACAACGGTAAGCCGACCAACCCGAATAAGGCCGATACCGATGGTGACGGCGTGACGGATGGGGATGAGAAGAAGGATGGAACCGATCCGAACAACCCCGACACTGATGGCGATGGCCTGACGGATGGGGATGAGAAGAAGATCGGTACTGATCCGAAGAACCCGGATACCGATGGTGATGGCATCAATGACGGTGATGAGGTGAATGGCACCAAGAATCCGTTCAAGGATGACAAGTCTGACCCGAACGGTAAGCCTGGTAATACCGATCCGCTCAACCCGGATACTGACGGTGATGGTCTCACCGATGGTGACGAGGTGACCGGTGCCAAGAATGGCGGTAAGCCAACCAACCCGAATAAGGCCGATACCGATGGTGACGGTATCAACGACGGTGACGAAATCAAGAACGGCACCGACCCGTTGGATCCGAACGATCCCGGTAAGCCTGCGCCGAAGCCCAAGAAGGTCAAGAAGACTCTTCAGGTGACAGGTGCAACGAGCGTCGGTCTTGCCGGCACGGCAGCACTCCTGCTGCTCGCCGGTGGACTCGTGGTGACGCGGCGCCGCAAGGCATAAGCTGCTGAACTAATCGCATAACACAAGCGAGGGGCTGGTAGAGAATCCTCTAGAGGATGATCTACCAGCCCCTCCTTGCGGATGAAGCCGCTCGCACGAATGACGAAAGCGACCTCCGCCACGGCCCAGGAAATGCCCGCCCGCATGCACTACGCTGGTGATGCCGCGGTGTGGCACGGCGGCTTCCCTGAGATTGAAAAGGTGGCTCGTCATGTTTGAGACACTGCGCTGCGCCCGCGAATGGACGTTACGCCCGGGCAGCCTGCTGCGTCGCTCGCTGGTATGCCTCATCGGCGTGATCCTCACCGCCATCGGCATCACCGTGGCCCTCAAAGGTCACGCCGGCGTGGATCCCTTCACGGCCCTGCTCCAGGGCGTCAGCCACGTGACGGGCCTGTCCTTCTCCTGGGTGGTCCCGGCGGTCAATATCACCCTCATCGCCCTCATTTTCCCCTTCGATCACAAAGTCTTCGGGCTGGGCACCGTCCTCAACTTCACCCTGGTCGGGGTACTCGTCACCAGCTTCACCGGCATCCTCGATTCCATCTACGTTTTCACGTATTCCATCCCCGGGATGCTCGCCCACCTCGCGGTAGGGCTAGTTATTTTCGCGCTCGGGCTCTCGCTCTACATCACCCCGGATATCGGGCAGGGCGCCGCCGACTGCATCGTCCCCGTCCTCCTGCGCCGCTTCCCGGGCCACTCCTACCGCACCTTCCGCGTGGCCCAGGACTTCATCGTGGTCCTCATCGCCCTCGCACTCTTCCGCTTTGACCTCAGCAGCGGCGTGATCGGCATTGGCACCGCGATTATGGCGCTGGGAATTGGCGTCGTCGTCGATTTCTTCAACCGCACCGTCGCGTACCGCCTGGTAGGTACGACGACGCCCTACACGGCCCGCCCCGCCCCCGCTATCACCGAGGAATAAAACGCGAGGTCAAAGCGAGGCCGCAGGCGCTGGCGCCGTCGTCGTTATGTTTGCGCCTAACCCTACGCACACCGCACCGACTGCTACGAGAACCACCTCCGTACCGCGGCTGTGATTTCCCGGTCGAAGGCATCATCGGAGTGATGCGCCGCGATCCACTCGCGGAAACTCCCGCCGCAAGCCGCATCCAGATCCACCCGGCACTGCGCGGTGCGGGTAAGAACCCTGGTGAGCATGGCCGCGGCGGCCGCGGTATCGCCATCCGGATAGAAGAAGGGATAGTGCTCGGGCAGCAGGGCGCGGGCCCAGGGTACGTCCGGGAATACCCCGAGCGCCCCGGCGCCCAGCGCCTCCACGTAGGACAGCCCGTAGGATTCCTCCGCGGCCGTGGCCAGGAACGCCGTGGTATGCGCGAGAGCCTCGTAATACGAAGTGCGGGTATCGGTGAGCGGCCCCACGTGCATCCACGGCAGGCGCGAATACGTCATGGCTTTCTCGGAAACCAGATGCGCTTCGTGCAGGCGCATCTCCACCGTGAGGGGAATAAGCTCACGCACCCGGGTCAGCACATCCATAAAGAACTCGGGGCGTTTGCGCGGGGAAAGGTAGATCGCGGGGTAGAGCACCACCGGGACGTCCGGCTCGTGCCGCTCCTGCACGTGATCGAGGCGGAAACCGAGATTCACCCACCCCAGTTTCAGGCGCCCGGCCAGCGGCGGCACCGTCCACTTATTGACCATCTCGCGGATCTCCCCGGCGGTGCGCTCCGAATTCGCGAACGTGGGGAAGAGCGCGCAGGAAAGCGCCACCGGGGCGAGTTCCTCGGCGCTTTCCAGGGTCGACACCGGCAGCCACACAAAATTCATGAGGCGCGGGGTAGCGTGGCCGGCCTTGCGCAGGCGCGCCCACAGCGCCGGAGTGTCATGCACATCCATGGTGATAACAACCGTATCCGGGGCAAGATCTTGCGCGGATGCTGCCGCCGGGTTAAGAACCGCGGTGCCCGGGTTAAGAACCGCGGCGCCCGGGAAAATACGCAAGAGACGCCGCAGCAGGGTGGCGCCGGCATCCTGGCCGACTATATTTCCTTCCGGGCTGAGCTGCGCGCCGGACCAGTGCACGGCGATATTCATGCCAGGACTCCCTTCTCGGGTTCAGAGGTAGGTTCAGAGGTGAATCCGGATCCGGGTTCGGATTCTGATGCGGATTCTGACGCAGGTGCGGGCTCGTCCAGCAGCGGATCCTCCGTGGAGGCCTGGATTCGCATGCTGTAGAAGGAACGGTAAATAAAGACGAGCGCGAGGGCCCCGAAGCACACCGCCAGGCCGGTGACCACCGCGGTGAGATTCTGGGCATTGAGGCTCACGGCCAGCTCCACGGCGAGCAGGCCGAAGAGGGTGGTGAATTTAATAATCGGGTTGAGGGCCACCGAGGAGGTATCCTTGAACGGATCGCCCACGGTATCGCCCACGATGGTGGCATCGTGGAGCGCGGTGCCCTTCGCGTGCAAATCCACCTCCACGATCTTCTTCGCGTTATCCCAGGCCCCGCCCGCATTCGCCATATAAATCGCCTGGTAGAGGCCGAAAATAGCGATGGAAATGAGGTAGCCGATGAAGAAGTACGGCTCGATAAAGGCGAAGGACAGCGTGGCGAAGAAAACCGCCAGGAAAATCGTGAGCATTCCCTGCTGCGCGTACTGGGTACAAATTTCGACGACGCGCCGCGAGTCATCATGGGAAGCCCGCTCCGCATTCTTATCCAGGTGGATGGAATCCTTGATGAACTCCACCGCCCGGTAGGCCCCTGTGGTCACCGCCTGCATCGACGCCCCGGAGAACCAGAAGATCACCGCGCCCCCGCTGATAATCCCCAGCAGGAACGGGGCGTGCATGAGCGACAGCATCTCGATTCCGGCTGTCAGCCCGCCGGTCAGCCCGATAATAATGGAGAAAATCATCGTGGTGGCACCCACCACCGCGGTGCCGATGAGCACCGGCTTGGCGGTTGCTTTGAAGGTATTGCCGGCGCCGTCGTTCTCCTCCAACATGAGCTTGGCGCGATCCCACTGCGGCGCGAAACCGAAACCGGAGCGAATATCGGCGTCGATATCAGGAAGAGCCTCAATGCGGGAGAGCTCGTAAACCGACTGGGCGTTATCGGTCACCGGCCCGTAGGAATCCACCGCGATCGTCACCGGCCCCATGCCCAGGAAACCGAAAGCCACCAGCCCGAAAGCGAAAACCGCCGGCGCTAGCATGAACTCGCCCAGGGTGGCATCCGCGATCACAAACGCCCCGGCCATGAGCCCCACAATGGTGATACCCAGCCAGAAAGCGGAGAAATTCCCGGCCACCACGCCGGAGAGAATATTGAGGGAAGCCCCGCCCTGGCGCGAACTTTTCACCACTTCACGCACGTGCCGCGAGGTCGTGGAGGTGAAGACCTTGACCAGCTCCGGGATGAGCGCCCCCGCGAGAGTCCCGCAGGTGACGATCGTGGCGAGCGCGAGCCACAGTGCGCCGTCGTGCCCACCCAAAACGAGCCAGGAGATCCCGTACACGCAAGCAATGCAGAAAATCGAGGTGAGCCATACAAGTGAACTCAGAGGTTTTTCGAAATTGAGGGTGGTGGCCTGCGCGTAGCGGGTCGCGGCCAGGCGCGCATTGAGCCCGTAGGCTAGAGCCGAGGCAATAATCATCGCCACCCGCACCGTGAACACCCACACCAGCAGGGTGGCTTGCAGCGCCGGATCATGAACGGCCAGCACAATAAAGGTCACCAGCGCCACCCCGGTCACACCGTACGTTTCGAAGCCGTCCGCGGAGGGGCCCACCGAATCCCCGGCATTATCACCCACGCAATCGGCGATAACACCCGGGTTCCGCGGGTCGTCCTCATCAATTTTGAACACGATTTTCATGAGGTCGGAGCCAATATCGGCAATCTTCGTGAAAATACCACCGGCGATGCGCAGGGCCGACGCCCCCAGGGATTCCCCGATGGCGAAGCCAATAAAGCACGCCCCGGCCACATCCGCGGGCAGGAACAGCAAAATGACGAGCATCATCAGCAGTTCCAGGGAAATGAGCACCATCCCGATGGACATCCCCGAACGCAGCGGCACCTGGTGCAGCGGCAGCGGCCGCCCGCGCAGCGAAGCGAAAGCCGTGCGCGCATTAGCCAGGGTGTTCACGCGAATCCCGAACCACGCCACCGCGTAGGACCCGCCCATACCCAGCAGCGAGAACGCCACCACAATCGCGAGCTTGCCCCACGTGAAGCCCACGAGGAACTTGTAGTAGACCACGATCACCGCGGTGATGAAGGCCCAGAGCACCAGCAGGAATCGCCCCTGCTTGACCAGGTAGGCTTTGCAGGTTTCGTAAATCAGGTCCGCGACCTCGGCCATGGCCCGATGCACCGGAAGCTTACGCAGATTCATATACGTGATGAGCCCGAAGCACAGCCCCAGCACGCATACCCCCACCCCGATGAGGAGGAGCAGCCGGCCGGAAACCCCGCCCACCGCGCTCACGCCCGACAGATCAGGCAGTACGATATTTGCTTCACCTCCGTGCACAGTTGCCCCACCGGCGGGCGCGCTCGCGGATGCGGCGCACGAACCTAGGGCAACGGGAGCCAGCGCGAGCGCCCCGAGCAGGGGGAGCAGCCGGCGTGGACGCGAGGTGTTCTTGTGTGTGGATACAGAAAAACAACGTCCCATAATTACCTCGACATAAAATGATGAGGCTCCTTTGCCTCTCTTTCATCCTAGGTCGGCCGGGCGATCAGTAATAGGGACCAGGTACGACGACGCCGCACAAGTGTGCGCCACTTTCGCCGCGAGAGGCCGGTCGTCGCCGCGTCTAGGCCCGAGGTCCCACGGTGGGTGGGTCTTTCGGGGTGGGTCTTTCGGGGTGCGGCCTTTCGGGGCGCGGCCTTTCGGGGCGTCCGGACAGGCACTCTGAGCCGGGCGGGCTAGATCGCGCTTTCTGAACCGGCGAGGCACGACGTGTTTTCAGAGCTGTACTTCATTTGTCGTACGTTCGAAGTACACCTCAGGAAAAGCACCTCGCCCCGCCGCTGCGGAGACCCGGCTCGGCGGGCGCGAGAGGCGGATTGCGGAAGCGGATTGCGGATGTGGATTGCGGATGTGGATTGCCTGGCGGTGGGGTGAGGCATATCGGTATGCCGGTGTCGCGGGTGGGTGTGGTTGGCGTAGTGGTACTGGAGAACATCGGTCCTGACAGAGTGGTACTGCACGACAGAAAATCGGGTATTGGTTGTAGCTCCAATACCACTTTGTTTGTGATCGCCGCGGGTGCCCTCTCGGAGACCGGAAAATGCATCCTCTCGGCCGGAGGTCTTGTAGAAAGAAACGCTATGGCGGTGGGTGCCACAGAAAGCAACCCCATGACGGTGGGTGCCACAGAAAGCAACCCCAGTGCATGATTTGGAAAACTTAATGTATTTGCTGTTGCATTTTGTGCGGAGCGGGAAGTGGGACACCGCGGGCACGCCGAAGACTCGGTCACCGGGGCGGATATTGGTGACGGCTTCGCCCACTTCGCGCACCACGCCAACGTATTCGTGCCCGATAATGAAATCGGTATCCACTCCCATGTGGCCAGCAACAATATGGGTATCCGAGCCGCATACCGTGGTTGCGGTGATGTCGATGAGTGCATCGGTGGGGGCTTCCAGACTGAGATCCGGGATTTCCACCAGTTTCACGTGGCCAATGTCAGTGAATTAAATACCGCGCATAAAGTCCTCCTTTGGATCGCGCAATTTGTGGTGTGGCGTTCACTCTAACAGTGTTTGCCGGTGCCGGGTAGCGGGGGCTGGGCGTGCCGGGCTGGCTATGGTGGGCCGCAAAATGTACATTTCGGACCGCGAATCTCGTGAAGTGTACGTCCCTGACATAAATTCGGGCTACATATGTCACTGGCGTACATTTTGCGGGCGGGGCACGGCCGTGGGTTGGCTGCCGGTGGGCTTGGGCTACCGGCATGCCGGTGTTGAGGCCGCGCTGGTCTCAAAGTGCAAATCCTGGACTTCGAGGGGCGCAAAGTGTAAGCCAGGAACGGGGCTGCGGACTGTTTATTGGACATTATTGCTTAAAACCGTTTGACGGTGCTCCGTGATAGTTAAACCATCGAACTTCAAGGTAATACGCTTCTGGTTATAAAAGAGCATATACTCGTCTATCGCCTCGCATAACTCATCAGTTGTAGCCCACTTCTTCCCGTAATAAATCTCGGTTTTCATC
>NZ_QDIE01000060.1 GCF_003957255.1 Actinotignum sanguinis
GTGATGGTGAGTTGTAGATCTTTTCCAGGGTGCTTCGTTCCTCGTCACTCAAGGCGAGTGGTTTAGCGGGGTGCGACATGGATCAATAATACCATCACCAGTAAGCTATTTCACGGACGGTACACTAGTCTCTACGTTTCATACTCACGTTCAGCGCGTCACGCGGGTGGCCGGGCTCTTTCTCTGGGGTTTCGGTCGCCCGCGTTCGCGTTCCTGCCTGCGCGTTCCCTTGCGTTCTAGTACGACGGCGCAGCTGCTTTTCCGCGCGGTTCCGATCATTGCGGCACAGCTCTTCTGATACGACGGCGCAGCTGCGGCGAGAGCTCAACTTCGACAGCAGCGCGTAATTTTGGCAGTTGCCCCGCCACCCCGAAATTTCTGAAAGGCTCGCTCGCAAGATTCTCGAACGGAGCAAGAAGTGACATCACTAGATGCCACGGGTACCCGTGACGGAAATTGGTGGGTCGCAGAATTCACCCGCCACGGAAAGGAATATGGCACGCAGGCACGCCGACTTGATCAGATTGAAGAAATGGTAAAGGATGCTGCGGCGCTTATTACGGGAGAGTCTCTCGACAGTTTCGGCCTATAGGACACTTGGTGTTGGTTTTATCCGGACTTTTCGGCTTGCTAGCAGGCTAAAGTCGGGTTCGAACTCGGTTTGACTCGAGTTTTTGGATGGACAGAACGTGTTGGTTTAACCCCGACTT
>NZ_QDIE01000006.1 GCF_003957255.1 Actinotignum sanguinis
CTGCACATTCCACCGCAGGTGTCAAGGAAGCAAGCTTATTGAGGTACTCGAGCTCAATAAGGCTGACTTTTCGTTGCTATGGCAGGGCAAACCCCGGATATGAGACCCACTTTTTGTCTATTAACCCTGCAACAGCCTAAAGGGCACCTGGGGCCTACAGGAGACTTGGGGCCTATAGGAGGCCTATAGGACACTTGGTGTTGGTTTCACCTCGACTTTCCGCACCGTACCACCACAAATCAGGACCCTAACTCGGCTTAAATGTAAGTGCCGAATCCGAAATGAAACAGGCGTATACCCCACGGATGCCGGAGTCTGTCCGGGTGGTGAGACACGCGTCGTCGTCGCGCTTAAAGCAAAATCTCGCACAAAATGGCGAGTTTTCAGCGATTTCCGTCACACGGGACTATTGTCCGAAGAAATGCTCTACGCCAGCTGATAAAAGTCTGAGTAAATTAAGTTATGCTTGACACATGGAAAATCATCAAGATTTCAGTGGTATCCCCACTGACCTAGAGGAGCACAAGGTTGCCAGGTGGGCGTCGCTCCTCGCTAAAGCCACCTGGGTTGTCCTCGCGCTTGGACTCGTTATCGGGCTGGTCTTCTGGGCCACGGCAAGCGGAAGTACCGGGCAGGATCTTGGCGTCCTGAGCTGGTGCATCACTTTTGCTGCTTCCATCGCCTTGATGTCCATCCGCCAATTCCTGCTGTCGGAAAGGAGGTAACGGGCCATGCTCATGCAAGGTATTACCTATAACACCACTATGGCGCTCGTTGCCGGTGCGATTATGGTGCTCGTGGTTCTGTTCGCCCGCGTGGCTGCGAACCCGAATCATCGCACCCTCGCCGGGTGGGGTTGGACTTTCGTCGCTACTGGTGCCTTCCTGGGGATCACCGGTATTCACATGACCCTGACCTGGCCGCTGGCCCAGATCGACGGCGCTTTCTGCTGCTCCGTTGATAACATCACTTTCGGCGAGCCGGCCGCCTTCTACGGAATTCTGACCTTCATCGCCGGTATTGCGATTCTGCGCGCTGAAAAGCTTGCGGACAAGGGTGTACGTCCCTTAGATCTGGTGGCCACGCTGCGTCCGCTTCTCTATGTGGCGGCTATTGGTGGCTTCGGGCTGGTTCTTTTCGGTATCGCGGGTATGCACTTCGGTATGTGGCGTCCGCCGGAAATTGAGCCGGTTGCGCGCCTCATGGCCGGATCGCTCATCGAGCCGCTGCTGGTCATGTTCCTGTACGTGGGTACCGGGGTTTCGGCGATCCTCTCCCCCTTCGTTCCTGATAGCAAGTGGGTGGCACGTATTGCCGCGATCCTGACCTGGGGCGTGGGTATGCTGTGGATCTTCCTGTCCTTTACGGTGTTCTACAGCCACGTGGGCTTCTTCCCGCAACCGGACGGTTCCTATATCTAAATAATCTCATCGTCACGCGGTAGTTTTTCACTGCTACCGCCAAGATAATCCGCGGGGTTCGGTACTGCTCGTCACGAGTATCCGGGCCCCGCGGATGTATATGTGATTGCTATTTCCAGACGTACTTAGGATTACGGGCGCGTATTACCCTTCCTGCGGGGCGCGGATAGTGGGGCACGCTTTTGCGGAAAGTTCTGAGGCGGTGATTGCCGACATCTAGAACGGGTACGGAAGTCTGGCTCGAATACGTGCACAGGAATGTCACGGTCATGCGCGGGATCAAGCACACCGTAGCCCTCCGAACCATAAACAACAAGAGCAGATGGTTGTTTTACCTCACAGATTTGCCGGATTTCTTCTTTGACGACTGTGCGATTTTGGCGGTCCTTAACGCAGCCATCCTTCGCTGACCATATAAGTTCCTCCTAAAATAGTTTCTTGCTGTCAGGTCATACTGGCAGTGTGATTCATGCAGCGGTATTACTGCTATGGCAATGGTGGATAGACGACGATGTTAGTCGTGATGTCGATAATCTTCGCCGGAAAGTCCCGGTAATCAAGTGACAGGTATTGGTTGAGGCGTCTGGGGCCATCGTGCAAAATCTCTTGGATTTCAATATCAACAACAAAGAACTCATCGTACTCGGGATCATCCATCTCTATCCCGAGCTCTCCGGCATTGTCGCTTCCGTAAGCCGTATCGAAAACACCGATGTATTCTTCACCATCAGCAAAAGCGATGTGGTAGCGCGCATTTTGATGATTCCAGTGGTATTCCTCCAGATGACCTGCCTGCGAGTGTTCTTCGGGATGATCAATTTTTGGACACATGGTATTCCTCCCTTGGCGTAGCAGGAACAATATGAGCTCCCGTCTTTGAATAGTGAATATTTACCCACGTCGTCGGGACTGATCGCGTGGAATTGGGGGAGCGGTAGTTTCCTATAATCACTCCAAAATTAACGGTTTCCTTGTTCGAGGTTTTGCCGCGAAGAGTGCCCCTGCCAGCATGCCGGAGAACAAGTCTCTGGATCGTGAGAATATCGACTGTCACAGGTGAACGTGACGGATCGTATTCAGGCTGGCCGGGCATGTGCTTAGCCTGCCTGCCGAAATGAACTTCAGTGGTGAACCCGTAGATTTCGGGAAACTTGAGCTTGTGATAGGGAATGAGCTTGCTTCGCGGCTTACCCATCCACACCCCCGATACAAGATCAGTACAACTTCATAAGAGAAGGCGTAGGTTTACAGAATGGTTTTTAAATAGTGTTCATAGCCAGCTTCTAGCTGGTCTATATGCCGCTCCTGGCGTCATCATTATGATACATTTGCGATTATACTTTTGACTAGCACACTGGGGTATAGTGCGTAATATCACATGCTATTATACGGTGTACACACTTATTTCAATGGCGCACTAACACAGCAGCGGCCAGGAGGCTCCCGAAAGAGCCCCCTGGCCGCGATCTTCCCCGCGCTGGGAAGTAACCGAGTGCGGATCCATATCCCCTACCGCCGCTTAGCTTTGCAGGAGAGCGAATTCCTCCTTGCTGGCGTAGGAGGTTTGGGTGCCGCGTTTCGTTACCGAATCAGCAGCATACCGATTGGCCATCCGCAGGGAATACTCAATATCGCCGGTAGCTACCACATAATGCGAGAAACAGCCGATAAATGCATCGCCCGCACCGGTGGTATCCACCGCCTCCACCGGCGTTGCCGGCAGCAGCATATCCACGCCCTCGGCCACCCAGAGCACTCCCCTACCGCCGAGCGTCACAATAACGTTGCGCATCCCCGCCTCCAGCAAGGTGTGCGCGGCGTTGCGAACATCCGGGATTGTTTCTACCGGCATCCCGGTGAGTAGCGATAGCTCACTTTCATTAGGCGTGAAATAGGTGCAGGCTCGCACCCGGGACAGCAGCAAATCCGGTTGCGCCGGTGCCGGGTTCAGCAGCACGTCGATTCCGTGTTTCACCCCAAAATCAATAGCGTAATAGACCGTTTCCAACGGAATCTCCAATTGCAAGACGATAAGTTTGCATCTGGAAATCTCCGTTGCCGCGGCGTCAATATCCGCCGGAGTGAGCAAAGAATTAGCGCCCTGCACGATAATGATGGAATTTTGCGAATCCGGATTGACGAAAATAGGAGCCACCCCAGATGTTGCTGCGGTACGCAGCACATAGGTGGTATCAATCCCGTTGCGCTCGAAATTCGCAACCGTGTTATCAGCAAAAAGGTCATTTCCTACCCGGGTGACCATGCGTACGGCAGAACCGAGGCGTGCGGCCGCTACCGCTTGATTGGCTCCCTTCCCACCGCAGCCGAGGGCAAAATCGGGTGCTTCCACGGTTTCGCCATCGCGGGGCATGCGGTTGATATAGGAAATAAGATCGACCATATTTGAGCCGATTACTGCGATATCCATTAGTGTGCCTCTTCTGCTGTGTCGTTCTTAGCGGTGCGCGAATCAGAAATATCCTTACCGCATTCCCCCGTTTCCAGACCCGTATGGACCCGGAAACTGCGTGTGCCGCCTGGCTCCACCCAGATGAGAGTGCCGGCCTCCTTCGCGGCCAGGAAACCTTCGGGCCGGCTGGTCCCCGGAAGAACAAAAGCAGCCACCTGCTGGTCTAAAGTCCAGAGAATCCACCGGGTCGCCACGGGGAACTGCGCCGTCGAAAATTCCGTGAAGAAAGCGTGCCCCTCCGGGGACGCGAGCTCAAAACGTGCGCTCGTTCCGTAACGAGGCAGATCATCCGCAAAATACACGATTTCGGGATTGAAGTTTTCCGCGCCTTCCAAAGAATCTGCATCGATCTCACCGGCGATGATCCGCTGATTCAACTCGGTCCACTCCGGTGTGGGCGTCACGTGCGCCGGAATAGAGCGGCGTAACTGGAAACTGCCCGCGGGAAGCGATTGGCGCATCACGCCGCCGGGCACGAAGGCGTAATTCATATGGCACATGTACTGGAGTGGCATGGGTTGGCAAGGCGAAAGGTTCTCCACATCCATGCCGATAGTGAAAGTTGTGGCCCCAGCTCCCAGCGAAACCGTGGGCGTCGCCCGGTAGTGGTCACCAAATCCGCGTGCATATTCATAGCTGGATGCTAGCCGAATTGCGCCGTCGTTCCCGGAACCATCGATCTCCACCCAAGCCCGGTCCATAGCGGCGCAAGAAAACTCCCCGTGCAGGACGTGGCTATCGTCGGGGCTGGGACATCCGGCTGCGAGTAAGCCAGAATGGAAAGCGAAACAGCCGTAGGTGTCCGAGATTTCGCGAGCTGGGCGCGGCTGAGTGAACATATTTTTCATGCGCAACGAGATACCGTCGAATTGGGCGTCCCAGATAATTCCACCCATAAAGGGAAGTACCTCAATATATCCACGCGAATTATGCACCGTGAGCGCAGCCACCCCCGAGGGATAGCGATGTGCAAGCACCCTAAATTCTGAAGATTCGGCAAGGCACCGCGGTGCTTCGGTGAACTGATCCTCACGCAGATTAATAGTGAACGTCATAATGATCTCCTTTGTTCATAACAGTGACGTCTCAAAACAACACGACGAGCGGGAGGGCTCTAGGCGGCGATCCCGGCGCGATCCTTACGGTAAATAGAGAAGAAGTAGATGAGTACTGCCACGAAGCAGCACAGCGAGACAATAAATGAGGTCTGCATCGACCCCGTCTTATCGGAAACAAGCCCCTGAATAACAGGGATCACCGCACCGCCGATAATAGACATAACAATCACGGCCCCGCCGGTTTCTGTATGGCGCTTATCCTCAATTGCGTCGAGGGTACGCGAATAAATGGTGGCCCAGCACGGTCCGAATAGTCCCGAGGTTACGATGGCGGCGTAGACAGCCGTCATATTCGGCACCAGTACCACGTAACTGAGGGCAGCCACCCCGGCCAGGGAATACAGTACGAGAACGAGATTTTCGTTCAGCTTCGTCATGAGGATATTCGCAATGAATTTCCCGGTGAAGAAAGCCGCGAAGGCCCACACCATGTAATTACTTGCGGTGCGCTCATTAATCGAGGTGTCGAGCGTGAGTGCGAGGCGAATCGTGAAAGACCACACCGCCGTCTGCATACCCACGTAGAGGAATTGGGTGAGGATTCCGGTGCCGAAGCACTTATTGTGGACAAGATAGCGCAGTGTTTCACCGATAGATGCCCGGGACTGGTGGTGCGCGGCGTTGAGCGGTTTACACGAGGGCAGCTGCGTGAGCGCCACCAGAATAAGTACGACGGCGAGCACCAGAATAATGAACCTATAGGGCTGCAAAGTGCGTTGGAGCATCTCCTGCGCAAATTGGGTTTTCTCCAGGCCGCTGAGATCATCGAGCTGCTTGTGGAGCGCCTCCCCTTCGGTGAAAATAAGATATTTGCCGAGCAGAATTCCGAAAATGGAACCAAGCGGGTAGAAGGTTTGAGAAATATTCAGGCGCAGGGTGGCACTACGCCGCGGCCCGATCATCGTGGAATAGGTATTGCACGAGGTTTCCAGGAAAGAAAGCCCGGTAGCGATAGCGAAGAGCGCTGCCAGGAACACCGAGTACGTTGCCATATGGGAGGCCGGGAAGAACATCGTGCAGCCGATGATATAGCAGCTCAGGCCCACCAAGATTCCGGTTTTATACGACCATTTCCGGATCACCCGCGAGGCGGGAATAGCCAGCAGGAAATACCCGCCATAGAAGGCTGATTGCACGAAAGCGGAGGCGAAATCCGAGAGTTCGAAAATTGATTTGAATTGGGTGATGAGAACGTCGTTGAGGGAGGCAGCTGCTCCCCAGAGCGGGAAACAAATGGAAATGAGAATGTACTGAATAAGCGGGGTGCGATTTAGATACCCGTCATGCAGCTGGAGGGAAGGATCTTTAATAAGGCCGAAGCTAGTATTGGCAACTCCGGATTCTTCTTGGGGCGGTGTTATGACCGGCCGTGTTGGGGCGTCATTGCCCGCTTGTCCTGACATGAATATTCCTTACTTTTGTCAATACTCACCCGCGGGTGGTGGGCAGCGGCTCCTGTGCCACCCCACCTCCCGGACGGAGAATATTCTTTTATTTTTACTGGTACTTGTTCTGGTGCTTAGTGTGTTTAGTGTTGTAATTCCGCGAGGATCTGGACTCCCGCGGAAGCTCCGATACGATTTGCGCCGGCTTCCACCATGGCGCGGAAATCAGCGGCGCTGCGGATTCCGCCGGCCGCTTTCACGCCCATGTGCTCCCCCACTGTTGCGCGCATGAGGGCGACGGCATGTTCCGTAGCCCCGCCGGAAGAAAACCCTGTTGAGGTTTTCACGAAATCTGCGCCGGCACGCTGGGCCGCCTGGCAGGCACGTACAATCTCGTCGTCACTCAGCAGGCAGATCTCAATAATGACTTTAACCAGAGCGCTTGGGTGCGCCGCACCTACGACGGCGGCGATATCAGCCTCCACATCTTCCCAGCGCCCATCGCGTGCGGCACCCAGGTCGATGACCATATCGACTTCGGTAGCTCCGTGCGCGATAGCGTCGCGAGTCTCGAAAGCTTTCGTTGCCGAGGTACTGGCACCCAAGGGGAAGCCAATAACGGTGCAGACCTTGACACCGCTACCCGCAAGCAGCGCCGCGCAAGTTTCCACCCACACCGGGTTAACGCATACCGATGCTGTTCTCAGGTTGCGGGCCTGGGCGCACAATTCTTCAATCTCGCTGCGGCGGGCATCGGCTCGCAAAAGAGTGTGGTCGATGAGCTGTGCGGGACGTGAATAATGATCGAGAGCGGGCATCATGACTCCTTTGTATGTTTCCCACCGTGATTCACGCTGATAGCGGGAAACTCCGAAACTGTAGCTTCCCCTAGCAGCCTCACGCTACTGATATAACACCGTTCCCGGTGTTCACGAGTGAATCTAGACGAGAGAGCCACTGCGTGCCACGCGCTGCACCGCGCCCGTTCCGCTTATAAAATCGCACCAGCTCGCGGAAAAACCACCGCTGCGCCGGTGCGAGGCGGGCATATTGCCACCGATGTTCGCGAACGGAACATTTGTTCCGCGGCCGCGTATCCTTAGCCGCTCGGATTCCCGGGCACACGTTCACGGTTCAGACCGTGCGCCTCAGGCCATCATCGTCAAATCGCGCGCGGTTCCCACATCGGTGACCAGGCGCGATACGTATCCATTGGCCAGGGCCGCGTAAATAGCCTGGAGTTTATCCGGTCCCCCGGCAACCAGGATCTTTTGTTCTTTCTCACGCAGCTCCGGAAGGCTAATCCCGGTGGCCCGGTTATTGAGATCCGGGAGGCATACCCGGCCCTGCGCGGTAATGAAGTGGGTACAGATATCACCAACCGACGCGGTGAGCAGGCGCGTCATATCGGCATCTTCCAGGCGAAAACCCGCCAGATAAGCCAGATTCGAACGGGCATCGCCCACGGTATAGAGAACCACCCGGGTGCTGGCCCGCTGGGTCCGGGTAGCTCGTAAACGCGCCTTGACATCCGGATCCTCACGTTGCTGCGCAGTGAGAAAAGCCGGGAGCTGGAAATACACGGCCTGTCCACCGCAGGACGCAGCGATGCGTTCCATCACCATCGTTTCATCAATAGTGCGAACACATGCCCCAATACAGCACGTCAGTTGAATAATGGCAACGCCTTTGCGAGCAATACGGGGCATATGCCGGGAGACCGCTTCGGTGGTGCGGGACAGACAAATGCCGATAGCGTCGCCGTCGCGAATCTGTTCGCTGAGCACCTGCGCTCCCACGCGCCCGAGGGCCTCGCGCATATCTTCCGGCGCGGAACTGGGCGGACTAACCAGGCGCACATCCAGTAAATTGAACCGTTCGCTCAAACGCGCGCAGAGGAAGGCATCATCTTCACGCGGATCATTGACGGTAATTCGCACAAAACCGCGCTTGCGTGCGTGACTGAGCAGCTTGGAAATCGTGGAGCGAGCCAGGTGCATGCGCTGGGCTACCTCATCCTGACTGAGTCCGGAGTAATACAGCTTTGCGGCGTCGAGCGCATCAATATCCCGCGCAGAAAGACCAGAATCCACAAGCACCACCTCGCCTCGGTACCGCACCATAGCTCACCACCGCTAGTGTAAGCGAGGCCGCCCGCGCACGTAACAACGCGGGTGCTGCGGCGTCGTTCCACCCGGGACCTGTGATTACACCCGGGCGCGGGCTTAGCGTTAGGATGGAAAGCGGTATTGGCGGGGCACGCGCCACAGCTGTGCATCGGCCGATACCGTGACGGTGAGATCCCCAAGGAGAGGCGAGTAGATCTAGTGAGCCACGACCAAGATATTCAGCTCCACGACTCCGTTGACCGCACCACGGCCCGCTCCCCCGAAGATTTTGACGCCCCGCTGCGTGCGGTTGTGCGGCGCCTGAGCACGATGCTCGGCCAGGAAATCGCCCAGCAGCACGGGGAAGAAACCCTCGATCTTATTGAGAAAGTACGCGCGGCTGCACGTGACCTCGATTCGGAAACGGCGGCCTCGGAAGTGCAGCGCTCTCTGGATGATATGTCCACGGATACCGCCATTATTCTCACCCGCGCTTTCGCGGAATATTTCCTGCTGGCCAACGCCGCGGAGCAAACTTTCCGCATTAAGGTGATCGGTGATAAAGAACCGGCCGAATCGTGGGTGCCGCGTGCCATTTCGCGTATTTATGACGCGGTCGGGCTGGAAGGCTTGCAAAAAACTGTCGATTCGCTCGATATTCGCCTTGTTTTCACCGCTCACCCCACCGAAGCGCAGCGGCGCGCCGTGCTCACCAAGCTACGCCGCGTTTCGGAAATTGTGGAAACGGAAACGGAAGAAGGCAGCGAAGAACGCGCCCGCCAGGATCGCGAACTCGCCTCGGTGATGGAGAGCATCTGGCTCACGGACGAACTGCGCCGCGTGCAGCCCACTCCCCTGGACGAAGCCCGCAATGTCATGTGGTACCTGCGCAGCCTCTACACGGATACTCTTCCCGATGTCATCACGGATTTCCGTGACGAATTGGAACGTTACGGCGCCCACCTTCCCGAAGATGCGGTTCCGATCCGTTTCGGATCCTGGATCGGCGGGGACCGGGACGGCAACCCGTACGTAACGGCGGACGTTACCGCGGATGTGCTGCGGTTGCAGTCCAGCACCGCCATCGACATTGCGGTGTGGTTCGTTAACCGCGCGATGCTCAGCTTGTCGATTTCCTCGCGTCTTTCGGGCGACGACGCCGCACTGCTAGCTTCCCTGGAAGAGGACTTCCGCTTCCCGGACCTTGTGGATGAGGATTCACGGGCGCTTTACGCCGAAGAACCCTACCGGCTCAAGCTCGGCGCGATTCGCTCCAAACTCAATAATACGAAGGAGCGCATCACCACCGGGGCGGAGCACATTCCCGGCCATGATTACGCCACCGGATCGGAAATTCAGGCAGAATTCCAGCTGCTGCGCGATGCGCTGCGCCGCCACGGAGCCGAACGGGTAGCCGATGGCCTACTGGCTACCGCCCAGCAGATTATTCACGGGATGGGCCTGGGGCTAGTTATTTTGGATGTCCGCGAACATTCCGAGAAGCATTTTGAACTGCTCAACGAATTATTCAATCGCTTCGGTGGGCTGGATACGGATTACGCATCATTGAGCCGGGAAGAACGCACGGCGCTCCTGGGGCGGGAACTGGCCTCGGCTCGTCCGCTGGCACCGGCTCTCATTAACACCGATGATTCGCCGCTCACCGAGAGTTCACAAAAGACGTTCGAGGTGTTCCGGGCGATTCGCCAGGCCCACAAAATTTACGGGACCGATGCCATTACCACCTACCTGGTCTCTATGACCCACGGTCCCGATGACATCCTCTCCGTGGCGCTGCTGGCCCGCGAAGCTGGGATTATCGATCTGGAAAGCGCGGAGAAGCGCGCAGATCTGGGATTTGCTCCGCTATTGGAAGAAGTGCCGGAACTACGCCGGGCCGGGGAGATCCTCGATACCCTGCTTTCCGATCCTTCCTATCGGGAAATTGTGCGCTTGCGGGGTAACCGGCAGGAAGTAATGCTGGGCTATTCCGATTCCAATAAGGATGCGGGTGTGGTGACCTCCCAGTGGGAAATCCACCAGGCGCAGCGCCAGTTGCGCGACGTCGCCGCACGCCACGGCGTGACCCTGCGGCTCTTCCACGGCCGCGGTGGTTCCGTGGGGCGCGGGGGCGGGCCCACCTATGACGCGATTTTGTCTCAGCCCTACGGCGTTCTAGACGGGGAAATTAAGTTCACCGAACAGGGCGAGGTTATTTCCGATAAGTACACGTTGCCGGCTCTGGCCCGGGAGAACCTCTCTCTCACCCTGGCCGCTGTCATGGAAGCCTCCGCGCTGCACCGAGAACCGCGTAATAGCAATGTGTCGCTGAGCCGCTATGACGAAGTCATGGACTTCCTCAGCGGGGCTGCCTACCAGCGCTATCGGGTTCTTGCTGATGACCCGGATCTGCCCGAATACTTCGTCACCTCCACCCCGGTGGAATTGCTGGGTGATCTCAATATTGGATCGCGCCCCTCCAAGCGCACCACCTCAGAAAAGGGCTTGGATGGTCTGCGGGCTATTCCCTGGGTTTTCGGGTGGACCCAATCCCGCCAGATCGTTCCGGGGTGGTTCGGTGCTGGTTCCGGACTCCGCGCTGCCCGGGAAGCCGGGTACGGTGAGGACCTAAAGAAGATGGTGCGCGGCTGGCAGTTCTTCCGCACCACGATGTCCAATATCGAAATGACCCTTGCGAAAACTGATATGGATATTGCCGGGCATTACGTGCGCACGTTGGTGCCCGAGCGTCTCCACCATATCTACGCGGAGATTCGCGAAGAATACGAGCTGACAGTGCGCGAGCTCGAGGCGCTGCTGGCCGAAGATGACCTGCTCGATACCCAACCGGTTTTGCAGCGCACCTTGCGCATCCGCGATCAGTATCTCAAGCCGATCCATTACCTCCAGGTTGCCCTGCTGGCGCGGGTACGGGCCGATGCGGCTTCCGGTAAGGAACAGTCAGCCGATGAGCAGCGCGCTCTCCTCACTACTATTAACGGTATTTCGGCCGGAATGAAGAATACCGGATAAGCGTTATGAGAACCGTATGAAGCGTGCGGCGAACTCACCGCGCGAGATGAGGCTCAGTACCGGCAAAGGCGCCGGTGCTGAGCCTCATTTTTATTTTCTGTGGCCTTTATTAAGCAAAACCCTGTGTTGTGGGCGGCACCGCACTTATTTTTACACTAAACTGAAACCGTGGAACGAACATATGCAAGAAGAGTGGGTAGGAAGCAACGCTTCAACGCTGACGATGTTATTCGCGCAGCGAAGGAAGTTGGCGTCTATACCTTCACCATGAGTGATATAGCAAACAAGATCGGTGTCGCTACGCCCGCGGTGTACCGCCTCTATGATGGCCGTCAGGACATTGTGGATGCGGTCGTTCGGCGTGCCGCCGATGAAACACCAATTGTGCAGGCGGGCACGGATTGGCACGAAGCCATCAACCAGGCGGATGCGAATCTGCGGCGCACCCTGGATGATTTCGAGGGGCTGGCTGAAGTACTCCTGTGCAACCCGAAATTGACGGTGCATTTTGCGCGTCAGCTCCAAGGTCTCTCCCGGGCCTTGGAAGATGGCGGTTTCTCGCATCAGAAAGCGGTGGCTTTCGCTTTTATGGCGAACGGACACACCATTATCAACTATGTTACGGAAATGGCTTTCCGTAACATCGATCTGGCGGGTCTGGAGCTGTTGGAGAAAACAGGGCCGGATCTTATCCCCTTCCTCAAGGATGCGGCGGAGGATCCCGCTGGCGCCCTGGACGGCTACAAAGCCGTTCTGCTGCGTTACCTGGAGGAACGCGAGGACTAAAACGCGGTTTCCTGCGGTAACGCGGGGTAGCAATGAGGCAGCTACCGCATCGCAAACAGTTATTAACCGGGCGGGTACCGAGAACACGGTACCCGCCCCTTAGTTTGCGCCCGCTACTGGGTGACGCTGGCCTGGATAACCGCGAAACTGCGCAGTTCTACATCCAAGCCCCGATTCTTAGGCTGGTCGGCGGTATTATGCGGGGCGCGCTCCCGGGCCTCGGCCCAGGCATCATAAGAATCCTGGGCATCCCAGCCGGTAACCACGTAGTACTCCTCCACTCCGTTCACCGGCCGCCACAGCTGGAAGAAGGAGAAACCGGGTGCCGCATCCACGGCTGCCTTGCGGGCCGCGAAGCGTTGCTCGATAACTTTTTCCATCCCGGGAAGGAACGATAGCGCCACGATAGAAACGAAAGACGCCGGCGGGGTGTTTCCGTGCTCAACTTCGGGAAGCTCGACTACCTCGAACTCGAGAAGCTGAGCCCCCAGGTCCGCATTGCCGGGCGCTTGCCGGGCCTCCTCCATCTTGCGCGGATGCGCGGCCGGGTCACTACGCCACGCGGTGAAATCCTCGTCGGATTCCCATTCGGTGACCACCAGGTAGCGGTCACTTCCTTCCAAGGGGCGCAGCAGCCGGAAAGAACGGAAACCGGGCCGCTGGTCCACCGCACCTTCGCGAGCCGCAAAACGAGCCTCGAAACGCTCGGCAGCGCCTTCCGGAACAGAAATAGCATTGATTTTAACGACGGTCATGGAGGCTCCTTCACCTAAAACAACGGGACGTGAACCATAGTAACTCTCTTCGCGCCCGTGCTCCGCATGGTGGAAACTTCACCCTCCACTCCCCCGGGAGTGCCACAATAGAGCCCATGCCTTCCCACGTATCAGATGTGCGTTTTGGAGCACAGATGGCCGCGGGTGCGGGCCTGGGAATGATTCCTTTGGGCATGGCCTTCGGACTTCTCGTCATTCAGTACGGCCAACCGTGGTGGCTCGCTCCCGCGCTGTCTTTCTTTATTTATTCCGGCTCGGCCGAGCTGCTCGCCGTCGCCCTCATCAGCGCCCAGGCCCCGGTCCTCACGATTCTTCTCACCATCTTCTTCGTGAACGTGCGCCACGTTTTCTACGCGTTTTCGTACCCCATCGCGCAGCTCCGGCATCCCCTCGCGCGCATGTACTGCGTCTATTCGCTCACCGACGAAACTTACGCCATAACCACGTCGCATCCGGGCGTGTGGAACCAAGGCCGGCTCATCTCCCTCCAAGCCGTACTTCAGGCTTGCTGGGTGGGCGGCGGACTGCTGGGAGTGGCGATTGGTGGGCTCCTCCCCGGCCAGATTCGAGGCGTCAATTTTGCGCTCGTCGCCCTCTTCATTGTTCTCGCCCTGGATGCTTTCCACGCCCGCCGCGATATTCCCGGCGTGCTCGGTGCCGGCCTCGCGTTTCTCTTGGCGCAGCTGTGTGTGCCGAGCGCGCTCCTTCCGGTTGCGATGAGTTTCTTCGCGCTTTTCTTAGTGATGCGTTTCGTGGTGCGCACTCGTTTCAAGAAGAACGACGCCGCCGCTTATGACGGCGGCGCACATGGGGAGAATAGAGGTCTTTTATGACCGCCTATCTCCTGGCCGTCCTGCTGGGTTCTTTGGCTCTCATGCTGTGCCTGCGCGGCGTTCCTTTCCTTATTCTTCACCCGCTGCGCCGTTCGCGCCTGGTGCGAGCGCTGTCAGTTTGGCTCCCGGTGGGGGTGCTGGTGATTTTGGCGCTGGCTATGGTCCGCAGCGAAGTGCTTCCCATATCTGCCGCATCGCTACTACGCGTGGGAGTGGCCAGTGCCGTCACGATCCTGGCCCACGAGCTTTCCGGGCGCCGCATGCTCGTCTCCCTGGCCGCCGGCACCCTCACCTACATCGGCTTGTTGGCGATCTAGAATCTGGGGTGACGGCTTGTTTCCGCTGGAGGCGAGCAAAGACTGCTGAGGAGGATCCAGATGTCTGAGGTGCGCAAACGCAGTTTCTTGCGCAGGCACCCCTACTTCGCGCAGCTTGCCCTCGCTTATCTCATTGCCGTTCCCGGACTCATTATTTATTCGGCATGCACGGGGCAGATTAACCCACACGCTTCGTGGTGGGATGCTGAAGGGTTAGTTTTACTGTTATTCTTCCTTACGCTCCTGCCCTGGGTAACCACGTATCCGGTTATCCTCACCTGTTACCAGGTGATCACGCTCATCACGGCGATACGGGGCAAGCCGCTGTCGATCGTGGAGGCAGTGCATGATGTCTGGACTATATTCCTAGCGCTCAGCTTCCATGTGGCCGCTATCTCGATAAAACACAGCGTGGTCTTTTATGCCGATTGGCCGGAGCAGCTCGTCAATGACCAGACGCATACGCCGATCCACACTGATTTTCAGCCATTTTTAGCGCTGCTGTGCCTGGTATGCGCGCTGGCTTTTCTTTACGTGCGGCTCAAGCCGCTGCACGAGATTCCGCCGCTTCTCACGGTTCTCTGCTTCTCGTGCATCTATCTTGGTAACGCCATTGTTATTGTGTGGACTATCCAAACATTCCGGCCCGACGGACCGGAGAGCCTCATCCTTTTACTACCGGTCACAGTGGTGATGCTGATATCCGCGAAAACAATCATTGCGAAAATCCACGAATTTCATACCCACACGTCCCAGGACGCCGAGGAAGCACGCGCGGACGGAGCAAGCGTACTCGCCTACCTGGAAAAGGTTTTGTCGCAAGCCAGAAACTGGCCGCTTCTCGCCCTGCTCGGTTTGATACCTGTATTGGGGATATTCCTCCTCATCACGGTGCTCTTCGGCCAGGAACCAGACGCTGCTATCAAAGCCTTTACGGAAACAAGTGACTGGACGCTTTCCGAGCGGGTATCACCGCCCAACACTTTCTACGATGAGCACTATCTATGTACCGTGGCCGCCGGCGGGCACCCGGCCGTGGTCAAACCCGTCCGCGACGGGGTGCGCGGCGGGCATCGCATCACCGTGAATCGCCAGCTCCTTATCGCTAACGCTTTCGAACAGGTCCTGGAAGAAAAGACCCCGAGGCTGCATCGGGTGATCCGCAGATTCTATAATCGCTACGGTTTTCCGCTCTCGCGCCTCATTCGCACCCGTCTGGCAGCTGACATCGTGTGGATCGCCATGAAGCCTCTGGAATGGATATTCTTGGTCGTTATTTACCTCGTTGATGCCCGCCCGGAAGATCGGATCGCAATCCAATACACCGGGCGCCGCCGCGAGTATATCACCGGGCCAACTCACGCCGAATTCACCGCCCAGGTCAGCTAAGAAAAACGCGCCAACGCAGTGGGGAGCAGATCCGGATGCCCGGATCTGCTCCCCACTCATTGCGCGGTGCGCACTAAGCGCACGGTGCGGATTTATTTAGCGCTTGACACGCGCCGAGCCGCCGCGGGCGAGGTTCTCCACCTCGGCGCGGGTGGCCATGGTGGTATCACCCGGAGTGGTCATGGCGAGGGCGCCGTGTGCGGCCCCGAGTTCCACGGCCTTCTGGACGTCACCGTATTCCATGAGCCCGAAGATGAGCCCGGAAGCGAAGGAGTCTCCCCCGCCCACGCGGTCGAAGATCTCCAAGCCATCACGCTGGGTAGCTTGCACGAAGCCCTGGTCGCGCTTCCACGCCACCGCGCCCCAGTCGTTGATGGTTGCCGAACGCACCTGGCGCATCGTGGTACCGATGGCCTTGAAGTTCGGGAAGGTTTCCGCAGCCTTCTCAATCATCTTGTGGAAGGACTCCACCTGGAGGTTATCGAGGTTTTCGTTGGCGCCTTCGATTTCCAGACCGAGGCAGGCGGTGAAGTCCTCTTCGTTACCGATCATGACATCCACGAAGGGTGCCAGGGACTTATTGACCTCCTGCGCGCGGGCCTTGCCCCCGTGCAGATTCCACAGGGAGGGACGGTAGTTGAGGTCATAGGATACGACAGTGCCGTATTCCTTGGCCTTCTTGATAACCGCCAGCGCAGTTTCCGAAGCCTGCTCCGAAAGGGCCGCGTAAATGCCCCCGGTGTGCAGCCAGCGCACTCCAAGTTCACCAAAGAGGTAATCGAGATCGATATCCTCCGGCTTGAGCTGCGAAATCGCAGTGTGAGCCCGGTCGGAACACCCGACCGCTCCCCGCACCCCGAAACCGCGTTCGGTGAAATTGAGTCCGTTACGAGCCGACTGGCCGATGCCGTCGTCGTCGACCCAATGAATGAAACGGGTGTCCAGGCCACCGGTGAGGATAAGATCCTCGAGCAGCAGGCCCACTTCATTGCGCACCAGAGAGGTCAGGATCGCGCCGCGCTTCTGGAAAGCGCGCCGCAGGCCGCGAGCCACGTTGTATTCCCCGCCGCCTTCGGAGGCGGCGAACTGGCGCGTGGTGCGGATACGGCCGGCACCCGGATCCAGGCGAAGCATCACTTCACCCAGGGAGACAATATCGTAGGTGGTTTCCTCGGCGGATTTAATCGTCAGGGCGTCGCTCACTTGCGAATCTCCTTAGCTAGATCGGATGCTTCTTGGGATAGGCGGGTGATCTCCGCGAAGTTCCCGGAGGAAATGAGATCGCGCTTGATCATCCACGAACCCGATACGGACAGGATTGCCGGATCGGAGAGCCATTCGGCCATATTCGCGAGCTTCACGCCGCCCGAGGGTACGAAGTAGGTATTCGGGAAGGGACCGCGCAGGGCCTTAACCATGGGCAGCCCGCCCGCTTCCCCACCGGGGAAGAACTTGACCGCGGTGGCACCGTATTCCAGAGCCATCATGATTTCCGTGGCGGTTTGCACGCCGGGAAGATACGGGATCTGGCGTTCGGCTGCAACGTCGGCCACACCGGCGCTCCAGCCCGGAGATACGAAGAACTTCGCGCCCAAGTCCGCGGCGGTTTCCGCTTGAGCCCGGGTAAGCACCGTTCCGGCACCAACCGTCATTCCCTCAACATCGCGCATTGCCTTAATGGCTTCCCCACCGGCAGCGGTACGGAACGTCACTTCGGCGCAGTGGATACCGCCGGACACCAGGGCGCGGGCGGCGTCGGGCGCCTGCGCGGCGTCGTCGATCACCACAACGGGAACAATGGGGTGGGTTTCCAGGAACGGACGAACATCTGGAAGTTGCTGAGACACTACTTTGCCGCCTTCTTCATCTTGTCGATGCCGTCCCACAGCCCGAGGAGGTACTGGGTGCCCAGTGCCCGGTCATACAGCGGGTAACCGGGGCGGCCTTCTTCGCCCCAAATCATGCGGCCGTGATCGGGACGCACGTAAATATCGGGGCAGGTATCGTAAATCGCTTCCACCGCGGCCTGCATATCGAGGTCGCCATCCGCGGACCAGTGGGCCGCTTCCTTGAACGTCTTTTCGCCCAGGTACTTGACGTTACGCAGGTGGGAGGCGGCAATACGGCCGCGCTCGCCCACGTAGCGCAGGATCTCAGCGACGTTATTGGACGGGTTGGAGCCAAGCGAGCCGATGCACACGCACAGAGAGTGCATCGGGGAATCATTGAGGGCCAGGATTTCCTTGATGTCATCCAGGCTCTTGTAAGCGCGCGGAATACCGAAGAGATCCCAAGCCGGATCGTCGGGATGGCAGGCCATCTTGATGCCGACCTTTTCACAGGTGGGGATGATGCCGTCCAGGAAGTACTTCCAGTTTTCGCGCAGCTTTTCCACCGTCATGTTCTGGTAGAGTGCCATGACTTCGTCCAGCTTAGCCAGGCGTTCGGGTTCCCACCCGGGCAGGGTCAGGCCGCCGGATTCTTCGGCTGTCTTATTGACGATATCCTGCGGGGTCATACCGTCGATCTCAGAGTGATCGTAGTACAGGCAGGTGGAGCCATCTTCGTTCACGTGAGCGAGCTCAGTGCGCAGCCAGTCAAAGACCGGCATGAAGTTGTACACAACTACCTTGACGCCGAATTCCGCGAGGTTTTCCAGCGTGGTGCAGTAGTTCTTGATGTATTCGTCACGGCTGGGCAGCCCGAGCTTGATGTCCTCGTGGACGTTCACGGATTCGATGATCTCGCATTCGAGCCCGGCTTCGTGAACCTGGTCAATAAGAACCTTAATTTCGTCCTTTTCCCAGTTCTCCCCGGCCGCCTTGTAGGACAGGGTGCCCATAATTCCGGACACGCCCGGAATCTGCTTGATGTACTGCAGCGGAATGGGGTCGTGACCTTCGCCGTACCAGCGGAATGTCATTTTCATTAGTTGATCTCCTCGTGAATAGTGGCACGCACAGCGCCGGGACCGGCAATGAGCTTGGTAAACAGGGCTTCGACCTTCTCCGCCAGCGGAGTGGTATACAGGTCGAGGCCGAAGATATTGGCATTGGACAGAATGGGCTTGAGCACGGCGTGAGCGTCAACGCTATCGCCGAGCTTAATTCCCTTGAGGTGCCCCTGGAGTTCCTCCAGCAGCGGATCGGATGACGGCGCGAATTCTTCGCCGTCGTCCGCGATGCCGAGCAGATACCGTGCCCACACCGCGAAAACGAGCGGGATCACGCGCAGCTTGTCCATATCCAGACCGCGGCGCTGGTATTCCTGCAGCGTGACACCGAAACGAATCGGAATCTTCTGCGAGGTATCCATGGCGATACGGGCCGGATTGTCCGGCAGCGCGCTATTGGGGAAACGTTCCTCGAGCACTTCGCGCACGAAGTCCTTCGGATCGATAATTCCCGGATCGGTTACTACCGGCATCGCTTCATCATAGGCGAGGATATTGACCATCTTCGCCAAATCGGGATCGCGCATTTCCGAATCGATGGTCGGGAAGCGCATGACCGTACCGGACACTGCCAGTGCGGTGTGGAGCGGGTTGAGGCAGGTGGTGACCTTCATCCGCTCGAACTTATCGCAGGTTTCGCGATCGGTGATGTACACGCCGTAGTCCTCAAAGGGCGGGCGTTCGGCCGCGAACTTATCTTCGATAATGAGGTATTCGGTGGGTTCGGCATTGACGAACCCGGCGATCGGGGTGCGCCCGAGGTGGTCAATACCCATGTCGGTGAAGCCGAGACCGGTGAGGTATTCCGAAACTTCTTCGGAGGGGCGCGGGGTGATCTTATCGATCACGGAAATTGGGAAAGCAACCTTGGTGTCATCGCTGACCCAGTCCAGGAAGTCCTGGCTGAGCGCGCCACGCTCCACCCACCCGCGGGCGATCTGCAGCACCGAATCGCGCAGCTTATCACCGTTGTGGGAGAAGTTATCCGCGGAGATGAAGTTAATGGGTGCGCCGCCCGCCTGGTAGCGATGTGCGAGGAGCCCGGCCAGCAGCGCCATGGTGTTCGCATGGTTAGCGTACGGATCGGAGGCGATATCCGCGCGGGTGGCTTCGGAAAGCTCACCCTGGGAATCCTGAATAACATAGCCCTTTTCGGTAATGGTGAGGGTTACCGTGGTCATCTCCGGCTTGGTGAAAATGGAGACGAGCCGATCAAAATCGCCATCGCGGCGGGTGGCCAGGCCATCGGCCAGACCCGCGATAACGCGGGTATCGCGCTTGTCCCCGGAAAGAATGACGCCGAGGGTCAGCAGATCAAAAGCTTCGAGCTGTTTTTCCATTTCAGCGGGATCCATGGGAACCACACCGGTAATCGGCCAGTACTTGCCGTCCGCCAGCATGTCATCCGCGATGCGGGCCAGGAAAATCCGGAAAATATTACCCGGGCCGATATGCACCCAGCGCGGGTTGGTGCGCGCACGTTCCTGCGTAGCGGCCACATCAAAAGCCGGAACTTGAATACCGGCTGCTTCGTAATCACTCGCGTGGGAGAGCGAGCTGAGATTGAGTTTCATATACATCACCTTTGATAGTTGGATCGGGACGGCTCCACGTACGATCCACCGGCGGCCGCCCCGCAGGAGCACCAGCATGCGCCGCGTTCCTGCCGTGAGGTCACCCGGTGAGTGAACACCGCTCCCGATGCCACCACCCAGTATTCCTTTATACGACGACGAACCGGCCGGGCACCCCCGCACCCGTATGTTTCTTTACGTGAAACGCCCGTTCGTACGTATGAAATGATTGTACCTCATTTCCACTCCGGACGGCACCCCTTCGTAACGTGTGAAGTATTCGGATTCCGGGCCTTTTCTTATTCAACACTGACTGGCTGACGCACCCGCTTCGATGTTTCACATATTGAAATCGCGCGGTATAATTTTCCCGGCCTGCAGTTACACCCTCGTAGAGTAAAGGAGCTTGAGGTGTCCGGTACTTCCCCTGAGGAGCGCGCTCCGCTCTCCTCCATTGATCGCGCGTTGCTCGTTGTCGAGTTTTTAGCACGTCGCGGACCGGAAGGTGCCCCACTCTCCGATATTGCAGCCGCGGTAGAGTCAAATAAGGCCACCGTTCACCATACCCTGCGCTCGCTGCGCTACCGGAATTGGGTGGATCAGGATCCTGATAACGGCTACTACTTCCTCGGGGACGGCGTAGATCCGATTATTCGCTACACCACCCGCACCCAATTCGTGGTTGACCAACTCCACCCGGCTTTAGTGGCTATTTGCCACCGCTATAACGAGCTCGTGCACCTGGGTAAGCTCTCCGGCCAGGTGGTGACCTACCTGGATAAGGTAGAGCCGGATCGGCCCATCCGGGTGGTGTCCTTTATCGGGCGTAACGCCCCGGCGGTTACCACCGCTCTCGGGCGTGCTCTCCTGGGCGCGAATAACGTGACCGGCGCGGAAATCGACTGGTATCTGAGTGTTCCTACCGATAATCCGCCCACCCGCGCCACCATCGAAGAGTGCATTGAGCACGTGCACCGCTACGGCTGGGGTATGGAAGTGGAAGAAAACGAGGCCGGGATCGCGTGCGTGGCGGTTCCTGTCGATCTGAAAAACGGCGAGCGGGTGGCGGTCTCCGTCACTGCGCCCGCCGAACGCCTGGGAGCGGCTACCCGCGAAGCGGTGGCATACGGTATCGCGGAGGAAATCACCGCTATTGCCGGTTCCACCGGCGTGAGTGTTCCGGAAGTGCTGCTACCGCGCTCTGCGCGCTAGCCGGAGCGCCGTGGGGAGGGACCGCGGTGGGAGGTTTCCTGCCGCGGCCCCTGCAAATAGTGGAAGTACGACGCCGCTGGCAGCTGCGCCGTCGTGCCACCCCGCTACTTCTTGCGCCGTTCGCGCACCCGAACCGAAATCTGGAGCGGGGAGCCTTCGAAACCGAAAGTATCCCGCAAGCGGTTCTCCAGGAAGCGTCGGTAACCGGCCTCGATAAAGCCGGTGGCGAAAAGCACGAAGCGCGGCGGCCGGGTGGATGCCTGGGTGCCGTACAGGATACGCGGCTGCTTGCCCCCGCGCACCGGATGCGGGTGCGCGGCCGCCAATTCGCTGAGGAAAGCATTGAGTTTGCCGGTGGGAATACGCTGGTCCCAGGATCGCAGCGCGGTCGTCATGGCATTGGAGAGCCGGTTGGTATGCCACCCGGTTTTCGCCGAGAGATTGACGCGCGCGGCCCATTGGATCTGCACCAGCTCCCGCTCGAATTCGCGGTCAAGTTCGAAGCGGCGTTCCTCATCCACCTCGTCCCATTTATTGCACACAATCACCAGGGCACGCCCCGCATCAATGACCTGCTGAATCACGCGAATATCCTGCTCGGTGAGCGGCTCGGAAGCATCAATGAGGGCCAGGGCCAGCTCCGCTTCCGCCAGCGCACGCTGAGTGCGCAGATTCGCGTAATAATCCGCACCGCGAGTTTGGTGGACCCGCCGGCGAATCCCCGCGGTATCCACAAAAGTCCACGGGGTACCGTCCAGCTCAATGACTTCGTCAACCGGATCGCGAGTGGTGCCGGCAATATCACTCACCACGGCGCGGGTTTCCCCAGCTAACTGGTTGAGCAGGGATGACTTCCCTACATTCGGGCGCCCCACAATCGCGACCCGGCGCGGGCCACGGCGCGCGGGACGTGCCGGCACCTCACGTTCGGCAGGAAGCGCGCCGATAACCACGTCAAGAAGATCGCCCGAACCGCGCCCGTGCAGCGCGGAAACGGGATACGGCTCCCCCAGTCCCAAGGACCACAGGTAAGCAGCATCCGGTTCCTGCTGGGGCGAATCTACCTTATTGGCCGCCACAATCACGGGCTTGCGCGAACGCCGCAACACCCGCACCAGGGCTTCATCGGTATCCGTCATGCCCACGGTGGCATCCACGACGAAGATCACAGCATCGGCCTGTTCAATAGCAATTTCGGCCTGCAGCGCGACGTCGCGATCCAGCCCTGCAACATCACGTTCCCATCCGCCGGTATCCATGAGGAGGAAACGGCGATCCGCCCACTCGGCTTCGTAAGAGACCCGGTCACGGGTCACGCCCGGAACGTCCTGCACCACGGCCACTCGTTTGCCAACAATGCGATTCACCAGGGAGGACTTCCCCACATTCGGGCGCCCGATCACCGCTACCACGGGTAGTGCACGGTTCGCCGCCTGTTCCTCGGGTTCTGCACCGGCCAGGAGCGCCAGATCGGCCTCGTCCAGATCGTAGGCATCCAGACCGGCCCGGAGTACGCGTTCGGCGTCGTCCGGGGTGGTCCCCTCCGCGCTCATATCGCGGTATTCCTCAGTCATTCCTGTTCCTTTCGAGAGCCTTGTGCCAGCGCCCGCACCGCGGCCACCACGTCCGCAATACTCATCTGAGAAGAATCAATTGTAACGACTCCATCGCGATCTTCCAGGAAAGAGGCGACCGTCGAGTCCTGTGCATCCCGTTCGCTCACTTCCGCGCGGGTCGCGGCCAGGGCATCGGGCGCCGCGCTTCCGCGCACCTCGCGGGCTCGCCGTGCCAAACGGGTTGCTTCCGATGCGGTGAGAAGAATTTTTGTGGGAGCATCCGGGGCGACGACGCTAGTGATATCGCGCCCCTCCACCACAATGCGCGGGTGGGCCGCAATAATGGCCCGCTGCCGGGCAATGAGCTCGGCGCGTACATCCAGGTTCACGGCTACCTGAGAAACCACCCGGGACAGCTCCGGAGCGCGGATAGCGGAGGTGATATCTTCCCCTTCGCAGATCATCACCTGGTTATCAGGATCGAGCGGCATCTCGAGTTTCATTGCCCGCACCACGGCTGTCACGGCAGGCTGGTTGGTGAGTTCGACTCCGGCGCGCTGCGCGGCCCACGCGGCTGCCCGGTACATTGCCCCGGTATCGAGATAGCACAGTCCTAGCTCCCGGGCGACCTGGCGGGAAACGGTCGATTTACCCGAGCCGGAGGGCCCGTCAATAGCGATGGGATAGCCCGCGGTTTCGGGGCGCGGGGCGCCTGCCGTGCTCATCTCACTCATGCTCTCCTCCTTCAATAAAAGCCTGCCACCGGCGCGCGGCGAGCGCCGCGGTGAGATCCCTGGCGGCGGCCGGCGCTACGGATAGCCGCGCCCGCCCTACTTTTTGGGCCACGGAATGTTCGAGCGAAAAATCTTCAATATTGACCCCGATCTCACCTACCTCGGTGAAGAGTCGGCCCAATTCACCCGGGCGGTCCGGAACCAGGACGGTTACTTCGGTATAGCGCTGGGGAGCTCCCCCGTGTTTGCCGGGAATACGCGCGACCCCACACCCACCTGCAGCCACCACCGCGGCAACTGCCCGGGCCAGCCCGGGAGCCTGCGCCGCCCCCGCGGCTTCTTCGAGCGCGGTTGCCAAATGCGCGGTGCGCTCGGCAATATCGCGGAGCACCGGAGCTACCGCCGCGCAATTACAGGCGATAATCGCCGTCCATAATTGCGGATCCGAATGGGCCAGCCGAGTCATATCGCGTAAGCCTTGGCCTGCGAGGCTCAGCTCGGTAGCCGCGGCGTCGTTTAACGTACCCGCCAGCAGGGAGGACACCAGTTGCGGAACGTGACTGACAAGGGCGACGGCGCGGTCGTGCGCGCTTGCCTCCACCAGAATCGGCATGGCCCCGCAATCTAAAGCCAGGGTGCGCAAGCGCGCAATATCTTCCTCGCGGGTTTCCGGGCGCGGGCATATTACCCACGGGCGGCCCTCAAAAAGATCGGCGTCCGCGGCGATCGCCCCGGAACGTTCCCGGCCGGCCATGGGATGGCAGCCCACGTAGCGGGCTCGCTGGGGATGCGCCGCGAGACGATCTTCCACCGCGGCCTTGACGGAAGCAACATCGGTAACGAGCGCCGCCGGGAAGCGATCCAGGGCCGCGCTCACAACCTGCGCCGTGACATCCGGGGGAACCGCAACCACCACGAGGCTCGGCTCCCAGGCATCTTCGGGCGGTTCCTCCCCCGCACCCAGATCACGGGCAAGGGCCGCCGCGAGCGGGGAAGCATCCTCCAGGTACACCGGGATATCGCGCAGCCGCAGCCGCAGCCCGAGGGAAGCGCCCAGCAACCCCGAACCGATAATAAGGACCGGACCGGCGTGCATCACATCCCTACCGAATGCATGAGGGCCGAGAGCTCACTTCCCGCAATAACCCGGCTTTTCCCGGGTCGCAGCCTCCCGGCGTCAATAGTGGCGAAACGGGTGCGCACCAGTTCCATAACCGGGTGCCCCACTTCGTCCATGATGCGGCGCACAATCCGATTGCGACCCGAATGTAAGGTGAGTTCGACGATGGAATTGCGCGGCTGCGATTCCCGCAGTACGAATTTATCCACCCGGATGGGGCCGTCCTCCAGGGTGATGCCCTTTTCCAGCACCCGCGCGAGGCCCCGCGTCACCTGGCCTTCCACCCGCGCCACGTAGGTTTTCGGAACCTCATAGGAGGGGTGGGTGAGCCGGTGGGTGAGCTCGCCGTCGTTCGAGAGCAGAATCAGACCCTCGGTATCTTCGTCTAGGCGCCCAACGTGGTAGAGCCGTTGCTCGTATTTCTCCACGTACTGAGCGAGGCTCGGGCGGCCCATATCATCATCCATGGTGGATACAACCCCCGGCGGCTTATAAAGCGCGACGGTCAACAAATCGGGTTTCACCGCAATGGGCATGCCATCCACGTGGATGGTGTCACGCTCGGCATCCGCGCGTGTTCCCATTTCGGTAACGACGGCGCCGTTGACAGCCACCCGCCCCTCAGCAATGAGCGCTTCGCAGGCGCGCCGGGAGCCCACCCCCGCGTGGGCCAGGATCTTTTGCAAGCGTTCTCTCATCTTATTTCTCTTTCCACATCTTCAAGGTCGGTTGCTTCGGGCAGGTAGGGCGCCAGGGGCGGCAGGTCATCCAGGGAGTTCATGCCCATGGCTTCGAGGAAATACGGGGTGGTCGCATACAGGACCGCACCGGTGGACGGCGTAGTGCCCGCTTCGGCAATGAGGCCGCGGGTTGCGAGCGTCCGCACAACTCCATCAACGTTCACACCGCGAATCGCCGCTATCTGCGCACGGGTAACAGGCTGCCGGTAGGCGATCACCGCCAGCGTTTCCAGAGCCGGCGTGGATAGTTTACCCGATTGCCCGCGGGTGACGTGGGCGAGAACAACGTCCGATACCAGCGGATTGGTGTAGAAACGCCACCCTCCCCCGGCCTCGCGCAGCTCGAATCCGCGCGGGCGCCCGTTGCGATATTCCCGCGCGAGATTTTCTAGCTCGGTGCGGGTCTCCGCTTCGCTCAGACCCACCGCTTCGGCAAGGGTGGCTAGGGGAACCGGGGTGGCCGCCACGAAAAGCACCGCCTCGAGTGCGGTGGCGGGGCAAAGATCGGCCACAGATTCTCCTTTATTCCTCCGGATTCGGCGCGGCGCGCCGGCAATGCGAGCCTATAGGCCCAGTCTAGTCGCTGCGCGGCGCAGTGGCGCGCTTCCAGCAGGCACCGCGCGGCTTGGGTTTATCACGCGCGCGGCTCCACTTCGCCGTATTCGGCGGCGATGTCGCCCGCCCCCGCCGCGCCGCGATCATCGTCCGGGGTGGGGCGCAGCACCAGCGCACCCAGGGGTTCATCTTGCTCGGCGGCAATCGCGCCTCGGCGCAGCAATTCCAAGACCGCCAAGAACCGGGCCACCACCATCTGCACCGAGGGGGCATCGGCGCAGAGCTGCGCGAAGGTAAAGGAATCCCCCGCCCGGAAACGTTCTTCCAGATAGGCCACCTGGCTAGCGACCGGAACAACCGGAGAGTGCAAATGTTGCAGCTGGACCACCGGTTCTGAAGTATCGCGGGTAAAAGCACGGGCCGCCAGGAGTGCCAGATCCATCACCCCGAGCGGAAGGCGAACTTCCGGTAGCGCCTTCGCGTACATCTCCTCGAGGGGAACATCGCGGCCCACCCGCCGCCCGGTTTCCGCCAGGCGCGCCCCGAAATCGCGAGCCACCTCTTTAAAAGCCCGGTATTGGAGCAGTTTGGCGAAGAGGAGATCGCGCTGTTCTAGGAGCTCCCAATCTTCTTCTTCGCTTTCGTGGCGCGGCAGCAAGCGCGCTAGTTTCATATCGAGGAGGGTGGCGGCCACCACCAAAAACTCTGAGGTGGTGGACAGATCGACCTCCGGCCGGGACCGAATCCAGGCGATGAACTCATCCGTCACTTCCGCCAGAGCGACCTCGGTAATATCCAAGTTTTTCTTGGAAATCATGCTAAGAAGCACCGAAAACGGCCCCGAATATACGTCGAGGTCAACGTCGAAATCGGAGGAGACGTCAAAGAGAGTGGTCACGCCCACTCCTGTTTAGGCACTTTGGCCGCGGGCAATCACTTCGCGCGCCAACTTCCGATAGGCTACCGCACCCGGGTGCGAAGGTGCGTACTGGGTGATGGGTTCCCCGGCCACCGAGGCATCGGGGAATTTCACGGTGCGGGAAATATACGTGTGGTAGACCTTATCTCCGAATCCTTCGTGCACCGAACGCATCACATCACGCGAATGAAGGGTACGCATATCCACCATGGTGAGAAGCACCCCGTCAATGGTGAGCCGCGGATTAAGGCGATCCTGAACCCGGCCAATCTGTTCGGTCAGCAGTGCTACCCCGCGCATAGCAAAATATTCTGCCTCCAGCGGGATAATAACGCCGTGCGCGGCGGTGAGCGCATTAACAGTGAGGAGACCCAAGGAAGGCTGGCAGTCAATAATAATGACGTCATAGTCATCGAGAACCGGGCGCAGCACCCGGCTGAGAGCCTGCTCGCGCGCCACTTCGTTAATAAGCACAATTTCGGCAGCGGAGAGGTCAATATTAGCCGGAACTACATCCAGACCCTCGACTTTCGAATGCTGAATGATCCCCCGCACATCCGGTTTCGCGGCAATAAGTTCGTTATAAATAGTACGATCCAGCGCGCGAGCATTAATACCCAGACCGGCCGAGGCAGCGCCCTGCGGATCGAAATCCACAATGAGAACACGCCGGCCGTATCCGGCCAGCGCGGCGGCGAGGTTAATCGACGTCGTTGTTTTACCCACCCCACCCTTTTGGTTGGACATCGCAATAATGCGCGCCGGGCCGTGTTCCTGCAAGGGCTCCGGTTCGGGGAAATCCACGTTCTCAGTTTCAAAAAGCGCGTTCTGTTCGGTCACATCTCTAGGGTACCTAAACTCGGAGGACTTGCGGTGCCATTTCTGGCGCTGAGCGTAGAACGACGACGCCGCGCCTTCTCGCCTTTCTACTCACTGCGCAGCGCCCGCGGGTGCGAGGTGGCATACACCTCCTTGAGGACATCGCGGGAAACCTGGGTATAAATCTGGGTGGTGGTCACCGAGGAATGTCCGAGTAATTCCTGCACCACCCGCACATCCGCACCGCCCTGGAGAAGGTGGGTGGCAAAAGAATGCCGCAGCGAATGCGGAGAGACATGCGCGGTAATACCTGCCCGTTCGGCCGCCTGGCGAATAATGAGCCAGGCACTTTGGCGTGAGAGAGCCCGCCCGCGGGTATTGAGGAAGAGCTTGGCCACACCCTCCCCGCGCGCGGCGAGCTCCGGGCGGGCCCGGGTGGTGTAGGCATCCAGCGCCTCCAGGGCGTAGCTCCCCAGCGGCACCACCCGTTCCTTACGGCCCTTACCGAAGAGCCGCACGGTGGAGGTATCCGTATCAATATCATCTGCCGTAAGCCCGAGGGCTTCGGAAATGCGTGCGCCGGTTCCATAAAGGACTTCCAGGAGGGCCCGGTCACGCAGGCCCAGGGGCGGCGGGATGGCGCCGGCCGCCTCAATCATGGCGGTTACTTCGGCGATAGTGAGAGCTTCGGGCAGGCGCGCGGGAAGTTTCGGGGGACGTACCCGGGTGGCGGGATTGGCCGCGGTGGCGCCGTCGTCGTACAAAAAAGTATGAAAAGCCCGCACCGCGGTCACGGCCCGCGCAATAGAAGCCGGGGCCATGCCGCGTAGCGTTTCCGAAAACGAAGCGACGTCCTCGTCACGTACGTCACCCGGGCTGGTGACCCCGCGGGCCTCTAGATGCGCAAGATATTTACGCAAATCCCGCCGGTACGCCGCTACGGTATTGCGCGATAATGCACGTTCGACGCTGATATGGGCGAGGAACTGCGCGACCGCGCGTTGCAACTGCGGGGTACCGGGCTCAGCCATCTCTTCTCCTTCGCGGGTGCACGCTCACGCTCGCGCCCGGCGCGAACGCAGATGCGCTTCGGGCGCGCGAAGCCCGCTCGACCAGTAGACTAGTGCGTGGCACATCTCATGTAACCACAACCTTACGTTAGGAGAATTCAATGGCGAAGCTCGAATGGTCGCAGCTCGATCAGCGCGCCGTGGACACGACCCGGCTGCTAGCCGCGGATGCGGTGCAAAAAACCGGGAATGGGCATCCCGGAACGGCCATGTCCCTGGCTCCGGCGGCGTATTTGCTCTACCAGCGGGTCATGAACCACGATCCGGCGGATTCTGCGTGGGTGGGCCGTGACCGTTTCATTCTCTCGGCCGGGCATTCCTCCCTTACCCAATACAATCAGCTTTTGCTAGCCGGCTACGGCCTCGAACTCGATGATATTAAGGCGCTGCGTACCCTCCACTCCAAGACTCCCGGCCATCCCGAATACGGCTATACCAACGGTGTGGAGATGACCACCGGGCCGCTGGGGCAGGGCCTGGCCTCCGCGGTGGGATTCGCGATGGCCTCTCGGCGCGCCCACGGGCTTTTTGACCGGGATACCCCGCTCGGTGAGTCAGTATTCGACCATTTTGTGTACGTTATCGCCGGTGATGGCTGCCTCCAGGAAGGCGTGACCAGTGAAGCCTGCTCGCTGGCCGGCACCCAGGAGCTCGGAAATCTTATTCTCATTTACGATGACAACCGCATTTCCATTGAAGACAATACCTCCATTGCTTTCAGTGAAGATGTGCTGGCCCGCTACGAAGCCTACGGATGGCACACCCAGCACGTGAATTGGATTAAGGAGGATGGTTCCTACCAGGAGGATGTCCAGGCGCTCTACGATGCGATTCTGGCTGCTCAGCAGGTGACCGATAAGCCCTCCATTATTAAGCTCTCCACCATTATTGCCTGGCCGGCGCCCACCAAGCAGAATACCGGTGCCTCGCACGGTTCTGCCCTGGGAGTGGAGGAAATTCGCGCCACCAAGGAAATCCTGGGCTTCGATCCGGATATTGACTTCCCGCTGGAAGACGACGTGCTCGCCCATACCCGCAAGAATGCGGCGGCGCGGGCGGCCGCGGCCCGTAAGGATTGGGATGCGCGTTTCGAAGCGTGGCGTGCTTCCCATCCGGAAGAGGCCGCGCTGTACGATCGCATCCGCGCAAAGAAATTCCCCGAGGGTTGGGAAAAGAAGCTGCCGAGCTGGGAGCCGGATCCCAAGGGTATCGCCACCCGCGCGGCCTCCGGCGTGGTGCTCAATGCCCTCGCTCCGGTGCTGCCCGAATTGTGGGGCGGTTCGGCCGATCTGGCGGGGTCGAATAACACCACGATGAAGGGGGAACCGTCCTTCCTGCCCGCGCATCGCTCTTCGACGATGTTCTCCGGTGATATTTACGGACGCACCCTCCACTTCGGTATCCGGGAATTCGCCATGGGCGCGATCATTAACGGAATTACCCTTGATGGGCTTACCCGTGCCTACGGCGGCACCTTCTTTGTGTTCTCCGATTACATGCGCGGTGCGGCCCGCCTCGCGGCCATTATGAATATCCCCTCGATTTTTGTATGGACGCATGATTCGGTGGGCGTGGGCGAGGACGGCCCCACCCACCAGCCCATTGAACACCTGTGGGCCTACCGCGCCATCCCGCGCCTCAATATTGTGCGGCCGGCTGATGCGAACGAAACCGCGGCCGCGTGGCGCGGGGCATTGGAGAAGGTCGACGGCGGGCCTACCGGCCTCATCCTTACCCGGCAGGGCGTGCCGGTTCTGGAAGGGACCTCCACCGAAGGCGTCCTCAAGGGCGGCTACGTGCTGGCAGACTCCCCCACCGGGACCGTTGACGTGCAGCTGCTGGCCACCGGTTCCGAAGTGCAGCTGGCAGTGGCCGCCCAGCAGAGCCTCGCGGAGCAGGGAGTGGGTGCACGCGTTATTTCGCTGCCCTGCCTGGAGTGGTTCGAAGCTCAGGACCAGGCCTACCGTGATGCGGTCATCCTCCCCAACGTCAAGGCACGAGTCTCGGTGGAAGCCGGTGCCACCTTCGGCTGGGCCGGCTACGTCGGGGATGCCGGGCGCAGCGTGGGTATCAATACCTACGGGGAGTCCGGGCCCGGTGGTGCACTCATGAAGGAATATGGGATGACCGCCGAGCATGTGGTCTCCGCCGCCCTCGAATCCATCGAAGCGGCGCGCGCCTAAAACGCAGGCGCCTCGCCCGCTGGCAGTAGCGTCTTTTCGCGGGCGCATATCAGTGACGGTCGCGCGGTCGGATGTCCCGGCCGCGCGACCTTATTGCCCCACAGCGGACTTTCGTTACGCTCGACGGCTCAAGCGTCTACCATAAGACAGGCGCATATTCTCGCCCTCTTTTTCACGACAGGAATTTTATGGTTGCTCCTACTTCAGGTAATCCGCTCCGTGCCGTCACCGACCGCCGCCTCCAGCGCGTGGCCGGCCCCTGCGGCATCGTTCTTTTTGGCATCACCGGTGACCTGGCGAACCGCAAAATTCTTCCCGCCCTCTACGACCTCGCGAATCGGGGGCTGCTGCCGCCGTCGTTCTCCATCATCGGAGTGGCGCGCCGTCCCGTAGACGCGGCCCGCAGCGTCGAAGCGGCCATCCGTCAAGGCGCCCAAACCCCGGTTGTCTCCACCACTCTGGCCCAGATTCTTGACGGGTTGCGGATGGTCGAAGGCCAGTACAACGACCCGGAGCTCTATCGCGCTCTCGGGGCGACCATGGCGGATGTAGATGCCACCCGCGGTACCGGCGGTAATTTTGCTTTTTATCTTTCCATTCCGCCTAGCCTTTTCCCGGTGGTGACCCAGGGCCTCGCTACCGCGGGACTCAATCGCGGGGCGCCGGGCAGCTGGCGCCGCGTGGTTATCGAAAAACCGTTCGGGCACGATATGGCCTCCGCGCGCGAACTCAATGCTTCGGTCAGCGGGGTATTCCCCCACGATTCGGTTTTCCGCATTGACCACTATCTCGGTAAAGAGACCGTGCAGAATATCCTCGCGCTGCGTTTCGCCAACGAACTGTATGAGCCGCTGTGGAATTCTTCCCACGTGGACCACGTGCAAATCACCATGGCGGAGGATATTGGGATTGGCTCGCGCGCCGGATATTACGACGGTATCGGAGCCACTCGCGACGTGATTCAAAACCACCTGCTCCAGCTGCTGGCCCTCACCGCGATGGAGGAGCCGACCTCGTTCCACGCCGATGCCCTGCGCGCGGAAAAGGAGAAAGTCCTCGAGGCTACCCATCTGTTCGGGAGCCCGGCCGAAGCTTCGGTGCGGGCACAGTATTCGAACGGATGGCAGGGCGGCCAGTGGGTGCGCGGTTACCGGGAAGAGAACGGTATCCCGGCCGACTCCGTGACCGATACTTACGGGGCAATTGCCCTGGGAATTGAGACGCGGCGCTGGTCGGGAGTGCCTTTCTACCTGAGAACCGGTAAGCGACTCGGGCGGCGCGTGTCAGAAATTGCGGTGGTGTTCCGTAATCCGCCTTTCCTCCCCTTCCCAGATGTGGCCGGGCTAGGGCAAAACACCCTGGTTATCCGGGTGCAACCCAATGAAGGCATCACCTTTAAATTTGGTTCCAAGGTGCCCGGCTCGGAAATGCGGCTGCGTGACGTCACTATGGACTTCGCCTACGGTCACGCTTTTACCGAGTACACCCCGGAAGCTTATGAACGTCTCATTCTTGACGTGCTTTTGGGAGATCCGCCGCTCTTCCCGCAAACCCGGGAAGTTGAAGAGTCCTGGCGGATTATCGACCAGGTGGAAAACTATTGGGCTGCCCACCCGGAGTCCCTGGAAACGTACGCGCCTGGGTCCTGGGGCCCGGCCGGTGCCGATGCCATGCTTGCCGCCCACGGCCATGCCTGGCGCCGCCCCTAGCCGCACCTGTTCCGTGCCTGACAAAGATCCGAGGAAACTTCATGATTAACCATATTGCCGATACCACGTCTGCCCAGGTGGGCCAGCAGCTTGATCAATTGCGCGGAACTTCTGGGGTAGGAGCCCTCGGGAGGGTCCTCACGCTCATTATCGTGGCGCATACCGAGGGTGGGGTGCGTGATGCGCTTGAGGCCGCAGCTGGAGCGTCCCGCGCGCACCCTTCCCGGATTATCGCGGTGCTGCCGGTGGCTGGCGAAACCGCGCGTCTCGATGCGGAAATCCGTACCGGATCGGAAGCCGGCGCTTCCGAGATCGTTATTTTGCGCGCGCACGGGGGCGCCGCGGAGAACGTGGATACCTTGGTCACTCCACTGCTGCTCCCCGATACCCCGGTGGTGACGTGGTGGATTCAAAATATGCCGGAAAACCCCGCGGCTACCGCGGCGGGGCGCATCGCGCAGCGCCGTATTACTACCACCCGCACCGCAGATCACCCAGCCCTGGCCCTTCAGCACCTTTCCGCTAATTATGTTCCCGGGGATACTGATCTGGGCTGGGCCGGCACTACCCTGTGGCGCAATTACATCGCCTCCATGGTGGACGAATTCCCGAGCCGAATCGTTACCGGCGCGAAGGTGTGGGGGCGCCCGCACCGCTCCTCGCTTTTCTTACTCGCCGCGTGGCTGCGCCTGCGCCTAGACGTTCCGGTGGAGATAGAGCCGCAGGAGGGCGCTCCGATTACCGGCGTGGAACTATTCTTGGACGACGGCGCAGCTCTCAGCCTGCATCGCACCCCGGGCAATGACCACGGCATCATGCTCCGCCCGGGTCGAGCTCCCCAGGAGGTTGCTTTGCCGGTGCGCAGCCTGGAAGCGATGCTCATTGAGGATCTGCGCGATCTCAATCCCGATACCGCCTACGGTGATGTTTTAACCAGGGGACTCCCCCTACTGGATTATTCTCCCGCGGATGTGGACGTCTAGAAAGCCCGGATGTAGCGTCTAGAAGAGGGCATGCGAAACGGGGCCGGTACGTGCATACGCACGTACCGGCCCCGCCGCTTCTTGACTATCTAGTTCTAGACGCCCACCTTGACGATGAGGCCGATGAGGATAATAGAAATTCCCCAGATGAGGGCCAGCACCACGGTGATGCGGTTGAGGTTGCGTTCGGCTACCCCGGAAGAACGCATAGACGTGGAAATACCACCACCGAACATATCGGAAATTCCGCCACCCTTGCCTTTATGCAGCAAGATGGAAAGCGTGAGGAAGATGCTGGTGATGAGCATAAGCACTTCGCAGGTAATGAGCAAAGCTTTCATTTCCAGTCCTTTCGAATGCTTCGTGCACCCGGAGAGTAATAGAGTCCTTGGTTAGTGTACCTGCTGATGCCGGCCTGCGGGAAATAAAACGTGCGGGGTGGGAAGAATCCCACCCCGCACGCGAGGGCCAGGGCGATAGTCCTTGGGTGATCGCCCTTAACCGTTATCGTTCTTAGCCGCGGAACATCACGATCTTCGCGAATTCCTCCGCCTTGAGACTGGCGCCGCCCACAAGGGCACCGTCAACATCAGGCTGGGCCATGATCTCCTGGACGTTAGCAGCCTTGACCGATCCGCCGTACTGGATGCGAACCGCAGCAGCCGCTTCCGCACCGAAGTTTTCCTCGATGCGAGCCCGGATCGCGCCGCAGACTTCCTGGGCGTCTTCCGGGGTGGCCACTTCGCCGGTGCCAATAGCCCAGATGGGTTCGTAGGCGATAACAAGCTTGGCTACATCGGCAGCCTGGAAATCGGCGAAGAGTTCGTCGATCTGGGAAACGACGTACTCGACATGCCGGCCTTCCTTACGCACCTCGAGTTCTTCACCGCAGCAGACGATAGGCGTCATGCCGGCGCTAAGAACCTTGTGTGCCTTCTTGCCGATGAGTTCATTGCTTTCGCCGTGGTAAGCGCGCCGCTCCGAATGACCCACGATGACGTAGCTGCACCCGAGCTTGGAGAGCATCGAGGTGGAGATTTCACCGGTGTAGGCGCCTTCGTCATGCACGGAGACGTCCTGGGCACCGTAGGCGATGTGCAGCTCATCTGATTCGCACAGGGTCTGGATGGACCGCAGATCGGTGTAGGGGGCGAAAACCGCCACATCTACATCACCGTAGGTGAAACCTGCATCATCCAGGGTCCACGCGACTTTTTGCACAAGGTGGGTAGCCTCGAGATGATCCATATTCATCTTCCAGTTACCCGCCATCAGGGGGGTGCGTGCCATTAATCCTCCAGAACAGCGATACCGGGCAGGGTCTTACCCTCGAGGAATTCGAGGGAAGCGCCACCGCCGGTGGAAATATGGTTGAACTTCTCTTCGTCGAAACCGAGGATGCGCACGGCAGCCGCGGAGTCACCGCCACCAACGATGGTGAAGCCTTCAGCATCCTGCATGGCCTGGGCTACGCCCTTCGTGCCCTCAGCGAAGGCCGGGAACTCGAAGACGCCCATGGGGCCGTTCCAGACGATAGTCTTCGAAGAGGCGATCTTCTCAGCGTATTCGGATACGGTTTCCGGCCCGATGTCCAGGCCCATGCCGTTGGCGGGCATATCAGAAGCGGAAACAATTTCGGATTCCGCGTCCTTATCAAACTTATCGGCGACGACAACGTCGACCGGCAGGAGCAGCTCCACACCCTTATTGGACGCGGTTTCGAGGTATTCGCGAGCCTTGTCGATCTGGTCATCTTCGCACAGCGAGGAGCCGATCTCATAGCCCTTTGCGCGCAGGAAGGTGAAGGCCATACCGCCACCGATGAGGAGAACATCAGCCTTATCCAGGAGGTTCTCAATCACGCCGATCTTATCGGAAACCTTGGAGCCACCGAGCACCACGGTGTAGGGACGTTCCGGATTCGCGGTGGCCTTGGACAGCGAATTAATTTCCTTGGCAACGAGTTCACCGGCAGCCGAAGGCAGCAGCTTCGCAATATCGTAAACCGAGGCCTGCTTGCGGTGGACAACACCGAAACCATCGGAAACGAAGACATCTGCCAGCGCGGCGTATTCCTTCGCGAGAGCTTCGCGGTCAGCATCGACCTTGGAGTCTTCGCGCTTGTCATAGCGCACGTTCTGAAGCAGCACGATGTCGCCGTCATTCAGCGCGTCAATCTTGGCCTTGGCATCCGGACCCACGGTATCTTCCGCGAGGGGAACCTCACGGCCGAGAAGTTCGCCGAGGCGCTTGGCTACCGGAGCCAGGGAGAATTCCGGCTTCGGCTCACCCTTCGGGCGGCCCAGATGCGCGGAAACGATAACCTTCGCCTTGGCGTCGAGAAGCCGCTTGATGGTGGGCAGCGCGGCGCGGATACGGCCGTCATCGGTAATGCGATCCCCGTCCAGCGGAACGTTGAAATCGGAACGAACAAAAACCTTCTTGCCGGTGAGGTCACCGAGCGATTCAATAGTCCTCATATTTTTCCTTTCGCGTAGGGAAGCCCGTGCGCGCTAGCGCACGCACGGGCTTCACATCAGCTCATCGCTTGATCTTTAGAGCTTGCTCGCAACGAGGTTGGCAAGCTTCACGAGGGAAGCAGCGTAGCCGTATTCGTTGTCATACCAAGCGCCGATCTTGACCTGGCCGTCCATCACCTTGGTGAGGCCGGCATCGAAGATGGACTGGTGATGATCACCGATGATGTCCGAGGAGACGATGGGATCCTCGGTGTAAGCGAGGGTGCCCTTGAGAGCGCCTTCCGAGGCTTCCTTCATCGCGGCGTTGATTTCTTCCACGGTGACATCGGACTTCTCAGCTTCGAAGGTGAGATCCGTCAGGGAGCCGGTGATGGTGGGGACGCGCACGGCGTAACCATCAAGCTTGCCCTTGAGTTCGGGAAGAACCAGGGCAACGGCCTTGGCCGCACCGGTGGTGGTGGGGACCATGTTCTGCGCGGCCGCGCGGGCGCGACGCAGATCCTTGTGCGGGCCGTCCTGCAGGTTCTGATCCGCGGTGTAAGCGTGGATCGTGGTCATCAGACCCTTCTTGACACCGAACTTGTCCACGAGGACCTTCGCCACCGGGGCGAGGCAGTTCGTGGTGCAGGAAGCGTTGGAAATAATATTGTGCTTGGCCGGATCGTACTGATCGGAGTTCACGCCGATAACGAAGGTGGCATCTTCGCCCTTCGCCGGGGCGGAAATAAGAACCTTCTTGGCGCCGGCTTCGATATGAGCCTGGCAAGCTTCACCGGTGCGGAAGCGGCCGGTGCACTCGAGAACGATGTCAACCTCGAGTTCCTTCCACGGGAGGTTGGCCGGATCCTTTTCAGCAAGAACCTTGATCTTCTTGCCGTCGAGCACGAATCCATCTTCGGTTGCTTCAATCTCCACGGGGAGGCGGCCGCCGGCGGTGTCATACTTCAGCAGGTGGGCGAGAGTCTTGATATCGGTCAGGTCATTGACCGCGACGATCTCGAAATCCGCACCCTCGGCGAGGGCTGCGCGGACAGCGGCACGACCAATACGGCCGAAGCCGTTAATAGCAACGCGTACAGTCACTCTTTATCCTCCTCACGCGCCAGCTAGCGCGTTTCCAACTCGACTTCTTGTCTTTGAGAAGTCCGTCCGAGAACTTCTCTCGGAACCACTGACTATTCTACCGGTCACGTTCGGCTGGGGCTAATGCCAGTGGGAAGGAGCTTGCGAACTTTGGCACAGAGCGAAACTCGACAGCGGCATAACACGCCCTTAGTCCCATTTTTGATTGTTATTTTTTTCGACGACGGCGAACGCGCTACCGCGCGTTAGGACATTGCCCCGTGCCCCGCCGCCCGCACCGCGGCCATAGTGTCAGGAATGCCCAGTTCCTTGGCCCGCTTATCCGCCATAGAATTCAAGCGACGCAGCCGCCCGGCCACTGCATCCTTGGTGGCGCGCGGCGTGAGCTGCTCCCCGAGCAAGTTGAGGGAATCTTCCGGGTGAGCGATGCGGGCCTCACCGGCCGCCCGCAAATTCTCCGGTACATCCGTGCCGAGAATTTCAAAAGCGCGCTTGACCCGGATCACCGCGATGACAGCGGCATCGGCACTGCGGCGCATATTTGCGTCGTCGAAATTAGCAAGCCGGTTAACCGTGCCGTGTACTTCCCGTTCCACGCGTAGCTCTTCCCAGCGCAGCACAGCATCATTGGCACCCATCCGGGTGAGCATATCGGAGATAGCTTCTCCCCCGCGGATGTCGATACGGTGGGCCCCGCGTGATTCGCGCACCCGGTAGGGAATATCGAGGCGTCGGGCCAGCCCTCCCAGGGCATAGGCAGCCTCCAAGCGCGGGCAAATAATCTCAAGGGAAGCATTGCGCCCGGGTTCCATGAGGGTGCCGCGCGCGAGGAAAGCTCCGCGCCAGGCCGCGCCCGCATCGGCTTTTGAGCCACCGACCACCGCGGGAGGTAGCCCCCGTACCGGCCGCCCGTGCGCATCCAGGAGACCGAGTTTCACCGCAATGCGTTCGGTATTCTCCGAAGAGCGCACAAGGAAACGTTGCCCCTGGCGCATCTGCGAGGAAACCGAAAGAAGTTCCGGCTCCACGGAGAAAAGCTGGCGTACCAACTCCCACAGGCGTTGCGCGCTCGGCCGGTGGCCCACCTCGGCCACCAGTTCCAGGGTACGCGAACGCACGGCCAATCCCCCGCCGTACCGGAACATCGCGGTGAGTTCAGCCAGTGCGGCGGAAAGCGAAGCCGGCGTAACGGTGGCTAGTTCATCTTTCACCGTACGGGTTAACGCGGACACGACTCCCCTTCCTTCTATGGTGGGACCGCTACTCAGCAGGGAATATCCCGGTTGTGGATTCTTCCGTGCGCGGGAATTCCCGGTTTAGGAATCTCCTATGACGCCTTCGAAGGCATCCCGATAGGCAGCGGCCAAACGTAGCGCATCGTGACGTGCGCGATTATCGCCCATTCTAACCTGTCGCAGCATGAGCGTGGCCCCGATGCCTTCGGCTTCCGCTGCGACTTCACCGATATCATCCACGCTGCGCGGATCGGCCACCACCACGTCAATACGCAGATCCGGGGCATGGCGAGCGAAAGAACGAATATGGTCCGCGGCGCTCATCCCCCATGTTTCACGCTCATTACGAAGATTGAGGGCAAGAACCCGGCGGGCCGGGGAACGCACGAGGGCCGCGTGTAAATCCGGAACCATGAGGTGGGGAATAACAGAGGTGTACCAGGATCCCGGTCCAAAAACGATCCAATCGGCCTCGTCAATAGCGGCAACCGCTTCGGGTTGTGCGGGAGGATTCTCTGGAATAAGGCTGACGTGTTCCACTTTTCCGCGGGCCGTTGCCACCGCCACCTGCCCGCGGTAGAGCTGGGGGCCCTCTTCTTCGTCAATGACCCGTGCCTCAATCTCCAGGGGAATAGGAGACATGGGCAGCACGCGGCCGTCAATGCGCAGCAGCTGCCCCACCCAGTCAAGACCGGAAACTGTGCTTCCCAATTGCTCCCACATGGAAACAATGAGGAGATTACCCATGGCGTGCCCGTTGAGGGGACCTTCGGAAGAGAAACGGTATTGAAGAACGTCGCGCCAGGTCTGGCCCCATTCGCCGTCGTCACACAGCGCGGAAAGGGCCATGCGCAAATCTCCGGGTGGAATCACGTTGAATTCATTACGCAAGCGCCCCGAGGAACCGCCGTCGTCCGCAACAGTAACCACGGCGGTGATATTTTGGGTGATGAGCCGCAAGGCCGAAAGCGAAGCGTAGAGGCCGTGGCCGCCCCCGAGGGCGACGACTCGCGGGCCGCGACTACCGCGCCCGCCCATTATTCACGCCCCAAATCACGGTGAATTGTGCGTACCGAGTGCCCGGCGGCGCGTAGCGCTTCGGATACCGCTTCCGCGATAGCGACCGACCGGTGTTTTCCGCCGGTGCAGCCAATCGCGATCGTGGTGAAAGGTTTGAGTTCGCGGGCGTAGCCGGCCAGGATGGTGTGGATGAGGTGAGAGTACTCCCGCACGAAAGCCTCGGCACCCTCCTGCTCCAGTACGAAATGGGCCACGGGCTCATCGTGGCCGCTCAGATGGCGCAGCTCGGTAATCCAGTAGGGATTGGGCAGGAAGCGCACATCGGCCACATTATCGGCATCCAGGGGCAGTCCGTATTTGAAACCGAAGGACATGACCGTCACCCGGGTCGCTTCTGTTCCCGAAGTTTCCCCCACGAGGTGACGAATTTTACGGGAAAGATCGTGAACGGACAGCCGCGAAGTATCGATAACGGAATCAGCACGATTGCGCAGATCCGCCAGGAGTTTGCGTTCCGCGGTGATGCCGTCGAAAAGCCGACCGTGGCCCTGGAGCGGGTGGGGCCGGCGCACGCTTTCATAGCGACGCACCAGGGAAGCATCATCGGCATCGAGGAAAATAATGCGATAGTTAATACCGCTCGCGGTGAGATCCGCAAGAACTTCCAGGAGCTCAGCGAAGAATTCCCGGGAGCGCACGTCCACCACCGCGGCCATGCGGGTCACTTTTCCATTACCGGAGAGCAGCCCCGCCAAGGCGCTGAGCATGCGCGGCGGGAGATTATCCACCACGTACCAACCCAGATCTTCCAGGGTGGCAGCCGCGCGGGATCTGCCCGCCCCGGACATTCCCGTGACAATAATGATTTCCGGAACGTCGGCCGGTGCCAGCTCAGCTGTACAATCGGCTGCCGGAACAACGGCGGGGATACGGGACGTATCGTTAATGTCGCGGGTGTCACTCATATCTCCATCATGCCACAAAGACCCGCGAGCTACTCCTCCCCCAGCGCTTTTTTAATCGCCGCGGCGAGCACCGGGCCAATGCCCGGAACTTCCGTGAGTTCATCGAGGCTAGCCTCCCGGATCCGTTTAACCGAGCCGAGAGCACTCAGTAGTTTCTTTTGCTTAGCCGGCCCCAGCCCCGGAATGGCATCAAGTGCGGAGCGAGTCATCGCCTGACCCCGTTTCTTGCGGTGGAAAGTAATGGCGAAGCGATGCGATTCATCGCGGAGCTGCTGGAGGAGGCGCAACGCCGGTGAGGTGCGCGGGAAGATAACCGGGAATTCCTCGCCTGGGATCCACACTTCTTCCAGACGTTTTGCCAGGCCCACCACCCGCACATCGGCACCCAGCTCATCGACCACCCGCTGGGCGGCGTTGACCTGGGGCAGCCCGCCGTCCACTACGAGGAGGTCGGGGCGGTAGGCAAAACGGCGCGGGGCAGCGGTGGCGGTATGCGCGGCGCCCTCATCTTCCACTCCCCCGGCATCGGCGGCGTGCGCTGCGGCGTCGTTCAAACGGCGCAGCCTCCGGCGCAACACTTCATCCATCGCGGCGGTATCATCCCGAGCACCCTGCCCCTCCGGCCCGCGCACGATGAAATGCCGGTAATCGGAGGTTTTCTTGAGGCCGTCCTCGAATACCACCATCGATCCGACCTGCTGGTGGCCCTGGGTATGGGAAATATCGTAGCCTTCGATGCGCAGCGGAGCGCGGTCTAAATCCAACCCGATGCGCAGCTCTTCCAGGGCTTGGGAACGCACCGTAATATCGGCGGCGCGCGCCAGCTTATTGCGGTCAAAAGCCTGTTTCGCATTCGCGTGTACGGTATCGGCCAGCTGGGCTTTCGGCCCGCGCTGGGGGCGCTTGAGGTGGACCGGACCGCCGCGGCGTTCGGCAAGCCAGCGCTCCAGCCCCGCGCGATCCGAAGGGAAAACCGGTACCCAGATCTCCCCCGGGATGGCCCCGGGTGGCACGTGGTCACGATCATCCACGGAGGTTCCGGCGCGCACGGTGCGATCCCCCTGGGTACCGACTCCACGGTAAGCGTCGTATTCGGGATTTCCGTAAATATGGAGGAGTAGGGCGTTGATAATATCGGCTGGTTCGGTGCCTTCTGTTTCCGTTACCCAGCCGCGCTGCCCGCGGATTCTTCCGCCCCGCACATAAAAAATCTGGACCGAGGCATCAATTTCATCGGATTCCAAGCCGATAATATCGGCGTTAAGATTCGAATCGAACACCACAACATTACGCTCGGTGGCGGTGGTCATCGCCGTGATTTCATCGCGTAGTTTCGCGGCACGTTCAAAATCTTCGACCGCTGCCGCTTTTTTCATGTCCGCGGTGCGGGCACGAATAAAATCACTGCCATCTGATTCCATGAATTTTACGAATTCTTCGGCGACGGCGCGATTCTCCGCGGCACTCACCAGCCCGGCACAGGCACCGTTACACAGCCCAATATGGGTATTGAAACACGGTTTGCCGGTGCGCTGCCCCCGCCGGAATTCCGCATCGGAACACGAACGCATGGTAAAAACGGGCAGCAGAGCATCGAGCACTTTTCGGATCGCCCACACCTTCGTATACGGCCCGAAGTACACGGTGCCTTTGCGGTGTTTTTCCCGGGTGATATAGGCCCGCGGAAACTCCTCCCCCAGCGATACCGCCAGGTAAGGGTAGGACTTATTGTCCCGAAACATAACATTGAAGGGCGGTTCAAATTCCTTAATCCAGGAATATTCCAGGGTGAGGGCCTCAATTTCGCTCCCCACCACCACCCACACCACATTGGTAGCGGTATGCACCATGGTGCGGATACGCGGGATGAGGCGTTCGGGCGGCTGAAAATAGTTCTGGAGTCGGTTGCGCAGATTCTTCGCTTTCCCGACGTAAAGGATGCGCCCTTCCTCGTCCACAAAGCGGTAGACACCCGGGTCCGTAGGGATAGACGACGGCGCCGGGCGATAGCTGCGTGGATCAGCCACGGCTCGTCACCTCCCCTTCTCCTCCAGGAGCGGACGGAGGAACTGCCCGGTATAGGATTCTTGCACCGCGGCGATCTGTTCCGGAGTTCCGGTGGCGACGACGGTGCCCCCGCCGGCGCCTCCTTCCGGCCCCATGTCAATAACCCAATCCGCACATTTAATGACATCGAGATTGTGTTCGATAACAATAACGGTATTGCCTTTATCCACGAGAGATTGCAGTACCAGCAGAAGCTTGCGAATATCCTCAAAATGCAGGCCCGTGGTGGGCTCATCCAGGATATAAACCGTGCGGCCGCTGGAGCGCCGGTGCAGTTCCGAAGCGAGTTTCACGCGCTGCGCTTCCCCGCCGGAGAGCGTGGTAGCCGATTGCCCCAAACGTACGTAGCCGAGACCCACCCGTTCCAACGTGGTGAGATAGCGGGTGATATTCGTGATGGGATCAAAGAATTCCGCAGCTTCGTGAATGGTCATATTAAGAACTTCGGAAACATTCTTCCCGCGGTACTTCACTTCCAGGGTTTCCCGGTTGTACCGGGTACCGTGGCAGACCTCGCAGGGAACATACACGTCGGGAAGGAAGTTCATCTCAATTTTCACGGTGCCATCGCCCTTGCAAGCTTCGCAGCGCCCGCCTTTAACGTTAAAGGAGAAGCGGCCCGGCCCGTAACCGCGCACCTTCGCCTCCTGGGTTTGGGCGAAGAGCTGGCGCACTTTATCCCAGACCCCGGTGTAGGTGGCCGGATTCGAGCGCGGGGTGCGCCCAATCGGCGACTGATCCACGTGCACAACCTTATCCAGGTCCGCGGCCCCGGTGACGTCGCGGTGCCGCCCGGGCACGGTATGGGCACCGTTAAGCTGATTGGCCAAGGAGCGGTACAGAATCTGATTGACGAGGGTAGATTTCCCGGAACCGGAAACCCCGGTCACCGCGATAAAGGTGGAAAGAGGGAAGGACACCTCCACGTTTTTAAGGTTATTTTCCCGTGCGCCCCGCACCGTGATGTTCCGCTCCGGATCAACGGGGCGGCGCTGCTGCGGCGTCGTAATACTGCGTTTTCCGGAAAGGTAAGCACCGGTCACGGACTCTTCGCAAGCGCTGAGACCCGCAACATCCCCGGCGTAGACAACGTGCCCACCAAATTCTCCGGCACCCGGGCCGATATCGATAACGTAATCGGCGGTGCGGATTGTTTCTTCATCGTGTTCGACGACGATAAGGGTATTCCCCAGATCGCGGAGTTTGACAAGAGTGCCGATGAGTTTTTCATTATCGCGCTGGTGCAGGCCGATGGAGGGCTCGTCTAGAACATAGAGCACACCCACGAGCCCGGAACCAATCTGGGTGGCCAGGCGAATCCGCTGGGCTTCGCCACCCGAAAGCGTGGAAGCCCCGCGCGCGAGGGTGAGATACGACAGCCCCACATCCACGAGGAAACCCATCCGCGCCTGGATTTCACGCAATACCTGCGCGGCGATCTGGGCCTGGCGGGCATCGAGTTCCACCGAGTCAAGAAAAGCTTTGGCATCATCGATGGCCAGGGAACACAGCTCGAAAATATTGAGGTTTCCGATGCGTACGGCCAGCACATCCGGCTTGAGGCGCGCGCCGTGGCAGGCCGAGCAGGCAATCTCCCGCATATAGCCTTCGTAGCGTTCCTTCGACCAGCTGGATTCAGTTTCCCCGTGCTTACGTTTCACGTAGCCGAGGACTCCCTCGAATCCGGTGGCATAGGTTTTTTCCCGCCCCCAGCGGTTACGGTACTTGACGGTGACCTTGTAATTATTCCCTTCCAGCAGGGCCTTGCGCGCCTTCTTGGGCAGATCCTGCCAGGGAGTATCCACATCGAAACCGAGTTCTTCCCCCAGGGCTTCCATCTGGCGAGTGAAGAAATCCTGGTGGCCGGTCCACGGAGCAATCGCGCCTTCGCGCAGGGTTTTTTCCGGATGCGGCACCACGAGATCCGGATCCACTTCGAGGGTGGATCCCAGCCCGTCGCAAGCCGGGCAGGCCCCGTAGGGAGCGTTAAAAGAAAAGGTGCGCGGTTCGATTTCTTCCAGGGCGAGGGCGTGCCCATTCGGACAGGAGCGATGTTCGGAAAAACGCCGCGTGCGTTCGTCACCTGCCGCCGCGTCCACGAATTCCACCACCATGAGCCCGGAAGAAAGCCCGAGCGCCTGCTCCACCGAATCGGTAAGACGGCTGCTGATACCTTCGCGCACCACGAGGCGATCAACGACGACGTCGATATTGTGGCGCAGCTTCTTATCGAGGCTGGGCGGGTTATCCAAGCGGATATCTTCACTATCCACCCGAGCGCGGGTGTAGCCGGCCTGGGCGAGATCGGTGAAAACATCAGCGTATTCGCCCTTGCGGTCACGCACGACCGGGGCGAGAATCTGGAAACGGGTGCCTTCCGGGTAGGTGAGGAGCGTATCCACGATTTGCTGGGCGCTTTGAGCGGTGATTTTCGCCCCGCATTCCGGGCAGTACTGCACCCCGGCGCGCGCGTAGAGCAAACGTAGATAATCATAAACTTCCGTGACCGTGCCCACCGTGGAGCGCGGATTACGGTTGGTGGATTTCTGATCGATGGAGACCGCCGGGGAAAGCCCCTCAATAAGATCCACATCCGGTTTATCCATCTGACCGAGGAACATACGGGCATAGGAGCTCAACGACTCCACGTAGCGGCGTTGCCCCTCGGCAAAAATGGTGTCAAAAGCCAGGGAGGATTTACCCGAGCCCGAGAGCCCGGTAAACACAACGAGTTGATCGCGGGGAATATCCACCGTGATATTACGGAGGTTATTTTCCCGTGCGCCCTGAACATGGATAACATCACTCACCCGGCCAAGCTTACACGGTTGAACACAGGTTCGATAACCGGATGGTGCAATGTTCACGCTAGGCTGGTTCCCATGGCAACTAACCGAGCACACAATCGCGGGAATGACCGAGAGCATAAGGGAATCCACCGGGGCGGCCGTCTCCTCCGCTACCGGCCCGATCCCCTGGTAGCCGGAATTATCCTGGCGATGATCGCCGGGCTGCTGATCCCGGCACCCAGTGCCCTGCGGGCGCATCTGGGAACCGTCTCGGACCTCGCGGTTGCCTGCGTATTCCTGGTCTACGGGATGCGGCTGCGCACCCGGGATGTACTGGCCGGGCTGCGCAATATTAAACTGCAGGGCCTGGTGTTCCTGTGCACCTACCTGATTTTTCCGCTGCTCGGTTTCGCCCTGGGCCACCTGGTTGCGCCGATCTTAGGGCCAGCTTTTGCCCTCGGGTTCCTCTACCTGGCACTGCTCCCCTCCACTATCCAGTCCTCGGTGACGATGGTCTCCATCGCCCGCGGAAATGTTGCCGCTGCCGTCACCTCCGCTACGGTCTCCAATATCGCGGGAATTTTCCTCACCCCGCTGCTCGTCCTACTTTTCCTGCACGTGGAGGGCGCTTCGGCCGGATCCATTAATTCGGTCCTCCTCAAGCTGCTCCTCCCCTTTATTATTGGGCAGTGCCTCCAGCCCTGGGTCGGCACGTGGTTCCGCGCTCACCCGCGCCTGGTGCGTACCGTGGATAACACCTCCATTATCCTCATCGTGCTCTCCTCCGTGCTCAATGCCACCGCGGAAGGCGCCTGGGTCGGGGTCACGCTCTGGACGATCCTCGGCCTCCTTGCCCTGTGCTGTGTGCTACTGGCAGCAATGCTATGCGTGACCTGGTGGCTAGGAGGCTTGGCGCGGATGAGTCTGGAAGACCGCATCGTGGTGCTCATGTGCGGTTCGAAGAAATCATTGGCAACGGGGCTCCCGATGGCCAAGGCACTGTTTTCCCCGGCCACGGTTGCCCCGTTGTCCGTCCCGGTGGTTATTTTCCACCAGTTACAAATTTTTGTGTGCGCGATTCTGGCGCGCCGCCTGGCGCGGCGCCTCGCAGATTAGCGCGTTGTGCTTAGCGGGCGCTGTTGCCAGTTGCGCCGTCGTCATCGTTCTTCTCTTTACGCGCAAGGGACCGCGAGCGGAGCAGGGACGCCACCACCGTCACCACGATAATGACAACGATAACAAGCAGTGAGCTCAGCGGCGTGAACTCGAAGAAGCCTGCGGCGATATCGTAATGGTGCAGAGCCTCGAAAATGAGTTTGAAACCGATGAAGGCGAGGATAGCTGCCAGACCGAAGTGCAGGTACACGAGGCGCTCCAGCAGCCCATCCACCAGGAAGAACATCTGCCGCAAGCCCATGAGGGCGAAGGCATTAGCCGCGAAAATAATGAAGGGCTCGGTAGTGAAACCGAAGGAAGCCGGGATGGAATCCAGGGCGAACATAAGATCAATCCCGCCGATGGCAATAATGCATAGCAGCAGCGGGGTGATATAGTGTTTGCCCTCGCGCTTCACGATGTAGTGATCGCCGTGGTAATCCTCGGCCACCGGGAGGGTACGGCGCGCCAGGCGCACGAAGAAATTATCGGCTTCCTCGCCCGTCGGCTCGCTATTCGAGAGACCTTCTTTGACCTGGGAGAACGCGGTCCACAGCAGGAATGCACCGAAGAGGAAGAAAGACCAGGCCAGGGATTCCACAATGACTTTACCCAGCAGAATAAAGAGGAAACGCAGGCACAGCGCGATAACAATGCCCCAGAACAGCACTTTCTGCTGGAGGGCACGGGGCACCGCGAAGGAACCCATAATAATGATGAAGACGAAGATATTATCGACGGAGAGCGAATACTCCACGCCCCAGACGCTGAAGAATTGCAATCCGAAGGTATCCCCGTGGCGCCACCACAGGTATCCGCCCAGGCAAACGGCCAGGAAAATGTAGAAGAGCAGGAAACCTGCCGATTCTTTCATGCTGGGTTCATGCGGTTTACGCACGTGGGATAGCAGATCAAAGGCAAAAATACCGATAACAACGACGAATAGCAGAATCCACTCGGCCATATGGACCGACATCTGCTCGGGTGTGCTCGTAAGCGGGAGCAAACCCGTGGCATATGAAAGCATGCAATACCCTCCGGATGGAATGACCGGAGGTCTCTTCCCACCCGCCGCGCGCCTAGCTGCGGCAGGTCTCCGATCCGGACGACCCGGGTGGGTCTCGTGTTGACGAATCGGTGGTTGACGGGAATACTCCCCTCCACGAGTGCACACTTTACACGATGGAAAGCACCGCCGAGCCGCATTTCATGCGCGGCTCGCGTGCCGAGCGGAGGCGCCTGCGGGTGCTAGCGCGGGGGCTCAGGCGCGTTTCCCGCGCGGGCATTTTACTTTTGCGCCTGCTGGGAATGCCACAACTCGCTTTTTAGGTCTTTGATTTCATCGCGGTAACGCGCCGCGAGCTCAAATTGGAGCTGTTCGGCGGCCGCGTGCATCTGCGCGGTGAGCTCGGTGATGAGCTCACGCAGCTCTTTCCCGCCCTGCGCGCGGGCAATTTCCGCTTCCGAGGCCCGCGCCTGGGCATGCGCGGGCTCTTGGCGATACCCGCCGGCGAGCAGTTGCTCGGTATCCACATCTTCCCGGGCGAGCATATCGGTCACGTCCGCAATCCGTTTGCGCAGCGGTTGCGGATCGATCCCGTGCTCGCGGTTGTAGGCAAGCTGCTTCTCCCGGCGTCGATTCGTTTCATCAATAGCCTGCTGCATATTGGGGGTAATGCTATCTCCGTACATATGCACTTCCCCGGAGACGTTACGGGCCGCGCGCCCGATGGTCTGGATAAGTGAGGTGGTGGAACGCAAAAAGCCCTGCTTATCAGCATCGAGGATGGCCACGAGGGAAACTTCGGGAAGATCCAGTCCCTCACGCAGCAGGTTAATACCCACGAGCACATCGAATTTGCCGAGGCGCAATTCCCGCAGCAGCTCCACGCGGCGCAGGGTATCCACATCCGAATGCAGATACTCCACCCGCACCCCGCGATCCGCCAGGTACGCGGTAAGATCTTCAGCCATTTTCTTCGTGAGAGTAGTGACGAGCACTCGCTCATCACGTTCGGCCCGCACCCGCACTTCCTCGAGGAGGTCATCGATTTGACCTTCGGTGGGCTTGACTTTAATAAGCGGATCCACCAAACCGGTGGGTCGAATAATTTGTTCGACGACGCCGTCCGCTTGCTCAAGTTCATATTTGCCAGGTGTCGCGGATAGGTACACGGTCTGGCCGATGCGATCAAGGAATTCCTCCCATTTGAGAGGGCGGTTATCCATGGCGGAAGGCAGCCGGAAGCCGTACTCCACGAGGGTGCGTTTACGTGACATATCTCCCTCGTACATGGCCCCAATTTGGGGCACCGTCACGTGGGATTCATCAAGGATAAGGAGGAAATCATCGGGGAAGTAATCGAGGAGCGTATTGGGGGCGGTACCCGGCCCGCGCCCGTCAATATGCCGCGAATAGTTCTCAATACCGGAGGTTGTTCCAATATTGCGCATCATCTCAATGTCATAACTGGTGCGCATTTCCAGGCGCTGCGCCTCAAGGAGCTTGTTATGCGCACGCAGATATTCGAGGCGTTCGGCTAGTTCTTCCTCAATGGAACGGATAGCGCGTTCCATCCGCTCGGGCCCGGCCACGTAATGGGAGGCCGGGAACACATGCGCGGTATCGGTGCGTTGAATAACATTCCCGGTGAGCGGGTGGAGCAGCGAGATCCCGTCAATCTCATCACCGAAGAATTCAATGCGGATAGCCAATTCTTCATACACCGGGATGATTTCCACGGTATCGCCCCGCACCCGGAAAGTGCCGCGCGTAAAGGCAATATCGTTGCGGGTGTATTGCATGGAGACGAAGGTGCGCAGCAGCTCGTCGCGATCCAGGTGCTGACCCACGTGGAGTTGCACCATACGATCAACATATTCCTGCGGGGTACCCAGGCCGTAAATGCAGGACACGGAGGCCACTACCACGGTATCCCGCCGGGTGAGGAGCGAATTGGTGGCCGAGTGGCGCAGGCGCTCTACCTCATCGTTAATGGAGGAATCTTTTTCGATAAAGGTATCGGTTTGAGGAACGTAGGCTTCCGGCTGGTAGTAATCGTAATAGGAGACGAAGTATTCCACCGCGTTATTCGGCATAAGCTCACGGAATTCCGCTGCCATTTGCGCGGCCAGGGTTTTATTCGGCTCCATAATAAGCGTGGGGCGCTGTACCTGTTCAATGAGCCAGGCGGTGGTGGCCGATTTTCCGGTGCCGGTGGCTCCCAGCAGCACCACGTCTTTTTCACCGTCGTTAATACGGCGAGTGAGTTCGGTAATCGCGGCGGGCTGATCTCCCGAAGGGCGGTACTCGGAAATAACCTCGAAAGGCTTATCGCTGCGCACAATCTCAGAATCAAGAGCCATAGTGGCGAGCTTACTAGCCTCGCCCGGCTCGCGGTACGAAATACGCCAGCGGCCGGACAGGTACCCGAGGTTATGGTCGAGTTGCTGTCCGGCCGCTGGGCGCCGTCGTTATCCCACGTATTGAGCGTGGCGAGAACCGGCGTTGAGCTACAAACTAGCCGAGGTGCTCCACGGTGGCGTGCAGGGTGAGCGTGGCGCTCTCCCCCGGGGCAAGCTGCGGGGCGCCTTCGCGCACTCGAGTTGCTTCCACGCACACAAAATGCTTCCAGGCATCATCGGGCATATCCGCATTCGCGGCCGAGCCCTTTGTACCCGGGTTCCACACCACCGATTTATCGGATTCTTCCGAGCGCAGGGTGATCTTGCGGTGTCCGCCCGCGTCCACGAGCACGATATCGCCCGCGAAGGGGTAGAAACGATCAACGGTCTGGCCTGCGAGTTCCTCAAAGGGGCCGGCCGGGAGCTGCGCGTTATCGGCAAGGCGATCAATACCGCCTTCCTCGATGCCTTCAATACGAAGGGCCTGCGCATCCACCGCCCAGTAGGCGTGGAGGGCCAGCTCCGGGGTGATCGTTTCGGTGCCGGTATTGGTGGCGTTCAGCCGCACCCAAAAATCGCTGCCCAGGTGCACGGTGTAGCTGAGCTGGAGAGAATCACCTAGCTCACCGCCCAGGGCACTGCCCGCGAGGGTGAAGTTCGCCTCCACCGCGGTGGCATCGCCGCTCACGGATTCGAGGGTCCAGTCCTGGACACGAGCCCAGCCGTGCAGGCCGTTATCCGAAGGCCCGAACCACGGGGCTACCACCGGGATACCGCCCCGGATAGGAGTGCCCTGCGTGAGGCCGGATAGCTCGCTCATGTAGAGGACGTCCTCGAAGCCAGCCGGTTTCCAGGAAGCAACGTGGGCGCCGTAGGGGAAAACGATACCGGATACGGTATCGGTGTTAATCTCCAGCGCGCTCAGGTCCCCACGGGTGACGAGGCTGACGCCGGCGATAGCTTGCTCGGCAAAGGGAATGCTCTGCGTCATGTGTACTCCTTGATTTTCTTTATGTGTGCGATGCGGGCGACCATACCGGCCGCCCGCACCCGCCTACTCATGCTCTAGCCGAAGAACGGCGAGAGGCACATTACGTACGCCAGCGAAACCAGCGAACCGGAGGCGAGCAGGCCGCCCCACGTCTTCAGAGTGTCCTTGATGGACAGATCGAAGTATTCCTTGAAGAGCCAGAAGGAGGCGTCATTAATGTGGGTCATGAAGTTGGAGCCCGCGGCGGTGGCGAGCACGAGCAGCGTGGGATCCACGCCCGCCTGCATGACGCCGGTGGCCGGGTCGATAACAGCCGCACCGATAATGGACGCGGCGGTCATGGCGGACACCACGCCCTGGCCGGTGGCCAGACGGATAAGAACCGTAATGAACCAGGCCATGATGTACGGCGATACCGCGCCCGCGCTCATGAAGCCACCGATGTAATCGCCAATGCCGGAGTCAATAACAACCTGCTTGAAGGCGCCACCGGCACCGATAATCATGACAACGCCGGCGATAATCGACACGGCCTTATTGAACTTGTCCATAACCCATTCGCCCTTGTGCCCGCGCTGAATACCGAAGAGCAACATGGCGAGCACCAGCGCCACGGACATGGCAACCGGGGAGGAACCAAAGAAGTTGAGCCACTGGCCCAGCGTGGATTCTTTATCCACCCAAATATTGGCGATGGTCACGGAGATCATGATGATGGCCGGGCTGAGCGGCACGATGAGGGAAACGAAGAAGGACGGCGGATTGACCGCGGCTTCCTTATCATCCGCATCGCCGGACATGAACTTCGGCACCGGGCGTTCGAGGTTACCGAGCACCTTGGGAAGTAGCACGCCACCCACGATCACCCAGAGGATCGCCATGGGAATACCGAGGAGGTAAACCATGCCGGCGTCCGCGTGATACTGGTCAATGAGCGCCACCGGGCCGGGCTGCGGCGGGAAGATGGAGTGAGCAACCGTGGTGGCACATACGGCGGGAATAGCCAGGCGCAGCCACGGAACCTTCGCTTCTTGAGCAATGGAAATAACGAGCGGAGCGATCATCAAGAAGGCGACTTCGTAGAACATCGCCAGGCCGAAAATAAGACCGATAATGATGACCGCGATACGCACGAAGCGCAGTCCGAACCGGCGGATGAGCCCCGATGCCAGCACGTGAGACGCACCGGAGTCCACCATGAGGCGGCCGATAACTGCACCGAAAACAACGATAATGGCGAGCGAACCCAGCGTAGAACCAAAACCGGTGGTGACGGTCTTGAGGGTTTCCATCGGGCCCATGCCATTGCACAGTGCCACCACAACGGCGGCGAGCAAGAGTGCAAGCATCGAATTCACCTTGAAAACGATGTTGAGCACCAGCATCAACGCAATGCCCACGAGCAGCCAAACAATTGGCATAGCTTTTTAACCTCTCAATTTTTAGGCCCCATCGCCGCGCATCGTTGCTTCGTGGCGACGAGACGTACCATATAGCGAAACGGTCATTTCACTATTTGTAAATGGTACTCCCTCTTACGCTGAGAGTAAACACGGAACGGGTCACGTTTTTACTTGCTTTTACCTTGAGTTTTCTACGACGACGCCGGCGCCTGCGGCGCCACCAGCCAGCGATCCGAGCACTCGGCAACGAGCTTTTCCAGCTCCTCACGTGTTCCTGCATTATGAATCCAGATATGAGCGAGGGCCCTGCGGGCCTCATCATCAGCCTGGGTGCGCATCCTGGCCCGTGCATCCGCTTCGCTCATTCCCCGGCCCCGCAGGTGCTCCAGGCGCTTTTCTTCCGGTGCGGAGACGATTATCACGCAATCGACCTCGCGATCACCGCGAGTTTCTACCAGGAGGGGTACATCGTAGACGGCCAGCTGGTCCGGGTGTGCGCTAGCGAGGATCTCCCGAGCCCGCGCGATAATAGCCGGATGGGTGAGGACTTCGAGCCGGTGGCGGGCCGCCGGGTTGGAGAAGATATGCGCGGCGAGGGCGGCGCGGTTGAGAGCGCCGTCGTCGTTTAAAATACCCGAACCGAAAGCGGTGGCGAGTTGCGCGAGGACTGGACTAGCCGGGGCTGTGACCTCCCGAGCAAGTGCGTCCGCGTCGGCAATAAGCGCGCCGCGCTCACGCAGCACGCGAGTAACCGTGGATTTGCCGGCGCCGATTCCACCGGAGACGGCCACCCGCAGGGCACGCCCGCTGGGATAGGAGAAGGTGCGTAGCTGCTGTGCGCTGGCTCCGCCAACTCTTAATTCTTTCACCATCCCAGCTTAACAATGCGTCCCGCGGAAAGAAAACGCCGCCGGCGCTCCCCCGAAGAGGCACGCCGGCGGCGTTAATAGGTGCTACCAGCGGTAGCGTATGCCTTAGTTGTTGGTCAGCTTCTCGCGCAGGGCCGCGAGAGCTTCATCCGCATCCGAGTCGAGCGAGCCGCTCGGTTCGGAAGTGGAGCTGTAGCTGGCCGGGATATCCGCGGCCGGTTCAGCGGCGGCAGCAGCCTGGGCACCGGCAGCAGCATCGGCTTCAAGCGCGGCAGCAACCTGGGCCTTGTGCGCTTCCCAACGAGCCTGGGCCTGGGCGTATTCGTTCTCCCACGCCTCGCGCTGCGCTTCGTAACCTTCGAGCCATTCGTTCGATTCGGGATCGAAGCCTTCGGGGTACTTGTAATTGCCGTTTTCGTCGTAATCAGCGGCCATGCCGTAGAGCGAAGGATCGAAGTCCTGGGAGTTCGGATCCACGCCTTCGTTGGCCTGCTTGAGGGAAAGCGAAATACGACGGCGATCCAGATCGATATCGATGACCTTGACGAAGACGTCGTCGCCCACCTTGACAACCTCTTCCGGGGTGTCGATGTGGCGCGAAGCCAGTTCGGAGATGTGGACGAGGCCTTCGATGCCGTCCTCCACGCGCACGAAAGCGCCGAAGGGAACGAGCTTGGTCACGCGACCCGGAACGATCTGGCCGATCGCGTGGGTGCGAGCGAAGGACTGCCAGGGATCTTCCTGGGTGGCCTTGAGGGAGAGCGAAACACGCTCGCGGTCCATATCAACATCGAGAACTTCCACGGTGACGGGCTGGCCGACTTCGACAACCTCGGACGGGTGGTCGATGTGCTTCCAGGAAAGTTCGGAAACGTGGACGAGGCCGTCCACACCGCCGAGGTCCACAAAGGCACCGAAGTTGACAATGGAGGACACGAAGCCTTCGCGCACCTGGCCCTTCTGGAGCTGGTGCAGGAATTCGCCACGAGCCTGGGACTGGGATGCTTCCAGCCACGCGCGGCGGGAAAGAACCACGTTATTGCGGTTCTTATCGAGTTCGATGATCTTCGCCTCAAGCTCGCGGCCGATGTAGGGCTGCAGATCGCGCACGCGGCGCATTTCAACGAGCGAAGCAGGAAGGAAGCCGCGCAGTCCGATATCAACAATCAGACCGCCCTTGACGACTTCAATGACAGTGCCGGTAACGACGCCATCAGCTTCCTTGACCTTCTCGATTTCAGCCCAGGCGCGTTCGTACTGCGCGCGCTTCTTCGAGAGGAGGAGGCGGCCTTCCTTGTCTTCCTTCTGGAGGACGAGGGCTTCTACCTGGTCGCCAATTTCGACGACATCATCAGGGTTGACATCGTGCTTGATCGAAAGTTCCTTGGAGGGAATAACACCCTCGGTTTTGTAGCCAATGTCGAGCAACACTTCGTCATGGTCGACCTTGACAACGGTTCCTTCGACGAGGTCACCATCGTTAAAGTACTTGATCGTCTTATCGACGGCGGCAATAAGTTCTTCCTCGGAGCCGATATCGTTGACGGCAATCTCGGGGAGAGTCGAAGACTCGGGGGTGGTATTAGTCATTAACTGATAACTTCCGGACACTATTGTGAATATTTGCTTGGGACCGATGGATATCGGCCAGTGTGGCGGGTGCTCACACCAGTTCTCCATACTACGCGGAAAAGCCTAGCTCATGCAAGGCATCCGGGTCCTGAAGCTACCGAGTGTGAGCGCCCCGATCTAGTGCACGGCTAGGTGCGCATTTAATGCGCGTCTAGTGCGCGGCCTCGCGCCAATTTGGACCGTACCCCACCCCCACCGACAGAGGCACCCGCAGCTGTGCTGCCCCGGCCATTTTTCGGCGCACGATTTCCTCCGCTGCTTCGTGCTCACCGGGCGCCACTTCCAGCACAAGTTCGTCGTGGACTTGGAGGAGGACTCGGCTGCGCAACCCCGCCTCGCGCAGCGCTTCCACCACGGCCACCATCGCGATCTTGATGATATCCGCCGCGCTGCCCTGGATGGGAGCATTGAGAGCCATGCGTTCGGAGGCCTCGCGCAGCTGCCTGTTCGTGGAGCGTAGCTCGGGAAGATAGCGCCGCCGCCCCAGCAGCGTTTGGGTGTATCCATCTTGGCGGGCTTTCGCCACGAGGGAATCGAGGTAATCGCGTACGTTCCCAAAGCGCGCGAAGTAGGCGTCCATGAGTTCTTGAGCATCATGGGCTGAAATATGGAGCTGACGGGAAAGCCCGTAAGCAGAGAGCCCGTAGGCCAGCCCGTAACTCATCGCTTTAATACGGGAACGTTGTTCGCTACTTACTTCGCTTTCGGGGATCCCGAAGACGAGGGATGCTACCGAGGAATGCAGGTCTTCGCCCTCGTTGAAGGCGGTGATCAGCGCTTCATCGCCGGAAAGCGAGGCCATGATCCGCATTTCGATCTGCGAGTAATCCGCGGTCATCAGCGCCGCGTAGCCCTCGGAAGGAATAAAAGCAGAGCGGATCTGGAGACCTTCGGCCGTGCGCGCGTGAATATTTTGAAGATTCGGGTCGGTAGAGGAAAGCCGCCCGGTGGCAGCTACCGCCTGCTGGTAGGTAGTGTGGATTTTTCCGTCCGCCCGGGTATTACGCTGCAAGCCCTCAACGGATTGCCGCAATTTAATGGCATCGCGGTGCTCGAGGAGCGCCCCGAGGAATTGCGTTCCGGCCACGGCTTTATCATCCTCGCGGGGGGCGATGCGCACCGCAAGATCGGCCAGCGCTTCCGCATTCGTGGTGTACCCAGATTTGGTTTTCCGGGTCGTAGGCAAGCCGAGTTCCTCGAAAAGCACCCCCTGTAATTGCTTAGGGCTGGAAAGATTGACTTCGTGGCCGATGGCATCATAAGCGAGCCGGGCCGCGGCTTCCACGCGCCCATCGAAATCTTTTCGCAGTTTTTCGAGGTAAGGAGAATCCACGGCAATGCCGGTGTCCTCCATCTGCGCGAGCGTACGAGCCACGTCCATTTCCAGGTCGAGCAGGGCACCATCCTCGCCGCGCGCGTTCAATTCCCCGAGCAACTTATCGGAGAGCGGGCCGAGGAGTGCGGCGCGCTCGGCCAAAGGATCGGCCTGTCCGTCCAGCCCGGGCAGCACTCCCCCGTCCCCCAAATCAACGCCGAGGTGCCGCAGAGCAAGATCGCCAAGGTCATAACTGCGCTGATCGGGATAGAGAAGATAGGCGCACAGCACGGTATCACGTACGACGCCGCGCAATTCGACGCCCTGCCCCCGCACCCGATGCCAGGCTTCTTTGGCGCCGTGCACCACTTTCGGGGCATCAGATTCCAGCCAGGCACGCACCTGGGCGGTATCGTCGTCGTTCATAGTGTGAGTATCGAGCAGGAGTGCGGCCGTTGCCGTTCCAATCGCCAGTGCCTCCACGCTCCCCGCACCCGGACTAGCCGGGCCCGCCAGTTCAAGCCCGTACACCGGCGCATCGGAGTGCCGGGCGAGCCATTCGCGTACCCCGGACGTGGTGATCTCCAGGCCGGCGAGGCTAAAACCGGCGCTCGCATCGGTTTCGGTGGTTCCGTCACGTGCCGGTAATTCTGCCAGGACGCGCCCGCGTAGAGTGTCAAAATCAAGAGTGTCAAAAAGCTCGTGTAACGCTTCTCGTTCCACTCCGCGCGGGCGGAATTCCTCAAGGTTCTCTCCGATAGGAAGGTCACGCACGAGGGTATTGAGGGAGCGATTCTGGCGAACCTGATCCAGGTGCTCGCGCAAAGAGGTACCAACTTTTCCGCCGATATCATCCGCACGGCTGAGAATGGTATCGAGGTCACCGTAGGTGGCCAGCCATTTCGCCGCGGTTTTCGGGCCGACCCCGGGGACTCCGGGAATATTATCGGCGCCCTCTCCCACGAGTGCAGCCAGGTCAGCATAGCGTTCGGGGCGCACCCCGGTTTTCTTTTCGATGCCGGCCGGGTCTAGAGCCTGCATGGCCGAACGCGGCATGGGATAGAGCACGGTGGTGTGCTCGTCAACGAGCTGGTAAGAGTCTTTGTCACCGGAGGCGATATAGACATCCGCTCCCTCTTCTACCGCGCGACGCGAGAGAGTGGCGATAATATCGTCGGCTTCGTAGTCCTCATAGGTAAGCCAGGTAATGCCGCAGACATCAAGGACGTTTTTAATAACATCGATTTGCCCGGCGAATTCTACCGGTGTGGGGGCCCGGCCTCCCTTATAGTCCGGATAGACGCGGGTGCGGAATGTTCCTCCCGGCAGGTCAAAGGCCACGGCGATGTAATCGGGGTGGTAATCACCAATGATTTTGAGAAGGGTGGAGAGGAAACCGTAAACCGCATTGGTGTACTGCCCGCGATCGGTGAGGAAATTCTCTGCCCGCAGGGCATAGAAGGCGCGGAACGCCATGGAATGGCCGTCAACAAGAAGGAATTTTTTTTCACTCACCCCTCTAGCCTACGCGAGATAGCAAGCAGGCGCCCACCGGAGTTCCGGTGAGCGCCTGGCTGCACGAGTATGGGATGATCAGCGCGAGCTCAGCCGCGCCATGCGTGCACCTGGTGGCTAATTACGCCCGCCTACCTGTTCAATCACAGCATCGGCCACTTCGCGCATGGTAAGGCGCCGATCCATCGAGGTCTTTTGAATCCAGCGGAAAGCTTCCGGTTCGGTCAAGCCCATCTGCGACTCCAGCAAGCCCTTAGCCCGATCCACCCGCTTGCGGGTTTCAAATTGTTCGGCCATGGTGGACACTTCGTTTTCGAGCGCTTCGATTTCCTGATTACGCGAGACCGCGATTTCTACCGCGGGAATGAGATCAGCGGGCGTGGACGGCTTGACCACATAGGCCATCGCTCCGGCGTCCCGTGCGCGCTCCACCAGGTCACGCTGCGAGTAGGCGGTGAGCATGACGATGGCCACGCGGTGTTCTTCCAGAATGCGATCCGCTGCGGTAATGCCGTCCATCCCCGGCATCTTCACATCCATGACAACAAGATCCGGTTCGAGTTCACCGGCTAGTTCAATAGCGGATTCGCCATCGCCAGCTTCCCCGACAACCTCATACCCGGCATCTTCCAGTGTTTCAACGATATCGAGGCGAATGAGAGTTTCATCTTCAACGACAAGAACCCGAATAGCTTCTTTGTTCTCCGCGGATTGCGCCGCTGCGTCCTTGGCCATCATGACCCCTTCGACCGGCATGCCGGATAGATTGAACCAATGTACTGCGTGCGATGTTGCACCTGCATCCACACTGAAGTGTTCTCTGACCTTTGAGAGAATGATGACCGGCAACGGGATTCACGCGCCCCTTACCATACTGGGACTGCGCGGTGCAGAGCAAACACCGGGACAGAGATTCCCAGCGAACTTCAAGGTTATCGCCGCGGTGCTCCCGGAGGGACTCGAACCCTCACGCCTTGCGGCGCTGCATTTTGAGTGCAGTGTGTCTACCAATTCCACCACAGGAGCTTACGCGTGTGCTGACATTACCAGCGGGATCACCAGGATCACCGCGGGTGATTGTGCAAACGCAGAGAATATTTCACCATACCCGCCACCAAATTTCAAATGAGGTGACGCAGAAAGCTGGAATGGGAGCGGGTGCCCGCCCGACCTATGCCGGCAGGCACCCGCTCGCCTTTCCTATGCTAGCCGCGCATCCGGCACGCCTAGCGCAGTTCGCGAGTTTTAGGCAACGCCCGTTTCTTCACCGATCTTGTGAACACGCAGGGTGTTGGTGGATCCGGCTACGCCCGAAGGCATCCCGGCCACGATCACCACGCGGTCACCGACCTGGGCGCGGCCCAGTTCAAGAAGGCGGTCTTCTACCTGCTGCACCATCTCATCCGTGGTGGCAGCGGAGTGATCCACCGTGTAGGTTTCGCTACCCCACAGCACGGCGAGCTGATTGCGCACCTTCTCTGAGGGAGTGAAGTTGATAATGGGCAGGCGGGAACGGTTGCGGGCCACGCGGCGGGCGGTATGCCCGGTTTCCGTAAAGACCACAACGGCCTTGACGCCCAGCGCTTCACCGATGTCCAGCGCGGAGCGGGTGAGAACGCCGTTGCGGGTGCGATGCAGGGAAGAGAGCTGCGGGATCTGCTCCAGGCCGTGTTCCTCCGTGTAGGAAACGATAGAGGCCATGGTCCGCACACATTCGATCGGGTAGAGACCCACCGAGGTTTCCCCGGAAAGCATAACGGCATCCGCACCATCCAAAATGGCGTTGGCGCAGTCAGAGGCCTCAGCGCGGGTAGGCCGCGGGTTCTGGATCATGGATTCGAGAACCTGGGTGGCGAGAATAACCGGCTTGGCGCGCTTGCGGGCCAGCGAAATGGCTTCCTTCTGCACCAGCGGAACCTGCTCGAGAGGCAGTTCCACGCCGAGGTCACCGCGGGCGACCATAATGCCGTCGAAGGCCTGGACAATATCATCCAGGTTGGCAACCGCCTGCGGCTTTTCGATCTTGGCGATAACGGGGAGGCGAATACCCTCTTCGTCCATGATGCGGTGGACATCGTCAATATCCTTGGCATCACGCACGAAGGAAAGTGCGATGAGATCCGCGCCGTAGTTGAGGCCCCAACGCAGGTCCTCTTCGTCCTTTTCGGACATGGCAGGAACGGACACCGCCACGCCGGGAAGATTAATACCCTTGTTATTGGAAACAGGGCCGGGGACCTCCACGCGGGTGACCACGTCAGTGCCGTCCACAACTTCCACAACGCGCACGGAAACCTTGCCGTCGTCAATCAAGAGCACATCACCGGGGTTGCAATCGCCCGCCAAGCCCTTGAAGGTGGTGGAGCAAATATCCTTCGTGCCGGGGATATCGCGGGTGGTAATGGTGAAGGTATCGCCCACGTTCAGCTGGACCGGACCTTCGGCAAAACGGCCGAGGCGGATCTTCGGGCCTTGCAAGTCAACGAGTACCGCAACCGGGGTACCCAGTTCCTTCGCGGCGGCGCGCACATTATCAATGCGCTTTTCGTGTTCTTCATGCGAACCGTGGGAGGCGTTAATACGCGCCACGTTCATGCCGGCTTTAACAAGTTCAAGGATTTGATCGTAGGTATCCGTAGCCGGACCCAACGTACACACAATTCTAGCTCTACGCATGTTTCCTATCTTACCCGAGCGCCCTGTTTCCCCATCGGGACTCAAGGCACTCGTCCTGGTAAATATGCACCGTTATAAGCCCCGCTAGCGGAGCTCATCTTTACGCTAGCGCACGGCTCGCGCAGCGGCGTCACCCGTTCACTGAGCGGTTACCCACGCCCTCGTCGGATTCGCTTGCCACGGCAGCAGCATCACTATCGCGTGCGGCCCCGGGAGTCTCCATTTTTTCGGGCACGACGGCGGCCGCGCCGGCAGCGGCGGCGTCGTTCTGCGACATGCCAGTTCCCTCAGTTTCCGGCTCGGGGCGGGCCCGCAACCACACGTGATCGCGAGAAGAATCACGCAGGTAGGCGCGTCGCAGGATAAAGAGCGCGATGATCCCGCCGAGCAAAACGAGAAGCGATGTCCAAACATTGAGACGCAGACCAGCAACGAGGTGTGCCGGGTCGATACGCAGGTTTTCAATCCACACTCTGCCGAGAGTGTAAGCGATAACATATGCGGCAAAAAGCTGCCCGGCCACGAGGTGGAAGCGTTTTTCCAGGAGAAGGAGTACGACGGCGCCACCTAGGCACCACAGGGATTCATAGAGGAAGGTGGGGTGGAAGAGCTGGTCGGGTGGGAAACCGGCCGGGCGGTGTGCGGCGTCGACTTCCAAACCCCACGGTAGTGCGGTGGGGCCGCCAAAAAGTTCTTGGTTGAAGTAGTTACCCAGGCGGCCGATGGCCTGGGCGATGAGAAGCCCCGGGGCAAGAGCATCCGCGAAAGGCAGGAGCCGGGCGCCGTTGCGGCGGCACCCGATCCAGGCACCTACGCCGCCCAGCGCAACTGCACCCCAGATGCCCAGGCCGCCGCCGCGCAGGTCAAAGACTCGCCACGGATCACGGCCTGGGCCGAAATACAGCTGGTAATCAGTGATCACGTGGTAGAGCCGCCCGCCGATAATCCCGAAAATAACCGCCCATAGCGCGATGGAAAGCGTGACGTCGCGGGTCGCGCCCTTCGCAACGTAGCGCCGTTCCGTCAGGGCATACGCGACGATAATCCCGATGACAATAGCAATCGCGTAGAACTTGATAGAGAGGGAAAATGCGGAGGTCTCGAAAAGCACCCATTCGGAGTGCTCGGGAGCCGGAATAGCTGTTGGTATCATCGTGTCCCTTCTTGTGCGGGGGCATGGGGCGGATGCCCGAGCCCGGGTGCCTGGGCGGTATCTTCGGTCACGCCAACGGCATGGTCGCTCACGTGCGCGATGCGTTCGGCCATGAGCAGCGCGGCCGGATGCCGCCCCGCGGTTGCCATGCGAGCCACAAGCCCGACCGGATCATCGGTTTCGAGGAGGGCCCGCCCTACGATAACGCACCCCGCGCCGTGCCGCGCCGCGGTGAAAACATCTCGGGGACTACGCACCCCGCGTCGCACCACCCGTACGCAGGTGTAGGGCAACTGCTCGAAAAGTTGCGGATAATCTGTGACGGAACGCGAATCTGCGACGACGACGCGCGCCGCGCAGCCAATCGCGCGAGTTATGTCACTTTCGGATTCCACTTCCAGGCAGGGTTCCATGCCGAGGGATCGCGCGCGTTCCACCAGTGCCTCGAGTTCCACATCGGAGAGGATGCGCGGGGTAAGCGACACAGCATCCGCGCCCGCCGCGCGCGCCCGCAAAAGCTGCACGGCGGAGACAGTGACATCGCGGTAGAGAAGCGGGCCCACTCCGATGGCGCGGGCGCGGCGCAGCGCCGGCAGGCCAAGCCCTCCGGGGATAACCGGTGCGGTCACGGAGATAGCAGCCGCTCCCCCGCCGCTCAATGCTTCCGTAAAGGCTTCGATATATTCCGGGGCGGGGGCAGGGTTTCCGTCCAGGCTGCGGATTTCCCCGATGACACCGATGGGACGCTGCGGACTGGGCGTGAGCGCACGGTAGAACTCGCGCGGTGCAGGAGCTGCCTGGACGGCGCGCCGCAGCGCATCGCGCTCCTGGTCCGGGACCTGCCGAGCGGCGGCCCGCACCCGCTGTGCTACCTCATCAATAAACCATGCCACTGTGCCTCCCGCTCTCGGTGAGCTTCGCTCCGCGTGCCGGTTATGACATAGAGTACCCGCACGGGATGACAAAAAATGACGCAGGAATAGGCGGGAGCAATGAAAGATGGTGCGGACGGCCTGGATCTCCTTGCAGCCCTGGTGATTCGCGGGAACGGTAGACGGATCTACGCCATTGACGGACGCAGCGGGGCGGGGAAAACCCAGCTATCGCGGGCCCTCGCGGCGCGACTACGGGAGAGCGGGCTGGCGGTCGAGATTCTTGAGGTGGAACGTTTCGTACCCGGATGGGACGGCTTGGCCCGTGGCGTGGAGCGGGTAGCCCGGGAGATTCTGGGGCCTTTTCTGAGTGGGGAAAGCGTGCGGGTGACACCATGGAATTGGTATATGAGCTGCTACGATGCTCCGGTAACGGTGCCGGCTGATCAGCTCACCGAGGTGCTGCTGCTGGAAGGTTGCGGGGCGGCTTCCGCTGCCTGTGCCCCGCTATGCACGGCCACAATCTGGATGGAATGTGAGGATTCTCTCCGGCTGGCTCGGGTGCGGGAGCGCGAGGGTGATCCGAGTGGCTGGTGGGATATGTGGGCCGCTCAGGAGCGTGCGTTGCTCACAACAAGAGATGCCCCGGCCCTGGCACACGCGGTGGTGCGCTGGGATGCGGGACAGTTACATGTGCAGATACGCGGCTCTTAGGCAGCCCCGGCACGAATCTGGGTGAGGGCCCGGCCCGTGGCCAAAATATCAACAATGGCAACGAGGTCGGTATCTCCGCGGGCTTGGCTGGCTGGAATAAGAATCATGACACGCGAACCTACCCGCTGATCAACCAAACCTTTGCGCATTCCATCCATGAGATCGCCCATCGCCGCGCGCACCGGCCCCGATGTCCAGCTGGAATCAACCGTTTGCCCATTCGGATCCACAAGGAAGTAGTTGAGCACAAGTTCGTCCGAGGCGGCTACCTGCTCACCGCGCCCGAGCACGAGCGGCACCACCGCGAATTCCGGAATGGGCCCGCCACCCCCGGTCAGCACGGGTGCCACTCCTTCGCCGCTTGCTAGCCCCGGCATTCCGGCCGGCGGCGTGACCGGTGGAGGCGCTGACTCCCCGCGTGCATTTGTGTAGAGAATATCGACAATGACGATTTCTATCGCACCGGGATCTCCGGCAACTAATTCTTCTCGCTGGATGAGCAGGCGGCTGCCTTCCCGCTGCCCGCTGATGTAGGGGGCAAGCTCCCCCACTCCGGCTTGGCTCACGGTGGCGAGGGTGATCCCGCCGGTGGCAAAGCCTTCAACCGGAGCTTCGGTACGCGAGTCGAAGGAGGTAATGCGGGCGAGGACCGGGCTGCCTTCGGCCAGTTCCACCCCGTCTCCCGGGATGAGGACATCCTGGCGCACTCCGTCAACATGGAGATTTCCACTCACGGAGATGGTCACGGGAGCTCCGAAAGCACCTGTAACATCCACGCTTCCGGGGGTGCCGGGCTCGCGGTGGCCGCTACAGCCCGCTAGCGCGGTAGCGGCCACCGCTAGGCCCGCCAAGATAGCTCGGTATCGCACGGGGTAGTTCACGCGGTGATCTCCTCGATAAGCGCCTCGACCTCGGGGTTTTCAGTGGCGAGTGGGTCGTTGAGGACCGCACTGGAATTCCCATTGGCCTCCATGAGGCGCAGGGTGGACCAGTCCACCGCCACATCGCGCCGGGCTTGCCGGGCCGCGGCCAGGAAACGCCCCCGCAGTGCGGCCCGGGTGGTTTGCGGCGGGGTCGTTATCGCTGCGGTGGCGCGTGCGGGCGCGATAACCCGGCGCAGGAGCCCGGATTCTTCCATCCGGTCGCGCAGGCCTCCTGCGGTGATGTCGTGATATGCCAAATCCAGGCGTGCCACGCGGGTATCGCAGAGTTTCGCCCCGGTGCGTTCCCGGTAGCGGGTGAGGAGGGCGAGTTTGGCAGCCCAGTCGATTTCGGTGGCAATAGCGCTCGGATCACGGCGTTCCACCGCGTCAATGGCGCGCTCCCACAGCTCGAGGAGATAGCGCCGGGTGGGGTCGAGCTCCGCCAGGTATCCTTTCCGATCCAGGTGGTTCAGCGCGGCTTCGTACATCCGCTGCTGTACCGAAATCGGATCGGTCAATCCGCCGCTGGCCAGTTCCAGATTCGCGCGCCCCGATAGGTCCGCGCCCGTGATCCGGATGGCGTGCATGGGGTCAGCGAGCTCCAGGTCCGGAAGGATAGCTCCTTCTTCCACGAGGGTGAGGAGAGCTTCGGTGGCCGCAACTTTGAGGCCGGTTGTTGCCTGGGAGATATTGGAATCCCCCACGATGACGTGCATGCGCCGATAGAGTTCCGCATCAGCGTGGGGTTCATCGCGGGTGTTGATCATGGGTCGAGACCGCGTGGACGCCGAAGAGATAGCCTCCCACATTTGGTGGGAGCGCTGGGAGAACTCATAGCGAACCTGCCCGTCTTCCCCGCGGTGCAGGCTACCGGCTCCCGCTACGATCTGCCTGGTCACAAAGAAGGGGATGAGCCGAGCAATGCGCTGGCGATAGTCAGGGCGCCGGTGCACCATGTAGTTTTCGTGGCAGCCGAAAGAATGCCCCTCTGAATCAACATTGTTTTTCAGGAGGTGGATGGCCCCAGGTACGCCGTCGTCCTGTAGTTTTTCATTGGCGCGTTTCGCGAGCCGCGCAAAAATGAGTTCGCCGGCGCGGTCATGCGCGAGGAGATCGTCAATGTTGTCACATTCGGCCGTGGCATATTCCGGGTGTGCACCCACGTCCAGGTAGAGACGTGACCCGTTTTCTAGAAAAGTGTTCGTGGACCGATGCACGGCAACTACCGGCGCGAAGAGTCGCTGTGCGGATTCTTCGGCGTCCAGCGGTGGGCGTGTACCGCGCTGCGCCGCGCAGGTGATCCCGTACTCGGTCTCAATGCCCATAACGCGACGGGGTATCACTGTCCGCCTTTCTGCACGAATCCTTGCACGAAGGAGGACGCATTGCTTTCCAGCACGGCGTCGATATCGTCGAGCAGCGCATCAATACCAAAATCTTGGTTCTGTGCCTGCGGGGCCTCCACTTCGGTGTGTTCTTCCTGGCGGCGTTGGGGCTGCAGGAATTCTTGACTGGACATTTCTTCCTTCCTCTTCTCTGGTAGTGATATGCGCACGGGTGGCCGGGTGCTGCGGGCCGAGTGCGCGCCCGGGGCAGGGTGCCGGGCCGGGCGCGGTGGCGCGACTTCGCCTAGGAACCCGCCGCGGTGAGCGCGGCTATAACGTCGTCTATCGTGTGTGCGGCGGTCAGGGTAGCTCCCAGTGCGGCTTCGTTCGCGGCGTTCGGATTGGGCAAGTTGAGGCGATGAAGCTGGCCGGTGCTATCGCGTAGCAGCACGCTCGACCAGCTGGCCGCAGCCACGTGATCGGAAAAACGGGAGATGAGCTGCCCGCGGAGATACGCGCGGGTGGAGCCCGGGGCCTGCCGGGCAGCGTGGGCGATCTCCGCCTCCGAGAACAGCTCCTCCACCCGGCCCGCGGCCCGGAGCTTCGCTACGATGGAGCGCTCGGGGCGCAGGTCGTGCCATTGGACATCGAGGGCACGCAGCTTATCCGAATCCCAGCTTCCCCCACCGCGTTCGCGTAATTCGTTGAGGATCTGGTATTTCGCTACCCATTCCACCTGGGGTGCGGCGGAAAAAATATCACGGGAGAGCAGGTCAAGGATGTTTTGCCAGCGTTCGAGAATCTCGGCGGTATCCGGGTCTACCTCACCGTATTCGGCCAGCGCATCGCGCACCGCATCGAGGTAGATCTGCTGAATCTCCAGGGCGGTGCGCGGTTCGCCTTCGTGTACTTCGAGTTTGGTGGAGAGGGTGGGATCCTGGGATACCGTCCACGTGAGGGGTACGGGATTGTCCATGATCACGGATTCCAGCCCGAGCGGCACCGCATCCTGTTCTAGCATCCACAGCACCAGCGAGGTGGTTCCGACCTTGAGCAGGATAGACACGTCGAATTGGTTGGCATCTCCCCCGATGACGTGCAGGCGCCGGAACCGCTGCGCGGCCGCGTGGGGTTCATCGCGGGTATTGATAATGGGCCGGTTGAAAGTAGTTTCCAGCCCGACGTCATTTTCCACGTAGTCAGCGCGTTGCGAGATTTGGAATCCGGGTTGTTCGGAGCGCGGGCCGAGCCCCACGCGCCCGGTGCCGCACAGAATCGGCCGGGTCACGAAAAATGGAATGAGGTAGCGGATGATCTCCGTAAAAGGTAGGGCCCGATCCACCAGGTAGTTTTCGTGGGAACCGTAGGCCGCGCCTTTTCCGTCCACATTGTTTTTATAGATCGCAAATTCTCGTCCGCGCTCGCGCAACAATTCCATGCCGCGCCGCGCGATGAGTTCACCCGCGCGGTCCCAAAGCACCGCTTGCCGTGGAGTTGCGGTTTCCGGCGCCGAATATTCCGGGTGGGCATGATCAACGTAGAAGCGTCCGCCGTTGGTGAGGACCGCGTTGGCGGCGCGCGGGCGGCGCAGCTCTGCGTCATCTTCCGTACTAGGTACGACGACGACGCCAGCTGGCGGGGCGGGATGTTCGGGGTCATCGGTGAGTTGAGAGGGATCCGCCTCCTCCCGGCTCATCCGGAAACCGCGCGCGTCATTGAGGGGGTCTTCCCCGGTGTAGTCCCAGGCCACCGGGCCATGCGCGCCGGCTCCTTCCCCGCCATGCCCGTAGCTTTCTACAAAATCGGCCGAGAGCACCACGGGATTTGCCCGCGGCGCAGCGGGTTCCATAATCCCAAATTCTGTTTCCAGGCCGATGACTCGACGTGCTGTCACCGTGACTCCTTCCCCGTTGTATTCGGCGCGGGCTGCGCACTTGCGTCGGCCTGGCATGCCGGATCAACCTGGCGCGGCCGCACCGCCACGATTCGCTCCCCGCGGTTTTTACCGTTGACTTTGGCCCATTCATCCGGGTTGGAGATCTGATCCAGTTCCGAGCTATCACGCGCTTCAGCGTGGACCGCGGCCACGGCGTGTTCCGCGGTAATGCCGCGCGCACCGCTCGTCAAATATGTTTTGATAGCTGCCTTTTTCGCGCGATCAACAATGCCTGCCAGCAGCGCCCCAGATACAAAATCGGCAAGGTAAAGAGTTTCTTTCCGCCCCGAGGCGTAGGTGACATCAACAAATCGATTCTCCGGGGATGCCTCGAAAACGCTATCCGCGATGAGGCGGGCCAGATGGGCAGCGGCGCCGGCCCCGCCACCGTAGGCTTCGATATCAGCCGGAGCGTAGGGCAGATCCGGAGTGAGGTACTTGGAGAGAATATCCACGCTTCCCGCGTAATCGGGGCGTTCTACCCGAATTTTCACGTCGAGTCGGCCGGGCCGCAAGATAGCCGGGTCGATCATATCTTCCCGGTTGGAGGCGCCGATAACAATGACGTTAGAAAGTTGTTCCACCCCGTCAATTTCGGCAAGAAGTTGGGGCACCACGGTTGTTTCCACATCGGAAGAAACCCCTGAGCCGCGGGTGCGGAAGAGGGCTTCCATTTCGTCGAAGAAAATAACAACGGGAATACCCGAGGAGGCCCGGTCCCGGGCCCGCGAAAAGATTTCGCGGATCTGGCGTTCGGTTTCCCCCACGTATTTATCGAGAAGCTGCGGGCCCTTGATATTGAGGAAGTACGAGGATGCCTTGGCTACCCCCTGGGCGCGCGCAGCATTCTCCGCGAGAGAGGTGGCCACCGCTTTCGCGATCATTGTTTTCCCGGTTCCCGGAGGCCCGTAGAGCAAAATTCCCTTGGGTGGGCGCAGGCCGTGCTCTCGGTAGAGTTCGGGTTGCTGGAAGGGTAATTCGATACTGTCACGGATTTCCTCAATCTGGGTATCCAGACCGCCAATATCCGCGTAGGAAACATCCGGCACCTCTTCGAGTAAGAGGTGTTCGACATCCGGCCGTTCCACTTTTTCGACCAGGAACCCGGTTTTCAGATCCGCCATGCAGGTATCTCCCACCCGCAGGCTAGCGGCTGAGAGCTTCCCGCCGATGCGCAGCACCTTTGTTTCATCCGCGTGCACTCGCACGAGCACCCGCTGGGGATCCAGGACAAGCTCCACGGCCACAAGTTGCCCGGTATTTTCGTAGCCGCCGATGCCGACCACCACGAGTTCTTCATTCAGGCGTACTTCTTGGCCGGGGCGTAATTGTTCCAAGGCGACATACGGGGACACAGCCACATTCATTTTTCGGCCGCCCACGAGGGCATCAATGGAATGATCAGAAGAATGCCCGCGAATAAAGGTGGCGAAAGTAGCCGGCGGCCGGGAAAGGGAATCGAGTTTCTCCCCCAATTCCTGGATCCGTTTGCGGGCGGCGACCAGCGAGGTGGAAAGCCGTTCATTTTTCTCACGCAAGGACGCGATTTCGGCAAGAGCCGCGCTCGACTCCGATGTGCTCATGGCTTCCTTTCTGATCGTCCCTTTATTCTAGGACAGGCCAACCTTACCGCCCACCCCGGGATATAGCATCCCCGGCGCTCCCGAAGCTAGGCCACTAGTCCTCTACCTGGCGGGATTCCTCCACCTGCCCTTGTGTTTCCGCGTGCCGGAGTTCCTCTACTTGCCGCTGTTTTTCGGCTTCGCGGACGGCGATTTCCGCCGCGATTTTCTCAGCTATCTGGCGAGAATGTTCCCCCGGGGTAGATACCCCGCTTTCTTCTACGTCGGCTCGGTGTGCCAGGTCACGGCGGACTTTACGCAGTTTCTTTTCTGCAATCGGGCGTTCTTGAAGTGGTGCAGCTTCGCTATTTTCCCAGGGCATAGGTTCGGCGTAGGCGCCCTTGGCCGGGCGGGATGCCGGAGTTAGCCGGGTGGGCCCGGCTAGCCGACGCGCCAAAATGAGGAAGCCGGTATGCGCGACCATCCGGTGATCGGGACGCACCGCGAGTCCCTCTAAATGCCAGGTACGCACCAGAGTTTCACTAGCCTCGGGGCCGGTGAAAAGTCCCGTGGCTTTGAGATCTTCGGCGCAGCGGGAAAGCTGCGTCGTCGTTGCAACGTAGGCGAGGAAAACCCCGCCGGGCACCAGAGCCTGCGCGGCCGCCGGAATGATTTCCCAAGGAGCGAGCATATCGAGGATAACGCGATCAAAACCTGCCGGGTGAGCAGCCAAAATATCAGCGGCCTCCCCGCATTCCACCCGCCAGTTATCCGGGTGCTTCCCCCACCAGGACACCAGATTGGCCTGCGCTATCTCCGCGAATTCCGGGCGGCGTTCCGCGCTCAGAAGAAAACCTTCGGTGCCGACCGCCTGGAGCAGCGAAATGGAGAGCGCGCCGGAGCCCACCCCGGCTTCAAAAACTCGCGCCCCCGGATAGATATCCGCAGCGTGGATGATTTGCGCCGCATCTTTCGGGTACACAATGGTGGCACCTCGGGGCATGGAGAGCACGTAATCGCTCAGGAGCGGGCGCAGGGCAAGGAATTCGCGGCCCTCCGGGGTGGTGATGAGGCTACCTTCCTCTTGTCCAATAAGTTCGCTGTGGCGGAAGGAACCGCGCGTGGACTGGAAATAGCCATCAACCGTGAGGTTGATGGTGTAATGCCGCCCTTTAGGATCGGTGAGTTGCACGCGTTCACCGGGGCGGAAGGGGCCTCGTCGTAGTGTCATTCCTCCAGTGTAGTTTGTCCGTGCGACAGATTTTTCTGTCGCAGCGAGTTGTTAAAGTGGAATCATGACTCGTCACGCCGCACTATCACCATCACGTGCCAAAGATTTCAAGCAGTGCCCGCTACTCTTCCGTTTCCGGAGCGTCGATCACCTTCCCGAAGCACCTTCCCTCGCCGCGCTACGCGGCACTCTCGTGCATTCTGTTTTGGAGTACCTATACGCCGCACCGCAGCACGAACGCACCGAGGAATATGCCCAGTCCCTCCTGCTGCCGCGCTGGGAAGCCCACCTGGAAAAGTCCCCTCAAGATGCCGATCTTTTCGAATCCGCGGATGCACTCTCGCAATGGCTGGAGCAGGCCCGCGCTCTTATTAGTAACTATTTCCATATGGAGAATCCGCGTTTTTTGGCGCCGCGGGATCGGGAGAAGTTCATCAATGCCCGCCTGCCGTCCGGTTTAGCGCTGCGCGGAATCGTGGATCGAATTGACGCGGCACCCGATGGAGCCTTGCGCGTGGTTGACTACAAAACGGGGAAGTCACCACACCCGCGCTACCAGAACGAAGCGCTGTACCAGATGCGCTTTTATGCGCTGCTTTTAGAGCTGACGGAAGGGCAGCGCCCGGCTCGCACCCAACTTGTCTACCTCAAAGATGGGCGCACCCTCACCTATGATCCGCTTCCGGAAGATACCCGGCGTATCGCCATGGATTTGGAAGAAACCTGGCGGGCCATCGCCGCGCGCCTGGATTCGGGGGAATTCGAACCGCGCACCTCCCGGCTGTGCGATTGGTGCTATTTCCAGCAGATCTGCCCGGCCTTCGGCGGCACTCCCCCGCAGCTCAGCAGTGAGGGGGTGGAGCAGATGCGCACCGCACATAGTTAACGCAGTGCCGCATCGCCCGTGCTGCCCTCGGGCACCAGGCCCGCCCTCGGGCACCAGGCCTGAGCCATCTGCCTCAGGTGTGGTGCCTCAAACACCTGGCCCCTGTTCTGCGGTTAGTGGGTAAGAAGCCGAATCCCCAGGAGTGCATCAACGGCGCGGGCCACCTGTTCCGTATCGGGTGCCCCGGCTGCCGCCCAGTCATCCAGGATGCGCAGTGCCTGCGGAGTATCCAGATCATCGGAAATAGCGTCAATAAGTGCCCGGCACGTTGGAGCTAACTCCGCGGGTGCCACGGCTGGCGCAGCGGAAGTTTCGGGTGCGCTCGCAGCGGCCGCGGGCTTTGCGAGCGCACTGCGGGCTGCCTGCTGCCAGCATTCCAGGCGGGCTTCGGCACGCCGGAGCGCACTCGCCTCATATTCCCAATCGGAGCGGTAATGATTGGCCAAAAGAACCAGGCGAATAGCACTCGGGTGCGCGCCTGCCGCGATCAGCTCCGAAACCCGCACCAGGTTACCCAGCGACTTGGACATTTTTTCGCCCTGGTAGGCCACCATACCCACATGGAAGTGGATATCTACCCGGCCGCGATCATCGGTCATCTCTCGCAGATGGCTCTCGCTCATTTCGTGGTGCGGGAACAGCAAATCGCGCCCACCGGCCTGCACGGTGATATGTTCCCCCAGGTAGGTGCGGGCAATCAGCGCGCATTCCACGTGCCAGCCCGGCCGCCAGAATCCGGGTTTCTCCCCCGTGGGTCGGAAATTATTACCGCGCACGCCCTTCCACACCAGCGGGTCAAGGGTGCGGCGTTTACCCGGCCGGGTGGAATCCCCACCGTGCTCGTCAAAAATCTGCTCGAGATCCAAATACTCAAATACCGGCGCGGCAGCGAAACTCGGGTCACGGGTGAGGTCAACATAGATATCTTCCGAGCCGTCCCCATTGGGCAAACGGTAGGTAAGACCGCGAGCCTCAAAATCGCGCACAACCGCCTCCAGCTCGTCCAAAATCTCGGAGACCGCAATCCACTTCCCGGGCGGGACAACTCGCAGCGCATCCATATCGGAACGGAAAAGCGCTATTTGAGAATCGGCAAGTTCGCGCCAATCCACCCGCGTTTGCTCGGCGCGTTCGAAAAGCGGATCGTCAATATCCGTAATGTTTTGGGCGTAGCGAACCGGAAGGCCAGCCGCCATCCAGTACCGCACCAAGGTATCGGCGCTCACATAGGTAAAAGCGTGCCCCAGGTGAGTGGCATCGTAGGGCGTGATACCGCAGGTATAGAGGGTAGGTTGCCGAGTTTCTACCCGGCAGATTTCCTCATTATCGGAATCGTAAAGGTTGAGGTCCGGGGTGAATCCCAGTGGTGGTACCTCCGGGCGTGTCCAAGTCTCCATCTGGTTATCCGTTAGTCTCCTACGTCGCGAGTCCTCCGCGTGAGGAACTCAAGCACAGTTTACCCAGTACGCCGCTAGCTCTCAGAGAACACCGGTGCAAGGCGAGCCATCGCGGCGTCGTCGTTAAAAAACAGAGAGCGTACCGGTGCCCAAGAGCACCACCACGAGTAGAGCCAATCCAAGACGGTAGATCACGAAGGGCAGGTACGAACGCGTGGAGACCAAACGCAAGAACCACACGATCACCGCGTACCCCAGAACGAAAGAAATCACCGTGGCAAGAATCGTGGGCCCGGCCGGAATCGAGGCGTCTCCGGCGTATTTGACCAGCTGGTAGAAACCGGAGAGCAGCACCGCGGGCACCGCCATAAGGAAAGATACCCGCGCGGCGGCTTCGCGCGTGTAGCCGAGGAGCAGGCCGGTGGTAATCGTTCCACCCGAACGAGACACCCCCGGAATAAGCGCGAGAGCCTGCCCGAAACCGAGAAGCAAGCCGTCGCGGTAGCTCATATCGCGCAGCTCTTTGCGCTGGCTGGCCCAGCGATCCGCCAGCCCGAGGAAAATCGCGAACAGCGCCAGCACAGCCGCGGTGATATAAAGATTGCGCAGCGATGTTTCAATCGTGTCCGCGAAAAGAAGGCCGAGAATGCCAATGGGAAGCGTGCCGATAATGACCACCCAGCCCATGCGTACATCCGCGTCCGTGCGCGCCACCCGCCCGGTCCACGAACACAACCACTTCCGGATAATGCGCACGATATCTTTCCAGAAATAGCAGAGTACCGCGGCTTCGGTGCCCAGTTGAATAATTGCGGTGAACGCCGCACCCGGATCTCCCCACCCGAAAAGATCACCGACAATCCGGATGTGCGCCGAGGAAGAAATCGGCAAGAATTCCGTTAGCGCTTGCACAAAGCCAAGAATGGCTGCTTCTAGATAACCCACGGGGCCTAAGCATAGCGGGCGGGGCGTGCGCGCGCGTTGAGGTGTCCGGCTGACACAGTGGTTTAGAGTGGAGCTATGGATTATCGTGCGGTTGGTGCCAGCGGGCTTCTTGTATCCGCTCTCGGCTTGGGAACGCTCACGTGGGGTCGCGATACCGATGAGGAGGAGGCCCGCGGGCAGTTGCGCGCTTTCCTCGACGCGGGCGGCACCCTCGTAGATACCTCACCGGCTTTCGGTGATGGCGCGGCAGAAGCACTGCTCGGCTCCTTGCTCGGCTCTTTTTTTGGCGACGACGCCGCTCGCTCCCCGCTCACCATCTGCACCCGCGTAGGTTTCCTCGATAATCCGAGCGGTCCGAGCTATAGCGTGTCGCGAGCCGGTATTGAACGTTCCCTCGCTGCCTCGCTCTCCCGGCTCGCTATCGAGACCGTAGATATCGCCGTAGCCGGTGGCCCCGATGGCGTGACCCCGGATGAGGAAACCGCACTAGCCCTGGCCGGGCTGGTGACCCGCGGCAAAGCACGCTACATCGGAGTATCGGGATATGAACCCTGGCGAGTGGCGGCTATGCAAACTATGCTGCGGGAACGCCATCTGCCTCCGCTGACCGTGGCGGAAGAAGAATACTCGCTGGTGGAGCGCAGTGTAGAAAAATCCACGCTTCCCATGTGTGAAGCTATGGGGATCGGGGTGCTCGCCACGTCAGCCCTCGGCCGCGGGGTGCTCACCGGGAAATACCGGCATTCTATTCCCGCCACCTCGCGGGCTGCCTCCGATCACCTGGCTGCTTTTGTGGCCCCCTATTTGAGCGAAGGACCGCGCCGGATCGTGGAGGCAGTGGCGAAAGCCGCTGACGGCTTGAACTGGAATCCCGCTGAGGTTGCGCTGGGCTGGCTCCTATCCACCCCCGTAAGCGCGGCGCTGGTGGGCGCACGTACCGCCAGTCAATTAACAAGCCTGCTGGGAGGAACCCTTGCGGGTGGTGAAGAACTTCCCGATCTGGTGATCGAGGCGCTCAACGATATTTCTTAGGAACGGGATGCGGGGGCGTCGTCGTCTTCTTCGTCATCGAGACCGGGGTAATCCTCATCATCGTCATCGTAATCATCGTCTGAATCGTCATCATCGTCGTCCAGATCGTCGTAATCATCGGTGTCGTAGAGGTAATCCTCGGAATCGTCATCCTCGTAAAAATCTTCGCTATCGCTATCGAAGACATCCAGCGGTGTTTCGACATCAAAATTCGTGAAGATGACGTCATCGTAAATGGTGTAAGCATCCGCCAGCTTATCGGCGGCTTCCAGCACCGCCGGAGCTTCCGGGTCATCAGCGGTAGTAGCCGCCTGGTGGAAATCCTCGAAAGCACCGATGAGACGGTCAAGCGCAGCGCGCGGATTCGTAGCCATGGCCCTAGAATACCCCGAAAGGCACGCGATTCGGGTAAATAGACAGAAATGGTTGCTAATACCCAGACTTTCCCTCGCTATACCAACACAAAGTCCGGGTCGTTGAGCTTTCCGGCCTCAATAGCCTTGCATACTTGACAAACACCGGGAGAGTGAAAA
>NZ_QDIE01000007.1 GCF_003957255.1 Actinotignum sanguinis
TTTTCACTCTCCCGGTGTTTGTCAAGTATGCAAGGCTATTGAGGCCGGAAAGCTCAACGACCCGGACTTTGTGTTGGTATAGCGAGGGAAAGTCTGGGTATTAGCAACCATTTCTGTCTATTTACCCAACGGTGCAACGGCGCAACGGGGCAACGGGGCGACGGGGCGACGGTGCTGCACGCTTGGCCGCGAGCGCGCTGCCGGCAGCGGGGCGGCTCTTTTCCTAAAATGGAAGGGACACCGACGAAAGGGGTTCCCATGCAAGCCCGTCGCTACGCCGCTATCCTTGCCGCCGCGGCCCGCCAAAAACTCAGCCGCCGCGCCGTTCCTCGTGCTGACGAGCTGCCGCGGGTGAAGGTCCACGCGGTTGCCGAGCGCGCCGTGGGGGAAGGTATCGCCCGCTTTGCCGGCGGGGGAGTGGGCGGGCATGCCCCGGCCGCTCTGCTGCACCAACTATGCCTGGGTCCCACTCTCGATATTCTTGCCGATACCCGCCTGCCCCTGGTCGCCACCGGTGCCGTTATAACCGACCTGCGGTGGGAGATTCTCAGCCCCGTTCCTTTCGGGCGCCCGCTTACGGTGCGGGCGTGGGTTGCCAGTTTTGAGCGTGATGAAAAAGGTACGGCGCTGCGCCTCGCGGCGGATATTTCGTACGACGGCGCAGTGTGTTACCGAGAAATCGCCCGTTACCTGGACCGGGGCAGCACCGGGAGCCCCGTGCGCGTGACCGGAGAAGAACCGCAGCTCGGGGGCGCTGATCTCGATTTCCGCACCGAATTCGGGGTGGATGAGGCCGGGCATCTGCGCTACGCCAGTCCCCACGCGCTGGCGGAACGGCGCTTCACTGCCGCGGATGCGCGCCATTGGGCCCGCCTGACCGGAGATATCAACCCGATTCACCTCTCCGGAGCAACCGCCCGCCTCTTCGGCTTTAGCGGGGCGGTGCTGCACGGTGCCGCTACCGACGCCTGGGCCTGCGGCCAGCTTGGTCTGCGCGGGGATGCACCGGGCCGCGGGGAAGTTACCTTCCGTGCGCCCCTGGTACTGCCCCAAAAGGTGGTGCTGCGCGCCGTGGGGGAGGAAGACGCCGTCGCCGTTGTGGAGGAACGCACGGGGCGCGACCTCGTCCATCTGCGCTACACCAGTGCGGAATTACATGAGGCGCAGGGAGGTATCGTGCTCCCCATTCGGGATGGGAAACCCTCCAGCACCGCGGTTTCGCGGGGCATGGTCGAGGTTTTCGCGGCCGGGGACGCCGCGCTTGCCACGTCCCTTGAGGATGCTATTCCTTGGCGCCGTACCTACCGGGAGCCTTACGCGCAGCTGACCCGCCTCGACGATCCGGCCCGCGGGGCGGATGCGGCGCGGGCCGGGTTGGACTTCGTGCACCATACGCTCACCTTGCATGACGGTACGCCGCTTGCCAAGCTGCGCCCGCGCGGTGGGGCACCCCGGGGTGAAATCGTCCGGGGTACCACGGTGCCCTGCCCCTTCACGGTTCCTTTTCGGGGCCGGGAGATTCCCGAGCGCTGGCGCGGTGCGACCCGTCGGGATGCTCGCGGCGACTATGTGTACCTGAGCGGCACGGAGCTCCTTGACCACCTGGCCCGCTGGGAAGAACAGGGGCGGGTGCAGCCCGGGGTGCTCGCCGCGCTCACCGAGGTGGTGCAACACCCGGAGATGATGCGCTTGGAGGGGCGCACCGTGGCCGTCCTGGGGGCCGGTGCGGAGCTGTCTCCCGCGCCTACGCTGCTGGCCACCGGAGCGCAGGTGGCGGGAGTGGGGCGCAGCGAGTCGCGGCGCATGCGCACCTTGCGAGCCCGGGCGTTGGAAGCTGCCGGTGATCTCCATATTGCGCCCGCGGGTTTCGGTGACGTGACCGCAGCCCCGGACGCGGTGGCCGGTTGGCTCCTCTCGCTGCCCGGTGACCTTGTGGTGGTGGATACCCTTTACGCGCCCGGATATAAATTCCTGTTGGTGGAAGCGGGAGCGGACGCCGTGCTGCGCATGGTAGGGGAGGAAAGTAACGCTGCGTTCGCCTGGTACGGTTCGCCCACGGATGCCTACCCGATTCCGGGGAACGACGACGCAGCGGCTGGCGCCGCTGAGCTCCCCGGCGGGGTGGTTTCCCGCACGGCGATCCGCAGCTGGGCGAAACTTTCCGGGGCGCGGCCCGCCCGCGAGGGCGGCGTCGTCAATCTGCTCCAAGATATCCAGGGCCCCAATTACGCGGCCGCGAAACGCATCGGACGGTGGCGTGCCACCGTGGAGCGGGAAGCCGGCCGCACTATTTCCTACACTATTGCCCCGATGTCCCGCACCGAATCGGTGCTCATTTCCCAGCCGCTGCGTGCTGGGTACGCCGGCCTGGAGCGGCTGGGATACCCGCCCCTCGCCGCGGATACCGCAGCGGCTCTCCTCGCTGGCCTGCTGGTATGGGATCTGCACCATCCGGAGGCCACCGCTTCCTCCACTAGTTTCCTAACCGACCGCGCCTTGGATGGTGGGCTTCTCTCCATCCCCTATCAGCCCAATGACCTGGCCGGGCTCGCGCTTCTGAGCGGGGCGGAGCAGCTCCTCGGGCGCCACCGCGGACCTACGGCCGGGCGCTTACGGGAGCGCCCGGCCGTAGGGGATGCGTCCTCGGGCTACTAAACGAGGGAAGGCTGTTAGGAACCCGAGGACAGTTCTGGTTATACGAGGGGACAGGTCACATGGGTGGCCAGTTACTTTAGTGGATGAGAACCTTGAGGGCGTTGGTATCCGCAGCGTGGGCGAAAGCCTCGTAGGCTTCCAGGATGTCCTCGAAGGCAAACTCGTGGGTGACGAACTTATCGGCGGGCAGCTTCTTAGCGGCCACCAGCTTGAGCAGCATTTCCAGGGTATTGGTGGACACCAGACCCATAGAAATATTGATATTGGCGATCCACAGCTTGTCGATAGGCAGGTCAACCGGCTTACCGTGCACGCCCACATTTGCCACGTGCCCACCCGGGCGCACGATCTGGAGGCAGGTATCGAAGGTGGCCGGCACGCCCACCGCTTCGATGGCGACGTCGACCCCTAAACCATCGGTGAGGGCCATAACCTGCTCCTTCCAATCGGAGGAGCTGTTATTGACCGTGTGGGTGGCGCCGAAATCACGGGCGCGATCCAGGCGCTTATCATCCAGGTCAATGGCGATGACCTTGGCCGGCCCGTACAGGCGCGCCGTCATCACCGCGGCCAGACCCACGGGACCCGAGCCGACCACCGCGACGACGTCGCCCGGCTTGACTTTGCCGTTCTGCACCCCGATTTCGAAACCGGTGGGGAGGATATCGGAAAGCAGAATACCCTCCGCATCGCTCACACCTTCCGGAATCTTGTATACGGAGTTTTCCGCGAACGGCACGCGCACGTATTCGGCCTGGGTGCCGTCAATCATGTAGCCGAAAATCCAGCCGACGCCGGGCATGCCTTCGGGATCCATGCAGTGGGCGTACATGCCGGTGCGGCAGTAGGAGCAATGCCCGCAGGAGCTCACGCAGGAGAGGATGACCCGATCACCGACCTTGAGATTTGTCACGTTCGACCCGACTTCGGTGATGCGGCCAATTCCTTCGTGGCCCAGAATGCGCCCGGGTTCGACTTCCGGGGTGTCACCCTTGAGGATGTGGAGGTCGGTGCCGCAGATCGTGGTTGCTTCCATCTTGACGATGACGTCGGTGGGCTGCTGGATTTGCGGATCCGGAACTTCTTTCCATTCCTTAATTCCCGGACCTCCGTAGACAAGAGCCTTCATAATTTTCTCCTCATTGAGTCGCTCTGGTAAGTGCGGTGCCGTGACTGGCGCCACGCAATCCAATCTAGCGGGACGAAAGACCTATGAAAAGGGGGTGTTACGGCGGGTTGTGTAAGTTTGATCACGCGAGCGCTGTATAAGAATTACGTGAAAATATGCGGAAAAGTCGGCTGGGTGGTGGGTGTGATGGGTTGACGTAGCTCCCGAAGGGCGGGTGTATAAATTAAGGACGTATGTCTCGGTGGGGTGGATTTGACGGCAAGTGTGCGGCGGGTGCTGGCGGCGGCTTGCGGCGGGTGCTGGCGGCGGCGTCGTTCATAAAAATGTGGCGAGGCTGCACGAAAAGAAACATTGCACGTTCGGAACATCACACGGTCGGGACGGCGGGACTTGAACCCGCGACCCCCCGCTCCCAAAGCGGGTGCGCTACCAAACTGCGCCACGTCCCGTGCTAGTTATTGTATGTAGCTGCCATGCGCCGAAAACTGAAGGTTTCCAGCCGCACCTAGGCAACGTGCCTAGTGTAATGGATTCCGGCCCGCGATGCCCATGCGGCTAGTGGGCGCCAGTGGGGTGGAAGTCTTGGGGGTGGGGTGGTATTCTCTTCGGGTAGTGTTCGCGCAAGCGGCCGTATGCGAGTGTAGTTTAGTGGTAAAACCTCAGCCTTCCAAGCTGATGATGGGAGTTCGATTCTCCTCACTCGCTCCATACTTTTCGTTGATATTGTGCGGAATTATCTCAATACTTCACCGTGTACTCTTTCCCTGTGGTCACATAGCCCTGCCTCTACTAAGGATATGGCCCACTTTCACGATAATATTTTCAATATGTAGGTATTCTTTAATAATGATTGCACCTATGTCGTTGGGATCATTATGTTGAGAAAATCTGCCGCAGTCGGAGCTGCGTTGATACTTATGGGTTCTGGGATTGGGGCTGTCACCTCCGCTGTGGCAGCTCCCTCGTCAGCGGGCGAGCTACCCGCCGGCTTCGTGCCTGCCGATGCGGTCGCTGATGTTACCGCGGTCGTGGTGAATGCCCCGAGTAATGAATGTACGGGCCGCACCCTGCGCACCGCCAAGCCGGATGACGGGAAAACATATCCGAGCCAGGTTGGTTACTACACCAATAGCGTCACGTATTGCCTGGACCAGTCCTTCGTTACCGGCGATAACAAGATTTCTTGGGATGCCGGCACCAAAACCCTCTGGTTCAATAGTTATGTTCAGGATGCCTCGAATGTGTACAAGCGTGGCGTGTCCGTGGATACAGGTGGGATTGCCTCTGATATTCGAGTGAAATTCAGCGGCGCGAACGTTTTTACCGCCAGTGAGGGCGGCTACACCGCGAACGCCCTTTATTTCGCCGGGAACCAAGAAGGCCTATATAAGTACGTTCTCGATTTTGATGGGGATGCCTCTTTTGATGCCACAAATACCATCAATAAATATCCGGTGAATGTGGCCGATAGTGATCCGGCTGCTAAGTGGCTCAAGGGCGGCTCCATTGGGCTGGATTCTTCCGGTGCGCCGATTGAAATTGTCGGTCAAGGAAAACTCACCGCAGTGAGCAGGGATATTACGTGCGAGAAATGCGGGAGCGGAGATAACAATACCGCGATGAGCACCGCGATCCGCAGCACCGCGGATCTCAGCATTGGCGGCAATGTTCAGGTCACGGCACGGGTCACCAATGAAACCGGTTTAGCGACCGGGATTAACGCCTGGAAGAACCTCAAAATTGACGGTACCCAGGGTGCCACGGTGACGGCGGAAGCCACCTCCAACACCTCCACGGCAACCGCGATTATGCAGGCCGGCGGCGGCGATGTCGATAACACCGGCGACGTTATGAGCATCACCAATGCGAAGGTCACGGCGCAGGCAACGGCGCAAGGAAAATCGAGTTTCGGCGTATACAGCAGAGGAAATCTCAGTGTTGCTGGAAAGGCGTCACTTGACGTCACCTCCTCCTCGCAATCTCAAGGCTACGGGGTGTACAGCGAAGGCCAGGTAAAGGCCGACGGCGCAGCCACTCTCACGGTGGCGGCTTCCTCAGCGAATGTTGCCGGGGGAGTGGTCGGTGCCACCGGGGTGACCTTCGCGAGCGCCGGTGACAGCCTCATCAAGATGAACGGGGCGAAGAATGCCCCGGCGATCTTCACGGCGGGCCAAGGTACCTGCCGCTTCTTGGGTACGGGGGAGGTAACCGCCCAAACCATCGGTGGCTACGGTGCCTACCTCACCTGCCCGAACACCGAATTCGGGGAGCGCATTGGTGTGACCAAGCCCGGCACTTTCGCCCTTGCTGAGTTTAGCGGCGGTGCCTTTACGGTTGATGAGAACCTCGACCGGAACAAGGCGGCAGGCCCGGCCGGTACCAGCCCTGTTTCTTCGAGTGCCCGCACTCGTTTCGTGGTCAACCACAAGGGTCAGCGCGCCGGAAACTGGACCATTGGCCGGGGCTACGTGGCACAAATCGGCACGACTGCGCAAACCGATTCCGTGACCGGTCAGGTGACCGAACCCGGCTCGCAGCACTATCCGGACGGCACCGTGCGGCAGCATATTTTCACCGCGCCGCAAGCCCGGGTAGGCACGAGTGCGCAGCTGAGCATTCCTGCGGGAGCGGAGAGCATTCCGGCAGGGGAGGAGAGCCTTCAGGCGGGGGAGAAGGGTATTCCCTTTGCATGGTGGACGGTATCTGACCTGGCCACGCCAACCGAGCAGCTGAGCGCGGAAGCCCTCGGGCAGAACGCGCAGACGAACCCGGCCAATAGTGCGCTGAAGTTCGCCATGCCGGCCGAGGATCTTACGTTGACCCCGGTGTACGGCAAGATTGTTGTGCCCGCAGCGCCCGTGACCGCCCCGCAGCCCTGTGACGGGAGCGGAACCGTGGCACCGGCGAAGGTGACGCTGCCCGAGAATGCTGTGGGAATCATCTATGGCGAACCGAAAATCACCGGCACCACGGCAACCGTGACCGCTACGGCAAAACCCGGGTACCTCATTGCTACGCCGGTTTCCGAGCCAGGCTCCACGCCGAGCTACACGGTTGATAAGGAGCACCGTATGGCCACCTGGACCCTGGATCTCACTTCCACCGCGTGTGCCGCTACTCCGTTGGAGAAGCCCGCGGTGACCCCGATTGCTCCGACGTTGGTTCCGGCAGATAGCTGCGGTACTCCAGCTACGGTCACCATTCCGGAATCGGCCGTTGTGGAGTACACCCGTACGGAGAACAACGGCACCGTGACCGTGACGGCGCAGCTCAAGGATCCGCAGCGTTATAACTTCGCCGTGGGAGCCACGACCGAGTGGACCTTCGATATTTCTGCACGGCCGTGCCCCGTGCCGGAGCCGCCGGTGAACCCGGAGCCGGGCGCACCTGATACTCCGGGTACGCCAGGTGAACCGAATGACCCGGGTACGCCGGGCGCCCCGGACGCGCCGGAAGTGCCGGGTACCCCGGAGCCGCAGCCTGGCACGCCGGGCATGCCTAGCGAACCGGCCGGCCCGGGTGCTCCCGCTGATCCGAGTAATCCGGACCAGCGCCCCGCGCCGCAGCAGCCGGGTACTCCGGCTACCCCGGAGCAGAAGGCCCCGGCGGTGAAGGTGAAGCGCCCCGCGGCTAAGCTCGCGCATACCGGCACCGCGGTGACTACCGGAATCGCAGGAGCGGCCGCGCTTATCCTGGGCGGCTACGTGCTGCGCCGGAAGTATCGCGGCTAAGCGAAACGGCAGGTCAGCGACCCTAAGCTATCCCCTCGGGGACCTTGGAAAAAGTATTTGCGCAAAACCCGCACCGGCATCGCCGGGAGGGAAAACGCGGAAATGTCGGGGGAAACCGAGGGGATAGCGCTGTTTTTCACCCCCGAAACCTACCGTGGCGTATCTCATGAGTGAGCCATTGCGTTGTTGTCACCGGCAAAAACACCTACGATGATTGACTGTGCGCAGCAGCCCCGCTGAGCACACTAAGGGAAACGTCAGGGGATACGAGATGATCGAACTAGCCGAGGTGGAGAAGATCTACCCGCGCCGCGGAGCGGAATCCGTGGCGGCGCTGCGCGGCATCTCGCTCACCATCCCCACCGGGGAAATTCACGGCATCGTCGGTGAATCAGGGGCGGGTAAATCCACCCTCATTCGCTGCCTCACCGCCCTGGAAAAACCCACCAGCGGCTCCATTCGCATTAACGGCGAAGATCTCAACGCGCTGCCGGCCTCGAAATTACGCGCGGCCCGGCGCACCATCGGGATGGTGTTCCAGGGTGGCAACCTGCTTGAGGCACGCACCGCCGCGGAAAATATCGCCTACCCTCTTCAGATCGCCGGTGAAAAATCCGCGAAGATAGCCGAACGGGTGCGCGAGCTGCTGGGCGTCGTCGGCCTTGCTGATCGGGGCGATTCTTATCCATCCCAGCTTTCGGGCGGGCAGCGCCAGCGCGTGGCCATTGCGCGCGCCCTGGCCACCACGCCGTCAGTGCTGCTCTGCGATGAGCCCACCTCCGCGCTGGACGCGGATACCACCTTGCAGATCCTCGAACTGCTCCGTGAGGTGCGCGATGCCTACGGGGTGACCGTCGTTATTATCACCCACGAAATGGAGGTGGTGCGCCGAATCTGCGATTCGGTGACCCTCCTCGAATCCGGCCGGATTACCGCCGGCGGCACCATTGAAAGCGTGCTCGCGGACGTGAGTTCGCCCCTCGCGCGCCGCCTCGTGCCCGCTCCGGATATTGAAACGACCAACGTTTCGGGTTCCATTATCGATATTGCCTTTACCGCCCGCCCCGGAGAAACCGCCGGGTCCCAAGCTCTCAGCCTGGCCGCGCGCCTCGGCTGCGATATTGGCGCGGGCGTTTTTGAATCCATCGGTGAGATTCAGATTGCGCGCCTGGCCCTCGTGGTCAGCGACGCGCAGGTCGATACCGTTCTCACCGCGATGACTAACGCCGGAATCACCGCGGAGGTGCGGGCAGTATGACCACTCTTCTCAGTGCAGTTCTCAGCCCGGTTCTTTCCGCGCCGGCCGCATCCGCCGCGGCCGCACTCCCGCTGGAGCGCGGCACCTGGTTCGATGCCCCGGAAATCAAGGACGGCCTGGCCCGCGCCACCTTCGAAACGCTGGCGATGGTGGGTATCTCCACGGTTATCGCTTCGGCGCTCGGCCTTATCCTCGGGATGGTCCTCGTGGCAACCGGCCGCGGGGGACTACTTCCCTCGCCGCTCCTCAATAAAACCCTCGGTTTTATTGTCAACGTGGGCCGCGCCATCCCCTTCATTATCTTCGTCTTTATTCTCATCGGCTTTTCGCGTGCAATCGCCGGAACGGGCAGCGCCTGGCAGGGCTTCACCGTTCCGCTCACGATCTCAGCGGCCTTTTACTTCGCGCGCCTGGTGGAATCCAATCTCATGGGCGTCGAGCGCGGCAAAGTGGAAGCCGTCCTCATGATGGGAGCCTCCCGCACCCGCATCATGTTCGGGGTGCTCATGCGCGAAGCGCTGCCGGCCCTCGTCCAATCCGTCACGATCCTCGCGGTTACCCTTGTTGGCTACTCGGCCATGGCGGGTGCTGTGGGCGGCGGCGGGCTGGGCGCCATGGCCCAAAACGCCGGGTACTACAATAACCGCCCGGATGTCCTCACGATCGTGGTGGTCGTGCTGGTGCTCCTCGTCATGGTTATCCAGGCGCTGGGTGACATGCTCAGCCGGCTGGTGGATCACCGCTAAGGAACCGCCGGCCGGGTCACGCACCACCGGGATGCACCCGGAGCAGCGCTGTCAGCGAACGGTGTACAGCGATATGTCATCACCACCAACATTGTGAAAAATAGAGGAATATTAACCATGAAGAAGCTTTCGAAAATTGCCCTGGTAGCTGCGGTGAGCGCGCTCGCGTTGAGCGGCTGCGGTAGCTCGGATTCGGCCTCCTCCGCTCCCGCGAAGAACGACGACGGCGCGGTGCGCCTCGTGGTCGGTGCCTCGCCGGCCCCGCATAAGCAAATCCTGGAATTCGTCAACGATAACCTTGCCAAGGATGCCGGTTTCACCCTGGACATCCGCGAGTACAACGATTACGTGCAGCCCAATGTGGCACTCAACGCCGGGGAAATCGACGCGAATTACTTCCAGCACCTGCCCTACCTTGAGAACGAAATCCAGGAAAAGAACTACACCCTGGACCACGGCGCAGGTATTCACATCGAGCCCTACGGCATCTACTCCAAGAAGATCAAGCAGCTCAGCGAGCTCAAGGACAATGCCGTGGTGGGCGTGACGAACGATCCGTCCAACCAGGCCCGGGCCCTCGATCTGCTCCAGAAGAACAACCTCATCAAGCTCAACCCGCAGGTTACTTCCCCCACCATTTACGACGTGGTGGAGAACCCGAAGAACCTCACCTTCCGCGAAGCTGATGCTCCGTCCGTCCCGAAGATCCTCCCGGACGTGGATATCGCGATTATCAACGGTAACTTCGCCCTGCAAAACGGCCTGGTTCCTTCCAAAGACGCTATCTACACCGAAGATCCGACCGATAACCCCTACGGCAATATCCTCGCCTGGAACTCCAAGGCCACCGGTGAGAAGCTCGAGGGCGTGAAGAAGCTGGATGCCGCGCTGCACAGCCCCGAGGTTGCCAAGTACATTCGTGATACCTGGCCGAACGGCGAGGTTATCCCCGCCTTCTAAGGTTCATTACCCGAGCCTCATCACCCCGCCTTGCCAGCTGCGCTGGTAGGCGAGTGAGCTCCAGCTGCCCGGTACCTCGCAGCGAGGTACCGGGCAGCTGCGTCGTCGTGCCCCATAACGGTGCGCGGGTGAGAGTGCGTTCACATATGGCGAGTAGTTGTGCGCTAGAACTCCCATCACCCGGGGTGCGTGCCGTAGAATTAGCGGGTATGCCCGCGCCCGGCGCGGCGCAGTAAGGGGACGGATTCGTCCTATCGACAAGGGTTATCACCCCCATTTTTAGACTGGAGAAAAAGTTGGAAAGCTCCTACGAACAGCTCGATCCCACCCAGGTAAAGCTGACCGTTGAGGTTCCTTTCGAGGAATTCAAGCCGGAAATTGACAAGGCCGCGAAGACCATCGGTAACCAGGTGCAGATCCCTGGATTCCGCCGGGGTCACGTGCCCGCGCGCGTTCTGGAAGCGCAGATTGGCCGCGCCGCGATTGTGGAGCAGGCGATTAACGACTCTCTGGACGGCTACTACCAGGACGTTCTGGAAGAGCACGACCTCGTTCCCATGGGCCGTCCCGCGGTGGACGTGACCGGCGTAGCGATGGAAAAGAACTCCACCGACCCGCTTGCCTTCACCGTTACGGTGGATGTGCGCCCGGCCATTGTTCTCCCGGATCCGGCGCAGTACAGCTTCGAAGTGGAAGCCACCAATGCCGATGAGGATGCCGTGGAGGAGCGCCTCGAACAGCTGCGCGAACGCTTCGCCACCCTCAAGACTGTGGAGCGCGCCGCCGCCAGCCGCGACTACGTCACCATTAACCTCTCCGCCAGCATCGACGGTGAGGAAGTTGATTCGGTGGAGGGTGTCTCCTACCGCATCGGTGATGACAATATGCTCGACGGCCTGGATGAGGCGGTCAACGGTGCCGCGGCCGGCGATGAGCTGAGCTTCACCTCCACCCTCGTGGGTGGGGAGCACGCCGGGCAGCAGGCCGATGTCACGGTCACGGTGGAGAAGGTGCAGGAATCCGAACTTCCGGAAGCGGATGATGATTTCGCCCAGCTCGCCTCCGAATTTGACACCATTGAGGAACTGCGTGCGGACCTGGCGGAAAAGGCCGCCACGGATGCCGCCCAGGTGCAGGTCATGGCCGCCCGTAATCTTCTCCTGGATAAGCTCCGCGAGGATGTTACGGTGCAGCTGCCCAAGCGCGTGATCGACGCTGAAGTGGAACGCCACCTCGAATCCGAAAACCGCGCCACGGACGACGACCACGCCAAGGAAATCCGCGGGGAAATCCGCGATTCGCTGCGCGACCAGATCATCCTCGATGAGCTGGCCAAGAAGTTCGGTGTGGATACCACCCAGGATGAACTCTTCAACTTCCTGGTGCAGCAGGCCCAGTCTTACGGCATGGACCCCAACCAGTTCATCTCCGCGGCCGCGCAGACCGGCCAGCTCGGGGCTTTCAGCGGCGAGCTGCGCCGCGGCAAGGCGCTTATTTCCGCGCTGCGCCTGGCCAAGGTTGTGGACACCAACGGCAACGAGGTGGATGTCATCAAGGTCGTTGGTGAAAAGCCGGAAGAAGAACTCACCCCGGACTTCTCCGCCGCTCCGTCCCGCCCCGTGTGGGATGGCCCGGTTGATGAGGACGCTGCGGCTTCGGATAACGCAGCGCAGGGCGACGACGCCGCGCCGGCGGAGGAAACTCCCGCCGCGGATGCGCCGGCTGGCGATGCGGAAGCTTTCGACCCGGCCACCAAGAAGGTGGACGAAGTCGTGGAATACGCCCAGGATGCGGATGCCGCTGAAGTGGCTCGCGTGCTCGAGGCGGAGAAGGCCGGCAAGGCTCGCAAGACCCTCGTGAAGAAGCTTGAAGAGCTGCTTGGCTAATCTCGGCTAATTCAGATATGCACGAACGTGCCCGCTAGTGCGGTGGGCGTGTGGGGTGGGAGGCTCAGCCTTCCCACCCCACACGCGTATATGCGCAGCGTAGCTGCGCCGTCGTCGTGCCACCCACCGTTCTCCGCAGGGGCGCACCGTCGCGCCGTCCACTCCCGCACCATTCCCACCGTCGCGCCGCCCGCGCCGCCCCGTCCGCACCGTACCGCCGCAGTGTGATATTCACGTGAAGCTCCTTAAATTAAGAGCCCGTTTACGGCTTATTAAGGCGAATTCAATAGTTTGAGCAATGGAAACGCGTGTTTCCGAGTCGGGCCAATCCGCGCCCCGACTAGCTCAAAGCGAAGGATATTCATGCGACACGTGCGTCGAGTAGTAGCGGCTCTAGCTGCCGCTACGCTAGTGCCGGTCGGGGTGGCATGTACCGTGCCAGCCATGGCCGACCCAGTACTCCCGGGAGTCGATTCTCCGGCTCTCGCCTCTACGAATGAGAATCCCGTCGTCGTTGACGGGGTGACTCAGCCCATGGATCCACGTCCCGGCTTCCGAGTGCTGCCCTACCTGCAGCGCCCCGGTGCCCACGAGATGACGATTAACTGGTTTACGGAACTGGGCCATAATGCCGTTCTCACCATCACCGGCCCGGGTCTGCCCGCCGAAGGGCGCACCTACACGGTAGCCGGCGTGCAGAACCCGGTGAACGATTACCAGGACTACGAACTCAAGCAGGGCACCCTCAGCCGCGGGAAGGCGCTGTCCGTACCGCAGGGAGCTTGGATTCGTGCTGATCATCCCTATAAGTACAGCCAGCGCGTGGAAGAGCTCCAGCCCAGCTCCACCTACACCTACACGGTCACGGTGGACGGCTACGCGCATTCCGCCACGCTGCGCACCCTCCCGGACGGCAAGGCGGGGATTACTGATCCGCTCCATATCATCGCCTTCTCCGATACCGAAACCGATCCCATCGGGCGCGTGACCTACCGTGAATGGGAACAGACCCTCAACCTGGCGGAAGGCTCCGAAGAGCGCCCGGGTAAGGGCTCGGCTTGGGATGAGAAATTCGGCGGCTCCACTCGTAACGGGAAGTACGCCGTCAATTACATGCTTACCGAGGATAAGGCGCAAGAAATCAATAACGCCGCCATTGCCGCCGCCAAGCCTGACCTGGTGCTGCTGCCCGGCGACATCGCGGAACGCGCCTCCTCGCAGAGCCATTGGGATGAATGGTTCCGTTACTTCGCGGGCGATAAAGGCCAGCTCCTCGATTCGATTCCGGTTATCACCTCGCTGGGCAACCACGAAGTGTACGGCTACGGCAGCGCCGATGATCGCACCGCGGTAGCCCGGGCGCGCGCCGCCTACAACCAGGTTTTTGATACCAACGGCTCGGATAACGCGAATGCTCGCGATGCCTACCACCGCACCGATATGGGGCCGGTGACCATTATCAGCCTCGATTCGACCAACGGTACGGATCAGACCACCAAGACGATGCCGGAAGAAGCCAAGATCGAAGGCAACGACGCAGGCATTACCGCCGCTCAGCTCGGGACGGACACCCAGGGCGTTTTCCCGTACGAGGAATACGCGCGGGACTTCCCCAAGTCTGTGGCGGCCGGCTGGTGGGGCCCGGATGCGGCCCCCGATTCGGTGGATCAGCCCAGCTTCATGCCCGGTTCGGAGCAGTACCGCTGGCTCGAAGAACAGCTGGCTGATGCTCGCGCCAAGGGCCAGATCATTATCGTGCAATACCACCACGTCGCATATTCCAACGGTGTGCACGGTACTCCGATGGGTCACAAGTTCCCCGATCAGCAGCCGGGTGTGCCCATGCGCCACCTCCAGCCGCTTTTCGAAAAGTACAATGTCGCCTCCGTATTCTCTGGCCACGACGAAATGTTCCAGGCCTCCTACGTGGACGAAGCGGGCGACGGCGTGGGCGTGTACCACTGGGACGTCGGCGTAGCTTCCGACGGCCTGCGCGGTGAGAAGATGGTCAAGACGGGAGAGGGCGGTGCCTTCGAACCGCTGCGTTTCAACTCCCACTCCGTGTGGATGGCGCAGGCCAACGAACCGGAAATGTGGAAGACCAACGAGGCGGGCGTGAAGAAGCTCATCTCGGGCGGGAAACACTACGGCCACCTGGACATCAAGATTCAGCCCTACGCCGGCCCGGCCCTCGATTCCGGGGTGAAACCGGCCGCCGAAATGGTCATGACCCCCATCTCGCTCTTCCCGATCCTCGACGATAACTACGAGGTGGAAAAGGTAGAGCGCCGCGAGCTGCTCTCCGGGCAGTTCACCGTGTACCTGGATGCGGAAGGTAACCCGCTGGCGGGCACCCCGCAGGAAGGCACCGGCCAGGACGAAGAGAAGACCCCGCTGTCCAACTTCTCCCTCGGCGTTATCCCGGACACCCAGTTCTACTCGCGTTACGCCACGGCGGAAACCGGTAACCAATTCGGTGCCATGTACGGCAGCGAACCCTTCTCCTCCCAGACCTCCTGGATCGCGGAAAACGCTGAGAAGTACGGCATTAAGATGTCCATGCACCTGGGTGATATCGTCGACCAGTACAACCGTCCCCAGCAGTGGGAAATTGCCGATAAGGCGATGAAGATTCTCGAAGATGCGGGGCACCCGTACTCGATTCTTGCCGGTAATCACGACGTCGGGGCCGATGCGTCGGATACCGACCCGGTCGGCTACGGCACCTACAAGGAATGGTTCGGTGCCGAGCGTGCCGCCAAGAATGTGACCTTCGTGGAGCGAGATCCTTCCGGCGCGCACGAATACCATATTCTCAAGGTCAACGGCCAAGATTTCCTGGTCATGAACCTGTCCTGGCAGGCCCAGGATGACGCCCTGCAGTGGGCCTCCGATGTGCTCGATAAGCATCCGAATACCCCCACGATCGTCAATTCCCACCAGCTCATTAACGTGGAGGGCGACGGCGTGACGCCGCTGGCCACCGAGTTCGGTGAAAAGGTATGGAACAAGGTCATCCGCAACCACGACCAGGTGTTCCTTACCTTCAACGGCCACCATCACGGCGCGACCACCTGGACGCGCACGAACGATGCCGGTCATCCCGTTTACCAGGTCCTCATGGACTACCAGATGGCCTACATGGGTGGAAACGGCTACATGGGCATGGTTGAATTCGACCTGCCGGGTAACAAGATTTACCAGACCTCCTTCTCCCCGTGGGTGATGACGAAGGCCAAGGACACCCTTGTTCCCGACGACCAGGCGATCCTCACCGGAGCGGGCCAGACCTTCGAGCTCGACTTCAACTTCGCGGAACGTTTCCCGAACCTCGTTATCGCTGATACGAAGGCTTCTTTGACGACGCCGCAGCTGCGCGAGTGGCTTGCCACCTACGATGCGCCGACCCAGGTTACCCCCACCGCCCCGACCAGCGCGGAGGACTACCCGCAGGTGGAGAGCACCGTGGCCCACTGGAAGATGCCGGTGGACAAGGCCGAGGGCACCCCGGTTGCCGTGGGTGAAGCCATCGTGGATGCCGTGGGTGGGGATAACTTCACCCGGGCCCCGCTGGACCAGCCCGGTTCCAAGGGGGCGGAAGAAGGCGACGTCGTATGGACCCGTGACCACCACCCGCTCTCGGCCAATGCCGGCGCGGTGTGCTTCGCCAATGGTGGACGCGATAACGCGCGGTGGAATAACTTCGTGACCGCCGCTGATGCCGCCGTCAATAACGAGACCTTCGAGAATGGTTTCACCTTCGAGACCTTCATCAAGATCTCCCCGAAGTTCGATAACAAGAACAATGCCTGGATGGCCTGGCTCTCCCGCGACGGGCAGCGCCAGAACATCGCCGGCTACAACAACACCGAGGGTGAAGAACCGCCCTTCGCGTGGGCAATGTCCAACCTGGCGGAAATTCAGTTCTCCTTTGTGGACTCCCAGAAGCCCACCCCGGCCGAATCTTCGGCGTGGTCGGGTGAGATCGTCTCGCGCGATCAGTGGCTCCACCTCGCGGTGGTCAACGATCCGGAAACCAAGATGACCACGATGTACGTGGATGGGGTACCGGTGCTGCGTAATTCGCCGGGCACCGTGGGCGTGGGCACCCAGGGCCTGCCGTGGGTTCTCGGCGCGGGCTCCTATGCCGGGGTGCGTGAATCTGGATTCCAGGGTTGTATCGGTGAAGTTCGCCTCGTGGGTGAACCGCTTGATTCGAGCAAGTGGCTGACCGCGCGCGCCGGGGAAACCCCGGGCGGCGAGCAGCCCGGCGGTGAAGAACCGGGAACGGAGCCGAGCGTTGAGCCGACCGAGCCGGGTACCGAGCCGACCGAACCGGGCACGGAACCGAGCACCGAACCCAGCACGGAACCCAGCAAGCCGGGTACCGAGCCGAGCGATAAGCCGAGCAAGCCTGCGGCACCGCAGGGCAATCTGCTCTTCAGCTCCACCGCGCTGGCTGGTGGTAACGCCGACCGTGTCACCAGCTACGGTCGCGCCGGCGAAACCATCTTCGTGGGTGACTGGGACGGCGACGGCGTGGACACCCCCGGGGTGCGCCGTGGCAACACCTTCCTGCTCACCAACGCCGCCACCGGCAATGCCCAGATGCAATTCTCCTTCGGCCGGGCCGATGACGAGATCATCATTGGCGACTGGAACGGGGACGGTAAGGACACCATCGGAGTACGGCGCGGCAATACGGTATACGTGCGCGACGACCTGACGGGTGGTAACCACACGTCCACGGTCTCCTTCGGGCGGCACGGTGACCAGATCGTGGCCGGCGATTGGGATGGCAACGGGCGCGACGAACTCGCGGTGCGCCGTGGCAACACCGTCTTCGCTCAGGGGGCTTTCGCTGATACCCAGGCAAAGTCCACCTCCTCCTACGGGCGCCCCGGTGATGTGTTCCTCGCCGGTGACTGGAACGGGGACGGCGTGGACGGCATCGGTGTGGTCCGCGGTAACGTCTGGCACCTGCGTGACAACGTGGGCGAGGGCGTCGCGGTGGCAAGCTTCGGCTTCGGCCGCGCCGGTGATGTGTTCCTCGCCGGTGACTGGAACGGCGCGGGTGCTGATCGCCCGGCCGTCAACCGCTAACAGGTCACTACCAGCGGCTAGTAACTAGCCACCTCTCCAGCGGGAGGGCAGCGAGAATCACCTCGCTGCCCTCCCGCTCTTTTCTTGGCTGCGGCACCGTGACGGCGCCAACCATGCGCCATCAGCGAAAAAGTCTCGAGCCAGGATGATCGCGGCGGCCCGCGGGCGTTAAAGTCGCATACGAGTATGGAATCTCCGCGTGGGGGTTCCGAGGAAGGAAAACCGTGACCACATCACCTCGCATGGAAGGCCGGGATAATAACCAGCCTTCAGCATTCGGCGATGCTGTTTACCAGCGCCTCCTCAAGGAACGCATCATTTGGCTCGGCTCGGAGGTTCGCGATGATAATGCGAATCAGATTTGCGCCCAGATGATGCTCCTTGCCGCGGAGGATCCGGAGAGCGATATTTACCTATACATTAATTCTCCGGGTGGCTCGGTCACCGCGGGTATGGCCATTTTTGACACCATGCAGTATGTTCAACCGGATGTTGTCACCGTGGCTATGGGCATGGCGGCCTCGATGGGCCAATTCCTGCTTTCAGCCGGTACCAAGGGTAAGCGTTATATCACTCCGCATACTCGCGTTCTCATGCATCAGCCGTCGGGCGGCGCCGGCGGGGTGGCAGCTGATATCCGTATCAATGCCAACCTCATCTTGCAGATGAAGGAAGAACTAGCCGGGCTCAACGCGAAGCACACCGGCAAGTCACTGGAGCAGATCCTGGAAGATTCCGAACGTGACCACTGGTTCACCGCGCAGGAAGCACTGGAATACGGCTTCGTGGACCACATTATTTCCAACTCGCAGGTCATGCTCAAGAAGCCGAATAACGATAGTAACGACGGCGCACTCGAAGCCAGCCACGCGGGGGAGGAGCTCTCATGACGATGAATTTCCGAGCCGCGGGTAATCTGCCCGCCATGATGGCCGCCGGTCGCGTTCCCACCGCTGGCTTCGGCCACGGTAGCGCGGGCCCGATGCCCTCCAACCGCTACGTCCTTCCCGATTTCGAAGAGCGCACCCCCTACGGATACAAGCGTTCCAACCCCTACACCAAACTTTTCGAGGATCGCATTATTTTCCTCGGGGTGCAGGTGGATGATGCTTCCGCGGATGATGTGATGGCCCAGCTGCTCGTCCTCGAATCGATGGACCCGAACTCCCCGGTGACCATGTACATCAACTCCCCGGGTGGTTCCTTCACCGCGCTCACGGCTATTTACGACACCATGCAGTACATCAAGCCGCAGATCCAGACCGTGTGCCTGGGCCAGGCTGCCTCCGCGGCGGCGGTGTTGCTGGCGGCCGGCTCTCCGGGCCGGCGCCTGGCGCTCCCCAATGCGCGGGTGCTCATCCACCAGCCCGCAATGGAGGGGATGCAGGGGCAGGCCACCGATATTTCTATCGTGGCCGATGAACTTGACCGCATGACGGAATGGCTGGTCAACACCCTGGCCCACCACAGCGGGAAGTCTCCCGATGAGGTACGGGCAGATATCCAGCGCGATAAGATCCTCACCGCCCAGCAGGCCAAGGACTACGGCCTGGTGGACAATGTGCTCGAATCGCGTAAAAATGCGGATACCGTAACCAACGGTTAAAAGGAATCGCGCGTATACGCTCCGGGCTATAGCTGGGGCGGGAGCGCGTATCATGGGCGGGTAGGGGCCAGGTGCTCCTGCCCGCCCACCTGCATGGGCGGCGGGTGCGGCGCGGGAGCTGCGCCGTCGTACATCTCACTCACCGTGCGCGCCCCGCGTGGGAACGTGACCTTTGAGCGCAGATGCGGTGGAATAGGGAAGACGCGCGTACGGCGCGGCCGCGAGGCAAGGAGGAACATGGCGACCGTCGATGCAGCAGAAGCTCTCAAGTGTTCGTTCTGCCAGAAAACCCAACGCCAGGTGAAGAAACTTATCACCGGCTCGGGTGTCTACATTTGCAATGAATGCATCGAGCTGTGCAATGAGATTATCGCCGAGGAATTCGGGAAGGAAAACGATGGTTTTTCCCCGAATGAGCTTCCCGTTCCCGCAGATATTTACGCGTTTTTAAACGAGTACGTGGTGGGGCAGGAGGCCGCGAAGCGCACGCTCGCCGTCGCCGTGTACAACCACTACAAGCGGTTGCGCGCTAAAGCCGCGCCGCGTCCCGCTGATGGTGAGGATACTGTTGAGCTCGGCAAATCTAATATTTTGCTGCTCGGCCCCACCGGTACTGGGAAAACGTATCTCGCCCAGTCGCTTGCGCGGATGCTCGATGTGCCCTTCGCGATCGCGGATGCCACCTCTCTTACAGAGGCCGGGTACGTGGGTGAAGACGTCGAGAATATTTTATTGCGGCTCGTGCAGGCTGCCGGTGATGATGTGAAAAAGGCCGAATCTGGCATTATTTACATCGACGAAATCGATAAAATCACGCGCAAATCTGAGAATCCCTCCATTACCCGGGATGTGTCGGGGGAGGGCGTGCAGCAGGCGCTTCTCAAGATCGTGGAGGGTACGGTTGCGGCGGTGCCTCCGCAGGGCGGGCGTAAGCATCCCCAACAGGACTATCTCCAGATCAATACCTCGAATATTCTTTTTATATGCGCCGGGGCCTTTGCGGGTTTGGAGGATGTTATTTCTACCCGCGTAGGGCGCCACGGTATCGGTTTCGGGGCGCAATTGCACGACGCCGAGGCCAGTTCGACGATGCTCTCGCAGGTCACCCCGGAGGATCTCCATAAGTACGGCCTTATTCCGGAGCTGGTGGGGCGCCTGCCCGTTATCGCAACGGTGGAGGCGCTGGGCGAAGACGACCTGGTGCAGATTCTTACCGAGCCGCGCAACGCCCTGGTCAAACAGTACACTCGCATGTTCGAGCTGGACGGGGTGCGCCTGACCTTCCAGGATGAGGCGCTGCGCGCCATGGCGCGCGAAGCGATGGAACGGGGCACCGGGGCGCGCGGGCTGCGCTCCATTATGGAGCGGGTACTCGGCCCGGCCATGTTTGATGTGCCTTCCCGTAAGGATGTCCGGGAAGTGATTGTTACCCGCGCGGCGGTCACCGACGGTGCGGCTGTGGAGATCGTTTCCGCTGCGCAACGGAAGAGCGCCTAGTGGGCAGCGAAGGGGCGCAGCGCCATGCGGAAGAAGAGCGGTGCACCGCGGAACTTGGTGCTTTGCGGGCGCGTCTGGACGTTTTGGACTCCCAGCTAATTGAGCTGTTGGGGCAACGTAAGCAGATAACCGACGCCGTGGGGCGCCTCAAGGATCGCTACCGGCTTCCCGCCCGCGATATGGCGCGCGAAGGTGTGCAGCATGCTCGAATTGCTGAACTGGCGCGCGAGGTGGGGCTAGATCCCGAATTTGCGGTGCGGGTGCATAATGTCATCACCTCGCGGGCTGTAGCGGATCACCAGCGTATTTCCCACGCTTCCCGTGTTTCCCGCGCCGCGCAGGTTGGCGGTGATCAGCACGAGGCTGGCGGTGATCAGCACGAAGCCAGTGGTGATGAGCGCGCGGCTGGCGGTGCCGGCGCGGACTAGCTTCGCACGACGCGAGGTGAAACGAGGCGGGGCGTGGACTAAGAAGCCCCCGCCCCGCCTCGTAGCTGAACTATGACCTAATCGCGGTTCTTATCGCCCTTGTCCCCGTAAATATCGCGCCCGATCACGGTGGCGAAATCACGGAGCACCGCGGTGCGCTTCACCTTGAGAGAAGCGGTGAGGTAGCCGTTCTCCGGGGTGAAATCAATGGGGAGAATAACGAATTTACGGATAGATTCCGCGCGGGATACCGCTTCGTTGGTGCGCTTAATGGCGCGGTCCACCGCGGCGATAATCTGCGGATCATGCACGGCTTCCGAAACGGACATGGCCGGCAGATTCTTATTCTTCAGCCAGATGGGCAGCATCTCTGAATCCAGGGTGATGAGGGCGCCCACGAAAGGCCGCTGATCGCCCACCACAACCACCTGCGAAATAAGCGGGTGGCCGCGCAGCCGATCCTCCAGGATCGCGGGGGAGACGTTCTTCCCGCCGGCGGTCACAATAAGTTCCTTCTTCCGCCCGGTAATCCACACGAAGCCATCTTCGATCTTGCCGAGATCGCCGGTGCGATACCAGCCGTCCTCGGTAAATGCCTTGGCGGTTTCTTCCGGGTTATTCAGGTACTTGTGGAAAACATGATCGCCCTTGACCAGCACTTCACCGTCGGTATCAATCGCGACGTGGCAGCCGGGATACGCCGGCCCCACCGAACCGATCCGCTGGTGGTTGAAGCGGTTCACGGTGGTCGGTGCGGACGTTTCCGTTGCCCCGTATCCTTCAAAAATGTTAATCCCGATGCCGCGGAAGAAATGCCCCAGCCGTGCGCCCAGCGGCGCACCCCCGGAAATCACATTCTCGAGGTTCCCGCCGGTAATCTCCTTAATCTTGGAGTAGACGAGGCGCTCACCCACTTCATGCTGAGCTCGCAGCGCCAGAGACGGCCCGGCCGCGCTATCCAGGGCCCGCGAATAGGCGATAGCCACCTTGGCGTAATAGCGGAAAATCTTTTGCTTCACACCTGTGGCCTGGGCATCCGCCGCGTTGTAGATCTTCTCGAAAACGCGCGGTACCGCCAAAATATAATGCGGCTTGAAGGACTTCATATCCTCAACGAGGTTATGGGTATCGGGGCAGTGCCCGATGGTATTACCCGCGTAGAAGGCCACCAGGTTAATAAAGCGTGCGAAAACATGGGCCATGGGCAGGAAGAGGAGGGTGCGCTTCTCGCCGGAGAGGATCGGGGCGAGGTTATCATCCAGCGGCCCATTAATAACTACGTGCAGCAGGTTGCGGTGGCTGAGAACCACGCCCTTAGGCCGGCCTGTCGAGCCGGAGGTATAGATGACGGTAGCTTCGTCGTCGGCATGCATCGCATCGATACGGCGGTCAATCTCAGCATCGAGATCCATGGTGCCACGCGCGGAAATCCGGGCCAAGTCATCGTCAGAAATAACGAAAATATCGCTAAAGAAATCAAAATCGGAACGGAAGGGCGCCATAACCGCGGCCATCTGCTGGTTTTCAACGACGGCGAAGCGGCAGTGCGCATCTTCCACAATCCAGCGAGCCTGCTCCGTGGAATCAGTTTCATACACGGTGACGGCCATCGCGCCAATGGACCACAGCGCGAAATCAACCACGCAGAATTCGTAGCGAGTGTGGCACATGAGTGCGATACGATCCCCGGGCTGGACGCCCATGGCGATAAAGCCGCGTGCCAGGGCACGATATTCGGATTCGAAAGTCCGCCACGCCACCGGCACCCATTGCCCCAACGAGGCCTTGCGCGCCACCACGGTGCGCTCGGGCTGCTCGCGTGCGATATTACGGAAAACCCACGGAATCGTCATTTCATCGGTGATATGAATCTTTCCGGGAGTGAAAACTTCAGTCCGCTCGATTTCGGCCATGATTCTCCTCAAGGTTACGCGTGAGTAAGTAAAGTGTACGGCACGCGCGGGAAACGGGGGTGGAGGCGCGATGAGAGAGTTCTCATCACCTCCTCACCGCGATATTAACACGGGGCGGAACACTGGAGCCATGACGATCTCCATGAATGCTCTTCTTGCCGTGCTCCTTTTGGTGACGGCACTGTCCGTTGTTCTTCTTGAAACTTCAGTACGACGACGCATCCGCGCCTTCCGGCCCCTCCAGCTTTTCACGCTGGGAAGTGCCTTCCTTCTCGTCCCGGCTAATATCGCCTTGTTAGGTGGGGATGCGCCCGGGAACCTGGAGCGGTGGGTGAGCCTGGGCTCCGTTGCGGCGCTGGTTACCCAGTTTGTTCTCTTGGTGAGTGGTTGGATTCCGGTGGGGGCGGCGGGGCCCACGCGCCGTATCCTCGCCGTCGGGGCACATCCCGATGATCTGGAATTGGCCTGCGGGGGTACCTTGGCTCGGTTGGCCGATGCCGGGCATGAAATTCATGCCATCGTGGCCGCGGATGGTGCGGTGGGAGGTAATGCCGGGGAGCGGGCCGGGGAAGCCCAGCGCGCCGGTACTTTCCTCGGGGTGACCACCTTGCGCACTCTCGGCCTGCCCGATACTCAGCTAGCTGATCACGAAAATACTCTCACCAGCGCCATCGAAGAAAAAATCCGAACCCTCAACCCGGATATTATTTTCACGCATTCGGCCCACGATCAACACCAGGACCACACCGCCGTGCACCGCGCCACCATGAGGGCCGGGCGGCGCCACCCGGCGATTCTCTGCTACGAATCGCCCTCGGCTACCGCGAACTTTTCCCCGCAGGTCTTCGTGGATATCACCGAGTACACCGGGGTGAAAAGCGCCGGGGTGGCCATCCACGCCGACCAGATGGACAAACCGTATATGGCTGGCGACGTGCTCACCGCCAAAGCTAATTTCCGTGGCGAACAAGCCAAAATGGAGGCCGCCGAGGCTTTTGAAGCGGTGCGTATTCCCGCTTTCCGCGGTGTGCTCTAAGCCCGGGTAGGTACCCATCCCGCGGCGCTGCGCCGCGCCGTGTGGCGCACCGTGTCGCGCCGTCTCTCCACTATTATCGAAGGATCAATCACGATGACTCATTCCGCTCTTACTTCCTGCCCGCGAGTGCTCGTTACCGGGGCCAGCGGCCCGGCTGGCTCCTCCCTTCTCACCCAGCTGGATGCCCGGCGAATCCCCGTGCTCGGCGTCGATATGGCGCCTCGCCCCCGTACCGACGGTGCGCGGATCCTCCCGTGCCCGCCGGCCACAGCTCCGGATTTTGTTAGCGCCCTGGCCGCCATCTGCGAGGAGTATTCGATTGACCTCATCATCCCCACCGTGGATGAAGAACTTTCTATCCTCGCTCCGCTGCGCAGTGCGCTGCTCCATCGGGCCCGCATTGCGGTTTCACCCACCGCAGCGGTGGCTATTGCTGCCGATAAATGGCTCACCCATCGGGTAGCAGACAGCCTCGGCCTGGCCGTGCCCCGGAGTCTGGAAGGCCCCGCACTCACCGAAGAAGGTGCCTACTGGCTCGGATTCCCCTACGTGGTACGCCCGCGGGTCGCACGTGGCGGGCGCGGGGTACGCCTGGAAACAACATTCCCACCCACCGTGCCATTGCGGGAAACCGAGATGGTCTCCGCCTTCCTCCCCGGAACCGAATACTGCGCGCAGCTCTACCTTCCTCTTCCCGCATCGGGGCACACCGCCACCGTGGTCGTGCTAGAGAAAACCAGTCTGGCCTCCGGGCAGCACGGAAACGCGACCGGGGTCCGGCGCGTGAAAGCCCCAGATGTTGCCGAGCTAGCGCTCGCGGCGGCGCGGGCGGTGGGCGTGAACGGCGCGGCCGACGTTGATATTCGCCGCGATACTCAGGGCCGCCCCGCGCTCATCGAAATCAATGCCCGTTTCGGCGCACATAGCGCTCACGCACCAGAATTGTTGGACGCGCTCCTGGACGCTTACGCACCCGCGGAGGCCACTTCGGCACCTCACTCCGCTATCGAGGTGACCGCATGACCACCTTGCTTCTCATTCTTGCCGTTCCTACCCTCATCCTCACCGCGGTGACCTGGATGATGTACCCGGCCGCCATACTCGGTGAGATGCGCCAACGCCCCCGCCCCCTCTATGGTCCGCACACGAAAGTGTCGATTATTATCCCCGCCTATAACGAAGAAGTGGTGCTCGGCGCCTGCCTGCGCTCCATCCTTGCTACCGGCTGGCGCCGTTTGGAGGTCATCGTCGTCGATGATGGTTCCACGGACGCGACCGCCGCCGTTGCCGCGCCCTTCACCCGCGATCCGCGCGTGACCTTCCTCAGTAAGATCAACGGAGGGAAAGGCAGCGCCCTCAATCTCGGTATCGCTCATGCCACCGGGGAGATTCTCATTTTCGTGGATGCCGACGGGCTCTTCACTCCCACCACCATCCCGCAGCTTTTGAGTGGATTCCGCCATCCTGGGGTGGGCGCCGTATGTGGCAACGATCAGCCGGTCAATATCACCGGCCCGCTCACAGCTCTGCTTGCCCTCATGACCCACGTCGGGACAGGTATGACGCGCCGTGCCCTCGCTTTGCTGGGGATGCTTCCCATCGTGGCAGGAAATTCCGGGGCGTTCCGTGCTGATGCGGTGCGCCGGGTCGGAGGTTTTCGGGAAGATACCCTGGGGGAGGATCTGGAGCTTACCTGGCGGATCCACTTTGCCGGATGGGACGTGGAATTCGCGCCCCACGCTCTGGTACTGGCCGAAGTCCCATCCACTCTGTCGGCATTATGGAAACAGCGGGTGCGCTGGCAACGGGGTCTTATTCAAACCGCTCGTATCCATCGCTCCCGCCTCACCTCTCCTTGGCGGCGCCCCATTGACGCCTACCTGCCTATCAATCTCTTCTCACTCCTCGTCGCCCCGGTGTTCCAGGTAGCCACCCTCGCGGTGTGGGCGGTTGCAGCACTTAGCGGGGCGGCTCCGAATTGGATGAACATACTGGTGGGGGCGGGACTGGTGGTCGCCTTCGCGGTAACGGTGCTTTCTCTTGTCCTGGATCGTGCCTGGCGCGACCTGCGTCTTCTTCCCGCCTTGCCCCTGTGGCTCCCCTTCTCCTGGATGATGAGCGCCGCGACGGTGCGCGCGATCTGGCTAGAAATGCGCGGAAAAGCCAGCGAATGGAATAAGCTGGAACGAACGGGCGTGCACACCGTGCCGCTCCCGCCCGCCGCCGTCGAACGGGAAACAATGTGACATCACGTCCTATTACGATTCGTTTTCGGATTGCCGCCACCATGGTCGCCCTCGTTGCGGTTGTGCTGGCGGCAACCGGCGTTGCCGTTGTTCTTACCGAAAGCCGTATGTGGCGCGCCCAGGTGGATGCCACCCTGGTGCGGGTGGCAGACGAGTTTAGGGTGCTGGCTGAAAACGGAGTCGATCCGGAAACCGGGCAGCCTTTCGCCGGGCCATCCCAGCTCATCGAAACCTATCTTTCGCGCACCGTCCTTTCCGAAGCGGAAGGGGAAATGGGGATCGTGGACGGGCGGGTCGCCTGGGTGGGTGGTGATACCAGCCCGGTACGCCCTGAAGAAGACTCCGGACTGGTGCGCCACCTCCTCCCGCTCACCCGGAGCGGGGAAGTCACGATGGGTACCTACGCGGGTACGCAGCGTGAATATCGCTATATCGTGGTGCCGGTGCAGTTCTCCGACTCGCAGCCCGGCGCGCTGGTGCACGTGTACCTTCTTGATGTCATCAGTGCTCGTATCTGGAGCCTTATGACGGTGCTGGCGGTGGTCTACCTGGTGGCGGTGAGCGGCGTCGTCGCCATCGCGTGGCGACTGGTGGGGCAGCTGCTGCGCCCCGTGGAGCAGCTGCGTGCCACGGCAGAAAATATTACCGAGAATGCGGATTTGTCCCGCCGGGTGCCGGTGGAGGGGCGTGACGATCTGGCGCGGCTCTCGACGGCGATAAATACTATGCTCGATTCCCTGGAAACCATGGATGCCGATCAGCGCCAACTTTTAGATGACGTCGGGCACGAATTGCGCACCCCCATCACGATTGTGCGCGGACATCTGGAACTCATGGACGCTGCCGATCCGAGTGACGCCGCGGATACCCGCGCCCTGGCCCTCGAAGAACTGGACCGTATGAATTCGCTGGTAGGCGACTTACTCACCCTCGCAAAATCCGAGCGTGCTGACTTTGTGGTACCTCGCGAAGTTGATATTGCCGCGCTCACCGAGCGGATTTTCGATAAAGCTACCGGGTTGGGCTCGCGCGCCTGGAACCTCGGCGAGGTGGCACGTGGACAAGTATGGCTCGACCCGGAACGTATTACCCAGGCAGTGCTGCAATTGGCCGCGAACGCCGTCAAATACTCCGAAGATGGCTCCCCGGTAGAGATTTCCTCGACCGTGGCCGGAGGCCGCGTGAGTTTCACGGTGGAAGACGCCGGCTGCGGGATCGCCCCGGAGGATACCGCTCGCATCATGGAGCGCTTCGCGCGCGGGCGTAACACCGGGCGTTCGGAAGGCTCCGGGCTCGGGCTCGCAATTGTTAGCTCTATCGCCCGGGCCCACGGCGGGGAGGTAACGGTGCGCTCACGTTTGGGGGAGGGCTCCGTGTTTACGCTGAGTTTGCCCAGCGTTTACCGGGGAACGTGATAGCCTCACAACCGGAGAAGGGAGCAAGATGAGCACCATCCTCATCGTCGAGGACGAAGAGCGCATTGCCCGCTTTATTGCGAAGGGGGTGAGAGCAGCCGGCTACACCTCCACCACCGCATCAAGCGGCGGGGAGGCTGTTGACCTGGCGGTCCATACCCCGTTCGATCTGATTATTTTAGATATTGGTCTGCCGGATATCGACGGTTTCGCGGTGCTCGAACGCTTGCGCGGTCAGGGGCTGGACACTCCGGTTATTCTCCTCACCGCCCGCACCTCGGTGACAGACCGCGTGGCCGGGCTTGAGGGCGGGGCCGATGATTACATGGCGAAGCCTTTTTCTTTCGAAGAACTCCTCGCGCGTATCCGTTTGCGTTTGCGCGACGCCGCAGCCACTCCGATACCAGCTAGCTCTGCCACCCAGCTTTCCCACGGCGGCATCACACTGGATTTGCTATCCCACCACGCCCATGTGGGTGGGAAACAGGTGGAGCTGTCCGCGCGCGAATTTACCCTGCTGGAAACCTTTATGCGCCACCCGGGGCAGGTGCTTTCCCGCGAGCAACTCCTTTCCCGCGTTTGGGGCTATGATTTCGATCCAGGTTCCAATGTGGTGGACGTGTATGTGCGCTACCTGCGCGGGAAAATCGGGCGTGACCGTATCGAAACGGTACGTGGAATGGGCTACCGCCTGAGCTAGAGCAGCGCGGGGCCTTCTCAGAGAAGGATCGGGCTGCTAGCTCAGGCGGTAGCACCGAGGTATTCAGATGATTTAGTCGTCGCCATCATCCCAATCGTCATCGTCGTCGTTATCATCCCAATCATCGTCGGCATCGTCATCGTCGCTGCCCCAATCATCATCGGAGTACTGGGGCGGGACGGGGCGTGCGGGCGCGGGAGCTACCCGCTGCGGGGCGGGAGCCAGCGCAGCCGGTTCCGGAGCAGGAGCAGGTGCCGGAGCAACGTTCGCGGGGGCTGGTGCGGCGCCCGCGGGCGCCGTCGTCGTACTATCTGAAGCGCCACCGGCAAATTGGTGCGCATTTTCGGCCACATCAATCAAAAGACTGCGCAGGGTAGCACGCTGTGCGTTGTTGAGCGGAGGGCGCGTCGGTGCGGGCGAAGCAACCGAAGCGGCGCTGCCAGCACCGGTGGTGGTAGCGGAAGTGGAGGAAGGTGCCGTGACGGTAACGGCGGGGCCCACAGACTGGGTACCGCTCCCGCTCACGGCGTGAGCAAGCTGCATCCCCAAGAAACCGAGGAGCGCCAGCCCGAGAAGCACGGCAAGAAGTTTCACACGAGTTGTCATGCCTTTAGTACACCGGAGCGAGATGACGGGGCTAGGAAACAATGATGAGAATCTTCTCATCATCGGGACCAACCTGTGGGGGCGCAAGACACGGTGTGGTGGTGAAGGCTACCTGGTGGCGCGTTCTAGCGCGAATACGGGGGTGGCGGGCCCGCTCTTGCAGACCCGCCACCCGAATTCGCTCAGTTGTACGTAGCGCTACGCGTGATGCGCCGTGGCGCTCGCGGTACTACTTCCGCTTCGGCTCTGGCTCATCCAGCTCGTAATCACCAATGGTGATCTGCTCACTGGCCTCCGTATCCGGTGTGAAACGGAGCTCCCCGCGCACATGGGCGGCGCGCACCAGGTCTGCGCGCACCTCCTCCAGCAGGGAGGTATTCCCACGTAGCTCGACCCGAGCGAAGCTGGTGCGCTGCGACATCTTCGCTGCGGATTTCACGCCGCGCAGCACCGTGAGAGCTTGGCCGGCAATCTCGAGCAGTTCCGCATTCCCGGAACCAGCGGCCTCGCGCAAAGGCGCCGCTTCCGGCCACGCCGCCCGGTGCACCGAGCCGGTACGGTACCAGCTCCACACCTCAGCGGTGGCGTAGGGGATAAAGGGCGCCAGCAAGCGCAGGAAGGTATCCACCGCAAGCGCCAGCGTCACCCGGGCGCTCTGCGCCTCGGGGCTATCCGAGTAGGCACGATCCTTGACCAGTTCCAGGTAATCATCACAGAAGGTCCAGAAAGCCGTTTCTGCCACTTCGAGAGCACGAGTGTGATCAAAGGCATCAAAGGCGGCGGTCGCTTCCTCCACTACCCGCGCTAGATCAGCCAGCAGGGCACGGTCAATCGGTTCGGTTACGCAAGAAGCATCCAGACACACCGGAGCACCCGCCCCGCCCATACCGAGCGCGAACTTCGAGGCATTGAGCACCTTCATCGCCAGACGGCGCCCCACCTTCATCTGCTTTTCGTCAAAGGCAGCGTCCACGCCCAAGCGCGCGGAGGCCGCCCAGTAGCGCACCGCATCCGCACCGTGCTTGACGAGCAGATCCATGGGGGTGACCACATTGCCCTTGGATTTGGACATCTTCTTATGATCCGGATCGAGAATCCACCCCGAGATCGCCGCGTGCTTCCACGGCAGTTCCCCGAATTCGAGGTGTGCGCGCACCACGGTGGAGAAGAGCCAGGTGCGGATAATATCCTGACCTTGCGGGCGCACGTCCATGGGGTACACGCGCTTGAAAAGATCCTCATCGGTGAGCCACCCGCCCGCGATTTGCGGGGAGAGGGAGGAGGTTGCCCAGGTATCCAAGATATCGGTTTCCCCGGCGAAACCGCCCGGCTTACCGCGTTGATCTTCGGTGTACCCGGCCGGCACATCACTGGAAGGATCTACGGGCAGGCTCGCCTCATCCGGGGCGATGACGGCGTCGTACTTCACTTCGCCATTTTCCGAAATTTCGTACCACACCGGAATCGGCACCCCGAAGAAACGCTGGCGCGAAACAAGCCAGTCAGAGTTGAGGCCCTTGACCCAGTTGTCGTAGCGCACGTGCATGAAATCGGGGTGGAAGGCCAGCTGATTGCCGGCCTCAATGAGGTTATCGCGCAGCTCCTTGCCGTTTTTCTCCACGTGGGAGCGCCCGCCGTTGCGGATATACCACTGGCGAGAGGTCACAATTTCGAGAGGCTTATCGCCCTTTTCGAAGAAGTTTGTTTTACGCATGGTCGGCTTTTCCTCGCCGATCATTTCCCCAGTTTCCTTGAGTTTCTCCACCAGAGCCTTACGCGCCGAGAACGTGGTTTTCCCAGCCATCTCCGCGTACATGGCGCGCCCGGCCTCCGAAGTAATCCACTCGGGGATATCGCGCACGAGCCGGCCATCCTTACCGAGCACGCTGCGTAGCGGCAGCTGCAATTCGCGCCACCACTCCACGTCCGTGACGTCGCCGAAGGTACAGCACATGGCGATACCGGCACCCTTATCCATCTCCGCCTTCGGGTGGGCGAGAACGGGCACCTCCATCTCGAACACGGGCACGCGCACGGTGGTGCCGAAAAGGTGCTGGTAGCGCTCATCATCAGGATGGGCGATGAGGGCCACGCAGGCGGGCAGCAGCTCCGGGCGGGTAGTTTCGATCACCACATCCTCGCCCTCCCCGTGGAAAGCCAGTGCATGATAGGCGCCCGGATAATCGCGGGCCTCAAGTTCAGCCTGCGCCACCGCGGTCTGGAACGTAATATCCCACAGGCCCGGGGCCTGCGCCTGGTAGGCTTCCCCGCGCGCGAGATTACGCAAGAACGCGGTTTGGGCTACCTTCTGGGCCTTTGCTCCGATGGTTTGGTAATTCTGCTTCCAATCCACGGATAGCCCCAGGTGGCGCCACAATGCCTCGAATTGCTTTTCGTCTTCTTCGGAGAGTTTCCAGCACAGCTCAATGAAATTACGCCGCGAAATGGGCACCTGGTCCGCGTACTTAATGGATTTTGCGCCCCCCTGGTGCGGCGGCACGAAATTCGGATCGTAGGGCAGGGAGGCATCCCCGCGCACCCCGTAGTAGTTCTGGACGCGCCGTTCGGTGGGGAGGCCGTTATCATCCCAGCCCATGGGATAGAACACTGATTTGCCGCGCATGCGCTGGTAGCGGGCCACGGTATCGGTGTGCGTATAGGAAAAAACGTGGCCGATATGCAGCGAGCCGGAGACCGTGGGCGGCGGGGTATCTACAGAAAAGACTTCGGAACGGGTAGCGGTGCGGTCAAAGGCGTAGGTGCCTTCCGCCTCCCACCGTTCGCCCCAGGTAGTTTCAAGACCGTCGAGAGTGGCACGATCCGGTACCTCCGTGTGATCGAGGAGTTTGGACTCTTGGTTAAAACTAGTCATGGGGCTATTGTTTCACGCTCCGTGCACTGCGGGAAACTGCGCCGTACGTGAGAGGGGCGACGGCGCAGCTACGGCGCGCGGTGCTTCGGGCGCCGTAGCGGGTATCCGAGGCCGTCAGAATGGCGCACCGCCCCGTTAGAGGCCGGTATCCGGTTCCACCAGGTGGGCGTGCAGCAGATTAAAAACAGCCGGGTCGATCCCGTGCCCGAGGAGGTATTCGCGCGCCCCGCCGGCCGCCTCAATGCGCACCGTGGCGGCGCTCAAGGCTTCTTCGGTCACGTAGACGGCGCGGTGCGCGGCCGCCCCCGGGATATATTCGCGCCCCATAACGAAGGCAAGATCCTCCTGGTAGCTTTCGCCCAGCGCCGTGGCGGAGGTGAGGTAATCAGCCAGGATTGTTTCGCGGCTTGCTCCGAGGATGGAGAGGATCAGCCCGGTGACCACCCCGGTGCGGTCTTTACCGGCGGTGCAGTGGATAAGCACCCCGCCTTCCGCGGATAGCTCCGCCACCGCGGTGACCGCCTGCGCTAATTGCCCACCGAAATTGCGGGCCATCTGCATATACAAATCGGCAAGTTCGGACCATTCCAGGTGGGCAAGCTGATTATTGAAAATAGGCACGGAGGCAACGCTCACCCCGTAGTCTGCCCAATTGGTGGTGCCGGCGCGTTCGGCGTCGTCGCGCAAATCAATCACGCCGGTGATGCCCTGCGCTCTCAAAAAATCTCCCAGGCTCTCATCGTGGCGGAAAGCCGCTGAGGAACGCAGCAGGGCGCGCTCGCGGATATGCCCGCCGGCCACTGGAGTTCCTCCCAGGGAACGAAGATTATGCAGGCCGAGGGGCAAGCGTGGGGAAGTCATCACTGTCCTTTCGAACTGGAGTAAAGCGTATTTTCTAGCAGGTAGGAGCCGGGCCCGTCCCAGGCGAGCGGATCGCTCGGGCTCCACCCGGGCCGCCCGGCTCGCCGGCCGATAGCTACAACCTCCTCCGGGCTATAGGCAAAGATCTCCTCGCCCGGCTCTATGTCGCTGGGCAGTGCGGCCGCGGCGTCGTCCAGGTAGGTGATGTCCTGGTGGATACTGGCCTCGCTGATCTGCACCACCGAAAAAGCCGAGCGGGCTCGTGCGCTTTCCCATTCGGGGCCCCGTCCGAGCGTTGTTTCGTTGGCGAGGGCCGGGCCGACCACCACGGGAACCCCTCCTGCGCGCCCGCGTCCGGCCAGGTGGTAATGCCCTGCCAGCACCACGGCGGGCGCCACTTCCCAGGATTGCAGGCCCTGCGCCAGGCGCGGGGTATCCATGAGACGCAGCGCCCCGTGGAGCACCGTCGGGGCGGTCAAGGGCGGGTGGTGGAGGACAAGAACGGAGTGGATGGGCGCGGTGTCGATACCGGGGCGGGGCACGCCCTCCGCACCCGGTGTGCTATCAGCATTCGTGATGGCGTCCTCGATGCGGTGGATTTGTTCTCCCAGGTAACCGAAACCGCGCCCGGGAACGGAGCTATCAGCCGCAACGAAACGCCAACGTGTTTCTGCCACGGTGATATCGGTGACGGAAAAGATAGGGTCCATGGGTGCGCCGGGCAGATCGAGGGCCTCGCGCATGGCGGGGCGCCGGTCGTGATTCCCGCAGGCCCAGACCACTGGCGCATCCCACCGTTCCGCCAGTGGTGCAAGGGTTCGCGCAGCGAAATCGTAGGAAGCGGGGGTGCCGTCATCGGAAATGTCTCCGGAGACAACGATGGCCTGGCAGGGCGCGAGCTCGCCGGCGGCCGCAACAGCCGCTTCTAATAGCCCGGAAGTATCAATTTTTCCGTAGTGGCGGGCACGCTCGGCCCGCACATGGGTATCGGAGAGGTGCAGGATTCGCAAGCTCATAGGTCATCGTCTCCCTCGGATGGCGTGATAGACAGGGCGGCAGTCTCGGGCTGCGGTGGATCAGGTAGCAGCGGAACTGCCGCGATAAGTTCACGGGTGGCCGGGTGACGCGGATGCTCCAGAACCTGCGCCGTGGGAGCATATTCGACGACGGTGCCCCCGCGCAGCACCAGGGTGTCCTCGCACAGATTCTGGACAATGCCCAAATCATGAGAGATCACAATGAGGGTGAGGTCCAGGCGGGCACGCAGGTCGTGGAGAAGCTCCAGGACGGTGGCTCGTACCGAAACATCGAGGGCGGAAACCGGTTCATCGGCAATAAGAACCTTGGGTTGGCAACCCACGGCGCGCGCAATAGCGACCCGCTGGCGCTGCCCTCCAGAAAGCTCGTGCGGATAGCGTGAGCCCCATTCCGGGTTGAGATCCACGGCGGCCAGCGCATCACGCACCATCTCCCGGTGCTTGCCCGGCACGCGCAGCAGGCGCAGCGGTTCTTCAACAATCCGGCCCACCGTCATCCGCGGGTTGAGGGAAGCAAAAGGATCTTGCAGCACTAATTGGACTTCGTGGCGCAGGCGGGTAACACCCAACTTTCCGTAGCGCACCTCCTGGCCCCGGTAGGTGATGGAGCCGCCGCTCGGCTCGAGTAAGCCGAGCATCATGCGGCTCAAGGTGGTTTTCCCCGAGCCGGATTCGCCGATAATCCCCAGCGACCGCCCCGCTCGCACCTCGAACGACGTGGGTGCCAGAGCCACGGTGCTTCCGTAGGATTTGGTGACATTCTGGCAGCTAAATAGGACCTCCCCGCGTTCGACAGGCCAGTCTTTTTCCAGCGGTGCCCGAGAAGTCATCCGCAGGGCGGCCTCACGTGGATCCCAAGTTTTTTCCGGTGTGCTTGTCATGACTGGTCACCTCCGTGCACCGTGGGACGTTGCAAGCTGGTGGCGCGGGCCGCTGCTACAAGATCGTGGGTATAAGGATGCGCGGGACGGAGCAAAATATCCGCGGCGCTCCCTTCTTCTACCAGTTCGCCGCGGCGCAGTACGAGGATGCGTTCGGAGGTGTGGTAGGCCACCGCCATATCGTGGGTAATCATGAGAACCGCGGTGCTATGTTCGCGGGCGGCATCATCCATGAGCTGCAAAATATGGGACTGCACCGTGGCATCCAGTGCGGTTGTCGGCTCGTCCGCAATGAGGAGGGCGGGTGCCAAACTCATCGCCATGGCAATAACCACGCGCTGGCGTTGGCCCCCGGAAAGCTCATGGGGAAAGCGGTTAATAATGCTTTCCGGGCTAGGGAGCTCCACCATGCGGGCCAGCTCGCTGGCCCGCTGCGTCGTCGCCGATTTTTTTAATCCCGCGTGAATACGCGAGGCCGCCACCAACTGGTGCTTAATACGCACCACCGGGTTGAGCGCCGTATGCGGTTCTTGAAAAATACAGCCGATGCGGCGCCCCCGAATTTTCTGGAACTGCGCATCAGAGGCGCCCACCAATTCGCACCCCTCAAAACGAATCGAACCGGTCACGTGCGCCCCGCGGGGGAGCAGCCCTTGGATTGCCATTGCCGTCATCGATTTTCCGGACCCGGATTCACCGATGAGGCAGACCCGTTCACCGGCCTCCACCGTGAAGGAAACTCCGCGCACCACCTCGGTGGAACCGAAAGCCACGGTGAGATCACGTACCTCAAGAAGACTCATCGCGTTTCCCTTCCACGCGGATCTAGCACATCACGCAGTCCGTCCCCCAACAGATTGAATCCGATAATCGTCAGGACAATCGCGGTGGCCGGGATAAGAATAACGGTCGGGTGGGAATACATGAAGCTCTGGTAGGTGGAGAGCATGCGCCCCCAGGACGGAGTGGGGGGAGGGGTGCCCAGCCCCAGGTAGGACAGCCCGGCTTCCGCCAGCGTGGCTGTTCCCATGATTTGGGTGACGCGCACAATAAGCGTGGGAGTGATCGCCGGGAAAATATGCCGCGAGAGAATCCACCAGGAGCGCGCCCCGGCCGCCACGGCCAGGAGCACGTGATCGGAGGCGGTAGCACGGCGCAATTCAGGCAGCACGGTTCGGGTAACCGCCGGAGCGGAGCCCAACCCGATGGCAACGGTGGACGTGAGGGTGGAACCGGAAAATGCGGTAACGAGAATGAGGGCGATGATGAGGGTGGGGAAAGCCACCCACACATCGGTGAGACGCTCCGTCAGGGAACCGAGCCACCGCGGGGCATAAACAATAATCGAGGCGAGGAGCAGCCCGACCACCAGAGCCACCACAGCTCCTCCGACGCTGGTGAGCACCGTGACCCGTGAACCCAGCACCATGAGGGAGAAAATATCGCGCCCCAGCTGATCGGCACCAAACCAGTGCGCCCCGCTCGGGCGGGCCCAGGAGGCACGCGAATCCACGCTTTCCGGATCGTAGGGCACCCAGATGAAAGAAAGAATAAAGGTGGCCAGCACCGCCAGCACCACCGCGGTGCCGATAAGGCCGGCAGGATTGCGCAGCAGGGCCCGCAAGCGGGCCCGCCACGGAGAAGTAGCGGAGAGGGCCCGCAGGGCCGGAGAAGGAATACTCATCGCAACCTCACTCTCGGGTCAAGGAGCCGGGAGGCCACATTCGAGAGCATCATCAGGAGAATAACCGCTCCGGAGAGCACCATGAGGAAGCCTTGAACGGTAACAATATCGCGGGTAGAAACACTCGCGACCAGGTGGTGCCCGATACCGGGAAGCGCAAAGACCTGCTCGACCACCACGGTGCCCATAAGGAGGGCCGCTGCATCGAGGGCGATAACAGCCAGGAGGGGGAGCCAGGCATTCCGCAGCGCCTGGGTGAGCAGGGCGCGTCGGCGGCTCATCCCCTGGGCACGGGCGGTGCGCACATAATCTTGGCCAAGCTGTTCCAATACGGCGGAACGCACGTAGCGCACCAGTCCCGCCGTTTGCGGGATCGCCAAGGTAATGGCGGGCAGGATGAGACTACGGAGCGCCGCTCCCGGATCGCCCCATCCCTCGCGCGGGAATCCGGTGGAGGGAAGATGAAGCGGGGTTGCCAGGTACATGACGAGAAGCATTCCCACGATGAAGGTGGGGATGGCGATGCCCAACTGGGAAAGCCAGGAGACCAGGCGCCCTGCCAGAGTGGTGGAGCGAGCCGCGGCATATACCCCGATCACGAGAGCAAAAATAACTGCCAAACTCAAAGACATCAGCGCAAGCGGCACGGTGACCTGGAGTTTCGTCACGAGCTCGTGGGTCACCGAGAGGGAAGAAAAGGGAGAGATGCCGAAATCGCCGGTGAGGGCGGCGCTGAGCCAGCTCAAATACTGGACGATGAGGGGACGATCCCAGCCGTGCTCGGCCCGGATTGCTTCAATTTGCGCGTCGGTGGCATCGAGGCCCCCCATGATAACGGCCGGATCGCCGGGCAAGGTGTGAAGCGCGAAGAAAATCACGAAGGAGGCGAGGAGCAACGCCGCCACCGCCCACCCCAGCGCGGAGAGCACGATGCGGGCGGCACGCGACGTCGTGGTGCGGAGCACCGTTTCGCGGTCCACGGTGCCGGGAGCTGCACTAGCCCCCGGCACCTGCGCGAGCGCGAGTGGTTCAGCCATTAACGCGCAACCTGAATATCAGCGGCGTAGAAGCGAGAACCGGTCCGGTTGGTCGGGAATCCGGAGACCCCTTCCCGGGAGAAAATAATGGCCTTGGGGCTGTAGAGCCAATCCGAGGCCGCATCTTCGGACACGAAGGTGGCGAGCTCACCGAGCTTCTTATCGCGTTCCTCCAGCGAGCTGGCGGTCATCGCCTCCTTATTGAGGCGTTGAGCATCCGCGCTGTCGTAATGCCAGTAGTAGCTGGGATTGGAGTAGTAGGTGAGCGTCCACGGATCCACGTGGAGCACCATCGTCATATCGTAATTGCCCCCGCGGTAGACCTCATCGAGCCAGCTGGAAAACTCCATCCGGTCAATCGTCACATTAATGCCGATTTCCTTGAGCTGGGCCGCTACATATTCGGAAATAGCGGAATCGTAATTATTGGCTACCCGCAGGTTGAGGGAAAGATTTTCAGCACCGGCCTTCTTGAGCAGTTCACGGGCGGCTTGCGGATCATAGGAATCAATATCGTTGAGGGAATCACTCCACCAGGCCATCCCGGGGGAGACCATGGAGCCGACCCGCACCATATTTCCACCCAGCGCGGTAATGAGACCATCCTTATCGATGCCCTTGCGGATAGCGGTGCGCACATCCTTATTTGCCAGCGCAGGATTGCTGTGATTGAAGCCGAGCGTCATCCATGAAGTTTCCGTGCCCTGCGAGGTAATAATTGCCGGGTCGGCCGCGAAACGCTCCACCGTATCGGTGTTTTGGGTGGTGAGAATATCAATTTGCCCCGAGGCAAGCGCGTTCGCAGCGGCGGTCTGATCCGCGTAATAGTGGTAGACCACTTCCTTGGTGCCGGCCGGATCGCCCCAGTAATTGTCATTGCGTTCGAGGGTGATGGTGGAGCCGGTCTTCCATTCACCGATGGTGAAGGGCCCGGTGCCATTCGATTCCTTATTCAAATCGACCGTGTTATCAGAGGGCACCATCATGGCGGCATCCGTGGACATGCTGTCCAAGAAATTCATATTCGGTTCGGATAGGGTGACGACGACGGTATGCGGGTCGGAAGCCTGCGCGGATTTAAAAGTGCGCATGAGCTTATGATCGGGATTCTTCGAACCTTCGGCAGCTGAAGCTTCCAGGGTGGCAACCACATCCGCGGCATCAAAATCAGAACCGTCGTGGAATTTCACGCCCTCGCGCAGATGGAAAGTGTAGCTGAGCCCATCTTCGGAAATATCCCAGGAGGTGGCCAGAGCTGGCAAAATATCGCCATTTTCAGCGCGGCGGGTGAGGCCTTCGTAAACATTATCGATAACAAGTTGATCGAGAGCCGCGCCGGAGACCGAGGTTGGATCCAGCCCGGTGGGTTCCAAAATAAAACCAACGTGCACCGAGGCATCCGGGTTCGCATTCTGAACCGGGGCCGGGCCGCTGGCGGGGGAGGAAGCCTCACCGGAGGGCGGGTTGGTTGAGCATCCGGACAGCGCGAGTCCGGCAACGAGCAGGGCGACGCCCGCAAAACGCTTCATATCTGTTCCCATCAGGTAGTGAAGTCAAAATATGGCTCGGCGCATCGCAGCGCGGACGCTTCACCATATATGTATCTATCGAGTCAATGTGAACCGTTGGAAAACGTGGAGTTAAAAGGCGAGCTACCTCTCCTTTGCGTCAGTATCGCGGATAGAGCGGGACGCGCGGGTCCCCGGTTTGGCGTGCTTGGCGCGCCGGCGAGCCTCAGCGGCTTCGCTTTCCAGATCGTGCACCACGAGGCGAGCGTGGCGCGCGGTCAAGATGGGGTGGATTTTCTTCGCGGCGCGCATGGCGGTGGCGGTTCCCTCCGCCGCGGCCGCCAAAATGCGTTCTTTTTCTTCCGCGGTCCATTCGTGAGTGCGCATAAAACGTAGTGACCGTGCCTCGCGCAGCATGGAAATTCCCCACAGAATCAGCACCACCAGGAAAATCCCAGCGAAGCTGAGGATCGATAGACCGTTCATTTAACTGAGATTCCTATCTTTATCAATACTGGCCTGCACGCCGCGCACGACGGCCGCCCCGAAACCGGCACGTTCTAATTCCACCACACCGGCCACGGTGGTGCCGCCCGGGGACTGCACCGTATCGGCCAGGTCGGCGGGAGATAGTTCACTTGCGAGCACCAGGCGCGCCGCACCTTCCACCGCCTGTGCGGCGATACGCACCGCCTGCGCGGCCGGGAGCCCATCAGCAACGGCGGCGCGTTTGAGGGCATCAATATAGGTAAAGGTGAACGCCGGGGAGCAGCCGGCGAGCGCAGAAAAGACGGAAAAATGTTTTTCTTCCAGGGTGATATGGGCACCCACTGCGGCGAAAACTTCCCGCACCGCGTCCTGTTGAGCGGGGGTGACGGAGCTGGAGAAGCACAGCGCCGTCATGGAGGCGCGCACACTGGCGGCCACATTCGGCATGGCGCGCACGAGCGGTTGCCTCGGGGCGAGATGGCGGGCGAGAGTGGCAAGTTCAAGGCCCGCCGCGATAGAGACGATAACGGTGCCGGCGGCATGCGCGGCGTCGCTAATTTCTTCCAGAACGTCCGCAACCGCGTACGGTTTCACCGCGACGACGACGATTCCGTCCCCCACGGCCGTGACCAGCTCGGTATTTGAGGTGGCAGGGCGCGCCCCCGTTTCCTTCGCGAAGTCGCGCGCCGCCTGCGCATCTTTTGCAGAAACGACGACGGACGCCGGGTCCGCACCCGCGGCAAGCACCCCGCGCGCCAGGGCTCCCCCCATATGTCCGGTTCCGATAAAGCCGATCACGAGCACTTCCTTTCTACCAGCTAGGCCCGGTGCTCCCGCAGCGGCGCTGAGCGAACACCGGGTATGCTCTCCGCGTTTTATTTTAGGCTGAAGAAAGGTGTTTTATGGCCGGCGTGGCTCTCACCCGGCAGAACGGAGGGTTTGACATGTCACATCGCGTACTCGTGACCGGAGCATCCAGCGGAATTGGGGCGGCGAGCGTCCGTGCCTTGCGCGCGGCCGGATGGGAGGTGATCGCCACTGCGCGGCGCGAAGATCGGCTCCGCCAGCTCGCCGAGCAAACCGGGTGCAGCTACGTGGTGGCGGACGTGACCAAAGAGGCCGACGTCGCACGGCTCGCCGCCACCGTGGCGGAAGCCGGCGGCGTGGACGCCCTGGTCAATAACGCCGGTGGAGCACGCGGGCAGGATCGCGTGGCGGAGGCGAAAATCGAGGATTGGGAGTGGATGTACCGCGTGAACGTGCTCGGTACGCTGCGCCTTACCCGGGCGCTGCTCCCGCATATGCGTGAGCATGGCGGAAGTATCCTCTTTGTGACCTCCACGGCGGCGCAGGAAACCTACGTGGGTGGGGCCGGATACACGGCGGCCAAGCACGCCGAACGCATGATAAAAGACACCCTGCGTTTGGAACTGGTGGGAGAACCGGTCCGGCTCATGGAACTGCGCCCTGGCATGGTGATGACGGAGGAGTTTTCTAAGAACCGGCTCGGCTCGGATGCCGCAGCTCAGAACGTTTATGCCGGGGTTGCCGAGCCACTCCTCGCCGAGGATATTGCTGAGACGGTGGTGTGGATGCTCTCCCGCCCCGCCCACGTCAATATCGATTCGGTGGTTATCCGCCCCGTTGCCCAGGCGAATTCTTGGACGGTGGCCCGCGCCGGGAGCGACGTGGTGGACTTACCTTCCTCGGGGCTGGACGGCGAGTAGGGGCGCCGGGGCGCTGGCACGGTGCCGGCGTAGTACCAGCACCGTTCCAGTATGTGCGGGCATTGTGCGGGAAATTACCGAGCCTTGGCGACCTGCCGGGCAAGTTCGGCAATCGCGGCGGCAATCCCGAGGCCGAGATCATCGAAGGTGCTGGCGCCCCGGGGGAGCACCGGGGCGGCGCCTTCGCCTAACGGTGCGCTGCACACCGTTTCGGGCAATGAGGCACGCCCCGTGTCGCTTAGTGGCGCCGGCTGCGGCGCGGGCGGCGCATCGGTTTCCGCACCCACCGTGGCCGTCCCAACGGTGCGCAGGGCCGGCACGTGAATGAAGATGCCGGGAACCGTAAGCCGGGCCACCCGGTAAGCAATGTTATTGCAGAGGTAGCGTCCCGGATCTTGGCTCGTTTCCGCAGCAATACCGGACTCGTTAATAGCGCGGGTAATATCTGCCACCCGCACGGGGTTCACGGCGATATCTGGACCGCCGGGAATAATGGGTTCGCCGTGGGGTTGGGCTCCTGCATTATCAGGAATCCGAGCGAGGTTTTCATTAAAGGCTTGGCTCTCCGGGGTGATGGCGCTGCGGCCACCGGCCTCCCCGATGGATATGACCGCATCGGGATGAATACGCTCCACTGCCTCAGCCAACACTTTCCCAGCGCGCGCGAAAACCACCGGCAGCATTACCGTCGTGACGTCCACCTCGCAAGGAAGAACCATATCGTGAAGATGCGGGATAGATCGCAGGGCCGCCTCTCGGCTCGCGTTTTCGGTATCGGCACCAAAAGGCTCAAAATAAGTCACTAAAAAACGCACACTTCACCCTACCGCGGACCTCCCTGTGGATAAATGCACGGGTCAAAGCTTGCCTGTGGATGGGCTCTGGACGGATGTTTCCATGCCTGGCACCATCGGCTCAAGCGCTCAGTCAGGGGCGCTAACACACAGGAACTCGAGCGCTCAGCAAGCGGTGCCAGCGCAAAGATAACGGAAACAACACGGGGAGGCAGCGGTGGACGGGGTTCTCATCACGGAATCTGTCACAGCGGAACTGCGCGCGGCGCTCGCGGATGTGAGCGCCGCACTGGCTCCGGTACAGGTCGATAACGTGCCGGGAGCAGTGAGTGCGGCCTTGGGCGGCACCCCACCGCCGGCAACCGTGAGCGCAGGATGCACCGCGGTCAATAGGAGCACCTGTAGTATCGCGGCCCGAGCTGATGAGCTTGCCGATTCGCTCGCCCTAGCTTGGCGTATCTATCAGGAGGCAGATGGCGAGGCCGCAGCGGATTTTACTGGTGTCAAGGGCGTAGAAAACGTCGCGGCTACGGATATTGCGGGGGTGAAACAATGAGATACCTAGCGGTGTCGTGGGCTCAGCTGCGCCGCTGGAACGGTGCCTTACTCACGGCGGTGCTCAGCGAGGTAGCCTCCGCGCGCCGGCGCTGCGAAGAAGCCAGTTGGCAACTGCGGCAGCTAGCCACACGCTCCCTTGCAGGCACGTGGGAAGGCTACGGGGCGCGCGCCTTCCTCTCCGATGTGCGGGCCCTGGCAGCACGTGCCGCCGCGCACACCGACCGTATTGACCACCTGATCCAGGCTTTGGGGGAAGCTCAGCATAAAATCACCCGTACCCAAACAACCGTGAGTGAAGCACTCTCCCGCGCCAACGCTGCCGGCATGGAAATCACGCCCGGCGGTGAGGTGATTGACCCGCTCGCTGGCGCGGATACCACCGGGGTAGCGGAGTGGGAACGCCGTCAGATAGCGATCCAGATTAGGGCGGAGGTAGAGGTAGCCCACAGGTCAGCCGATAATACACTCAACTATCTAGATAAGGTTTTTACCCAGCTGGCCGCCGGGCAGATCGCCCCGGAGGCTCGCACCAACCACTATCGTTCGGTAGGGCGGGTACCGGTCGGGAAAAGCGCGGCGTATGTGCACGCGTGGTGGGCATCCCTGGGCGATGCCGAGCGTTCCTACATGCTTGTTCACTATCCGCAGGATCTCGGTAATCTTGACGGAATACCCTACGCGGTGCGGGATCGCGCCAATATTGCCGTGGCCCGCCAGGATGAAGAAAGGGCCCGCGCCTATTACGACCCTATTCTTACCGAATTATCCGCAGAAATCGCCAGTGCCCAGGCAGATCTCGAGGGCAACTTAGGGAAAAGCGATAGGGAACTTCGCACCGCCCAGCTCGGTGCGGCTCAGTTGCGCTATGCCACTATCACCGCCAACCTGGCGGCTTACGCCACGATCCGCACCCAGCGCGGCCTGGATCGCAACTGGCGTGAGCACCTCTCCCCGTCTCCGGATCACTCGGGTACGCGCCACGATGCGATGCGGCACTCATCGTCGTCACCGGCACGGCCATCTTCGGGGCGCGCAGGCCCGGCGCGCTCCTCCTCGCGGGTGGGCCCCGCGCAGCCCCGTCAGCTTCTCGTTTATCGCGGGCCGAACCGGGCCCGCACCGGAACCGGCGCGGAATTGCGAACTATCCAGGTGGCCCTTGCCCAAGGCGATGTCGATACAGCCCCGTCCGTCACCATTGAAGTGGGTGGAATGACCACCAATGTGGTCACATCCCTCGACTCCCATATGGGGGCGGCAGGTCGCCTAGCTGCTCTGCAGCAGGATATTCTCACCGCCCGTGGCGAAACAGGGAGTCCCGCGGTGGTGACCTGGTTTGATTACGCCGCCCCGCAAAGCGCGTTGGACTCCTCTCTCTACACCCCGGCGCGCGCCCGGGAAGGCGGAGCTAACCTCGCGCGTTTCGCGGAGGGTATCGCCCAGGTTCGCGGGGAGGATCGCCCGCGTATTAACCTGCTGGGGCACTCCTACGGTTCGGTGACGGCTTCAGCGGCTGCGGAGCGGGCTAGGCCCGGCGTCGTCGACACCCTTGTGGTATACGGAACACCCGGGGTAGTGGCCGAAGGTTGGGATATGAATACCGGGCCGCACGGAGCTGGAAGCGCCGCCTCCAATCATGTCCTCTCCAATAAAAAAGACATTATTAACGTGGTCAATGCCGTGGGCGGGGGAGCGGTTTCGGGTGGACATACCGATGCGCTAGGTTTCAATCCGCGCCGGGATCCAGATTTCACCGCGCATCATTTCGCGGGGCGCGGGGGTCTCTTCTCCCAGCATTCGCAGTACTTGGAAAACGTAGATTCCCCGCAGATGCGCGAACTGGCTCGCATCACTACAGAGCCCGGTGCGCTACCGGCTGAAGCTGCGCCGGCGCCGCGATTTGTACCGGTGCGCCCGCCACCCGGAAGCTAGATGCGCCCCGCGCGCGGAAGGGCTACAATGAGCGGCGTTGGCTTTGACCCGGCAATCACCGGCGAGCTCTCGGAAGAACAGCCGCGCGGCCCGCGCCCTGCAGCCCAGTAGAACCGAGCGGGTGGATCCGTTAGCGTCCTAATGAAGCGGTTACCCGCTGCACCACGCGTGCGGCGAGTAGCAAATGAGGTGGTACCGCGGTACCGGATATCCGGCGTCGTCCTCATTCCGACTAGGTTTGAGACACGAGGAGACACCGCGTGGATATGTATCCGCTTCATCGCGAGGGCGGCGTGCCCGCCTCCCCAAACTTCCCGAAGATGGAAGAAGGCACCCTCGCTTTCTGGAAGAAAGACAATACGTTCCAGTCCTCCGTTGCGCAGCGTGAATCCGGGCCGCACGGCTCCAATGAATTCGTTTTCTACGACGGCCCGCCGTTCGCCAACGGCCTACCCCATTACGGTCACCTTCTCACCGGCTACGTCAAGGACGTGGTGGGGCGTTACCAGACTATGCGCGGGCGCCGGGTCGAGCGCCGCTTTGGTTGGGACACCCACGGGCTGCCGGCCGAATTGGAAGCCCAGCGTATCCTCGGGATCGATTCCACCGATGAGATTGAAGAAATGGGCATCGCCACCTTCAACGAGGCCTGCCGCTCCTCGGTGCTGCGTTACACCAAGGAATGGGAAGAGTACGTAACCCGCCAGGCGCGCTGGGTTGATTTCTCCCATGATTACAAGACCCTGGACACCACCTATATGGAATCGGTGCTGTGGGCTTTCAAGACCCTGTACGACAAGGGCCTTGCCTACGATGGCTACCGGGTGCTGCCCTACTGCTGGAATGACGAAACTCCGCTATCCAATCACGAATTGAAGATGGATGACGATGTCTATAAGGACCGGCAGGACCTCAGCTTGACCGTCGGGTTGCGCCTAGAAACGGGTGAACTTGCCCTTATTTGGACGACGACGCCCTGGACGCTTCCCTCCAATCTGGCCATTGCCGTGGGCCCGGACATTGAGTACCTCACCGTGGTTCCGCGCGAAGGCAAGCTGGAAGGCGAGCGGGTGATTATCTCTGCAGCGCGCCTGGAATCCTACGCGAAGGAACTGGGGGACGATCCGGAAGTTGTGGAACGGTTCCCCGGTTCGCAGTTGGTGGGTCGCGCTTACGCCCCGATTTTCGATTACTTCATGAACCGGGCGGCCGACGAGGCACCCGGCCCGCATGCCTATCACGTGATCGCCGGGAGCTTCGTGACCACCGAAGACGGTACCGGGCTCGTCCATATTGCCCCCGCTTTCGGTGAGGATGATATGTTCGCCTGCCAGGAAGTAGGCATCCGCCCCGTGGTCCCGGTGGACGGCGCCGGCCGTTTCACCGCCGAGGTGCCCGATTACGAAGGTACCCAGGTCTTTGATGCCAATCTGCCCATCACCCGCGATCTGCGTGAGGGAACCGGGCCGCTGGCGCGCCGTCCGGAAAACGAGCGCGCCGTGCTTGTTCAGGAGCGCTCTTACCTGCACTCCTACCCGCATTGCTGGCGGTGCCGTAAACCGCTCATCTACAAGGCGGTGTCCTCGTGGTTCGTGCGAGTAAGTGCCTTCCGGGATCGGATGGTGGAGCTTAACGAGCAGATCGAATGGACCCCGGCGCATATCAAGCACGGCCAGTTCGGTAACTGGTTGGCCGGAGCGCGCGATTGGTCCATTTCCCGCAACCGCTTCTGGGGCAGCCCCATTCCGGTATGGCGTTCTGATGATCCGAACTATCCGCGCGAAGACGTTTACGGTTCCCTGGAAGAACTCGAGCGTGATTTCGGGCGACTGCCCCGCAATGAAAAAGGAGAGGTGGATCTCCACCGTCCTTATATCGACCAGCTGACCCGTCCCAACCCGGATGATCCGACAGGGAAGTCCACCATGCGGCGTATCACCGACGTGTTGGACTGCTGGTTTGAATCCGGCTCCATGCCCTACGCCCAGGTTCACTATCCCTTCGAAAATAAGGATTGGTTCGAGGACCACTACCCGGGGGATTTCATCGTCGAATACATCGGACAAACCCGCGGCTGGTTCTACACTCTCCACGTGCTCGCCACCGCGCTCTTTGACCGCCCGGCCTTCCGCACCTGTATCTCCCACGGCATTGTGCTGGGGGATGACGGCCAGAAGATGTCGAAATCGCTGCGTAACTACCCGGATGTCTACGAGATGTTCGACGAGGTCGGGGCCGATGCGATGCGTTTCTTCCTCATGAATTCGCCCATCGTGCGCGGCGGGAACCTCATCGTGACCGAACGTGCGCTGCGCGATACCGTGCGCCAGGTGCTGTTGCCGCTGTGGAATGCTTACTATTTCTTCGCGCTTTATGCCTCGACTTGCTCGAAAGGGGAGGGCTACCGGGCCCAGCGGGTGAGCGACCCCTCCGGTCTGGATGTTATGGATCGCTACCTGCTGGCCAGCATTAAAGAGCTGGCCGATAAGGTGCGCACCGACCTGGATACGTACGATATTCCGGCCGCCTGCGACCGGGTGCGCGGTTTCCTCGATGTGCTGACTAACTGGTATGTGCGTACCTCCCGGGATCGCTTCTGGAATGAGGACCACGCCGCCTTTGATACGCTCTACACGGCGCTCGAAGTGCTCATGCGGGTGATGGCACCCCTCGCACCTCTCGTGACAGAAGAGATCTGGAAGGGCCTGACCGGCGGGCGCTCCGTCCACTTGGAAGACTGGCCTGAACTGCCTGATTCCTGGGCGGATGATGCGCTGCGCGAAGCGATGGACGAGGCGCGCGCCGTCGTCTCCGCCGCGCACTCCCTGCGTAAAACCCACCAGTTGCGGGTGCGGCAACCGCTGCGTAGCCTCACCATTGTCACCGACCGTGATCTGGCACCTTTCGCGGACCTCATCGCTCTGGAAGTCAATGTCAAGAACGTTGAACTCAAGGACGTGGCGCAATCGGGGATGAAGGTCAGCCGTGATCTCAAGGTTCTCCCGCGCGAGCTGGATCCTCAGCTGCGCAAGATGACCTCCGCGCTCTTCCAGGCCGCCAAGGCCGGGAACTGGAGCGAGGACGGTGCGGAAGCGGTGCTCCATACCGATCCGGAGGTGCGCCTGGCGCCCGGACAGTTCGAGATCACCGTATCGGTGGAAGCCGATCCGGGCTCGGTCGCCGCGGCGCTCGATTCCGGTTCTTTCATTGCCCTGGATACCGAGGTGGATGAAGAACTGGAGGCCGAAGGTTACGCCCGCGACGTCGTGCGCGCCGTGCAGGACGAACGCAAGAACGCGCAGCTACACGTGGCCGACCGGATCGCCCTCAAGCTCACGGTTCCCGCAGAGCGAGTGGATGCGGTTAGCCGCTACCTGCCTTTCATCCAGGAGGAAACCCTCGCGGTGCAGGCGCAGGTGACGGCGGGTGCAGAAGGCGCACCGCTCGGCATCGAGGTGACGAAAGTCGCGCGCTAACGGGAGGCGCGCTCTGTAACGGCGCGCCGTGATCCTCTAGAGTAGGGGCCTTGCACGGGCCGCGGTAGACCACCATGGTGTCTGCCGCGGCCCCGCAGGCTTCTCACAATTCACACGAAGGTCAGGGATGAAAAACTCGCGCGTCCTCACGCTCGCTGTTACCGGTTTGGCGCTCTTTGCCATGTTCTTCGGGGCGGGGAACCTTATTTTCCCGGTGATGCTCGGCATTCAAGCCGGAACGAATACGCCGCTGGCTATCGCCGGTTTTATTGGCACCGGGGTGATTCTCCCCGCCATCGGCCTCATCGCCGCCACGTCCAGCCGCGACGGCACCCCGCAAGATATTGCGACCCGTATCGGCCGTATCCCCGGTCATGCGCTGCTGTGGGCGATTTTTATTACCACCGGAGTTTTGTATGCGGTGCCGCGGGTGGCCGCGGTGAGTTTCGAGGTTGCGGTCCGCCCCGTGATGCACGACGACGCCGCAGCCCGCCCCGCCCTCCTCGTTTTCTCCGCTGTGTTCTTCGTGGTGGCCGTACTCGTGGCCCTCAATCCGGGCAAGATGGTGGATCGGGTGGGAGGCATCCTCACCCCAGCCCTCGTCATCCTCATGGCGATTCTCATTACGGTGGTGGTACTCCATCTGCCGCCCCAGGTTGCGCTTCCGCAGGCGCCGTATGCTCCGAATGCGCTCACCGGTGGCCTGCTGAGCGGGTATATGACCATGGACGCGCTGGCAGCCTTCGTCTTCGGGCTCGTCATCGTATCTTCGCTGCGTTCTAAGGGCTTTACATCTCGCGGGGCACTCTTCGGGGGAGCTGCGGGCGTGGCCCTCATCGCCGCGTTGATCCTCGCCGCGATCTACCTGGGGCTCTCCCAGATAGGGGTGCGGGTGGCGACCGAGGGTTTCGCTAACGGTGCGGATGCATTGGCTGCTGTTTCCGAGCGTTTCTTCGGGCGGAGCGGCCAGCTTATCTTCGGTGCCATCACGATTCTTGCGTGTTTGACGACAGCGATTGGCCTGCTGGGCGCGGCAACCCAGTTCTACCGCAGTTATCTTCCGGGGCTGGCGTACCGTCCCCTCCTCATCGGGCAGGGCATGTTTGCTTTCGCCATGTCCACCCTGGGATTGGAAGGAATCCTCAATTTCATTAACCCGATCAATCGCTTTATTTATCCCATCGCGATTGTTCTTATCTTTGTGACGCTTGTCGATCTGGCGGTGCCCGGACGCCTGCACTGGTCCTACCGCGCCTCCGCCTGGATTGCGGCACCTTTCGCGCTTCTGGACGGGCTGGTTGTGACCGAATGGGATATTTTCTCCCCCGTTGCGGAGTTTTTGGCGCTCTTCCCGCTGGGCGCAGAAGGACTGGCCTGGGCCGGGCCGGCGTTGCTCGGTTTTGTTCTCGGGCTAGCGGTGGACGGCATCCAGGGGCGATTGTTTCCGCCGGCTCTGGTGCGGGCGGGGGCCGATGTGCCGGCCGCGGCGCCAGTATCCTGAGGCCGCGGCGCCAGGCTCGTACATGTTTGCGGGGTGTTGGTGAACGCTCGCGGTGAGATTATTGTTTCTATGTTTTAATGAAACCACGTAGAACTCCGCGGGAGTTCCCCAAGGATGTGGAGAAAAACATGGCAACACAGCACACCCCGGAAAAAATCATTTTGGATTGCGATCCCGGTCATGACGACGCCGTTGCGATGCTGCTGGCGTGGGCGAATCCGCAGATTGATCTGCTTGCCGTCACCACGGTGGGTGGCAACCAGACTCTGAAGAAAGTTACGAATAATGCCCTCGCCGTGGGCACCGTCATGAAAATGATCGGCGTGCCTTTTGCGGCCGGATGTGATCGTCCGCTGGTACGCCCGGTGGAAGTCGCCCCCGATATTCACGGAGATACCGGCCTGGATGGCACCGAACTACCGGCCCCGGCTATTGAGCTTGATTCCCGGCACGCCGTCGACCTCATTATCGACACGGTGATGGCGCACGAACCGGGCACCGTCACCCTTGTTCCCACCGGCCCGCTCACCAATATCGCGCTGGCGGTGCGCAAGGAACCGCGCCTGGCCGAGCGTGTCAAGCAGGTGGTCCTCATGGGCGGGGGCTACCACGTCGGCAACTGGTCCGCCGTCGCCGAATTCAATATCAAGATCGACCCCGAAGCCGCGCATATTGTTTTCAACGAGCCGTGGAAGGTGGTTATGGTGGGGCTGGATCTCACCCACCAGGCGCTCTGCACCCCGGAAGCCTACGCGAAGATCGATGCGGTGGGCACCCAGCCGGCCCGTTTCGTCCACGAACTCATGGACTTCTTCCGTGCCTCCTACCAGGATGCTCAGGGCTTCGACTACCCGCCGGTACACGATCCGTGCGCGGTGGCTTACCTTATCGACCCCACCATCGTGGAAACGGTGCAGGTCCCCATTGATGTGGAACTCACCGGCACCCTCACCGTGGGGATGACGGTGGCCGATTTCCGCGGACCTATTCCCGAAGATTGCCACACCTGGGCTGCGACCCGGCTCGATCACGGGCGCTTCTGGGATCTCATCGCTGATGCGCTTGAGCGCGTAGGCGAACACCACTACCTGGGCTAAATACAGGGCTAGGCCCTTTCCAACCCAACCTTTGTGAACGGAGGACGGCGCTGCCACGGTGCGGCGTCGTCCTCCCCGGTGAGAAAGAAAAAACTATGGCATCTTCCGTTCCCACGCGTGGCGGCCGGGCACAAACCGGCTCGCGCACGAATATTATCGTGCTGATGGCCGCGCTGCTGTGCGCGGTCTTCGCTTTCCAGCTCAACGCGTCCATGCTCTCCCCAGCACTGCACACCATGAGCGTGGAACTCAATGCGACCGAAGTTGAAATTGGCGTGACTCAAACAGCTTTCTTCGCTTCCGCCGCCCTCTTTTCCCTCTTCCTGCCCCGCTGGGGTGATCTGATCGGGCGCAAGAAGATTTTGCTGGGCATGCTGCTGGCTACCGGGATTGGATGCGTGGTGTCCGCGCTCGCACCCAATGTCACCATCCTCGGTATCGGGCGCGTGATTCAGGGGACTGCCGGGCCGATGGTGCCCCTCACCCTCGTGATGCTGCACCAGGAAGTACCCGAGCCGCGCCGTTACGCCAAGTACATGGCGATTCTTACCTCCGTCAATGGCGGTATCGCCGGGGTGGACGCCCTGTTGGGCGGCTGGATTGCCGGTAACTGGGGCTTCCGCTACGTGTTTGTGTGCATGGCAGTTGTGTGCGCCGTCGCCTTTGTGGCTTCAATTTTCGGAACTCGCGAATCCCAGGGCGACCGCACCCCAATGGACTGGCCCGGGGTTGTCACGCTGCTCATCGTTTTCGGCTGTGTCTACTTCGCTTTCAACGAGCTGGGTAAGCTCGGGGAGGCCCGCTGGTGGCTCATCGGTGTGGAAATTCTGGTGGCGGCCGTGTCCGCGGTGATCTTCTGGAAGATCGAATCTTCGCGGGCCCACCCGCTGGTGGCCACTCGCTACCTTAAGCAACGGCGCACCTGGGCGCTCCTATCTACCACTCTCTTCACCATGACCGGGGTGTTCGCGGTCATGAACGGTCTTATCCCGAATCTGGCGCAGCTGGAAGCCAGCGCCGGTGGTCTGGAAATCCCGGCCGAAACGGTTTCCTTCGTGACGCTCACGCCCTACGCTATTGCCGGCCTCATTATGGGCCCGATTGCCGGGCAGCTCGCTTCGCGTTTCGGCTACAAGAAGGTGCTCCAGGCGGGGCTGCTCTCCACGGTTATTTTCCTTGGTATCGCGGTGTTCGGTGTGGGGGCACCCTCGAAGTCGCTCATCTTCTTCCTGTGCGTGGCCATTGGTATTACCTACGCCGGTACCGTCAATATCATGCTCAACGGCTTGGGCATTGTGCTCTCTCCGGCTGATAACCAGGGCTACCTCCCGGGTATGAATGCCGGCGCCTTCAATCTGGGCGCGGGGCTTTCCTTCGCGATCCTCACCGCGGTGGCCACCGCGGTGGGCGGCACTGAAAACGTGGTGGGAGGTTACCAGGCCGGAATTGCGGTGGGCGCGGTCCTTGTGATTATCGCGCTCCTGCTCTCCACCCTCATCCCGTCAGTGGAGAACGCTGAGGAATCCGCCGCCTAGACACATCCGTACATCATGGTTTGTGCAGACCGATAGGTGTGCGGGAACGGGGCCCACGGGGCTGGCAGCGCCAGTCGCACCGTGGGCCCCGTAGTATATGCTGGTGTGCCGTGAAAGGGGCAGGTATGGGCACGAATAACATTAGCTACGACGGTGCGGACTACGACAGCGAAGAGGCGCGGGAGGCCGAACTTGATGCGGCACTTTCCGAGGTCCTCAATTCTGGAATTTTTGGGGACGAAGCGGTGCTCCGAGATATCAAAGAGTCACCTGATCCCACCATCGAACTTGCGGATATCACCGCAGAAGAAGCTCAAGTGGAGGAGATCTACCGGGATATCCTCACCCGTGCTCCCGAACACAAGGTGCAGCCCTCTCTTGGACGCGTCCAGATGTGCTTGGATTTGCTCGGTAACCCGCACCATTCCTACCGGTGCGTGCATGTGACGGGTACCAATGGGAAAACCTCGACGGCACGCATGATCGAAGCGCTGCTACGTGAGCACGGCCTGCGTACCGGGCGTTTCACCTCCCCGCATCTGGTGTCGGTGCGTGAACGCATCGCCATCGACGGGCATAATATTTCCCGCGCCGATTTCATTCAGGCATGGGAAGATGTAGCGCCTTTCGTTGAACTGGTGGACCAGCGCTCCCAAGCTGAGGGAGGGCCGCGCATGAGCTTCTTCGAAGTATTTGTGGTCATGGCATACGTAGCTTTCGCCGCCGCACCTATCGATGTGGCAGTGGTCGAAGTAGGTATGGGGGGACGGTGGGATGCCACCAATGTGATCGACGGCGACGTCGCTGTTCTCACCCCCATCGCTCTCGACCACGAACGTTGGCTCGGGCACACCATCGCACAGATTGCAGGTGAAAAAGTCGGGATTATTAAACCCGGGGCCAGCGTGGTGAGCGCTGCCCAACCAGAGGAAGCCGGTGCGGCTATCGCTCAGGCAGCCCACCAGGCCCGTGCCCACGTATCTGTCTACGGGAAAGATATACAGGTCCTCGGGCGGGAGACTGCGGTGGGCGGTCAGCTCATGACCGTGCGCACCCCGGCAGCTCGCTACGACGATATTCCCCTCGCACTGCGCGGCTCATATCAGGCAGAGAACGCGGCGCTGGCGCTCACGGCGGTTGAAGCATTCTTTGGCGGGCGCGCGCTTTCAGGTGACGTCGTCGAACATGCCCTTATGGCCGTTACCTCGCCCGGACGTCTCGAAGTGGTGCGCACCTCTCCCACCGTCCTCGTAGACGCAGCTCATAACCCCCACGGCGCCGCACATACCGCGAGCGCGCTGGAAGAATATTATCCCGGCCGGCGGGTTGGGGTGCTCGCCATGATGGCAGATAAGGATGTGGAAGGGACCCTAGGGCAGTTCGAGCCGGTGCTGGATGCCGTTGTGATCACCGATATGCCCGGGGAACGGGCTATGGACGCCGAGGATCTGGCGCGCCTGGCCCGGGAGGTCTTCGGTGAGGATCGAGTACGCGTGGAACGCGATCTGCTCGCCGCAATCGACGAGGCTGCTGGATGGGCTGAGGCTGAGGCCGGTGAAGAACTCGCCACGCCGGTGGTGGCGGTCGTTGGGTCGGTTTATCTGGCTGGAATGGCGCGCCAAATCATGGGCAAAGGTACTCCTGACGAAGCGCCTACCGAGTAGGACGGGGCGGGCACGGTGCACCAAAGCGCGGGCACGGTACACCGACTTGGTAGAGTAGACAACGTTCTACCAGTCTTCAACTCCGAGGTGGCACTGTGCTCGATATCCTTGCCAGCAATACCGTTCTCGTTGTTTTCATCGTGGTGGCGCTCGGCGCCGCCTTCGGGGCGATTCCTTTCGGTCCCCTGAAATTCGGGGCAGCGGGGGCGCTTTTCATCGGTTTGCTTGTCGGTGCGGTGGTTCCACCTTCCACGTCGCTCCTTGTGCTCTTGCAAGATTTGGGCCTGGGTATTTTCGTTTATATGATCGGCTTGGAAGCCGGGGAAACATTCTTCCAAGAGATCCGCAAGCAGCTGGGCCTTATGCTTGCCTCCGTTATTGCGATTACGGCCGGTGCGGCAGCCGCGGTGGGAATCGGGGAGCTTCTCGGTTTATTGCGCGGCACTGCCGTGGGTGTTTTCGCAGGTTCGCTCACTTCGACGCCTTCGCTTGCTCTCGCCCAGGAAATGACCGATCCGGATAACCCTGCGGTGGGTTATTCCATTGGTTACCCGGTCGGGGTCACGCTCGCCATTGTCATGGTCGCTATTTTTATTAACCGGGAATGGAAGGCCCGTAACGACCAGCTTGATCCGGATGATGTGGAACTGGAACAGGCAACCGTGTACGTGGATCGGGATATCTCCGCGCAGCAGATGCGGGATATCGCGGGTCAGCAGGTGCGGTTCGTAGCAATGCGGCGCAATCGGCGCTGGCACATCCTCGATATGGAACGTGCCCTGGAGCCGGGGGATCGGGTTCGCATTTTCGCCTCCCGGGCAGCGCTTTCTGAAGCCATCGAACGCCTGGGGAGCCGCATGCGCCATCGGCGGCTGACTGATCCGTATCTGACGGTGCACCGTTTTACGGTATCCAATCGGGATATTGCCGGACTTACGGTGGGGACCCTCCCGCTCTATCGCCGTTTCGAAGCCCGAGTGACGGTTATCCGCCGTGCCGACGACGAGATCCTCGCCACCCCGGATACCTACCTGGAAATGGGCGACGTGGTAGAAGTCGCTCTACCTACCTCGCGGGTGGAGGAGCTCGAGGAATACTTCGGTGACTCCGTTTCCAGCTCTTCCGAACTGGACTGGGTGGCAGCGGCCGGCGGCCTTGCCCTCGGCTTTGCCCTCGGACTGGTAGAAATCCCGCTGCCGGGTGGCGCGGCTTTTTCTCTGGGTGCGGCCGGTGGACCGCTTGTGGTGGGGCTGATCCTCGGAGCGGTGCACCGCATCGGCAGGGTACCCTGGCAGCTGCCGCGCCCCGCGAATCTCACCTTGCGCCAGTTTGGCCTCATGCTCTTCCTCGCGGCGGTGGGCCTCAACTCCGGTTCTGCTTTTGCCTCCACCGTCTTCACAATGATGGGCCTGAAATCGCTGCTCTTGGCCGCAGCAGTGAGTATCGTTGGGTGCGGAGTCATGATGGCTGCCGCGTGGGCGCTTGGTTCCTCGGCCACCCGTTCTGCGGGTGCGGTGGCAGGACTGCTCGGGCAGCCGGCCGTGCTTTCCTACGCTACCTCACGTACCACCGATAACCGGGTGATGACCGGTTATGCTACAACCTTCGCGATTGCACTTATCTACAAGATCGTCGTCGTTCCTTTCATGTTCTAGCGGCACCGTAACGGTGCGATGCACATTGACGGCGTGCCACCGCGAGGTGGGTACCGGTAGCAGGTGGTGCCCCGTCGTAGCACCACCGGTGGCGCCGTCTGGCATAATCTGTAATCGTGCACTTAAAAACCTTGACCATGCGAGGATTCAAATCCTTTGCCACCGCCACAACAGTGCGCTTTGAACCCGGAATTAACGCGGTAGTAGGCCCCAATGGATCAGGTAAATCCAATGTGGTGGATGCCCTCGCCTGGGTGATGGGGGAACAGGGTGCGAAAACCTTACGTGGCGGTTCTATGGCGGATGTTATTTTCGCCGGTACCTCGCGCCGTCCCGCGCTCGGACGCGCGGAAGTCTCCCTTACTATCGATAATTCTGACGGCGTGCTCCCCATTGAGTATTCCGAGGTGACCATCACCCGCACCCTCTTCCGCGCCGGCGGCTCCGAATACGCCATTAATGGTACTCCGGCACGACTTCTCGATGTCCAAGAACTGCTTTCGGACACCGGGATGGGGCGGGAAATGCATGTTATTATCGGGCAGGGCCGCCTCGATGAGGTTCTCACCTCCAGTCCTGAAGAGCGCCGCAATATCGTGGAAGAAGCCGCCGGGGTGCTCAAGCACCGCCGGCGCAAAGAAAAAACTCTGCGCAAACTTGAAGCGATGAAGGGGTCGTTTACGCGGGTGGAAGACCTCACCGCGGAGCTGCGCCGCCAGCTCGGGCCGCTTGCCAAACAGGCGGAGGCCGCCCGGCGTGCCCAGGTTATTCAGGCAACCGAACGCGACGCGCGGGCACGCCTCCTTGCCGATGATCTTGCCCAAGCGCAGGCGCGGCTCGAAGCCGGAACCGCTGAAGATAACCGTACCGCCCAGCTGCGCGAAGAAAACCAAGCGGCCCTCACGCAGGCCCGCGCCGCCCTCGCCGCGGCAGAGGAACACCATGCGCGCCTGAACCCGCAGCTTTCCTCACTGCGTGACAGCTCCGAGCGTCTCGCCTCCCTCGAAGAACGATTCCGCGCCATGGACGAACTGGCACGCGAACGGGAACGCACCCTGAGCACCATGCCCGCACGGGGCGGCCAAGATGACCCGGAGGAGCTCCGGGCGCGCGCCGTACGGGCCCGGGCCGAAGAAGAAGAACTGGAAGGGCGCGTCCGCGACGCTCAGGATGCTTTGCGCGCCGTCCTCACCCAGCGGGAGGAAAGTGAAACTGCGGAAGCCGCGGCCGAGCGCGCCTATAACGAGGCGAGCCGGGTGCGGGCCGACGCGCGAGAGAACGCTGCGCGCCGTGCCGGGAAGGTCTCCGCCATACGATCCCGCCTCGAGGCGCTCACGGCTGAAGTTGAACGTGTAGACAAGGACGTGGCGGCTGCGCGCCAGCGCGTGCAGACCACCAGCGTGCAGGTCACGGATATCGAAGAAGAGCTTGTCGCCACCTCCGCCGGGGACGATACCCTCGCTACCGCACATGAAGAACATACCCGGGCCCATCTGGCGGCTCGCGCTGCCGTGGAAGAGGCTCGCGCGAACGAGGCACGTGCTCGCGAGGAAATGGCGCGCTTACAGGCCATTGTTGATACCCTTGCGCTTTCTTTGGAACCGGAAGATGCGACCGCGTGGGCTATCGAGCACGGTGCGGCATTGTTGCGTGACCACCTCCATGTGGAACGCGGTTGGGAAAGCGCGGCGGAAAATGCGCTGGCGGGAACCGCCGCCGGTGCGGTGGTAGACGACCTCGACAGCGCCGTGGATATTTTGCGCGGTGCCGCGCAGGCGCAAGCCGGGCGTCTCACGCTCAGCATTACGGAAGGGAAGAACGACGACGCTGTAACTGCCGCGCGCGAAGCTGAGCTGAGCACCGCCTTTGAGACGGTGCGCCCGGATAAGGATGCCGCCGTGCATGCATTAGCGGTGGTGAGGTGGTCCGGGACGGGCAGCGACCTGGCTGGCCTTCTCAAGCAACTTCTAGCTGGCACCGCACTTACCGTTGATCTTGTTACAGCCCGCCTGCTTGTGGCTGCCGGGGCGCCTCGTGCGGTAACAATGAGCGGGGACGTTATCACGGCGTGCACCGCTACCGGGGGAGAGGCTACCGCTGCTGCCACTCTCGCCCGCCAAGCTGCCTACCAGGACGCTTCTGAGCAGCTCGATGCCGCCGCCACCGCCGCTGATGAAGCAGCCGTGGCGCTGCGGAAAGCTGAGAGCGCCGAGGAAGACGCGCGGGCTCGCGCCGAGGCTTCCGGGAGCGAACTGACGGCGCGAGACTCTAATCTGGCTGCCGCAACTGCCCAATTAGGAGCTTTACGCCAAGCTCTTTCTACGGCGCGTGCCGATGAAGAACGCGCCGTCGCTCGTGCCGCCTCCTTGCGGGAAGATATAGCCGCCCGGCAGGCAGAGCTGGAAAGCTTCACGCAGCCCGAAGAGAGTACTGCTGATATTCCCGATGATGATGAACTTGCCCGTCTCTCCCAGCAGCGTGATTCCGCGCATGAAGCTGCCGTGGCCGCCCGTAAACAAGAAACGGAGGCCCGGTTGGCGCTGCGCACCGCCGAAGAACGTTTCCGAGCTTTGAGCGGGCGAGCTGATGCTCTGGATAACCGGGCTCGATTGGCCCGCGAACGCCTTGAACGGGAAGAACGTGCTCGCCAGGCCCGAGCCGAATATGCGGTGCTAGCCGGGCAGGTAGCGGCCGCGGCGGTACGAGCCCTAACCCACGTGCGCAGCCTACGTGCCGAGGTGGCCGAGCAGCGTCGTCGGGTAGAAGAAGAACAACACGGTGCCGAGGGGCAGCTCACGCACCTACGTGAACACGCCGAACAGCTGCGTGCCCGTGAACGCGAGCTAGCAGATTCCACCCATGTCCGGGAACTGGCGACCGCCCGCGCCCGCATGGAATACGAACAGCTGGCCACCCGTGCCCTTGAGGACCTGGGTGTGGACAGCGCTACCCTCGTGGAAGAATTCGGGCCGCTCACCTCGGTGCCCACCGACAACGGTGCGGTGCCCTACGTGCGGGCCGAACAGGAACGGCGCCTAGCTACGGCGCAGCGAGCCCTCGCTCGGCTGGGCACCATTAACCCGCTCGCCCTGGAGGAACACGCCGCGCTAGAAGAACGCCAAAGGTACCTGGCGCAGCAGCTTGATGACCTGAAGAAGACCCGCGCCGATCTTCTCGATATTGTGGCGGAGCTTGATGAGCGAGTCACCCTCGTCATGAAAGCCGCGCTCAGCGATATTAGTGCTCGTTTCGAGCAGGTCTTTGCTCGCCTTTTCCCGGGTGGGGAAGGGCGACTTATCATCACCGACCCGGAGAATGTGCTGACCACCGGGGTGGAAATCGAAGCCCGCCCACCGGGTAAGCGCGTCAAGCGGCTGTCCCTGCTGTCGGGAGGGGAGCGTTCGCTCACCGCCATTGCCTTCCTCGTGGCAATCTTTATGGCGCGCCCTTCCCCGTTCTACGTTATGGACGAAGTGGAAGCAGCCCTCGATGATGTCAATCTGGGGCGCCTTCTCGAGATTTTCCGGGAATTGCAGCGCTCCTCTCAGCTCCTCGTGATCACCCACCAAAAACGAACAATGGAAATCGCCGATGCGCTGTACGGGGTAGCGATGCGCGAGGATGGGGTTTCCACCGTGGTATCCCAGCGCATGTCTGAACTGCGCGAATAGCGAGACTTACGTTGCAGTTCGGTAACAATTGCGCCAGCGGGCGGGTCGGAGGTAGCCGGCCGCCCCGAAAATTCTCATAATAAGACCGTGCCCCTTATCATCGTTGTTATCGCCATCATTATTGCTGCCGCAGCGCTGGTGTATGCCCTGTCATTCGCGCGGAATTCCGGGAAAAGCACCGGTGTATCCGTCGCGGAATCATTTGACGCGTGGCGCTCTGATGAACTGGATATGGACACTTATGACATCGTCCACCATGATACGGCGGTGGATGATATGTTCGAAGCTTTCGCGCACGAATCCGAAGCCTATATAACCTCCGAAACCCTCGATGAGCACTTTGATCGAGCTCGGGAAACGGAGCGTGAACTCTCGGAAACGGTGCGCCGCAATAGTGAAAAACTGCGGGCGCGTATTCCTGCGCCGCCGCTGCGCCGTCGTGCTGAGAACGTTGCAGAAGATACTCGCGCGGAGGCGAACGCTGCGGATGCTTCCACGGGTGTACCGGAAGAAATCCATGTGGCGAATTTCGCCGGGGATCCGGATGAGACCCTGGTAGCGGACGTGATCACTGACGGTGCTGGCGGCCAGAGCGGCACCGTTGATATTGCGGAAAGCTTCGAGGCTGAAGACGCTGAAACCCGCGAACGGCGCAGCGCCTAACACGTTGCCGGCTGGAAAAACCCGGCCCCCTCTGCAAGACTGGAGGGGTGGATAATCCTGTAGTTCTTGCACTTGTCATCGCGGCCGTTGCTGCCCTTCTCCTTGTTCCCCTCGTTATTTCCCTGGTGAAGAAGAACCAGCGGCGTGAGGAATTGGAACGTCGGAACATCCCCGTTCTTGAGGGGGATTCCACCGCAGAAGCTCAGGAGGGCGCCGACGAAGAAACCACCGGGGAAATCCCCGGTGAAATCCCCGGTGAAACCGCCCCGGATGTTGTTACGGTTCCGGCGGTTGAACAACCCGAATCGGTCCCCTCCCGGATGCAGCGTTTGCGTGCCCGACTGGCCCGTTCGGGTGGCTTCGGGCAGGCTCTTTTGGCGATTCTTTCTCGGGGTGATCTCTCCGCGGCGGACTGGGAAGAACTGGAAGATACCCTCATCATGGCCGATGTGGGGCTGGATGCTACCAGTGAGATTATGGAGGGTCTGCGCTCGCGGGTGAAGATTGAAAGTACCAGCGATCCGCAACGGGTCCGTGAAATTCTGCGCGAAGAGCTGCTGCGCCACGTAGGTCCGGATATGGATCGTTCCCTCAATCTCACTCGTAGTGAAGCGGATTCCGGGGCGGTGCATCCCGCGGCGGTTCTGATGGTGGGTGTGAACGGTACCGGGAAAACCACCACGGTAGGTAAGCTCGCGCGTTTGCTGCGCGCGCAGGGAACCACGGTGCTGCTCGGTGCGGCAGATACCTTCCGCGCGGCCGCAGCTGATCAGCTGGTCACCTGGGGCGACCGAGTGGGCGTGGATGTTGTGCGTTCGGATCGCGAAGGGGCAGATCCGGCCTCCGTCGCCTTCGATGCGGTGGCGCAGGCCGATGCAACCGGTGTGGACGTGGTTATCGTGGATACCGCCGGACGCCTCCAAAATAAGGCCGGGCTCATGGATGAGCTCGGAAAAATCAAGCGCGTCATGGAACGCACCGCACCCGTCAATGAAGTTCTCCTTGTTTTGGACGCCACGACGGGGCAAAACGGGATGCAACAGGCCCGTGTTTTCGCGGAGGTGACCGGATTAACCGGGATCGTGCTGACCAAGCTGGACGGCACTGCCAAGGGCGGCATCGTTATTTCGGTGCAGCGTGAACTCGGTGTGCCCGTCAAGCTGGTGGGCCTGGGGGAGGGGCCGGATGATCTGGCACCCTTTGATCCGGAAGGTTTCGTCGATTCACTGCTGAGCTAAGGACGCCTAGCTGAGCCACGTGCGGGCATAGCGGAGCTACGGCGCGACGGTGCTGCGGAGCAGATCCACCGCCGTTAGATTCTAGTTTGACGCACGATAATGGGTGAATATGCGTGCTCGCGCACCCTGCTTTACAATGGAACGAGTTTGTTGACGCGAAGGCTGGCCAGTGTTTAATAATCTTTCCGACCGGATTTCCGGTGCATTCAAGAATCTGCGCTCCAAGGGTGTGCTCACCCAAGCGGATGTAGAGACCACCATTAGCGAGATTCGGCGTGCCCTCTTGGACGCCGACGTCGCGCTTCCCGTGGTGCGCGAGTTCACCGCAGCGGTGCGCGAACGCGCCACCGGTGCGGTACGCTCCCAAGCTCTCAACCCCTCTCAGCAGATCGTCAAAATTGTTAATGACGAACTCATCGAGATTCTCGGTGGGGAGACTCGGGAACTGAATTTTGCGCAGGGGCGACCCACCGTGGTGATGCTGGCCGGCCTCCAAGGTGCGGGTAAAACCACGCTGGCAGGTAAGCTCGGGCGCTGGTTCGCGCGCGGGGGCCGCAAGGCGCTCCTCGTCGCCTCCGATTTGCAGCGGCCTAATGCGGTGCAGCAGCTCCAGGTGGTGGGCGAGCGTGCCGGTGTGGACGTATGGGCTCCCGAACCCGGTAATGGGGTGGGGGACCCGATCCAGGTGGCCGCCAGCGGTGTAGATTACGCGGCCGCGAACGGCTACGGCGCCGTCGTGGTGGATACCGCCGGACGCTTGGGTATCGACGATGTTCTCATGCAGCAGGCCGCTGATATTCGGGCTGCCGTCAACCCCGACGAAGTCCTCTTCGTTATCGATGCCATGATCGGTCAGGACGCGGTCGCCACCGCGAAGGCCTTCCAAGATGGGGTGGGCTTCACCGGCGTGGTTATTACCAAGCTCGACGGCGACACCCGCGGTGGCGCGGCGCTCTCGGTGCGCGGCGTGACCGGCAAACCAATCCTTTTCGCCTCCACCGGTGAAAAACTGGAAGATTTCGAACGCTTCCACGCCGACCGCATGGCCTCCCGTATCCTCGATATGGGCGATATTCTCTCCCTCATCGAACGCGCTGAAGCCACCTGGACGCAAGAGCAGCAGCGCGAACTTTCCGAGAAAATGAGCGAGGGGTCCTTCGATCTCAATGACTTCCTCGTACAAATGAACCAAATTAAGCGGATGGGTTCGCTCAAGAAACTCATGGGGATGCTGCCCGGAATGGGGCAGTATCGCGAAGCCCTCGAGCAGTGGGATGAATCCTCGATGGGGCGCGTGGAAGCTATTATCCAATCCATGACGCCCGCTGAGCGCCGTACCCCGAAAATCCTCAACGGTTCGCGCCGCCAGCGCATCGCTCGCGGCTCGGGAACCACCGTCCAGGAAGTCAATCAACTGGTGCAGCGCTTTGAGGGCGCCGCCAAGATGATGACGCAGATGAGCCGCGGCGGCGGCATGCCGGGAATGCCCGGTCTGCCCGGCGTTGGCGGGGGCTCCCGCAAGCAGAAACGCGCGAAGAAGAACGTTTCGGGTGGTAAGAAGGGGCGTTCGGGTAATCCGGCCAAACGCGCCCGTCAGGAAGCCGAAGCCGCGGCGGCACGGCAGCGTGCCGAACAGGGCTCAGCTTTCGGTAAGGGCGCCCAGCTTCCCGGGTCTGCCCCTGCGGCTCCCGATATGGCAAGCATGGAAGAGCTCAAGCGTTTCCTTAAGTAACGACGACGGCGCAGCGGGCAGGAGGGAGCTTGCCCGCTGCAATGTTCTTAGCAGAGTGGTTATTTCTGGGAGGTAGCGGCGTCGTCGTTTTTCCCTGTGGTTAAAGCCTCCACCACGATATCCGGAACCGCGTCGGAAATACCTCCCAGCGGCACGTAACCTTCCGGAATATCCTCATAGGAGCGCGGGTCCTCCAGTGGCTCCACGTGGATGAGGGCGCGTAGATGGGGCACCGCGGCGCGTAATTCCTCCGCGATATCTTCGGCGAGTTCGTGCCCCTCGCGCACCGTCCAGGTGGAGGGAACCAGCAGATCAAAATTACAAAACGACTCACGCCCGGCCACTCGGGTCTGCAGCCCGTGGAAACGCACCTCACGGCGGGTATGCGAACGTAGAATCGCCACGATTTTTTCGGTATCCGGCTCAGACAGAGCTGCGTCCATGAGTCCGGCGAGGGATTCGCGCAGCAGCTTAACCCCGGTGGCCAAGATATTGACCGCAACGAGGATAGCGACGATGGGATCGAGCAGCGGCTCATCGGTTAGCGCTACCAAGCCCACGCCCACGATCACGCCTACGGAAGTGATGACATCCGTGAGGAGGTGCTTGCCGTCGGCGCGCAAGGTAGGGGAACGGTGCTTCGCGCCGGCGCGCAGCAGGACGAGGCCGACAATCCCATTGACCAACGATGCGAGCGCCACGATGCCCAAACCCCATCCCAGCGCCGCTAGCGGCTGGGGGTGAATAATGCGGTCAACGGCGGAAAAAATAATAAAACCGGCTGCCGCGAAAATCATCGCGCCTTCCACAGCGGAAGAAAAATACTCGGCCTTGGAACGCCCATAGGTATAGCGTGCATTTGCGGGTTTCGCGGCCGCGGACAGGGCCAGCACCGCGACTACCGCAGCTGCCAGATTGACTAAAGATTCTGTGGCGTCGGAGAGAAGACCCACCGAATCGGTGAGCCAGTAGCCAGCCGCTTTGAGCGAAATGGTGATGAGGGCGGCCGCAACGGAGAGCCAGGCGTAACGCACGAGCTTAGAGGTAGGCGCGGGAGCAGCCGAGGGTGAGCCCACGGTGCTGACGGTGCCAACGGTGCAGGCTACGGTGGCGGGAAGGGGGTTATTCACGCTTCCCATCTTGCCAGGCGCGGCGGTGCTTGTCAGGTTGAAACGGTGGGAGGGCGGGCTCGCACCGGGACTGTCGCGGATTCGCACCGGCATTGCAGTGGGGCGAGGGCGTAAGTGATCTCACCGCGCAGCTGCGCACTACCTGTTTCCTCAGCTAGAAAATTCTGGCAGAATAGCTAGATGTACTTGGAGGATGCCGGGTCCCTCTCAACCCGGTGTCATCCGTGTTCATGGATTGCACGGTGCGCGTCCCCCAACCGGCCGGGTAATCCACCCCAATGAGAAAGGATTGACCACAAAAGTGGCAGTCAAGATTCGTTTGAAGCGCATGGGTAAGATCCGTGCGGCCCAGTACCGTATTGTCGTAGCGGATTCTCGTGTCAAGCGCGATGGCAAGGTTATTGAGGAAATCGGCTACTACGATCCCAATACCCAGCCGTCTACGATCCGCATCGATTCTGATCGGGCTCAGTACTGGCTCGGCGTGGGTGCTCAGCCCACCGAAGCCGTGCTCGCGCAGCTCAAGGTGACCGGTGACTGGCAGAAGTTCAAGGGATACAAGGATGGCCAGGAAGGTCGCCTGCGTGTTCCGGAAACGGTGAACGCTGAAGAAGCGCGCGCCGCAGCGGTCAAGAAGGTCCAGGACGACGCCGAAAAGCGCCGCGCTGCCGCAGCTGAAGCCAAGGCGAAGGCCGAAGCGGAAGCCGCAGCTGCTGCCGCCGCTGAAGCTGGGGAAGCTGAAGCCGGCGAGGCTACCGAAGCGGAAACCGAGGAAGCCTAATGCTGACGGACGCTCTGGAACACCTGGTCAAGGGAATTGTTGATTACCCGGATGATGTCAACGTCTCGGCATCGCGTAATCGTCGTGGCGAACTTCTGGAAGTTCGGGTGAACCCTGACGATCTCGGTCGGGTGATCGGCCGCGGCGGGCGTACCGCCAAGGCTCTGCGGACCGTCGTCAACGCGCTTTCGGACGAAGGCTCCGTGCGCGTGGACGTTATCGAAACGGACCGTAACTAACGTAGCGGCATACCGGCCCTCAACCTTTCGGGGTTGCGGGCCGGTTTTGTATGAGCCACCACCGTTCCCCACCGTGTGCGGGAACTGAAAGAAGGACACGATGCAACTGACGGTAGCTATTATTGGGGCGCCGCACGGACTCAAAGGGGAAGTCCGTTTGGATGTTCGTACAGATTCGCCCGCGCGCCGCCTCGCTGTTGGAGCCCAGCTGGAAACCGATCCGGCGGATTTCGGGCCGCTGACCATCACCCGCACTCGAGAATATCGGGGAATCACTTACGCGCTCTTTGCTGAATCAACCACCCGTGACACCGCAGAAGCGCTGCGCGGGGTGCGTCTTATCGTGGAAACCGATGAGGATGAGCCCGAAGAAGATGCCTATTACGCCCATGAGCTACGCGGTCTGGAAGTCCTCGATCCAGAAGGCTATGAGCTTGGAATTATTACCGGTTTGGAAAACGGCCCCGCCCAGGATGTCCTGGTGGTGCGTGAGCCAGACGGCCGGATTACCCGCGTGCCTTTCGTGCGCGAGATCGTGACGGCGGTGGACCTGGATGATCACTGCGTCGTGGTCGATGCCCCGGCCGGGCTTTTCTCCGAAGATGACATGATCGTAGTGGAGGGTGATGACCTGACCGGCGCGCTCAGTGCCACCGAGGAAAACGGCACGGAGGAAAGTGCCGCCGAGGGAAGCAGCGAGATGGAAAGCAGCACGGAGGAAACGAAGTAATGGCGAGCTTGCGCATTGACCTCGTCTCGGTTTTCCCGGAATTCTTCGACGTGCTCGATTTATCGCTGGTGGGCAAGGCCCGCCGTCGCGACGTCGTCGATATTCGCGCCCATAATCTGCGCGATTGGACCAGTGATATCCACCGCACCGTGGACGATACTCCCATCGGGGGCGGAGCTGGAATGGTCATGAAACCGGATGTCTGGGGCCGCGCCCTCGATGATCTCATCGGTTCGAGCGCCCCGGAAACAATCACCCTCGCGATTCCCACCCCCTCCGGGCAACCGCTTACCCAGCGCCGCGTGGAAGACTTGGCCACCCGGGAGCGCATCATTATTGCTTGCGGGCGCTACGAGGGCATCGACGCGCGGGTAGCTGAACACTATCGTGGGCAGGGCGTGCACGTGGAGGAGTTTTCTCTCGGAGATTATGTTCTCAACGGTGGGGAAGTGGCGGCGGTGGCCCTCGTGGAGGCGGTTACCCGTCTTATCCCCGGTATGGTGGGCAACCCGGAGTCCCTCGTGGAAGAATCGCACGGTGCGGCCGGGTTGCTCGAATATCGTGTCTACACCCGCCCGGTGAGCTGGCGCGAACTCGAGGTGCCCGCGGTTCTACTCAGCGGCAATCACGGGGCGGTGGCGCGCTACCGGAGAGACGAAGCTATTACGCGCACCGCTGCGCGCCGTCCCGATATGATCGCGGCACTGGATACCTCTCATCTGGACAAACGCGACCGGCCGGCACTCGCGGCGGCGGGCTATGTGTGGCGCACTAGCGACGTTCACCCGGTGGCGGTGGAGACCGAGGTCCTCGGGGTTGCGGGCGCCGTCGTTTCCGGGGATGAGGTATTCCCGGGCGAAGCCCTTTCGGATGGGGAGCTCGGGAACGGGGCAGTACCAGGCGGCGAACTTCCAAACGGAGCGCAGCGGCGCACCGCAACAGAATTAGCACACCTTGCCACCCGTAGCTTCCCAGATGCGTGCCCGCGTTATCTTAGCGAGGCGGATATTGCTGTGTTCGCGGCGGCGAATCTTTCCGTGGAGGCTTTCGAGAACTACCTTGCTGACCCGCACTGGATGACGGTGGTAGTGCGCGGCGCGAGTGGAGAGGCGCGCGGGCAACTGCTGGGCTACAGCCTCACGGTGCTTCCCGATAGCGTGGTGGGAACGGGGGGCGACGACGTTGCCGGGCGCGAGGACGGTGCACCATTCATGTACCTTCCGGAGCGGAAGGGCCCGTTGCTTGAGCTCTCCAAGTTCTACGTGGAGCGCAGCTGGCACGGGAGCGGGGTAGCGGATCTGCTCTGGCAGGCGACAGTGGAGGCGTGCCACGCCAGGCTCCCTGCGGCCGAAGTGGCGCCCGCACCGTACCTGTGGCTCGGAACAAATAAAGACAATCGGCGCGCTCAACGATTTTACAAACGGTGCGGTTTCCGAAAGGTAGCTACCCGAGAATTTCGCGTGGGTGAGGTAGTTAACTCAGACCTTATTTTTGCCTGCCCGCTGACTGTGGCATAATAGTGGAGTTTCCTCGCTTTCATAATGCGCTGCGCCTGCCGCAGGGGGTCGCGCATCGGCGAGATCTTAACCGATAACAGCGCCCCTGGCCTGCGTGCAGAGGCGGAAAGTGAATGAATAATGCAGACTCTTGATGTAGTTGATGCTTCGCGTTTGCGCGACGATATCCCTGATTTCCGCGCCGGTGACACCGTGCGGGTAAATGTACGCGTGGTGGAAGGTAACCGCACCCGTACCCAGGCGTTCCAGGGTGTTGTTATCGCCCGCCAGGGTGATGGCCTGCGTGCCACCTTCGATGTCCGCAAGATTTCCTTCGGTGTGGGTGTGGAACGTAAGTTCCCGGTGCATTCTCCCTCCATCGAATCCATCGAAGTGATCACCCGCGGTCGGGTGCGGCGCGCCAAGCTGTACTACCTGCGTGATCGTCACGGCAAGGCAGCGAAGATTCGCGAGCGTCGCACCGATTCCAAGTAAGGAACGGTACGAACTTCTCGTTCACATATGGACCCGCGCCCCGGTGCGGGTCCATTTTTGTCCTATAGGCCCCATTTTTATCTGCGCGAATCCCCGGCCGGTAAACCTAGAGTGCTATAGGTAACCCCGGATAGCCGCCAATGGCGGTGGGGCAGCGCTGGGGTATTCCCGGAGCTTTACCAAAATAACGTGGCGCGACGGCGCGGATAACCTCAGGTGCATTCACGTGCGCTGGTAGCATGGAATACGCGTATCTTTTATCTATTCAGGGGCGGAGGGGCGTATGGGCGAGGGCACGTCAGGCGGGTCACGGGCGTCGGAAGATGCCTCGCGGTGGCCGGCAGGGCGGACCCACCGGAGCCAGGCTCGCGGTCGTCGGGCCGCTCCCTCACCCGAGATACAGAACCTGGATGCAACGCCGGAGTTTCTCGAGTCATGGAAACAGGTTGTGCCGGAACGGTTCTCCGAACCGGCGGCGCTATCTGGGGCGGTGACCTCACCGGATGCGGATGAGCTACCGGAGCTTGACGAGTTATTTGAGCTGGGAGAGCCGCTCGCATCACAAACCGTAGTTACGGTAGCGGGGGAGCCGGCTAAGATAAATGCAGCTGAAGCCCGCTTACGGCTAACGCTCACGGAACAGCTCTCGAACGCGGATGAAGGTCTCTATGCCGACGCTTTGCGAGATGAGCTGGCCCGGGTGGAAGCACATGTGAACCACGGAGGAGTAACCATGAATACAACGGACGGTCAGTCCTCCGCTGCCAATATGCATGCCACTCCGGAGCAGCCCCCCTCCTACCCTCCCGAAGTGGCCCCGGTGCGCCCCGAGGCGGACACCCGGGAAGCCCCCGTGCGTAACTCGCGCCTGCGTAGCGTAGTGGAGATGGCCCTCACTGTCGCCGTCGTTCTTCTCGTCTCCGTCATCATAAAAACTTTCTTCATCCAAGCTTTTAATGTGCCCTCCGGTTCCATGGAAACCACGTTGAGTACCGGGGATAAGTTTTTTGTCAACCGGATGGTGACCGATAACGAGGAGTTACGCCGCGGCGATATCGTGGTCTTTGTGGATCCGGGCGGCTGGCTCGACGATGTGGAAGAAAACCGGTCCTGGATTGCCCAAACCGGCACTCGGATCCTGCAAGGCATCGGGCTTCTCCCGGCAGATTCTGGTCACTACCTAGTGAAACGGATTATCGCGAAAGGCGGGGATACCGTCAGCTGCTGCGGGGAAGATGGCCGCGTGCAGGTCAATGGTGTGCCGATCACGGAGGAGTACCTCAATTACGGGGTTTCGCCGTCGCTGCAGAAATTTGAGGTGAAGGTTCCGGAAGGGTACCTGTGGATGATGGGGGATAACCGCGCCAATTCGAAAGATTCGCGGTGGCATCAGCGTGAATCCGGAAACGGATTCGTGCCGGTAGAAAACGTTGTGGGCCGGGCCTGGTACGTTTTCTCACCGTGGAGCCGCCATGGGCGCCTGCCTGATATGAGCCACGTCTTTGCCGGTGTCCCTGAACCGGCCGCGCCCGCGGGCGCGCGAGTAGCGCTGCCGGAAAATTGTGTTGATCCACGCTCCGTATATGCGGCTCCTGCGGCCCAACCGGGGCTTGCCGCCGCCGCGGTGTCCGGGCAGGGCAGGTAGCGGGCGTGCAGGTACCTGATCGCACCGTTGAAAAAGAACTGCTGGCCCAGATGAGTGCCCGCGGAGGCCACGTTCTTGCCGCTGTGGATGAGGTGGGCCGCGGCGCCATCGCCGGGCCGGTGTGTGTTGGTATAGCCCTCCTGGATGGAAGCACCCCGGATGACTTCCCGCCCGGATTACGCGATTCAAAAATGCTGAGTGCGCGTGGACGCGAGGCGATTTACCAAGAAGCTCGTCGCTGGCCGCTCGCGGTGGCGGTGGGAAGCGCAGCCGCCAGTATTATCGACACGGTGGGAATCATTGAAGCCTTGCGCTGCGCTGCTGCGGATGCCCTCGCCCAGCTGGAGAAATCCGGATTGCACCCCGATGCTGTTCTCTTAGACGGAAAACATAATTGGTGGGCGCAAGATTCCCTCTTCGATACGGAACCGACCGTCCCGCAGCTTCCGGTCACCACCGTGATTAAGGGGGATGCCTCCTGCGCCGGGATTGCCGCGGCATCCGTCGTCGCTAAAGTTGAGCGAGATCGCTATATGGAAACACTCGCAAAAGATTTCCCCGATTACGATTGGGAACATAATAAGGGGTACGGTACTCGCGCTCACCTCGACGCCATCGCGCAGGTGGGGCCGAGCCCGTATCATCGAACGTCGTGGCATTTGCCCGCGGTAAGGAGTGAATAATGAGCGAGATTGACGGCTACGAAGCCGAACTGGAACTCGCGTTATATCGCGAGTACCGCGATGTTGTGAAGATTTTTCGGTACGTGGTGGAAACCGAACGGCGTTTCTACCTGGCCAATGACGTAGACGTGAAAGTACGATCCTCGACCGCGGGCGACGTGTTTTTCGAGGTGAACCTGAGCGATGCGTGGGTGTGGGATATCTACCGCACGTCCCGTTTCATTCGTTCGGTACGGGTGGTGACTTTCAAGGACGTCAATATCGAAGAGCTCAACCAAACCGATATTACTCGCGAGCTTGATCTTCCCGGTTCCTCGCTTTAATCGGAAGAACGTTGCGTCGTGAGTTCTCGTGGAGCTTAGGTTTATCCACAGGTATCTCAAACGACGACGCTATCCCCAGCCGCGCATCGCTCGAGCCATCATCGTTAATGTCCGCGCCACACTAGGTGCATGTACCAGTGTGAAACTCTGTATGCCACCATTGCTCGCAACGAGCTCGCCCCGCTTTCTGCTTCCGCCACCACCCGGGAGGTAGGAGAGTGGGGAGAAAACGTTGCTACCGCATACTTGCGTGGACTCGGTTATCGCGCGCTGGCCCAGAATTGGAGATGCCGGCGCGGGGAACTTGACCTGGTATGCCGCGAAGAACCCAGCGGTGCCCTGGTTGCTGTTGAAGTGAAAACCCGCCGCGGGCGGAATACGGTTCCCGCGCCGCTGGCCGTTAGTTCCGAAAAATATCGCAGGCTGCGCCAGCTTCTGGCGCAGTGGCTCCAAGCCGAAGGTGGAAACTATCCCGCACTCGCGGTAGATATTGTGGCCATCAGCGTTCCCACCTCCGGTCCCATCACTATCGAGCATCTGCGGAACGCCTCATGATTGGCACCTCCCATACCGTCTCCATCCTCGGGGTCCAGGGCATGCCCATCCGGGTGGAAGTCGCGATCCTTTCTGGACTGCCCAATTTCACGATTGTGGGCCTGCCCGATGCGGCGGTGAGCGAATCACGCGAACGTATCCGGGCAGCTTTCGCCGCAGCACGGATCCCTTTCCCGGCCGGGCGTGTCACGGTTAACCTGTCTCCGGCAGATACTCCGAAGGCTGGCACCGCTTTCGATGTGTCGATTGCTGCCGCCATCCTTGCTGCGCAAGCCCATACCCAACTCCCGTCTGGAACCTTTTTCTTGGGTGAACTCGGCCTTGACGGGTCGGTTCGTCCGGTGCGGGGAATCTTGCCGTGTGTGCTGGGAGCCACCCGCCACGGCTTCCGTCATGCCATCGTCCCGCACGGATGCGGAGCCGAGGCTGCGCTCGCCCAGATCCAGGTGGGAGAAATCTGGCATATCACCCAGATAGCACAGCACCTGGGGCTTGCCAGCGATCCGGTACCACCACCGCCACCCGTGCCGGTATGCCAGCCCCGTGCCAGTAGCGATATTGGTGACCTTGCTGAGGTACGGGGCCAATACCTGGCCCGCCACGCCCTGGAAATAGCTGCCGCGGGGAGCCACCACCTTCTCATGATCGGGGCGCCCGGGGTAGGGAAATCGATGCTTGCCACCCGGCTACCGGGAATCATGCCGCCCCTCACCCGTGCCCAAGCGGTAGAAAGCGCTAGTATCCGCTCCATCGTCGGGCAATTTGAGGAGATCACCACCAGGCCTCCCTACGTGGCGCCGCATCACACCTCAAGTGCCACCGCACTGGTGGGAGGAGGAAGCCGGCCCCGCCCCGGCGCGATCTCCCTCGCGCACTACGGCGTGCTTTTCCTCGACGAACTTCCCGAATTCACCACCAGGGCCATCCAATCCCTCCGTGAACCTATGGAATCGGGAGAAGTACATATTCACCGCGCCCACGGCTCGGTACGTTTCCCGGCCCGTTTCCAACTGGTAGGAGCAGGGAACCCGTGCCGATGCGGCCGACTACTTGATTCCCCCGCCTCCTGCACTTGTTCGGGGGCAGACCGCGCCCACTATCAGCATCGCATCGGAGGTCCGCTCCGAGACCGCATTGACCTCATGGTTACGTTACCCAGGCCCAGCCGGGCGGAATTGGCCGCGGGTAATAGTGGAGATAGCAGCGAAACGGTCGCCGCGCGGGTGCGCGAAGCTCGCGAACGCCAACATTACCGTTTCCGGGGTGAAAGCTGGGATGTTAACGCTGGGATACCGGGTGCCTGGCTTCGGGCACATACTCAGTTAGCACCCAGCTCAAGCGCGAGCTTGCATGACGCTCTCACCCGCGGTCTCATCAGTATGCGGGCTGCGGACAAAATTCTGCGGGTTTCCTGGACTCTCGCTGACCTAGCGGGCCATGCACAACCCACCACCGACGACGTTGCTGGGGCTTTCGCCCTACGCGGGAAAGGACATGCTGGTTATGACGGAGGATAAAACAGTCCGGAGTGGCAGAGAAATAACCGGAGCTGCCGGCGTGAGAGAAACTTGCGCGGGAGCCCCCAGTATGGAAGCAAGCCTCCCGGGGAACACCGGTCCGGGTGCCACCGCCGTTGGATATACGGGTGTGGAAGAAACCGCAGCAATGGCGTGGACCCGCCTGGCAGAAGGGGAAGACTACCACGCGGTTGCTCTCACCGAACATCTCGGTTACGTCGGAGCTCTGAGCTGGCTGGAAGAGATACGCGCGGGCGCCCCGGTACCTGAACCGCTGCGCACGGCCGCTACCCGCTGGAATGCTCGATATGATGCCGAGGCCTTTGCACGTGATCGTGAACTGCTCAATCGAGGCTATGGTTTCACCTACCCGGGTAGCCCCACCTGGCCGCAATCCTTAACGCAGCTCGGGGAACAGCGTCCGCTGGGACTGTGGTGGAAAGGGAATATTGAGGCCCTTGAACGACCCGCGCTCGCGATGGTCGGTTCGCGCGCATCCACTGACTATGGAGAAAAGATTGCCACTGATTTTAGTTACGAGCTCACCGAACGTGGTGCCCTTATTGTTTCCGGGGGAGCCATTGGTATTGACGCGGCCGCTCACCGCGGCGCCGTGCTCGCTAATGCTCCTACCGCGGTGGTTTTCGCCAGTGGAATTAACCGGCCCTATCCCAAAGCCCACCAGGAGCTTTTCGCGCGGATCCTCGACGCTGGTGGGCTCGCCCTTTCAGAAACAGCTCCGGGTAATGCTCCCCACCGGCACCGTTTCCTGGCCCGAAACAGGATCATTGCGGGCCTATCGCGCGCCGTTGTTGTTATCGAAGCTCCCTATCGATCGGGAGCCATTAATACCGCGGGGCACGCCCATACCTACGGCATTCCAGTGGGGGCAGTCCCCGGGTCCATTTATGCCATGTGCTCAACGGGCTGTCACCGACTTTTGCGAGAAGGAGCGGTATGTATTACCGGGGTGGAAGATATTGTGGACATGCTCGGTTTTAGCACCGGTCAGCAACTTCTCCGTGCAGATCGTGCACGGGTAGCGGGGGAGAGGAGCACGGCTCCTAACGGTGACGGGGCAGCAAGCCGAACTGTTGCTCATGCGCTTACCGGCGGTGTGCAACTAGTGTACCGTCCGTGAAATAGCTTACTGGTGATGGTATTATTGATCCATGTCGCACCCCGCTAAACCACTCGCCTTGAGTGACGAGGAACGAAGCACCCTGGAAAAGATCTACAACTCACCATCAC
>NZ_QDIE01000008.1 GCF_003957255.1 Actinotignum sanguinis
GGATAACCCAGTTCTAGGACTGTTTGCCTTAGAGAGCCAAGCTTTTCCAGGATGGCGAGAGCTCTTTGCTTGTCTTTGGCGGAGTACCTGATCCCGTTTGCAACTCCCGGTTTCTTATTCATTGAACTATCTCCTTAAAAATCTCTAGGAAACCGTCCGCACCCCCTTTCTTAAAGTAGTTGCCGTTGCACTTTGTGAGTGGGCAGGCCGCGCTCTCGGCGATGTCGAGAACTTCACGCGGAAGCGCATACACAAACAAGCGGATACGCCGGGGCGTATCCGCTTGTAAAACGGGGGCGCGAGCACAAAGCTCGCGCCCCGCCGGCTAATTGCTCAGCCGATAAGCCGAATGACTCGGCGTGCCGTGTTACTTGAGGGTAACGGTGGCGCCGGCGCCCTCGAGGGCTTCCTTGGCCTTGTCGGCGGTATCCTTGTCCACACCTTCGAGGACGGCCTTGGGGGCCGAGTCCACGAGGTCCTTGGCTTCCTTGAGGCCGAGGGAGGTGAGGGCGCGGACTTCCTTGATGACCGCAACCTTCTTGTCGCCAGCGGCTTCGAGGACAACATCGAAGTCGGACTTTTCTTCGGCGGCGGCACCGGCGTCGCCACCGGCAGCGGCCGGAGCGGCAACGGCGGCAACGGGAGCCGCGGCTTCAACGTCGAATTCCTCTTCGAACGCCTTGACAAAATCGTTGAGCTCAACGAGGGTGAGCTCCTTGAAAGCTGCAATGAGCTCTTCGGTCGAGAGCTTAGCCATGATGGCCTTCCTTTCCGCTCTAGCGAGCAGATCTCTATCTGGCCGGCAAACTTACCTGGCCGGCAGATCTAACTGGGTGCGCGGCTGAGGGCCGCTCCGCGACGCGTATGCCGAGCCGCGAAAACTCCGAGATATTCGTGATATCCGATATCCGGAATATCTCGAGGTGGAAGTGGCTACGCAGCCGCTTCCTGCTTGGCGCGCAAGGCGTCGATGGTGCGAACGGCCTTGGTGGCCGGCGCGTTGAGTACGTACGCTGCCTGGTACATGAGCGCCTTGAGAACACCGGCGGACTTGGCCAGCAGGACTTCGCGGGATTCGAGTTCCGCGAGCTGCTTGACGTCGTCTGCGGACAGCTGAGCGCCGTCCATCACGCCGCCCTTGAGGATAAGGGCTTCGTTCTCCTTGGCGAAGGTCTTGAGAGCCTTCGCTGCTTCCGGAGCTTCACCGGTAACGAAAGCAACGGCGGTCGGACCCTGGAAGGTCCCCTCCGCTACCTCGATTCCGGCCTGCTTCGCGGCGATATCAAGAAGAGTGTTCTTGGCGACCTTGTAGACAGCTCCACCCTGGAACGACCGGCGCAGATCTTTCATCTGGCCGACCGTCAGGCCACGGTACTCAGTAAACAGCACAGCGGTGGAGTTCTCGAAGAGCTCCTTGAGTTCCGCAATCGCTGCAGACTTATCGGTCCGTGCCATGGGGCCTCCTTCCGGTCTTACCCGCAGGATCGGCAACGAAAAAGCCCCGCGCGGTAAGGCACGGGGCTTGGATGACCTGCCGTGAGCACGGCAACATTCAGCTCTGTTCTTACCTGCGCTGGCCTCGCGGTGCGAGTTTGATCCCGTTGGAACCTGCGGTCTTTGGCATCGGTTAGTCTATCTTTTTCGCGCGGCCACGCCAAGGCCGAGTAGCGTGGCTTGCCTCACGGGTGCAGCCGGGAGGTACGACGGCGCAGCTAGGCCCATACCGGCCCAGCGAGCATACACAGGTAACCCAGCGCCCCCGCACCCATGAGCACACCGCGCCAGATAGGCCGGTCAGCGAGGTGGGCGATGGCGGCTAGAGCCCCAGCCACATTGGCGATTCCGTAGCGGCGCGGAATGGAACGGAAATACAGGCCACCGTTGATAATTTCCCGCACCTGGACCACCACTCCGACGATGAGGGGCCCGGTAGCGCCCAAAAGCCCGAGAACCCGCCCGCGCACCGAACGCAACCCCAGCACCAGGGCAAGCAGCGGGCCAGCCAGCAATATCAGGTAGGCAGCCGTCCCCCAGATTTGGGTGGGAGCGGAGATGAGCTCCGGGGAGAAGTGATACTTCGCTCCCGGATTAGTCAGGCCATAGGGATTGAGGAGGCTGAGAAGCAAGGTTCCGGTGCTAGCCTCACTGACCGGGGAGGTGGAAATCGCGTTAATAGCGGGCACATACCCCTCCGGAGTTCGTGCGCCCTGGATTGCATCCCAGCCCAGGTAGCAGGCCGCCACCGTGAGGATCTGAGTACCGAGCAACACCGCGAGGGGCCGCCGCTCCGCGCGCCCGAATCCGGCCACTCGCGGCCAGCAGATAGCAAGCGCGACAGGTACCAGCACGGCCAGAATTCCGGTAACGGAAATGACTCGGGAAAGGCAAATAGCTGCGGTTATAAGCGCGGGCAGCACCCAGCCGGTCTTTTTACCCACCATGATGCGCGCGCTCAGCCAGACCGCGGCCGCACCGGCCAGCGGACCAACGGCATCGTTATGCACCATGGTGGCACTTGCCGCCACCGAGGGCACTGCCAGGAAGAAAAGCGCCGCGGCGAAGGACACCGCCGGGCTCAACCGCCACGCGCGCAGCGCGGCATAGAAGAGCCCCACGCCGACAGCCACCAGCACGGCCGAACCCAGGCGCGCCCCCGTGAGAAAGCTCAGTCCCGCCATACCGGCCAGGCGTGCGATGGCGCCGTCGACCAAAAAATACAGCGGCGGGTGGAAAGCATTGTAGTTTTCCGCACGATAGGGCCACTCCGCGGGGGCCACCTGATCCCATGCCGCGCAGGGAGGCGGGGTGATGGCCGTGCCCGCCGGGGCGTGACAGGCCCAAGCTTGACGTGCCTGCGCGGCCATCACATCCCCGGGAGCGGGAATGCTGCCGTGGGAGGCTTTGAGGGAGTAGTCCAGGTAGGTCCACTCCCCCACGGGATTGATGGACGGGTTGTGCGCGAAGGCCCAGGCCGCCCACCCCAGGCAGAGCGCCATGAGGAGGCAGGCGAGCAATGTGTCACGTACACGCGGATGGGAAGTCACGGCTCTAGCCTAAAGCACGGTTACGACAAGAAAAAACGCGAAAGGCGGAGCCCCCTGAGGATCCCCGCCTTTCGCGCTACAGCATTACTGCCGAGCCCGCAGCTCTACCTTAGGCTTCGGCGCGAGTCTTGGCAGCGTCAATCGGAATACCCGGGCCCATCGTGGTGGACACGGTGGCCTTGAGAATGTAGCGGCCCTTCGAGGAGGACGGCTTGAGACGCATGATCTCTTCGTAAGCGGCAGCGTAGTTCTCCAGGAGCTGCTGCTCGGTGAAGGAGGTGTTGCCGATGATGAAGGGCAGGTTGGAGTTCTTGTCCACGCGGAATTCGATACGGCCGCCCTTAATATCGCTGACAGCCTTCGCCACGTCCATGGTAACGGTGCCGGTCTTGGGGTTCGGCATGAGACCACGGGGGCCGAGCACGCGACCGAGGCGACCGACCTTGCCCATCATATCCGGGGTGGCCACAGCCGAATCGAAATCGGTCCAGCCGCCGGCAACGCGTTCAATGAGTTCGTCGCTGCCAACTTCGTCCGCGCCAGCTTCGATCGCCTGCTGGGCCCGCTCGCCCTGGGCGAAGACGATCACCCGGGCGGTCTTGCCGGTGCCATTGGGCAGGCTCACGGTACCGCGAACCATCTGATCCGCCTTACGCGGATCCACGCCGAGACGGAACACAACCTCAACGGTTGCGTCAAACTTCGTCACCGACGTTTCCTTCGCGAGGCGCATTGCCTCCGCGGGGGTGTAGAGCACGCCGTCCGCAATCTTTTCTGCTGCGGCGCGGTATGCCTTCGAGCGCTTTGCCATTTCTGCTTCTCCTTTAGTGCAGGTGTGGTCAACGAGCCTGCGTGGCCCTTCCACGGTTCCGCGCGGGAACCTGCAGACGCTGAGAGCGCGGTTGCTCGATGCTCTCAGGTCCGGTTAAGTTGTGGTCTCGGTTCGTGGTGGAACGACGGCGCCGCCCCGCCAACAACTCAGCTATCTATTTAGATAGCGTCCGAGGTGATGCCCATGGAGCGGGCGGTGCCGGCAATGATGCGGGCGGCGTTATCAATGTCATTCGCATTGAGATCCGGCTCCTTGATCTTCGCGATTTCGCGAAGCTGATCAGCCGTGAGGTGCCCAACCTTCTGGGTGTGCGGAGTGGGAGAACCCTTCTGCACCCCGGCAGCCTTCTTAATGAGCTGCGCCGCCGGCGGGGTCTTGAGAACGAAATCAAATGTGCGGTCCTCGTAGACGGTGATTTCCACCGGGACGATGTTTCCGCGCTGGGATTCGGTCGCGGCGTTGTACGCCTTCGTGAACTCAACAATGTTCACGCCGTGCTGACCGAGAGCCGGACCAACCGGCGGGGCCGGGGTGGCCTGGCCGGCAGGAATCTGTAGCTTAATGAAGCCTGCAACCTTCTTCTTCGGTGCCATATCTGGTCCTTTTCTCATTGAACAGCCGTCGCAATGGCTAGCGACGGCACGCCTATCTATATTACGGGAAAGTGAGCGATGCACAAAGCCCCGCCCGTGTGAGACACACCGCGGAGCTTATGCAAAATGACGCGCGATACGTGCAGGTTTTCTCAAAACGGGCACGCCTATACGCACTCACGAGTATAAAAGTACGACGACGGCGCAGCGGCCACGAGGGCGTTAGTCTTCCTTGCGCACCTGGGCGAAGGAGAGCTCCACCGGAGTTTCCTGGCCGACGAGGGTCATCATAACGGTGAGGCGCTGGTTTTCGGCGTCGATCTCCGAAACGGTAGCCGGCATCCCGGCCCACGGTTCGGCGGTGAGGGTAACCGGATCGCCCACCTCGAAGGGAGCGATGGTTTCCGGGGCCGCGCCGGTGGGCAGGCCCGCCGCGCGTGCTTCGTCCGCCGCGGCGGCTTCCACCACGGGAGTCAGCATGGTGACAACCTCATCAAAGGTGAGGGCCACCGGGGTACGACCATTGCCCACGAATCCGGTGACGCCGTTGGTGGACTGCACCACGCGCCAGGAATCATCGGTGAGATTCATGCGAATAAGCACGTAACCGGGCATGCGCACTCGGGACACGAGCTTGCGCTGCCCGCGGCGCACTTCGAAGACTTCTTCCATGGGGACTTCGATCTGGAAGATGTAGTCCTCCATGTTCATGGAGACGAGACGGACTTCCAAGTCCTGCTTGACGCGCTTTTCGTAACCGGAGTACGTATGGAGCACGTACCAGCGGCCTTCCAGGCCCTTAAGCTTGGCTCGCACCTCTTCTTCGGTGACGATGCCGTCCTTCTTCTTGTCCTTCTTGGAAGAACGGGGAGCGGCATCCGCGGCGGGTGCAGGGGCCTCAGTTTCGGAGGACTCGCCAGTTTCCGCAGCGGCTCCGGGAGCTTCTTCAAGAGTGGCACCGGCGGTTTCTTCCGCGGCTACAGCTTCCGAGGTGGTGGTATCGGTGAGGGAATCCGCGCTGGGAGCAGCCTCCGCAGCAGGCGCGGTGGCACCCGGTTCCATAAAAAGATCGCCGTGTTCGGTAACGTTCTCAGACACGCTGTTCCCTCACTGTTCTTGGGGCCGGCCCTGGTTCTGGACCTACCCGAAGATCCAGACGGTGGCGCGACCGAAAATAAGATCGAAGATTCCGATAAAGACCATCACGGCGAGAATGAAGAGCACCACCGTGGTGAACAGCTGCCCCAGTTCCTCCCGGGAGGGGCGCTGGACGCGCTTCAATTCACCGAAGATTTCGTGGAAGAACTGCGCGAGCCGGGCAAAGAAACCCTTCTTCTCCGCAGCGCCCTTGGAGGACTTGGATGCTGCAACTTCCTTCACAGTGCGTCCTTTTCCTCGTCGTAACAATGCCCCGTCAGTATTGGCGGGGCAGGAGCAGGGTAGGAGGGACTCGAACCCCCAACCGCCGGTTTTGGAGACCGATGCGCTACCAATTGCGCCACTACCCTAGGTTGGCAACTCCACCATTATGCCTGAAACCGGAATGCTCCGCGAGCGCCGGCCGCCAGGTGGACGTTGGTGCATCACGACCGTAAGGCCGTCATACCCGGAATAGCATAGTCGATAACGCTCCGGACGTCCACTTCCGTCCCTGTCCTTGGAGAAAGGTCACAGCTCCATCCAGAACAGTGTTTAATGGGAGGGTGAGTATTACACCGACGTCGAAGACCCCGCGCCGCGTTTCTGCGCGCCTGGAAGCCCTTGCGCCCTCCGCCACTCTCGCGGTGGATGCCCGCCAGCGTGAGCTGCGGGCGGCCGGCCGCCCCATTATTTCCTTCGGGGCCGGGGAACCGGACTTCCCCACCCCGGCTCATATCGTGGCCGCAGCGGCCGCCGCCACCGGGGATATCCGGAATCACAAGTATTCCGATCCCAATGGCTTGCCGGAACTGCGCGAGGCGATTTGCGCCAAAGTCGCTTTCGATGCGAAGGTGCGGATTTCCCCGGGCGACGTCGTCGTTACTAACGGCGCCAAGCAAGCGAACTTTGAAGCCTGGGCGGCGCTTATCGACCCGGGCGATAACGTGCTCCTCCCCTCCCCCTACTGGGTGACCTACCCGGAAGTCATTAAGCTCTTCGGCGGTACCGTCACCGAGGTGTACGCGCCCCCGGCGCAGGGCTTCAAAGTGAGCGTGGAGCAGCTCGAAGCGGCCCGCACCGATAAAACGAAGGCGCTGCTGCTGTGCTCACCCACCAACCCCACCGGGGCGGTCTATAGCGCCGCGGAAGTGCGCGCCATCGGCGCCTGGGCCCTCGAGCACGGGATTTGGCTGGTGGTCGATGAAATTTACGAACACCTCACTTACGACGGGGTACGCACGGCCTACCCGCTGGCCGAAGTTCCCAAACTGGCCCAGCAAACCCTGGTTATCGGTGGGGTCTCGAAGTCTTTCGCCATGACGGGGTGGCGGGTCGGCTGGCTTTACGGCCCCTCGGACGTCATCGCCGCGGTCAAACGGGTACATTCGCATCTGACCGGGAATATCAATAATGTGGCGCAGCGTGCCACCATCGCCGCGCTCACCGGCCCGCGCGACCGCATTGAGGAGATGCGCGCGGGCTTCGCGCGGCGCCGCAGCCGCATCGTCAGCGAACTGGCCAGTATCGACGGGGTGAACGTTGCGCCCCCGGATGGTGCTTTCTATGTTTTTGCCGACGTCGCAGGCCTGCTGGGCGGGACGGGCCCCCGCCGCGCCACGAGCTCCCTGGAACTGGCCGATCAGCTTCTCAGCGATATTAATGTGGCCGCGGTGCCCGGGGAGGCTTTCGGGGTGGGCGGCTTCCTGCGCTTCTCCTACGCGCTCTCCGATGCCGAGCTGGCCGAAGGCATGGCGCGACTGCGCGAGTACTTCGCCTAACAGCCTTCTTTTCAACGCCTGTGGGCCGCGACGTTTCCGCCGCGGCCCACAGTGTTGTTACCCGTTAGTCAGGCAAGTTTAGCGCTGGTATTTAGCGCCGCACCGCCGGAGTGTCGGTGCCGTTACCGTCCCAGTCACCGACGAAGAGTTCGTCAGCAACGCGCCCGTAATGGAGCGTGAGATCGGCCGGTCCCGCACTGAGGGAGTTCTTCACGAGCAGCGCGTTGCCGCGGCGCACCGCGAAGGTGTCCGTGCCATTACCGTCGAAATCTCCAGTGAAGACTTCATCGGCGGCTTTACCGTAGGAGAACTGGGTATCGGCGTTCCCCGAGACAATGGTGTTCTTGACGAAGATGGCGTTGCCGCGGCGCACCGCGAAACTATCCTTGCCATCCCCGTTCCAGTCACCGACCAGCGGGGTGTCCCCGTAGCGGCCGTAGCTGATGACTTCATCCGCGTCCCCGCTCTTGAGCGAGTTCGCTACGTAGAAGGTATTGCCGCGCTGGACCGCGAAGGTATCCTTACCGTCGCCATTCCAGTCACCCACGAGCACGGTGTCCTCGGCCTTACCGTAGGAGAATTCAACGGGTGCCTTGCCACCCTGGAGAGTATCGGAAACGTAGAAGGTATTGCCGCGGCGCACCGCGAAACTATCCTTGCCATCCCCGTTCCAGTCACCCACGAATACGTCGTCGCCCGCGCGTCCGAAGCTGAACACAGCTTGAGCCACGGTGGCTGTCCAGTTGTTGGAGACGTAGAAGGTGTTTCCGTTATCGGAAGGCGTTACCGGAGCGCTGGGATCCGGGGTGGGATCCGGGGTGGGATCCACGGTCGGATCCGGCGTCGGATTGACGGTCGGATCAACACTGGGGTCAACGCTCGGCTCCACGCTCGGATCCGGATTCGCACCTTCCTTAACGAACTGGTTGACAACCGGCTGCGATTCCTTATCCAGGCCGAGCGCATTCGCCACGGTGTAGTGGAGGTCGGTCTGGTCGGTACGCCCGATCACGTTTTCTGCGCCCGGACCCGAGGCCGCGATACGCAGCTGCGCGCCGGTGTGGCCCTGGCCGCCGCGCGCCACCTCATTGGAGGCCGCGGTGTTGTAGGACATCTGCATATAATCGCCATCCACCGTCTTGAGGATGGTGTTCACGCCCGAGGTGGTGCTTCCCACCCCCACGATCTGCGAGGTGTGGGCGTGATCGGCAGTCACGAGGATAAGGGTGGGCTCGCCATTCTCCTTGGCCCAGCGCTGCGCCACCGCAACGGCCTGATCCAAATCATCCAGCTCACCAATCTGACCGCAAGCATCCGCGCCGTGATCAGCCTTATCAATCGAGGCGGCTTCCACCTGGAGGAAGAATCCGGTGTCGTTCTTGAGCAGATCCATGGACTTTTGGGTCATGGCCGCCAGGGTGGGAACATCGGCGGTGCGCTTCGGGTTGATCGTGCAGGTCTCGTAGTTTTCCGGTTTACCCGGAGTCGGGACCGACTCGTTGAACATGCGCGGCATATTACCGGGGGTGAAGAGGCCGAGGACCGGCTTATCCTGGTTGGCTTCGGTCAGGGCAGCCATCTGCTCCGCCGTCGTCACAATCTGGAAATCGTTATCACGCGCGTTTTCCAGCACGGACTTACCGGCCGTCCACCGCGTCGTCTCACCCCAGGTACCGGACACCTGGACTTCGGCGTCGAAGTACTTCGCGCCCCCGCCCATCGTCACGTCCGCGCGGGTATCCACGAGCTGTTCGGAAATCGAGCCCATTCCGCCATTTTCACGCAGATCCGAGCCCTTGGCCGGTTTCGCGTTCCCGGAGGGAGCGTAATGCGAGCGGCTGGTCACGTGGGCACCCATCACCGCCGGGGTCACATCCTGCACTTCGGAGGTGGTGATATTACCGGTCTTGAGCCCGGCCCGCTTCGCCTTCTCCAGGAGGTTCTCCTGGGGCTTTTGCGCCAGGTCCACGCCGATAGCGCCGTTGTACGTCTTCGTGCCGGTAGCCCAGGCGGTGCCCGAAGCGGCCGAATCGGTCACGTAGTTAATGGCGCCGTCGCGGTCAATGGAGAAGTGGGTGTAGGAACCGGTGTACTCGAGGTTATCGATACCGGGCAGGCGCCCGTTCGCACCGTAGAGGTAGTTGCGGGCAGAGGTGATTTCCGAATCACCCATCCCGTCACCGATGAAGAGCACCACGTTCTTGGCCTTGGCATCCGAACGCTGCTCGCCGTTCTTCCCGTACTGGGCGAAGTCACCGGGGGCCGGCACGGTCACCTTGCCGTTTTCGTCCACGGCGATGGCCATCTTGGCCCCGCCAGCTACCGGCTTGGCCAGCTTGGCATCGCTGGCATCGGTGGAGGCTTCGGCGTTGAGCGACAACGCATTACCGATGGTGTAGAAAAGGTCGGTTTGGTCGGTTTGGCCCAGCACGTTTTCTTCGCCGGGGCCGTAGGCCGCCACGCGCAGCTGCGCACCGGTGTGCTGCTGGGAACCGGAATTGGTGCCGTCCTCACGCACCGGAGTGGTGCCGTAGAGGATGGACATCGGGGAACCATCGGCGGTGGTCAGGCGGGTCACGGGGCCCACGTGGTCGTCGCCGTCGGATACAATCTGCGCGGTATGCGAGTGATCCGCGGTCACGATAACGAGGGTCTGGCCGTCCTTCTTCGCGAAGTCCAGGGCGACCTTGGTGGCCTGGTCGAGGCGATCGGTTTCCCCGATCTGCCCGCAGGCATCCGAAGCGTGATCGCGCTTGTCAATGGAGGCAGATTCGACCTGGAGGAAGAAGCCCTTTTCCGCGCTCGGATCATCGAGCAGCTCGATGGCCTTGCGGGTCATATCCACCAGCTCGGGCTGGGTGCCAATATCCTGCTTTTCGCAGGTGAGCGGATTGGCCTTGGCCCCGCCCACCTTCGCCGTGGAGGACTTGTACGCGGTGGTCATATTCGAGGGAGCGAAGAGTCCGAGAACCGGGGACTCCTGGTTTGCCTTGGTGATTCCCGCGAGTTCATCCGCGGTGGTTGCCACCTGGAAACCGTTCGCGCGGGCGTTATCAACAACCGACTTATTGGCTTCCCACTGGGTGTTGTACTTGGCCGCGCCCTCGAGGAAGGGGTTGGTGTTTCCGGAGGCCGTGGTCACCGTGGCATCGAAGTACTTCGCACCGCCACCCAGGGTGACATCGGCGCGGGTGTCCACAATTTGCTCCGAAATGGAGCCGAGCCCGCCGTTTTCCCGCAGATCCGCGCCCTTGGCCGGCTTCGACTTCCCGGAGGGAGCGTAGTAGCTGCGGCTGGTGGAATGCGCACCCATCACGGCCGGGGTGGCATCTTGAATATCGGAGGTGGTCACGTTGCCGGTACGCATTCCGGCATTCTTGGCCTGCTCAATGAGGTTCTGCACCGGTTTGCCGGCCAGATCCACGCCGATAGCTCCGTTGTACGTCTTCGTACCGGTGGCCCAGGCGGTACCCGAGGCGGCCGAATCAGTCACGTAATTGAAAGAACCATCCTTATTGACCGAATGGTGCGTGTACATGCCTTCAGAGGTGAGCTCATCAATACCTTCAAAACGCCCCGAGGCGCCCTTGAGGTAGTTGCGGGCCGCGGTAATTTCCGACTGGCCCATGCCGTCACCAATAATGAGGATAACGTTGCGGGCCTTGGCGTTGGAACGCCCCTGGCCCGCCTTACCGAATTGCGCGCAATCACCGGGTTTGGGCGGAATAACGTTTCCTTGCGAATCGAAAATTACGCAGTTTTCCGGCCCGTTTGCGGTGCGGTAGGTGGTGTTTTCCGCCGAAGCGGCACCTCCCGCGAGCGCCGAGAAGCCGACCGCGGCAACAGCTGCTGCTGCCACCGCGCGCCGGGCAGTGAAATGTGAGGATCCCATTGTCCTTTTATCCCTTCTAACAGAACGTGGGCCCTCCTAGATTCACTTAATTCATTTACCAGAAAGCAATCAGAATGTAACGCGGAGGTTAACAGTGCGTGGGATATGCGGTGGGTGCGCGGTACGCGCGTGAATATTCAGGCACGCACTACACACGGTCACGGCGACGACGCCGCCCGCCGGCCCGCGGGCGCATCGGGCGCGCATGCTATCCGCGCGAATAGGCATTCCCCCCGTATCCGGCCAGGTAACGAGCCCGTGAGAGCCAATGTTCGGCTTCGCGCAGCCTCCCGAGGGCATCGTGTTCCCAGCGGGTGCCGTCGGTGCGCGCGGCCCCGGCAACAAGGGAGAGGGTCACTCCGGCAGCCCGCGCGTATACGGGGGCGGCAGGTAAACGCTGTTCTAGTAGGGCGCACCACTGCCCCAGGATGGAACGCAGGTGCGGATAGGCGGTCGGAGCCAGGTGAGGCAGCACGCTCATATGCCCGAGCAAGCAGGCCCAGTCATCGGCCCGGTACCCCGGGCCGAGGGAATCCACATCAATAACCCCGGCGATCCACCCGGTGGGCGCGGGGGTGGATGCGGGTGCGGGCGCGAATGCTGGAGCGGCCGCGGGTGCGGGTGCGGGTGCGGGCACGAATGCTGGAGCGGACGGGCCGCGCTGCACGAAAATATTGGCTTCGTAGAAGTCTCCGTGCACGGGCACGATGGGTCCGGGATCGAGGCTGGCCATCATCTGCGTCACCCCGCTGGCTACCGCGTGGGCACGAGCTGCGATACCGGGGAGCGCAACCGCGGCAGCGTGCGCGTAGTGACCTACCCGGTCCGCCCAGGCCGGCCGGTGGGTGAGGTGGACGGCCGCGGCCGGCAGGCTTTCTTGGAGATTCCAGAGGGTGTCGAAAAGCGCGATGCTGTGCTCCCCCAGCCCGCGCGCCAGCCAATTCGCCAGCGGTTCGCCCGGGAGGGTAGAGATAAGGACGAGGCCGCTCGGGTCTTCGCGCACCACCCGCGGGGCCAGCACCCCGGCTTCCCCGAGCATGCGATGGCGTTTGGCCAGGGATTGCGCGGCGGGCGGGCGCAGCACCTTCGCGAACACACTTCCGCCACTGCGGGTGGTGACTTTGACGACGGCGCGCCTGGTAGGCCGGTAGCTCTTGAGCTCGACCGCAGCTTTTTCTCCCAAAAATGCCGATATCCGGCTCGGGGTGACGGCCAGCGGCAAGGCGGGAAGCTCTGGATCATTGGGGTATTCCCACACCCAGACGGCGGTGTCCCGGTGGGTGAGGCGAACGAGGGTCGGGGTGAAGGTTTGAGAGAGCTGCGCGGTGGAGGCGCAGAGGTATTTTTCCCGCGGGCTACCGGTGGGACGCCCGCCTTCTCCACGCGCGCGGGCGGTCACGGTGTAGCTGACCGTCACTCCGGCCCCGGGGCGGTGATTGACGCGGTGGACCGCCCAAGAACTGAGCTGCCAAGCGGGAAGAGCGGTGGCGAGCATCGACCCGGCGTCCGGGCCGGTGAGCAGCGCCAAATCAGCACTTTCCGAAGATGCAGCCATAGAACAATAGTGCCGCATCCACCCCGGTGGCACAATGCGGGCGCGCGGCGTGGGAAGATGGAGGGGTGCGTGACCTTGCAGCCCTCCCCAAAGCCCATGTGCATCTGCACTTCACCGGCTCGCTCAGCGTGCCCAGCCTCGTGGATATGGCCCGGAGCGCCGGCGTGCGCCTGCCCGAGAACCTGACCGATAACGTGGCGATGCAGGTGCCCGCGGACCAGCGGGGATGGTTCCGATTCCAACGTGCGTATGATGCTGCGCGCGCCGTCGTACGATCCGAAGAAGCAATGCGGCGTATCGTACGCGAAGCAGCCCGAGCCGACCGGGCGGAAGGATCACGCCGCCTGGAAATTCAAATCGACCCGACCTCCTACGCACCCTACGTCGGCGGTATTACCCCGGCCCTCGAAATTGTCCTAGACGAGGCGAAAGCGGCCACCCGGGATACCGGTGTTGATATGGGGATCATCGTGGCGGCCTCACGTACCCGTCATCCCCTTGATGCCCGCACCCTGGCCCGCCTGGCTGCCCGCTACGCCGGGGACGCCCCCGGTGAGGTCGTGGGTTTCGGGCTCTCCAACGATGAGCGGCGGGGGCGCACCGCGGAATTTGAGGCAGCTTTCCGCATCGCCAGGCGAGCCGGACTGCGTTCCGTTCCCCACGGCGGGGAATTGCTCGGCCCTGAGCATCTGCGCGAAGTCATCACGCACCTGAATCCGGACCGGCTCGGGCACGGGGTACGGGCCGCCGAGGATCGCCGCCTCATTGCCGAAATTGTGGAGCGCGGAATCGCGCTGGAAGTCTGCCCCGCCTCGAATGTGTCGCTCGGAGTGTTCCGAGAAAATGAGGATGTTCCCCTGCGCACCCTCTTCGATGCCGGGGCGCTCATTGCCCTGGGTGCCGATGACCCGCTACTCTTCCTGGCCCGCCTCAACGACCAGTACGATATTGCGCGCCGGCAGGGTTTTTCCGATTCCGAACTGGCCGAATTGGCCCGGCGTTCCATCCGGGCCTCCTTCGCCTCGGCCTCCGCTAAGCGCACCTGGCTCGCGGAGGTTGATGCGTGGCTGGAGGCAGATAACTAAGCCTCGAGGCCGCCGAGCACCACCGGTTCGGGGTGGAGGACCACCCCGAAAGCTTCTTTCACACCCGCCTGGATTTCCCGGGCGAGGGCGCGTAACTGGGAACCGGTAGCTCCCCCGGCATTGGTGAGCGCCAGGGTGTGCTTGGAGGAGAGCCGCGCCGGGCCGTGCCCGTAGCCGCGGGTGAACCCGGCGTGCTCAATCAACCACGCGGCGGACGTTTTGACCAGCCCATCGACCACCGGAACACCGCCGCTCAGGGTTGCGTGCGCGGCGTCGTGCACCTCATACCGCGGGGCATCGTGCGGAAGTCGCTGCGCGTGCGCGGTGGTGAGCACCGGATTGGTAAAGAAGGAACCGCAGGAGTAGGTATCGCGGTCGGCGTTATTGAGGACCATACCTTTGCCGGCGCGCAAGTCCAGCACCGCCTCGCGCACCCGGTCCGAAGGCACCCGCGCCCCGAGCTCCACCCCGAGGCGGCGAGCCAGCTGGGCGTAGCCGATGGGATCGGACACATTCGAAAGTTTCGTTTGGAAGGTTACCTCGAGGACGATATAGCGCGGGCTAGGCCCGTATTCCCCAATGGTTTCCTTGAGGATCGAGGTGCGATACCCCAGGCGCATATCCGCAAGAAACAGGGTGCGGATGCGTTCTTCGCGCCGGTCATAGACCTTGAGACGCGCGAGCGTGGCCGCCACTTCCTGCCCGTAGGCCCCGATATTCTGCACCGGCGCCGCTCCAACACTCCCGGGGATACCGGAAAGCGCCTCAAAACCGCCCCAGTCCTGGGAGATCGCGTGGACCACGAGGTCATCCCACGGAGTTCCAGGCAGCACGGAGAAATTCGCGCCTTCGCAGCTACCCAGCGAGTCCAGCACAATTCCAGAGCGCATATCGCGCAGCACAATCCCGTCGAAATGGCTATCGGCCGGGAGGATATTCGAGCCGCCCCCGATCATGAGGAGCGGGATGCCGCTCGCGTCCGCGCGGCGCACGGTATCCACCACCTCGGCTTCGGTGGTGGCTTCAACGAGTTCGGTGAACGTACCGCCCACGCCGATAGTGGTGAGTTCAGCGAGGGTGCTTGCACCGCGGCGGGCTCGGGTGGAGAGGACCGGCGCGCTCACGTGATGCGGTTCGGGAGGTTCGGGAAGAGTACAGCTCATTGTTCTAGCCTACGGCTTTAGCGGCGACGGCGCAGCTGTGGCCCGCGCACTATCGGAACGACGGCGCAGCCCGGGCCACCGGAAAAGCAAAAAGGGAAGCCATTGAGGCTTCCCTTGAGCTGTGCCATCCCAACCGGGCTAAGCCCGGTGAGAGACCATCACACCACCGCGCTTTTAGCGGGTTTCGCGATGGTTCGTGGAGGCATTGCACCGCGAGCAGTACTTCTTGAGCTGCAGACGATCCGGATCGTTGCGGCGGTTCTTCTTCGTGATGTAATTGCGTTCCTTGCACACCTCGCAGGCGAGGGTGATCTTGGGACGCACGTCAGCAGACTTGCTAGCCATTCCTTTTTCTCCTCAAGGTTGTGCCCTACTGGTAGTCAGTAGCGGGGGCGGGGATTGAACCCGCGACCTCACGATTATGAGTCGTGCGCTCTGACCATCTGAGCTACCCCGCCTCATGTCACCGCATGAGGCGGCAACGGAGCCCCGAAAGAGAATCGAACTCTTGACCTTCTCCTTACCATGGAGACGCTCTGCCGACTGAGCTATCGGGGCGATGCCGATTTCGCAACGAGTACCAAGCTTACTCGATTCACGCTGAAAAACCAACAGTGAGAGAAATGTGAAACAGATCAACCATTTCGACATTTCGTGGCGGGTGTAGGATTCGAACCTACGAAGCGTAACGCATCTGATTTACAGTCAGGTCCCTTTGGCCGCTCGGGAAACCCGCCAATATAACTTCCGAAGAAGTATTTATCACCCGCGGAAGAAAGGCTAACTCACCGCCCTTCCGTAAGGCACCAGATGAGATTACCCAGGGAGGAAAGTTACTGTCAACTTTTGAGGCGGGAACGTGGCCACCACCACTCTCCTCGCCTTTAGGGCAGCCGGTGAATCCATTCGGGGGTGGAGAATTTCTTGTCGTAACGCTCCTGGGCCACGCGCAGATCCTCCGCGGTGATCTCACCCTGGCTCGCCCCGTATTTCTGGGTGAAAACTTCCTTGAACACCTCGATAATGGCATCGCGCGCCATCCCGGTCTGACTCTTCATGGGATCCACGCGCTTATTCGCGGAGCGGTGCCCGCGGTTCTTCTTGCCCACACTTCCCATATTGAGCACGTCCATCATCTTGTCCGCGTCGATGTCATATGCGAGGGTGACGTGGTGCACCATGTAGCCTGTCGCGAAGTGTTTCTGGGCCGCTCCGCCAATTTTGCCACGGTCGGAGGCGATGTCGTTGAGGGGGACGTAGTGTGCTTTTACCCCCACCCGCGCAAGGGCCTCGATCACCCAGGAATCGAGGAAAGGATAGGACTCCAGGAAAGACATCCCATCAACAAGCGCGGTGGGTACCACCAGCGAATAGGTGATGCAGTTGCCCGGCTCCATGAACATGGTGCCCCCGCCGGTGATACGCCGCCCCACGGTAATGCCGTGGCGATCCACCCCGTCCTGATTAATTTCATTGGAATAGGACTGGTAGGAGCCCATAACCACGAGCGGGCGATCCCATTCCCAGATGCGTAAGAACGGCTTGTGTTCCCCGCGCGCCACCGCTTCGGGGAGGGTTTCATCCATGGTCATATTGAGAACGGGGTGGATGACCGGGGTGTGAAGAACCTCAAAATCGATATCTTCCCAGGCCAGAGCGTGGCCCACCGCGCGCCGCACCGCTACCGCAACTCCGCGTGAGCTCAGCCCGAAAAGGTTATCGGTGGGCAGCACCGCCGCCTCCACCGCCTGGGTGATGGCCTCCGCGGAAGAATCCGCGTCCAGACCTTGGATCGCTTCGGTGATGCGCCACAGCGCGCTATCCGGTTCGATGAAGAAATCGCCGGAGAGGCGAACATTCGCGAGTTTGTTATCGACCACATCGAGGTCAACAATCGCCATTTTCTGGCCGAGTTCCTTGTATTCGCCGTGCATGAGCGTTCTTCTTTCTGTCACGGATGGGGAGGGATAAGCGGATAGTTAGAGAAGTGCGCCGTCGTGCGACTCCCCGCGAGAAATCGCGGTCATCGTGTCACGGTTGACCACCTTGACCCGGGCGCGCCCTTGCTGGGCTCCGAGGTTTTCTTCGAAAGCTTCCAGGAGCTCCCACCCTTCCCAGGTGGTCCATTTCACACCGCGTTCGGTGAGGAGGTCGAGAAGCCCACGCCCGCCCGAGCCATCCCCGGTGGCGCGCGCGATCCCAGCTTGAGCGTCGGCAATAAGGTGGCGAATGGTTTGGCGCGCATCGGATTTCGTGGAGCCGATCAGGCCAACGGGGCCGCGTTTGATCCACCCTGTCACGTAGTAGCCGGGCATGGTCTCCCCCGTTTCGGTGACGATGCGACCCTCCACATTCGGGATAACCCGATGGATCGGATCCCAGGGCAGCCCGTCCAGCGGCTCGGAAGCGTAGCCGATAGCGCTGTAGACCGCTTCTACCGGGTAATCCACGGTTTCTCCGGTGCCGGCCACGGTGCCGTCCCCCCGCAGCTGGGTGCGTTCCATGCGGATCCCGGTCACGTGATCCGTGCCGAGGATTTCCACCGGGGCCTGCATGAGGTGAATATGAATTCGACGCGGGGAGGTCATCTCCTCCGGGTCGTTGAAAACCCAGTCGGTGAGGAGGTCCACCACTTGACGGGTCATCTTTGAGGAATCCAGAGCCTCTTGAGACCCGGCATCGTATTGGAAATCTTCGGGATACACCTGGATATCCACCCCGGCCACTTCGCTCAATTCGCGCAGCTCAAGCGGGGTGAACTTCACCTGGGCCGGGCCGCGCCGCCCAAAGATATGCACGTGTTCGACAGGGTTGGCGCGTAGCCCGCACTCCACATTCTCGGGAATATCGGTGTGGGCGCGCAGGTCATCCACAGACCGCACGAGGATGCGGGAAATATCGAGGGCCACATTCCCCACTCCGATCACCGCGACGTTGCGGGCGTTGAGGGGCCAGGTGCGCGGCACATCCGGGTGGCCGTCATACCAAGAAACGAAATCTGCGGCCCCGTAGACTTCCGGAAGATCGGCGCCCGGAATATCGAGGGGTACGGATTGATCGGCGCCGGTGGCGACGACGACGGCATCGTAAAACTCGTGAATTTCAGACATGTGGACGTCTTCCCCGATTTTTACGTTCCCGAGGAAGCGAATATCGCCACGCTTGAGGATGGCATGGAGGGCTTTGATAATCGAGCCGATGCGCGGGTGATCCGGGGCAACCCCGTAGCGAACCAGACCGTAAGGGGTGGGGAGCTTATCGAAAAGGTCAATGCTGACCGGGATATCGGATTTGCTGAGGATATCCGAGGCGTAAATCCCGGCCGGTCCCGCGCCGATCACCGCTACCCGATAGGGGCGTTCCCGTGTGGCTTGCGTGGGTGTGGCTTGCTCGGGTGTGGCTTGCTCGGGTGTGGCCTGTTTGGTTGCTGCCGGCGAATCCTGCTCCGATGCGGAATGCGACGTGGCGTGCTCCGGGGCGGGGGATGTATGTGTCACGGCTAACTCTCCTTCTGCGTTCACCTCCCCTATCTTAGCGAGCCGCGCTCACTGCGGGCAGGGTGGTACTGGGGAACATCGAGCCGCACAGAATGGTACTGCACGACAGAAAACCGGGTGGTGACTGTAGCTCCAGTACCATTTTGTGATCCGATCCGATGATAGGCAGTCAGTTCTGCCGAGGCTCTCAAAAAGCAACGCCTCGACATCGCGGCTCGCAGGATGCAACCCGAGAACAGCGAATCCCACAGGATGCAACCTCACGACATGAAATCCTATTAATTATGTAGATAGCGTTGCACTCTGTTGTCGAAGGCGGCTGCGCATGGTCGGGTATGAGCCGGGCATATGGCGAGGGACCGGGCATGACGCTCGATCCCTCGCCTTGGTGTGTATTCGCGGCTTCGGCCCGCTTGTATTCCGCTAGTAGTATCCCGCTCTTCAGTGCGGGAAGCGCGGCACGAGCCGCCGCCGGGTGCGGTGCTTAGTGCACCGTGGTATCGAGACGAATAATCCCGTAGGTCCAGCCGTGGCGCAGGTATACCGCACACGGTTGCTTCGTTTCTTCGTCAATGAAGAGGTAGAAGGGATGCCCCACCATTTCCATTTCATAGAGAGCCTGGTCCACGGACATAGGATTGGCTTCGTAGAGCTTATCGCGCACCACAACCGGGGAATCCCCCAGCTGGGTTTCTACCGCTTCCCCGGCAGTTTCGGGACGGGTGGGATGTGCTGCTTCCACTTCTACTTCGGGTGTTGACTCCGCCTGGGCTTCCGCCGCGAGATCCTCCGCGGTAAGCGTGAGCGGTTCGCCCACCTTCTCAACCACGCGCCGGTGGGACTTGCGGCGATCACGCGAGCGGCGCAGCCGCTCAAAAAGCTTTCCGGATGCTAGATCGAGGGCGCTGTACTGATCAGCAGCTGAGGCCTCAGCCCGAATAACCGGGCCCTTGTCAATAACCGTGATTTCGATAACTTTCGAGTTATCCGCTTAGGCGGGGTTCTTTTCCTTCGACACCTCTACCTCAACGCGCTGAGCGCGCGGAGCGAACTGTTCCACCTTCGCGATTTTTTCTTCAATGTGATTGCGGAAACGGTCCGAAACTTCAGTGTTCCTACCCTTGACGATAATCTCCACGGTGTCCTCCTTGGGATGTAGTGGCGGGCGCGTGGCCCGCTGAAAAAAATGCCCGCTTCTCACGCGGATAAGAGAGGCACCACCCCCTATCCTGGGTCACCCGGTGCGCGCCTGGATCAACGTTCGCCATTGCTCGTTTCACCCGCTAACGCAGCCGGCACCGTTATTTCTTGGCATTAAGTGTAGTTCAGTTCACAACATTCGGAAAGGGCTGGAGCAGCGATAACGCTGTGCGCGAGTTCGCTGGACGCGGATCCGGAGCCAGGGCTAGGACCAAGGCCGCGAGCACCTGCCCACCCGCCTGCGCGATGGCACGGGCACACCCAGCCAGGGTAGAACCGGTGGTCAGAACATCATCAACGAGGATAACCCGCCCGGGGATAGTGATACCCGGGCGCAACCGGATTCCGCGGCCTTTTGCGGCCCGCTCGTGCTGCCCGGCAAGGTGACGTTGTCCGGCCCGGGCCCGCTTTTCTTTTGCCGCGTGTACCACCCGGTCCCGCAACTGCGCCGGCAGCATGCTAAGCACACCGTTGCCAACACCAAGTGGCACACCACCCTGGGCTTCACCGCTCAGGAGCACCGGCGCCGCCCGCGCATCTACTCCCCCGGCACCCAGCCCCCGCACTGCGGCTTGCGCTAAATGCCCGGCGATGAAACGCCCGGACCGGTGGCGCGCCGGCCCGGAGGGCGCGGGAATAACGCTGAGCGCCGTGCCTTCCCACAGCGGGGCGAGTTGCCGGCAGCGCTGCGCGAAAAGAGTGGCGAAGCGGGCGGTGAGTGCGGCGTCGTTCCCGTGTTTCCAAGTGAGGAGTGCCTGCCGGCGTACCCCGATATACTCCCCCAGGGCGAAAACCGGGAAAAGGGCTTCTTCATCACCGTTGGGGAGGATCTGCATGAGGGCCGGAGCGCGGCCTTCCCCGCCGCGCCAGCTGCCGGCTACCTCCCGGGTGCAGACCGGGCACAGGGTGGTATCCCAGGCCCCGCATCCGGCGCACCAGCGCGGAAAGATAAGGTCACCGAGAGCAGTGGCCCAGGAGCGCAGCGCAGCAACAAACATGGCTCCAGCGTGCCGCATGTTTTCCGCGAACGCAGCCACGGGCCCGCGAGCTGTGGATACACGCAGCGTTCGGGAAAATTGTGGATAGCTACCCGATAAACCCGGCTACCCCGGCTACTCCGGCTACCCCGGCTACCCCGGCTACCCCGGCTACCCCGGCTACCCCGGCTACCCCGGCAGCACGATATCCGTGACGCCGGTGGCAACCGGGCGCCAGGCCCCGCCGTCGCGAGTGGCAACAACCTGCTGGTCGGTGAGGACCACGATCGATTGTTCCCCGCGCCCGGCGGTCAGCCGCACCGCCCCCGGATAGGGGGTGACGTTGAGGCGTTCCATGGGCCCGCCCACCCGAACTGCGAAAATCAGCGGATCGGTACCGGCCGTGGCGCGTCCGAGCACCGCGATATCCGTACTGGAAATCCAGGCCACCGAACTCACATCCGCCAGGCGCTGCCCCACCTCTAGCGGATCTCCGAGCGCCGTCGGCTCGTGGCGGGCATCGCGCTGAATAGGAGCAATAAGCATCTGCACGGTGTCCCCCACCTGCGCCACGATCAGCAGCCGCGCGCCTTCGCGGGAAGCCCGCACTTCCCGAATCCGCGCCCCCTTGAGGAAAGGCGCGGTCAATTCGCGCACTCGGCCGTCATCAGCCGCGGCCAGCACCACGCCCTTGTTATCAACCTCGGAAGTCCACACCCAGCCCCAGTAGTCGTAGGAGGGCTCCACCAAGTTTTCCCCGCGCACCATCGTAAAGGGCTGGAAACCGTCGGTACTCACCCGTACTAGGGCGTCGCGCTGGGCGGTGAGCAGGGCGTAGGAGGCCACCGAATCGGAATAATTCCCGGCCATGCGAGCCACGTGAATATCGTCGAACACACCGCTGGTAAAGACCGGGCGGGTTTTGCCTTCTTCCACCTTGTAGGGCCGGTTATTCTCCAGCACCGTAAGGTCATACGCACCGTAAGGGTACGTGGGCAGGTCCGCGATGGCGATGGTATCCAGCGGCTCACCCGAAACCGTGATATTCACCGAATGCACCGGCACCACGCTCTGGCCGGTAAAGGAACGCTGGATTTGCTGCACGGCGCGGGCCTGGGATTCCCTGCTGAGGGTGGAGATTTCGGCCGTGACGTCCAAAGTCAGCACGCCGCTTTCCAGTTTCGGGCTGGAGGCCATGCGCAAGGTTGTCGGAATTTCCGAGTGCACCGCATCGGCAAGCCAGGGCGAAGGACCGGCCAGCAGCCCGGCAATCGTGGAGGAAATAAAGGTCATACGCGGGTAAAAGCGCAGGTCGGGAACCATGGTATCCGAGCCGGGCCCGATGAAGTAGAGCGGGGTACGCACGTACATCGAGGCGAAGAGGCTATCGGTCATCATGATGCCGTCTTCCAATTCGGCAATGCGCCATTCGCCGCTGGCATTACGATCCAGTTTGAACGTGGTGGAGTGGATAGCGTCCGTGGATGCCTCGGTGTAGCGCCCGCCGGTATCCACGGTCCCCTGCGCGGTCACCGAAATAACATAGGTGCCGTCCTCCCGTTGGGTGGGGGAAATGTTTTGAGAATTCGGGTACACGCGCACCTGGGAGCGCGGGTTCCAGGTGCGGCCGGCTTCTTTGGTGAGGAATTGGCGGGCGGTGGCGTAATCATCGCCCACCCCGCTGCTCCCGGCCAGCAGGAAACCGCGAATCACTTCTTCGGGTGAAGCGCCGGTAGCCGGGCCGGCCGGGGTGAGACCGAAAACAGCTTCTTCGGTGGGAGGCACGCTCGCCTCATTAACCGGCCCGGACCGCGGCAGTCGCCCGCATCCGGCCAGCGCCAGGATCATCACGCTGAGCAGCGCCGCGAGGGCACGCCCCACCCCGGGTTTCTTCAGCACGTGCGCGTTCATGCCTCCTCCTTTCCCGCTGGCCCGGTGGGCGCTGCTGTTCCGGTAGGCGCCGCTGGCCCGGTGGGCGCTGCTGTTCCGGTAGGCGCCGCTGGCCCGGTGGGCGCGCTCGCGCTTGGCGCCGTCGTACCGGACATACCCGTACCCGTTGCAGCGGATTGAGGCGACGACGCCGCAGCGGCCCCGGTGCTTGCGTCCGCGGCCGCTACCGCCCTGGCGCGGATCGCAGGAATCGTGCCGGTAGTTCCCACCGCGGTCAGGGACCCGGTGGTATCCGCACGCACGATTTCGATGGGAATATCCCCGCTATCGGCCCACTCTTCCGCGGCCGCCACCCGCAAAGGCAGCGGCGGGGTGAAGGCTGCTTTCTGGGTGCGGGGCACGGTGAGGAGGAACGTCGATCCCACCCCCAGTTCGCCGGTGGCTTGCAGGCGACCTTCGTGGAGCAGAGCATCCTCGCGGGCGATGGTCAGGCCCAGGCCAGTTCCCCCGGATTTTCGCACCCGGGAAGTATCAGCACGCCAGAAACGATCAAAAACATGAGAGGCCTGCTCGGGGCTCAGGCCGATACCGCGGTCGGATACTTCCACCGCCACCGCGGTATCCGAACCCACCACCCGCACTTTGACGGGACCTCCTTCGGCATGTTCCACCGCGTTGACCACCAGGTTGCGCACGATACGTTCGATACGGCGCGAATCCACGCTCGCTACCGTTTCCCCGCGTGCGGACAGCGTGACGGGCACCCCGTTCGCTTCGATGAGGGGGGCCTGGGAAATAATCACGCGCCGCACAATTTCTACGACGTCGATTTTGCTGGTTTCCAACACCATCGAACCCGCATCGAAACGGGAAATCTCCAGTAGGTCGGAGAGCATGGTGTCCAGGGAAATAAGTTGGGAATGCTGGAGCTCGGCCGAGCGGCGCAGGCTGGAGGGGAGTTCGGAGCGTTTATCGTAGATGAGCTGGCCGGCCATCCGGATGGTGGTAACCGGGGTGCGCAATTCATGGGACACCGCGGATACGAAATTCTGCTGCACCTGGGAGAGCCGCTCGAGGCGCGTGAATTGATCCTGGAGAGATTCTGCCATCTGGTTGAAAGCGGAGCCGAGCTGCGCTAATTCATCTTCCCCGCGATCATCCATCCGCACATCGAAAGCACCCCCGGCCAGCTGGCGGGCATTTTCCGCCGCGGCCCGCACCGGCTTCAAGACCACAGTAACGAGCACACCGGTGGCCACCGCCACGATGGTAAGAAGCGCAACAGTGGCGAGCATAAGCACCCGAGACACCTGCGCCACCGTCACCTCTTCGTTTTCTAGAGAATAGAGCGTGTAAAACTCATACATTCCAGCATTGGGAAGGCGCACGGTCGCACCGATAAGAATCCCGGGCAGGGTGGCCTCCTCCCCCTTCGCAATAGCAACCGCCTGCCATTGCGGGCTGGAAGATTCCTGCACCGCCTCCCGTAATTCCGGGGTGAGCACATCCATGACGGTTGCGGGAGTGGGCGCTCCCACATCAGCTACCAGGTAGTTACCGGTATTCTGCCCCGGAGAGCGAATGAGGGCCGTGCCCACCACCCCGCGGATCGGCTCGAATTGGGAGCGCACCTGCGCGTTCGCGATTTCTTGGACCGCCCCGGAAGTTTGGGCATTAGCTGAGTCAAAAACATATTGGGCTTGGGAGCGGGCACCGTAGAATTGCTCGGTGGCAGCGCTGACGGCACGGTCATAAAGTTGCGAACGCGTTTGGTTGGCAACAATAACCGCGGTCACGATGCTCGTGAGCACGCCGATAGCCACAATCGCGGAAACCACCCGCGCGTTGAGGGAGGTGCGCCAGGATTGTGAAAATGAGGTGAGCGCGCCACGCCCCATGCTCCCGAGGCTGCGATGAATATAGCCGCGCCGCGAAAATTGACTCACTCCTGGGTTGCCCCCGCCCGGTACCCCACCCCGCGCACGGTAATAACCACCTCGGGGTTATCAGGATCCTTTTCCACCTTGGAACGCAGGCGCTGAATATGCACGTTCACGAGGCGGGTATCGGTGGACTCGTGGCGGTAGCCCCACACCTGTTCCAGGAGCTCTTCGCGGGAGAACACCTGGTAGGGCTTGCGTGCCAGAGTGGTGAGCAGCTCAAATTCGAGGGGCGTTAGGTGGAGATCTTCCCCGTTGCGCGTGACCTGGTGGGCGCGCGGGTCGATAACCAGATCGGCAACCCGCAGCGTTTCCACTTCCGGTTCGGTGCGCCGCAAGCGCGCCTTAATGCGCGCGAGGAGCACCGAGTTCTCAAAGGGCTTGGTGACGTAATCATCCGCCCCGGCTTCCAGGCCGGCCACCACGTCCACCGAATCGGTGAGCGCGCTCATCATAATGATGGGGACATCGCTTTCTTCGCGCAGCTGGCGGGCCACCTCCACCCCGCTCATTCCGGGCAGCATGACATCCAAAAGTACAATATCCGGTGTTTCTGCCCGGAAAATAGGCAGCGCATTGGTGCCGGTGGCACACACCGTCACGGCGTATCCTTCCGATTCCAGCAGGATCGCCACCATTTCAGAGATACCGGGATCGTCATCGACCACAAGAACGCGCATAGTCATAGCGCCATTTTCTCACGTTCGTGGCAATCGTGCAGAAAAATGCGCGAATAGCGTGCGGAAGGGGCGCGCGGCCGAAGATGCGCCGTCGTGCTCGAGTCTTGCTAGTTGGCAGCCGGCGCCCGTGCGCACCACAGCTAGTCGGCTGCCGGCGTTTCCGGCTCCTCACCGCGTACCACGCTCAGGCGCGGGCGCACCGCCACATCGGAGGGGCGGCTCACCCGCCGGGTGGCGCGGGTGGGTTCGGGTGGCTGGCGGGTGGCGGTTTCCCGGATGGCATCCGCGAGGGCCATGAGGTCGGTATCCGAGGGCGGGGCCGGTTCAAATTCGGTGCGCAAGCGGATCATCTGCCAGCCGCGCGGGACCGTTACCGATTCCGCGTGCGCTTCGCACAGGTCAAAGGTGCCCGGGGCGGCCACCGGTGAGAGCGGCCCGATCACGGCGGTTGCTTCCGCGTACTGGTAGGTCAACGTGGCAACAGCCGGCTGCTGGCACGTGGTGCGCGAACACTTTCTCAACGGACTCACGCCTTAGACGTTAGCACGCCCGTGTAACCTTGGGGTATGGACACTTTTCCTTCCACGCCTCGCCCCCGCCGCCGTGATCGGCACGGACGGGGAATTCAAGGACCGGTGCTCCCCTATACCCTGCCCGCCTGGCGCACCCGCGCAGATAAATTCGATGACATCATCGCCTCTGAATTAGCGACGTATCGCGCCCATTTCGGTGAAGAAATGCGCGATCTTGATTTCGCGGTCATGGACGTTCCGGCTTCCGATCCCTCCCCCTGGGAGGATGGGGTGCCCCTCGCGCGCCTTCTTCCCTTCGAGCGCGGCGGCGCGGTGCGGGCCCGCCTGCTGTTTTACCGGATGCCAATGATGCGCACCGCGATGGCCAGCCCTTTCCCCCGTATCGTCATTCACGATATCGTCACCGAACAGCTTGCCGCGGCGATTTCTCGCCACCCCGAGGACATCGATTTTTTGCGGCGCGGTTTTTAGTTCTGGCGCACCGCGACGCGGGCGGAGAGCGCTTCGCGCTGGTCTGCGACCGCGCTCACCCAATCAATTCCGCTCGCCCCGCCAGCTTCCCCGTTCGGGGCAAGCACAAGCACGGCGGCACTCACCGGGTTTTCCGCCTCGATGCGGTAGCCGCGCGCAGCTTCGGGTAGTTCCACCGCGGTGTACCCCGAAACTTGGGCATCTACGGGGTCGAGGTCCACGCCGTCGGCTCCCACCGGGGTGATCTCCACGTGGCCGCGCCCGGCGAGGGCCAGGCGGGCCGGGCCGGGCCCGAAACTTCCCGCGGTGCGGGCGGCCGGGGCAACCGGGCTGGCCCAGGCCACATCTCCGCCGCCGCTCAGCGCCACACCCGCGGCGAGGGCCTGCGCCCCGCGCACCTGCACCGCGTAAGTGCCCGGGTCGATACCGGCCAGGGTGAGGTCCATAACCGAATTTGCGGCAATCTCCACGTCCTCCCCACCGGGAAGGGTGCGGGTGGTGCCGTTTTCTCCGGTCAGTTGCACCGTGAACGTCGTGGCTTCGCCCGGGTTGGCTATGCGCAGGGTGGAACCCTCCGGGATCCCCGGGATGGTGAGCTCCGTGGCGGCGGGGGCCCCGGTGGTGAAATCAACCCCGGCACCGCTGGTGCCGGAAATGCGCTGATTTTGCAGGGTCGCCCCGAAAGTGCCGGCCGGGGTGCTCAGGTGGAGGGCGAGGCGGGAGTCCTCAGCGAGCAGCCCGTCCAGGGTGTGGCGTACGGTGGAGCGCCCGGGAACGGCCACCCGTACCGTGCCGAGCGGACCGGCACCGCCCAGGCCGTCGACCCGCACGGTGATAGGCGCGGCGCCCGGATTGGTGAGCAGAAGCTGGTTGGAGTACCCCACGCTGGTGGCCGAAGCGGTGATCCACAGGTCCCCCGCCCCGCTCACGCAGGGATTAGCGGCCAGGCCGCGCCCGTTACCGCCCTGGGCACTGTAGGCCACCGCGCCGGAGAGGACCTCACCGGGATCGGCACTCAGGATCGTTCCGGTGGGAAGCGCGGCGCGCGCCTCCTTATCCGCGGTGCCGAAAAGCAGCACCTGGGTGGCGATGTTGTCCGCGTTTGCCCCGGGCGTGCCCTCCACGGTCATACCCGCGGAAATGGTTTGTTCAAATCCACCCCCGCACAGCAGCTGGGTGGGGGCTTCTCCCGCGCTGGCCACCTCCGCTTCTACCGCGCGGGGTGCGGCGGTAGGAAGAACGACGGCGGCCGCCGCTACCGCGGCGCCGATTCCCACCACCCCGAGTGCGCTACCGGCCCGCACCGTTAGATGCCGCCAGCGCGCCCCGCGCCCGCTGGCGCGCCCCGCTTCGGCTGCATCACGAATCTGATCCATTACTCGACCACCTTCCGCCGCACGGGGATGGCGACCACGAGCGCTGCGGCCACGGCAAGGATCCGCGCTGCGGCCACCAGCCCATCCCCGGTGCGGTTATAGGAGATTGTCAGGCGCCCAGAGCTCCCGGGTGGAATCTCAAAAGCCTGGGCCCATCCCGCGTTATAGGTGGGGAGGAGCTGGCCGTCCAGGCGAGCCTCCCAGAGCCGGTCATGCCGTTCGGCCAGGCGCACAATCCCGCCGCTGCGCCCCGCCCGCTCAGAGAGTTCGGTATCCGCACGGTAGCGCCCGGCGGGTAGTGCGCTGCCGTCCAGGGTGAGGCGCGCGGCGTCCACGGCACTCGCCTCGCTGCGGGTGAGCCGCCAGGAAAGCTGCTGCTCATTGGAGCTGATCATATCGAAACGCCCGGTTGCGCCCAGGGCGCGGGCCAGCTCTCCGGCGCGCGGGGCCTGGGCCGGAATGACCACGTAGGAGATGGCGTGTTCGGCTAGAGTCTCTGCGGCGCGCGGGTTTCCGGCGTTCATATCGGCGACGGCGCTGGCTAAGTCCGCTGCGGCGGCATCATTCGCGAAGTTTCCTTCCAGGGCCGCGAGCGCGCCGACCATGGTGCTATCGGTGAGTTGGCGGCCCGGCCCGCGCCAGATTTCGGCACGGATACCATCCTCAGCCGGGTAGAGCGCCAGGACCCGCACCCGGTCCGGGGAGGATGCTTCGAGGGTGGCGGCGGCCGGCACCGGCCGGCCGGTTTCCAGGTGCAGCTCGGTGGTGCCGGTGAGCGCGCGGCTGAGGTAGAGGCCCGACCCAGCCAGAGCACTGAGGATGAGGACCGCGACCGAACCAAGGCCTAGGAGTTGGAAGAGCCCGAAGGAGCGTCCGCTCATATCGGTACGCAGGCCGTCCCCGGCACTCACCAGGGCAATCCACAACCCGCCGAAGGCCACGCTCAAGCCGATACCGCTCCAGGCCGGCGCGCTGAGTGCGGTGGCGCCGTCGTACACCCGGGCCACGGAAACGTGAGTGGAGGCAACCGCCCAGGCGAAACCGGCCGCGGCAATAAGCCAGCCGGCGCGGATGCGCTGCCAGTTGCGGGCGCGCCCCAGGGCCAGCACCGCGATAACCACCAGGCAAGCCGCGCAGATCATGGCAATCTCCCCGAGCCACGGGAGGGACTCCGGCTGGGTGAGCGGGGAGAAGGAAAGGAGATCGAGCGGGACCGGGCGGGCGGCGAAGGGCTCTCCCGGAGTGGCGAAAAGCAGCCGCCAGTTTGCTTCCAGCCCGGGAATGACCACAACGGCTGCCGGGATCACCACCCACAGCCAGCGGGCACGCCGCCAGCGCAGCGCCCCCACCAGCGCAATGAGAAGAAGAACGGCGAGCATCACCGGGGCCGCCGCGGCCAGGTAGATACCGGCCAGCGCCGCGGTGCCCAGGCCCGCGGTGGATTCGATACGGTCGCGGGTGCGGGGCAGGCGCCACACGGATAGCACCGAGGCGGCCAGCACCGGCAAGAGAATATGGACGAGCGCTCCGGCCACATGGCCCGCGCTCAGTGCCCCCACCAGGGGCCCGGCCCCGGCCCACACCAGGCCGGCCACCGCGCGCACGTGCGGGGAGAAGGTGAGGGTGCGGGCCGCCCAGAAAGCCGTCATGCCGGCCAGCACGGGCGCGCCGAGAAGCAGGAGTACCGCCGCGTCCCCCAGGGTGCCCCCGAAGGGCTGCAGTACCAGGGCTAGCGGGGAAAGGAGGGTCCACAGCGCGTCGATGCGCCCCGGGGTGCCATCCCCTACCGCGAGCCAGCCGGGCAGGCTGGCGCGCAGCAGTTCCGTGCCGCTAAGGGCATCGGGGCGCAGCGCCCCGCCCATCAGGTACCCGCCGCGCAGCAGCGGGAAGGCAGCCACACCCGCCACGAGGGCGGTCAGGAGGAGGACGGTGCGCCGGGCGTGTGCGGTGGACCGGCGCCAGCGCCGTCGTTCTGCTTCTTCAAGCGGATTCGGACGCGCCACCAAACGGATTTTCTCCCGTTCGCTGCGTGTCATTTCGCGCCGGGCCGCACGCACATCGCGCCCGCGCGCTTCGAGGGCCGCGAGCCCGGCGCGGCTTTTTTCGGTACGACGGCGCCGCCGGCGCGCCCGCACCAGCGCGGGAAGGCTCGCGATCAGGCGGGCGGCCCCGCGCACTTCACCGTCCGCAAGCCGTGCCTCTTTACCGAGGAGGCGCACCAGCGCCCGCACCGGGGCGAGCAGCACGTAACCGAGGAAAAGGAAAGGCGCGAGCAGCGCGGGCGCGGCGAGCAGCGCGTTATAGAGTTGCGCGGCGCGGCGGGCCGCGAAAGAATCACGGCCGTCGTTTCCGAGAGACACACGCGCGTGGCGCACGGTGGCGGCAGGTTCGACGACGACGCGCCAGCCCGCTCCGCGCAAACGCCGCGAGAGTTCGAGTCCGTCCCCGAAAGGCCCCAGCCAGGTATCGAAACCGCCTACGTCGCGCAGGGCGCTGGCGCGCACGAGCATGCCGGCGCTTCCCACCGCGAGAACATCAGAACGCCCATCCAGCTGCCCGCCGTCGCGGTCGTCCAGGGCCACTTCGGGAACCCGCCGCGCGCTGCGGGTGGCGCGGATTCCGACTTCCAGAAGCGCACCCGGATCGGACCAGTCCACCTGTTTGCAGCCCACCGCGCCAATATTCGCGGCGTTTTCCAGGGTGCGGGCGAGATTCGCGAGGGCATCCGGGGCGGGGGCGCTATCGTCGTGGAGGATCCAGTAGGCGTCGTAGCCGGTGGTAGATTCTGCTCTGCTGGATTCTTCGGTATCGCGCGGTTCACCGCCCGTTGTGTCACGGCTATCCGCGGCAAGCGCCTCATTGACAGCCAGCCCGAGTTTTCCGGTGAGCACGCTGATGGCATCGGGTTTCCGGGTGGAGGATTCCAGCGCGGCGAGGGTGTCCTCCAGGTAGGCGGAGCCCGGCCGGGTAATAACGAGAGCGCGAATTCTGAACTGCATTGCTGTTGATGCTACGCCAGCGCGGGCGCTGGGCGGTTATGCCTCGCCGACGCGGCGGCGTTGCCGACTCAGGCGCCGGCGGTCATTATCCGACATGCCACCCCAGATACCGTGACGAATATCATGTTGGAGGGCGTATTCCAGGCATTCCTCCCGCACCGGACATTCGTGGCAGATCGAGGTGGCGGGGGCGGTGGAGCCGCCTTTTTCCGGGAAGAAAATATCGGGATCGGTTTGGGCACACAACGCGGATTCACGCCAGTGCAGGGATGCCGAATCGGCCTTCTCGTAACCGAGGTCGAAGATATCGAGCATGGCGTCCTGGGCGTCCTGCGGCGTCAATCCGCCGTTCCCCGCGACGCGCAAGCCGGGATTAATCCTCCGCACATGTCCTCCTCTAACCAAGGTGTCTTTATAAATTACAAGCGTGTCATACCCCAAAAGTCAAGCGAAAGCGGTATATTGCCCACCCGAACTTTCGTTCGAGTCCGGCGTGTTGCCGCGTCCGGGCGCGCCTTGCGCCGCTTGGGCGATTTGCTCACAATCACCGCGGGCGTAACCGGCCCGGCCGGTGGCGCCCGGCCTGCAAATAGGCAAAAATGACCCTATGCGTGGAATCATTCTGGCCGGAGGCTCCGGCACTCGACTTCATCCCGTTACGCTGGGCACCTCCAAGCAGCTCGTACCCGTGTATGACAAACCGATGATCTACTATCCGCTGAGCACCCTGATGCTCGCCGGGATTCGTGACGTCATGGTCATTACCACACCCGAAGATGCCCCGGCCTTCCACCGGCTCCTCGGGGACGGCAGCCAATTCGGCATCAGCATTTCTTTCGCGGTGCAGGAAGTGCCCAACGGCCTGGCTACCGCTTTCACCATCGCCGCGGATTTCATCGGTAACGAACCGGCCGGGCTGGTGCTCGGAGATAATATTTTCTACGGCCCCACGATGGGCCGCCGCTTGGAACGCAATACCAATCCGGATGGTGGCGCTATTTTTGCTTACCATGTCTCGGATGCGCGCGCCTACGGCGTCGTCGAATTTGACGAGAATTTCAAGGCAATCTCCATTGAGGAAAAGCCCGCCCACCCGAAGTCCAATTTCGCGGTACCGGGTCTGTACTTCTACGACAATGACGTTATCGAGATCGCCCGCAACCTCGAGCCGTCCGCACGCGGGGAATACGAAATCACCGATGTCAACCGCAAGTACCTGGAAGCGGGCAAACTCAAGGTTGAGGTGCTCGACCGCGGTACCGCGTGGCTAGATACCGGCACCTTCGATTCCCTCGCGGATGCCACCAGCTTCGTGCGCACCATCCAGGCCCGCCAGGGTCTTTCGGTGGGCTGCCCGGAGGAAGTTGCCTGGCGGCGCGGATTCCTCACCGATGCGGAACTGCGAGAACGCGGGGAGAAACTGCGTAAATCCGGTTACGGGGACTACCTGCTCGGGATCCTGGAAGCCCAGCACGATATTCCTTCGGCAAGCTACTAAAGCGCTACTCGAGCGAGCCCACCGGGCGCGCGACTCGGGTCTACTCAAATAAGCGGGGCGGCTGACATGGTGTCGGCCGCCCCGTTCGTCTACCGAGCTAGCTCGCTAGCCCGAGTACTCGACTAGCCCAGGTACTCCGCGAGCACGCTCGGTGCCGCGGCTTCCCAGCGGTCCTTCCAATCCCCGATCGGCTCGATACCGGCCCGGCGCAGGGCACCGTGCGAGAGCACCGAGAAATGCGGGCGCGGGGCGGGGCGGTTGAAAGCAGCAGCCGTCGTCTCCCCCACCATCGCCGGGTCTTTGCCCAGCGTCGAAACGATCTCGCGGGTGAAATTCCACCAGTTCGTCTTTCCCGAGGATGTTCCGTGGTAGGTCCCGGAGGGAATATTTGCCTCGACCATGCGGTAAATCAGATCCGCGAGGTCCACGGTCCAGGTGGGCTGGCCCACTTCATCGGTCACGACGGACAGCGCATCGCGTTCGGAGGCCAGGCGTGCCATCGTCTTCGGGAAACAATTACCCTGCGCGCCGTAGAGCCACGCGGTCCGCACGATGTAGTAGTCGTCCGTTTCGGCACGCACCGCCCATTCGCCTGCGGCTTTGGTGCGTCCGTAGGCACCCTTGGGGTTCATGACGTCATTTTCTTCGTAAGGGTCCACGGCGTCGCCGGAAAATACATAATCGGTGGACACCTGCACCAGTTTCGCGCCGATATGAGCGGTGCGCCGGGCCAGGATCTGCGGGCCGGTTGCGTTGATGGTGAAGGCCGCAGCCTCCTCGCTTTCGGCTTTATCTACGGCTGTGTGCGCAGCAACATTAACGACGACGTCGACCTTATCGACCAGGTGCGCTACCGCGGCCGGATCGGTAATATCCAACTCGCTCTTATCCACGGCGAGCACGTTCTGCCCGCGCTGTGCGAGCAAAGCAACGAGATCCTGGCCGAGCATTCCCCGACTTCCGGTAACCATCCAGCGCATGGGTGTCCTTTCCTTGTCTATACCCGCGTTATTGTACTCATTGGACCGAAGCCGCGGCAGGGTGAGATGAGCTGGCGCTTTGGTGCGTCGGCCTCACGGGGTGAAACTGGGGCAGCAGCTGGGCGCGGGTAAGCCGATAACACACTACTCCGGCCGCCAGGAGCGCGGCATACCCGAGGGCCGCGACGCTCACGAGCAACGGTGCCGGCAGTCCAGTCGCACGTGCCCAGCGTTCTACACCTATGCCCAAGAAAGCCCCCGGGTAGCACGAGCGCAACCACAGCAGCATCGCGTACGCGGAGAGGAGCATGCTTCCGGCCACCAGCGCGGGGAGGAGGAAACTGCGCCACCCTGCTTCTTCGCGGTAGCGGGGCCGGCTCGCGGTTTCGGGCAGTGGCGGATCCCAGTGGTGCCCGGCCGCGCCCATCGTGATGACCACGAGCAAGCCCACAACTCCGGCAAAAAGATAGCGGCCCTGCACTCCGCCGATAATTCCCAATCCTCGGTACTGGCTATACGCCTGCACGATAAGCATCCCTAGGACCAGCACAATATTCGAGGTGAAGATGAGGAAGCGCCACAGCTTATCGGGGTGGGTGCGGAGGGCGCGAACAAGAAGAATAAGTGCGAGAAGAGTAAGAAGAATGAGGAGGGGCGGGGCAAAAGTGACATCTAGCCACCCGAAGTCCGACCAGAAGGAGTCCACAAAGGACGTGGTCACCCGCTCAGCAAAGAAGCCGATGTCGCTGCCCGGCGCTTTGGCTTCGGCCTGGAAACCATCCGGTTGGATAACGCCGTAGCGCAGGATATTGCGCAGCCACCAATACCCGCCCGTCACGACACCGATGAGTCCCGCACTCAGTCCCTGGGCCAGGCGCCGCCCCCATGTTCCTACGCGCGGATTGGCAAGGAAGGCGAGAAAGACCACCAAGCCCATGGGAATGAAAATCCCCTTGCTCCACAAGCCGAGCCCCAGGGCAAGCCCCGCCCCCAGGACGGTACGCCACCGCCCGGCTCCGAACATGGCCGCGCTCACCGCTGCCATGGTGAGGGCTCCGGCACCGATGAAGAGCGCGTCATTGGTAACCGAAGCGGAGATAAAGGCGAGCATGGGGATCGCGTACACGGTGCCGGAGGCCAGCAGAGCGCCACGTCGGCTGAGGCCGGCGCGGCGGGCCGCGAAAATAAGGCAGGGCACCAGGGGCGACGTCAGCACAATGGAATAGAGCCGCAGGGTGAGGATCTGGCGATCCCAGGGGGCATCCGTTAGCCCGGTGGCGCGGAGCACCAGTGCCCCGCCGGCGTAATAGAGCGGGGGATGCTGGGTCATCTGATCCAAAATCGGAACTCTCCCCTCGGCCCGTAGGGAACTGCGCTGCTCGTGCGGGAGAATTTTCTGGCTGGGATAAGAATCCGGATCTGCACCTATCCAGGCATCTCGCCCCAGGCGAGTGCGGTAATGCAAGGAGTAGCTGGGGGCACCCTCCACGAGCAGACCACTAGCCCGCGACGCCTCAAAAATATCGCGGTAGAGCCAGCTTGTTCCCGGATCGGGCCACTGCCCCGTCTGCTCGAGTCGAATAATGGAATTGAGGTGATGGGGTTCATCCGGGGTACGCAGCGGCGGGCTGCCAAGGGCCCAGAGCATTTGCCACAGAAGGAAGAGAACCGTGAGGAAGCCCGCGCACGTGATGAAACGGCGTGAGCTCATGGTGGTATCGGTGCTTCTCATACGGTCCTTCGGGGAATTGACAGGGCGCCTGGCGGCCTGCCCTCCTCACCGGCTAAATGAGGCCGGGACCAAGGAAAGGCGCTAGCTCTTCCAGTCTAGCTTCCGCATCACCGGCGCGGAGACGGTATCGTAGTTCCCGTACATCGAGTAGCCGACATAAGGATAACGTCATGGAGATTCGGGAATTAGCGATTGCGGGCGCATGGGAAATCACCACCAAACATTTCCCCGACGAACGCGGTATTTTCTTGGAAGCCTACAAATCCTCCGTTTTTGAAGAAACAATCGGTCATCGTTTGGATGTGCGCCAGGTAAATACCTCCGTGTCGAAGGCAGGCACCGTCCGCGGTATCCACTTCGCTGATGTGCCGCCCAGCCAAGCAAAGTACGTGATGTGCCCGCGCGGTGCGGTTCTCGATTTTGTTATCGATATCCGGGTGGGATCCCCCACCTACGGAAAATGGGATTCCGTTCTTCTCGATGATGACACTCGGAAAGCCATTTATATTTCGGAGGGCCTGGGTCACTGCTTCGTAGCTTTGGAAGATGATTCCACCGTGGTCTACCTGTGCTCGGCGCAATACGCTCCCGGGAGGGAACACGGGGTGAATCCGCTGTGCTCGCAGGTGGGGTTGGTCTTCCCGGAAACTGATCGGCAGGGCAAAAAGCTCGAGCTGCTGCTCTCCCCGAAGGATACCGAGGCCCCCGGTCTTGACGAGGCTGAACGCAGCGGGCTCCTCCCCCGCTACGAGGATGTCCAGGCATTCCTTGGCACTCTGCGGAGCTAAATATGAAGCGGGCTGAGCTATCTGCCCTCGCCAACCAGGTCACCGCGGTCGTGATCACCTATAACCCGGACGGGAATTGCGCTGCTCGTCTCACCGCGCTGGCCATGCAGGTCGGGCACGTGGTGGTTATTGATAACGGTTCGGAAGAATCGCGCCGGACAGCCGTAGCGGAAAGCGCCCGCGCGGTGGATGCCCAGTTCATTTCACTCACCCAGAATCTCGGGATTGCGGCGGCCACGAATATCGGCATTGAGCAGGCTCGCGCCCGCGGCGCTCGTTTCGTACTGCTCATGGATCAGGATTCCCTGGTCGGCTCGGATATGGTGGCCCGCCTGCTCGAGGTACTGGCCGGTGATCCTCAGATCGGTGCCGCCGGCCCCCTCCCCAGCGAAGAACGCGAAGGAGAGGACCAATTGGTCTATGTTGCCCGCGAGTGGGCCCCCAAGCGCGCCACCGCGGCCGAACTGGAACGCCCGGTCCTCGACGTTGCTTTCCTTATCGCCTCCGGCTGCCTCATTCGGATGGAGACGCTCGATGACGTGGGCGGGATGGGCACCGCCCTCTTTATCGACCACGTGGACCTGGAGTGGGGCGTGCGGGCCCGCAGCCAGGGGTGGCGCCTGGTGTGCGTGACGGCCGCCCGGCTCTACCACTCCCTAGGTGACGCCGTCGTTCTTCTTCCCGGGCGCACGCAACCGGTCCACGTCCATGCCCCGATCCGCAATTACTATCTGGTGCGCAATACCGCCCGGGTGATTGGCAGTTCGCTATTCCCGGGCAAGTGGCGGGTACGCTATGCCTGGTGGCTGGTGAAATACCTGGCCTTTAACGGGCTGCTCCTCGACCGCGGGGCCGAGCGGCGCCAGCTCATGCGCCAGGGATTACGTGATGCGCGGCGGCGGCGCGGCGGACGCATCGGTGATGCGGCAGTATGACACCTCGTCCGCACCGCCCCGCTCCTCCGGCTGCTCCGGCTGACCCGCCCGCTCCCACCTCCCGCGGCTTGTGGTCCCCTCGGATTTTCCTTTTTTCTTTTCTCGCTTTTCTCTGCTACACCACAGGCTTGAGCCTGCTCACCCCGCTGCAGGGCTCCCCGGATGAACCCGTGCACGAAATATACGGGTACCAGGTGGTCACGGGTAATATCCCGCTCGAATCGGAACGGGTGCTCGCCCCGCGCTACCTGCGTTCGGGTGCCCCCGATTGCTGGCGCACCACCCGTGCCCAAACGGCGTGGTGTTCACCCCCGCTCAGCTCCGATGCCACCCTGCGGGAAATGGGAACAAGCGCGGTCAATTATCCGCCCCTCTACTACGCCCTCACCCACCAGCCCCTGCGTTTCCTCAGCGGTGCGGCGGCGCTCTGGGCCGTGCGGATATGTTCCGCGCTGCTCTTTTCGTTACTGGCAGCTTTCGGGGTTTCCGCCTTCGTGGCCGGCCTGCCCCACCGCCTCGAAGCCTGCATCGCCCTCACCGTCCTCACCCCGGCTTTTTTCACCTTCGCGGGTTTTTCCAATCCCCAAAGTCTGGAAATCGGGGCGGCCCTCGCCATGGCCGGGTGCCTTATCCCGCTTGTTCGGTCCCTTCCCCCGCGGGAAACTGCGGGGCGGTGGATCACGGGGGGCTGCGCGGCACTCCTGCTCATTCTGGCACGCCCGGTAGGTCCGTACTGGGCTATTGCCATGTGCCTGCTGCTGGCCGGGGTATTCGGGCGCGAGCGGGTGCGCACCTATATTCGTACCCGCGCTTTCGGGATATTTATGGTACTCTGCGCGGCCGGGTGCCTGGGCTGGCTGGCCTGGACCCGCATCTCTACAATCTACGGCCCCACCCCCACCGAAGTTATCAACGACGGCTGGGGTGCTCTCACGTTGCGCCTGCTCGGGAACTTCCGCTACTACATGCACGAAACCATCGGAACGGCCGGCTGGCGCTCGGTCACCACCTCGGTACCGGTCACGGTGCTCTACTGGGTGGTCATCTTCGCCGTTGTGGCGGCCGCGTGGCATGGGGGGAAGGCGCGGCACCGGGTGTCTATCGCCCTGGCTTTTATATCGCTGCCGCTCAGCGCCGTCCTCATGAATACCCTGGTGCTCAGCCGCACCACCTTCCCTATCTGGCAGGGCCGCTACGGCTTCCCCTTCCTCTTCCCGCTCTTCTGGGTGTGCGTGATGGTCATAGCGACCTCCGGGCGCCGTCGTTCCACGGTGAGCGGGGCACTCGCTCGCGCGACCTCCGCTCTTTTCTTCCTGGCCACCGTTGATATCACGGTGCGGATGGCCTGGCGTTTTTACGCGGGCATCACCACGGCGCCACTGGGGCGGGTCCTCACCGATACCCCGCCGCACGCCATCATCGGCGCCGCGCTCGCCATCACAGTAGCGGGAACGTACCTGGTGTTCACGTGGCGCTACGCGCGCAGATGTGCCGATTCTCCCGTACCCGTCATATAATTCCTTGGGCTTACTTGTTATGAGATGTACGTAAATCAATGACTAATCGAGGTGATCATGGGCGGCGATGCTGCTGAGGCGCGTTCCATCGATTTTTCGCGGGACCGCCGGCGGGTAGTGCACGGGAAAATGTTCCTCCTCGCCTTCGTGGGTTTCTTTATCTATGCGATGGGACTCAGTTTGCTCACCCCGCTCAACGGCGGCCCCGATGAAACCCAGCACGAAATTTACGGCTATGCCGTGGTCACCGGGCAAATCCCTCAAAAGAGTATCCGCGTGGATGCCCCCGCTTTTTTGCGGCGCGGTGCCCCCGATTGCTGGCGCCACGACCCGGCCGCCACCGCTTTCTGCTCCCGTATTTTCACCACAAACGACGAACTCATCTCCCAGGGCACCTCGGCGGTTAACTATCCACCGCTCTACTACTACCTCACCCACTGGCCCCTGCTGCTGGCCTCCGGGAAATATGTGCTCTGGGGTATCCGGGTGCTCTCCGCCGGGCTTTTCGCCGGGCTGGCCGCGCTCGGCTTCTCTTCTCTTTACGCGGGGCTGCGCAGCGCGGCGCTCCCCTATCTCACCATCGGCCTGCTCGCTCCGGGTTTCTATTCCCTCAGCGGTTTTTCTAATCCGCAATCGATGGAAATCGGGGCGGCCCTGGCCCTCACCGGTTTCCTCCTCCCCCTCCTCAACCGAGTTCCCGCCCGCGAAGAGCTGTGGCGCTGGATCGGCGGAGGTCTAGCCGCTATCCCCCTCATTTGCGCGCGCCCGGTGGGTCCCTACTGGGCGATACTGCTGTGTCTACTTTTCGCAATTATTTTTGGGCGCGTGGCGGTACAGCGCTACCTGCGCACCCCCGGATTCTGGATTTTCCTCGCGCTATGTGCCCTGGGGTGCCTCGCCTGGTTCGGATGGAATTACCTGTCCTCCACCTACGGGAAAGCACCCGATCCGGTGGCGAATAAGGGTGCTTTCCGCATGGGTCTGCAGATTCTGGGGACCATGCCCTATTACATCCACGAGACAATAGGTACCGCGGGCTGGCGAAACGTGGAGCCGAGCAGCCCGGTCTCCCTGTGCTACGTCATTTTCTTCGCCTGCTTGCTTATCGCTGTCTACCGGGCCGGGGCGCGCCACCACCGCCGCGCCGTTATTTTCGGGGTGGTGGTCCTCCCCTTCAGCGCCCTGCTGCTCAATACTGCGGTGGCGGATCGTATCCCGCTGGTTATGTGGCAGGGGCGCTATTGGTTCCCCTTCGTTTTCCCGTTCTTGGTGACATGCGCGGCGGCCCTCCTCCAGCATCACGACCTGCGTAAACAGACGGATCCCGCGCGCGCCTCCCGCCTCCTTCCGGTTCTTTCCCTCGCCGGGGCACTGCTCTTCGCCGTCACCACCATTGATTTCACGGTGCGGATGGCCTGGCGTTTTTACGTGGGCTTGCGTACCCCGGTGTTCGCGGTCGCCTGGACGACGCCGCCCCGCGCGCTCCTGGGTCTCCTGTTGTGCGTGGGACTTTCCTGCGCGGTTGCGTACGTTGTTGTGCGCCGCTACCGCCCGCATCTGAGCGCGCTACGTGCCGCATGGCACGAGTATCTGCATCCGCAGACTCTAGCGGCGGGCCGCACGGCGCGCGGCGAAACCGGCGAGGAGCCCGAGGCTCACGTCCGCGATAGTCGTGAAAACACGCGAGAGTAGTACGACGACGACAACCGGCCCGCTCCCAACCGCGGTAGACAGTACTGCGGCAAGAGCCAGTTCCCGCACCCCCACCCCGGCCGGGACGAAGAAAACAAGAAAACCGACGGTCCAGCCTAGCGCGTAACCGCCGGTGGCGAGCAGGAAGGTGGGGATGGAGGCGGCCATGCCCTGATAAATGAGCATGAGCCAAAGCTGGGCGCCCATGAGGAGCCATCCGGCCGCGGCCCACAATGCTGCCAGGCCGGTGCCGCGCCAACTCAGCTGTGCTTCCAGTTGCCCGCGCCGCAGAATTTTTAGGCCCAGGCTAATGATTTTATTGAGAACCGGTGGAATCAGGGCCACCACGCCCACCGGGATGGCCAGGGCAAACCAGCCGTAATCCGCCATGAGGCCGGCCGGGCCGAGGAGCAGCGCGAGGACCGCCAGCACCAGGCCGGTAACGATGGAAACCACCATGGAGACGAGCAACGCCACGAAAGAGCGCCGCCGGGCGATGGAATGCGCCGCGCCCATTTCCGCGGCCGCCACGAAATTCCACACTCCGCCGGGCAGGTATTTCGCCACTTGGGAGCTATAAAAAATACGCCGGGCTACCCGCGCGGGGACGGGCTGGCCCACATCATTGAGAAGGTAGCGCCAGGAAACCATCGTGCAGGCCACGTAGAGGAGAGATAGCGCGATTCCGGCCAGACTCACCCACCAGGGCAGTGCGGCTAGCGCCTCTCCCACGGCCTCCCGGTTGGCCACGATGGCCCAGATCGCGGCCATGACCGCGAGGATCATAAACCCGGCCCGCACGGGAGGCGCTTGCAGGACGCTCAGAATTTTCTTCACCGGGTGCTCTTTTCGCCGCTGTGGTGGATATCTGCACCAAAATCTGGGACTTTGCTGCGGCTCGTGCCGCGCCGGCCCGGGACTCGGTCGAGGGCGGCGAGGAGGGGGCGCACCACCTGGGCGGGGTGGAAAGCTAGATCCGCGCGCGCGGCGGCACGGGTGCGTGCCGCGGTAACAACTTCCGGATCCGCGGCAAGGCGGACGAGCATATCGGCTAGCGCCCTGGCATCCCCCGCGGGAACGTAGCAGGCGGCTTCTTTGAGCATCTCGCGTTGCGGGGCGGTATCCGAGGTGATGAGGGCCAGGCCGGCGGCCATGCCCTGATAGGCCTTATTCGGAACCACACGCTGGGCCTTATCCGAAGTTCCGAAGATTCCCAGGCAGAGGTCATGAGTGGCGATATCGCGCGGCAGCGCGGCGGCGTCGACCCAATCCCGCCACGTCACCCGGACGTGCGCGCCCTCGCCCGCCAGAATCTCGCGCACTTCAGCATAATCTTGACCGGTACCGATGAGGGTAACCTCGAGGTCCACGCCGCGTTCCTCGACGAGGCGCAGGGCACGCGCAATCGTGACAGTGCCCTGTAGCGGCGTGAAGAGGCCGTAAAAAACCACGCGGGGTGGGGTGTGGACCGGATGCGCGCTGCGGGCCGCGAAGAAGCTTTCCGGCGAGCCCACGGGAACAACAACGCCGCGAGCGCGCAGGGCTTCGGGCATATGTGCCAGGTGCGCGGGGGTATCCAGGACCGTGATGGTGGAGGCGCGAATAGCGGCGCTATCCAGGGTACGCAGCAGGCGGTCTTTGATGCCGGTGTTCAGGCCGCGGTCGGTGGCGGTGGTGGAGGCGAAAATAAGGTGGTCGAGCACGATGGGGGTGCGTGGGAAAAGGAGACGGGCGAGGAGCACATCAAAGTGGCCGAGGTAGCCCACCACGATAACGTCCGGGGCGTGCGGGCCGCGGAAGCGCCGGGCTCCGCGCACCAGGCGCCACCAGTGCCGGGCAATATCCGCACCGAAAGAAAGTGCCCCGCGGGCGCTGGCGAGCGCAGCTACCCGCCCGGCGGTGCCGGTATCGAGGGGGTAGTTGAGTTCACGCACGGTATGCCCGTGGTCAGCCAATCCGCGCAGCAGCACCCCTACCCGGGGGTGGTTCGCGGTGTTGTAGGTGCCAAAGCCCAGGATTCTCACGCGCGGGCCTCCCCCGCCTCGCCCACCTGGCGGGATTCCAGCTCATCGGGCACCTCGAGCGCATGGGGGGCTTGCTCGATGCTCGCGGTGGCAGCCAGCGGGCGCGGCGGGCCGAAGCGCAGGGCTTTAATGCCCTCCAGTTGCTGTTCGAGGAGCACGCGATTGGTTTTCAAAAGGTCCGCGATGATGAGGATAGTGATGGAAATAATCGAAGCCACGATCATGGCCGAGCCGAAAATAAGAGATTGGATATGGCCTGCGCCCTGGCCCATGAAGTAGAAGATGAGGAAGCGTATGAAAGGAATGGCACCGAGGATCCCGGTAATCGCCGCCGTCCAGCCGAGGGGCACATGGGGTTTAAACATGAGGTAGGAACGCACAATCGCGGTTCCCGATTTGAACATGTGCTGGAAAATATTGGAAAACAGGCGCGATTCGCGAGTTTTCGGGTTGGTGGTAATGGGTACGGAGTCGATACGCAAGCGCTTATTACCGGCCTGAATAATAGTCTCCATGCAATAGGAGAATTGGGTGACCACATTGAGTCGGTAGAGCGCGCCCTTGGAGTAGGCGCGGAAACCGGAGGCAGCGTCCGGGAGTTTGGTGCCGGCCGCCCGATTGACCACCCGGGAACCCACATTCTGCATGAGCTTCTTGAAACGGGAAAAGTGCGCGATTTTGGAGGTTTGCCGGTCCGCGATAACGATATCGGCCCGCCCGGCCACAATCGGGGCCACTAGTTCCGGGATAGCTTCCTGGGGGTACTGGTTATCGCCGTCGGTATTCACCACGATATCCGCGCCGTTCGCGAGCGCGTATTCCACGCCGTCCCGGAAGGAGCGTGCCAGGCCCTGGTTGCGGGCGTGGCGTACAAAATGGGTGACCCCGTAGGATTTAGCGACCTCCACGGTCGCGTCCGTCGAACCGTCGTCGATAATAAGGATCTCTATGCTATCGATGCCCGGAATTTCCTTAGGGATGGATTCCAGCACCAGGGGCAAGGTTTTTTCCTCGTTCAAACACGGAACCTGCACAAATAGTTTCATATCCCTCTCCGCCATATCAGCGATTATCCAGCACCTAGCCTAACAAGCTACGCGGGCTCGTACGGGGAGATACGCAGGTGCACGCTGGGAGGGCGCCGGCATCCCAACAGTATCCCGCGCCGCGAGGTCCGTGCTTCCCGCGCCGCGGTGCGCCGCTACAGTACAATTCAAAGAACAGAACAGCCGATGCCGCCTCTTCAACCAAAGGATTCCGCCGTGACGAATGTTTCTTCTTCCTCGGCCATGACTGCCCTCCGTTCCGCGCTGCGCCGCGTTCCGGGAGCGGAAACTGCCGGGCGCAAGGTACTCCAGAAGCTTCTCTACCAGGTGCCCTGCTCGGAGCGGCCGCTGGTGTCCATCATTATTCCTGTCTACGGGCACTGGAAAGAAACTTTTGCCTGCCTGAAAGCGGTGGCGGAAACGGCAGGGAATATTCCTTATGAAATCATCGCGGTAGATGATTGCTCCCCGGATTCCACCGGCAAGAAGCTGGATCGCATTATCGGCTTGCGCGTTGTTCATATGCCGAAAAACGGCGGTTTTATTCGGGCCTGCAATACCGGACTCCAGTATGCGCGCGGTGAGATTGTTATCTATCTCAATAATGACACCGAAGTGAATCCCGGCTGGCTCCTGCCCATTGTGGAACGCCTGAAGGATCCCGCCATCGGGCTGGTGGGAGCGCGCTTGGTGTACGCGGATGGCACGTTGCAGGAAGCTGGCGGCGTGGTATTTTCTGACGGTGGCGCCTGGAATTACGGGAAGGGAGATAATCCCGAAAATCACTCCTATACCTATTTCCGGGATGTTGATTACTGTTCCGGAGCGTGCTTGGCGGTACGCAAGTCCATTCTTGATGAACTGGGCGGCTTTGATGAACGCTATATTCCCGCCTACTACGAAGATACCGATCTGGCTTTTGAAGTACGGCGCTTGGGCTACCGCACCGTTTATGAACCGCGCTCCCTCGTTATTCACCACGAAGGCGTATCGAACGGGACTGAAACCTCGTCTGGAACGAAACGTTACCAGGTCATCAATCGGGACAAGTTCCGGCAAAAATGGGCGGCTGAGTTGGCCGCGCAGCCGTTAAGTCCAGAAGAGGATCCCGATTTTGAGATCGAACGAGCCGTTCATACGAAAAATGTTGTTATTGTATGCGACGGCGCTGTTATCACCCCGGATCTGGACTCGGGTTCGGTGCGAATGGAACAGATTTTGCTGGAACTGCTCCGGCTCGGATACCAACCCATCTTCATTCCGCAAAACAAAACCCGCCACGAACCCTATGTCGGCAATTTGACCGCGTACGGGATCCAGGTTGTCTACGATACATATAACGATATGGGCCGCGCGAATATTAGCGGGCAAGCCCTCACCATCCTGCTGCGCGGGAATGTGCGCGGGGTGATACTCTCCCGAGTTGGGGTAGCCGCCGCAAGCCTTTTCCCCGTTACCCACGCACTTCCGGGTGTCCCCGTTATTTTTGACACGGTGGATCTGCACGGCACCCGCGAATTACGTGAAGCGAAACTTGCCGATGACGCTGCTCTTATCACCGCCGCGCATCAAACTAAGGAATTGGAGCTCGGGGTTATGCGAACGAGCACCGCCACCCTGGTTGTGTCCTCCGAAGAGGCCAAGATGCTGCATGCGGACCACCCCGAACTTCCGGTCTTTGTGGTGGGGAATGTGCACGTCCCGGTAGAGCACCCCGCCGGTTTGACGGGCCGGCGCAGCATCAGTTTTATTGGCTCCTTCGCCCATCCCCCGAACGCGGACGGCCTGAAATGGTATTTCACCGAGGTGCACCCGCTGGTGCGTCAAGAGCTCGGTGATGTCGAGGTCAATGTGTACGGGAAGAACCCGCCGGAATCCCTGCGCGTTTTTGAGGGGAACGGTGTGAAGCTACGCGGCTACGCCGCTGATTTAGCCGATGTTTATAACCCGGCTCGGCTCTCCATCGCGCCGCTACGCTACGGCGCTGGCGTGAAGGGGAAGGTCGGAGAATCTCTCTCCTGGGGCGTTCCTATTGTGACCACCGATATCGGTGCAGAGGGTATGGGCTTGGAGGACCGCCACACCGCGCTGATCGCCAATAGCCCGGAGGAATTCGCCCGGGCCATCGTGGACGGCATGCGTGATGATGAGTTGTGGGAGCGCCTCGCTACCGCGGGTGAGCGCCATATTCAGGAGATTATGGGCGTACCGCGCCTCCACCAGGATCTCGCGGCCGCCTTTGACTTCGCGGGGATTACGCGCGTCTGAGCACCGAGGGCAACGGGGGCGAAGCGTGCGCGTTGCCGCTAATCCTGGTAACGCGCACGCCGATCATGCGCTGGCGCATTGGCGCACGTGCCAGCTAGTACGCCAGTGCGCTATTCCGCGAGCGTCACGATGGTGAAATCCTTATGGAGTTCCACCCGCAGGCGCGGGTCGGACGCAATTTGTTCACGCAACGCTTGCGCCTCCGCGGCAAAAGTATCCGTGGACCCCTGTTCAATTCCCCACCGTAAATCAAAATTCGGGATGATAACCGCTTGCACCTGCCCGGTGTAGAGCACCTGCCACACCGAATGCCCAAAGTTCGCGTGCGAACCGATGACATCCTGCATTTCAGGCGTCCAGTTTTCGCGGGCCCGGGCCACATCTTTATCTCCGAAGGTGTTGTAGAGGACCAGGTCAGACTCGCTCGCGAGCACCCCGGCTAGGAAATCATTACCGCCTGATACCGGGGAACTGAAAGCCACCACGGCATCGTCCGGCAGAGCCGCATCAAGTTTTTCCGGAATCTCACCGATAAGTGCCTCAAGATGGGTGGCACGATAGCTGGCCCCTACCGCTAGGCCGGCGAAGTTCGGGGCGGAGCCCACCACGGCTAGCGCGGCTAAAACTCCGCAGGCTACCCGCCTCCAGCTACCTCGCGCTTCGCTGCGCACCAACGCGCTGATACCGCTCGCGAGCGCCGCGAGAAGAGCCAGGCGGACCACCAGCATCCAGCGGTAGATCGCCCGCATGAGATCGAGCCCCGGGAGCTCCTCATACAGCGGTGCCCACGGGAAGGTCCACACGGCTTCCGAGCGCGGCATCAGGTAGTCGCTCACCTGGATCGGCGGGGTGAGCGGACCGCGGATCTCCCACCATTTCAGCGAGGGCCCCAGGGCGATAACAAAGGCCACCAGCGCCACGCAGGCCCAGAGCAGCACGTAGCGGCGTGACCCGCGCGCCCAGACCAGCACACAAACGAGCAGCACCAAAGCCGCGATACCGATGTAATTCCAGCGGACGTTGGTGCCGTCTCCCCACAGCACATCCGCATCCAGCCCGATTCCGAGGAGGTCGGCCCACCACACGCTCGAGGTGGGGATAATCGTGGTAGCGACATCCACTCCCATGGAGCGGAAGAAATCTTCGCTGGTACCCATGCCGGCCAGGGCGCCACCGGAGCTGCGGTAATAGACCACTAGCGCAACTGCGCTGGCAACCGACATATAGATAAAGCCCAGACCGGCATCCCGCAGACCGCTACGCCCGCGCAGCAGCGGTAGCACAATAACCACCACCCCAGCGGTGAAGCCGAGCATGACGAAAGAATAACCGTCAAGGAAAACAGCCCAGGTAAGAACCCCGCACCAGCCGGCTCCGGCAAGAAGCCGGCGCCACCAGGGCGGCTGCAGCCACAAACGCAGCAGCACCGTGCCCACGTAGATGGTGGCGGGTAGAAGGAGAGCGCCCCAGAAGGTGGTACCAAAATTCCCCATTCCGATAAGGGAAGGGTTGATCATCCATACCGCGGCAGCCACTGCCGCGATCAGGCGGTGCGCCGTGAGCCAGAAGAACAGCCCGTAGGCGCCCACCAGTGCCAGGACGATCCAGATGAGGTACCACGCAGAGAGCGTTGCGGCGGCGTCGCCGGGAAATATTAATGAAAAGAAGGTGGCCGCGCGGCTAAAAATACCACCGTTGACCGTGGCTGTCCCTTCCGGAAAACCGATGGTGGGGCAGCGCCCTTCTTGCAGGTACAGGCGCGGAAACTCAGTTCCGCATTGCAGGCGCCCAAGGTCGGCCACCCAGGCGTGCACAGGGCCGATGGCCCACGCGTTCACACCGTAGATAAACGACAGGGCGAGGGAATAGAGGAGAGCGCCCAGGCCCGCGAAGCCACGGGTGCGCCACCGCAGCGGAGCGCTGCGCGCTTGGGCATCGATAACTGGCACGTGGTTCCCCTCTGTTCGCGGGAGCGTGGTGGCCGCGAACGCGGTTAGTGGCTCGTTGCGCTCCCCGCCTCGATCTTAACATTATGGACATAGACTTCGGGGAAGGTTTTGACGAATCCCGTGGTCATGCCATCGGATTTGGTGGTGAAGAGCGCAACGCTATTACGCCGCTCGATTTCAATATCCGCACTGTTGAGAATCGCAAGATTAACGATGTAATCGCCCTCCCCAATCGGTAGGTCGGGAAGAACAACCATGATAGTTTCTCGGTCCGTGATGGGTGGCAGAGGAAGTTGAAGGCGGCGGCTCGACATCCCGAAAACCGGGGTACCCTCGTTCATCGTGGCGATTTCCACCACCACGCCATAATCATGCAAGGGCTCATGGGCCACCAGATCAAAGGCGATGCGCATGGTGTCACCGCTAATATGCACGAAGAGCCCATCATCGGAGGTGCGCACCCCGTCCACAATCGCGGCGTTCTCAATACTGCACGGGTGGGTATCCACCGCGGTGAGCACCCCGCCGTTCTTCGCGGCCAGTTCAGCCAGCATTTGGGCCTGGTAGCCCTGGTGGAGGCGAGACATCGCGTCGCGCACGTCCCCCACCATGACCATGGCGCCTTTATCCAGAACGACGGCGCGATCACACACCTCGATGACCTGCGCCGCGGAATGCGAGACCAGAATAATGGAGCGCCCCTCGCGCTGGAATTGGCGAATCTTCTCCATGCACTTCTTCTGGAAAGGCTCATCGCCCACCGCGAGCACTTCGTCCACGAGGAGAATATCGGGATCCGAATGCACCGCCACCGCAAAAGCCAAGCGCACGTACATCCCGGAGGAATAGAACTTCACCTGGGTGTGGATGAAATCCCGGATCCCCGAAAACTCAATAATCGAATCGAGCTGGGCATCGATCTCCGCTTCAGAAAGCCCCAGGATAGAAGCGTTGAGATAAATATTTTCCATACCGGTGAGGTCGGGGTGGAAACCGGCACCCAGTTCTAGGAGCGCCGCCATGCGCCCCCGGGTGCGCACCTGCCCTGCATCGGGGGTGAGGATCCCGCCGATCACTTTGAGAAGGGTGGATTTACCCGAACCGTTCGCACCCACCAGGCCCACCGATTCTCCGGCGGCCACGCTGAAGGAGACATTCTTGAGCGCCCAGTATTCTTCCGCGTGGGTGCGTGAACGTGCAGCGTTAACCAGGCGTTCCTTGAGGGATTTATCTTTGTGGACGATAAATTTCTTCGAAACTCCATCAACTTGAATGACGTCGGGACGTGACATGAGAATCCTTGCCTCGCCTTTCTTTTAGAGTTCCTGCGCGAAATTACGTTGCATGCGGGCGAAGTAGCGTTGCGCGAGCCAGAGCAGCACCAGCCCAATAATAAGGAAGATTCCCAGACGGCTGAGGAGATGGGAGGGCAGCAGAGCGCCCTGCCCGGCCGCCCAGAAGGAATGCTGGAAGCCCATAACCGCCACCGAGGTGGGGTTGAGGAGATAGAGGTTGATCATCCAAGCGGGGGCTGCTCCGGCGATCATCGCGAAGGAGTACACCGAAGGGGTCAGCCAGAAACCGATGAGGAGAATAACTTCCACGAGGTATTGCACATCCCGCAGGTAAACATTCGCGGCGGAGAGGAAAAGCCCGAAGGCCACCGCCCACACCACCACCACGGCCAGGGAGATCGGGAAGTAGATGAGGGTACTCCCCCACGGCACCCCGCGGATAATAAGGGCCCCGCACACCAAAATGGCCAGCTGAGAGAGGAAGTCCACGAAGGCGGCACCGGCCGCGGAGAGCGGGAAGATTTCACGCGGGAGATACACCTTTTTGACAATCCCGGAATTACTCACGATCGCACCGGTGGAGGCCGCCACGATCTGGGAAAAAAGCCCCCAGGCGGTGAGCCCGGCGAAAACATAGATGGCGAAATCGGGGATGGCACGTTCGGCGCCCAATACCTTGCCGATGGCGAAGTAGTAGATGAGCAGGTTGATAAGTGGGCGTACCAGGGTCCACACGTAGCCGAGCACCGAATCCTTGTAGCGTGCCTTGAGCTCCCGCCGAGTGAGCAGGCCGAGAAGGTGGCGATGCGCGAGAATATCGCGGATGGAAGCCCGCCACCCCCTAAAGAACCCGGTGTCAATAGCCACGCGCGTGAGATCCTGGCCGGCGAGTTTTTCGAAGCGTGCCTGCGCCTCGGGACCCACCTCGCGTTCGCGCCCTGTTGCCATACCCGACCTTTCCTACCGGCATTCGCGCTTCTCACTACCCACCCAGGCTAGCCGCGCGCATGCACCTATCTGTCTCATATTACCCAGCTGCGGGCCGCGCCGCGCGCCGGGCCGCGTACCAGCACACGTGCCGCGCCACGCACCGGGCCGCGCCACGCACCGGGCCGCGCGCCGAAGCAAGCACTCCTCCGGTAGCAGGCCCTGCGGCGTGATGTCAGCGCTAGCTCGCGTCGCCTTGTACGATAGAGAAAGTAAGTTTCACCCGCGAGCCGCCGCGGCTACGTGAGCCGCGCTTGCCGCCCCGCGGAGGATGATAGGCAGTCATGAGTGTTTGTGTTCTTGTTCCCGCCGGAGCCGGGCCGGCTTTAGCGCGCGCCCTCCCCTACCGTGTTGCGGAGCTCATTGCGGGCCAGCCCGCCCCGCGCGCGGATCTCACAGCAGGGGAAACGGTGACCGCGGTGGTTACCGCTCCCGGTGCTGTGACGAAAACAGCTCTCGCGCAGCTCCTTGCCACCCCGGGGCGCAATACCGCGTGGGGTGCCCCGCGTTCCGAAGATCCGAACGCATCCGAGTCCCGCGGTGTCCTCGCGGTTCCCGCCCCGGTCTACACCTTCGACTCCCGGGCGCTGCACCTGTGCGGCGGCCTCGATACCGCTTTTACGCTTCCGGCCCTGGCCGTGGATGCCCAGTGGCGCCTGAGCGCCGCCGGGGTGCCCGGTGAGCAGCGTGCTACCCCGCTCCTCGAAGCCGGCACCCCCGATCTGGATACCGTGGACTACCTGCGTATCCTCACGAAGAATCTTTCCCCGGCCTACCAGCTGGAATTCCTTGCCCCGCTTTTCCTCGCCCTCATCGATCACCCGATCCGCAGCTCCGGGGTAGATACCGCGGCCCTCGATCTTGCCCGCCGTCCGGGGAACGACGACGTACCAACGCTCCAGATCCCCTCCACCACTTTCGGCGGGGCCCAGGTGGTGCGGGATTGGGCTGCCTCCCTAGCCGGCTTGGAAAGCCGCAATGAAGCGGCTCTTAGCGCCGCCCGTATCCCGGACCGCCGTCTACCCCATTTTTCTGATTTCCTTGACCGGGTGTGGGCCAGCGTCGGCATCCCCACCTCCGAACGGGAGTTCCTGGAAACGGCTTTCGCGGATGTGCGCCGCGATCATGAGCCGAGCATCGCTTTCGCGGTAGCCGGTTCCGATACCGCGGCCCGTGCCCGTTTCGCCCGGATCGCCGCTGAAATTCCCGAGCCGCTTTATCTGTGGGATCCGGAAAGCAAAGAGCTGAGCGAGCGGAGTGCCGACCCCACCGCACCTTTCCAACCGGCCCGCCGCGATATTGGCAGCGCCGTCGCCACAATTGCGGTGACCTATATTCTCAACCTGCCGGCCCGTGCCGTCCCGTGGAGCGGGAACCACGGGGTGGTCATCGCTGATGTCACCACCGCGAACCTCACGGCGATGGTCCGCACCGATTGGGTGGGGGTGACCGGCACGGAGAGTCTAGGTGCGAACGCCAGCGTTCTCAACGAAACGCTCAGTGTTGCGGACCGCGTGATCACCGCGGATACCGCCCAGCGTGATTTTGTGCTCGGGGCTCTGTCCGGGAACTATCGCCTCGATCAAAATACGTACGACGACGATCACTCTCTCACCAGCCTCGTCGCCCAAGAAAACGGCGATATTGCGGCGGCCCTCGCCGCGCTGCGCTCCCCGATTCACGCCTATGAACGGGTGGAAACCACCCAATTGTACGAGGAGCCCGGCAAGCCCGGTGCCCGCAAGCACCCCCACCTACGCCGCGCGTTGCGCGGCCTGGCCAGCACTCTCAAGGGAGAACGCAAGTGACCTCTGTTTCCGTTATTCTTGTCAATTTCCGCGGGGCGGAGGATACGATTGCCGCCGCGCACTACCTGCGTGAATGTGATTGGCCGGCGCAGGATCTGGAGATCGTCGTCGTCGATAATAATTCCGGGGATGGTTCTTTCGAGCGCCTGCGCGCCGAGCTACCTGACTGCCAGGTCCTGCAATCGGGTGCCAACCTGGGCTTCACCGGCGGCTGTAATTTTGGAGTGGAGCATTCGCGCGGGGACATTGTGGCTTTCCTCAATAATGATGCCCGGCCCGGTAAAAAGTGGATTCGCGCCGCGGTGGAAGCGATTGCGGCGGACCCGAAGGTGGGCTGCGTGGCCTCCAAGGTACTCACCTGGGAGGGCGACAGAATCGATTTCGTCGATTCCTCGATGACGTGGTTCGGGATGGGCTACAAGCGCGAGGCAGAACGCGAGGATACCGGCGCCTGGGATACCCCGAAGAATGTGCTCTTCCCCACCGGGGCCGCGATGTTTGTGCCGCGCCGCGTTTTTGAGGAACTGGGCGGTTTCGATGACCGCTACTTCATGTTCTACGAGGATGCCGATTTCGGGTGGCGTGCCAATTTGGCCGGATACGATGTGCGTTATGTACCCGAGTCGGTGGCCTACCACCGCCACCACGTCACCATGAAGAAGTTCGGGAATTTCCGCGAAACGTACTTCCTGGAACGCAATGCGCTGGCTTGTCTGTACAAGAATCTCGGGGATGATCTGCTCCGCACTGTTTTCGCTCCTGCCCTTGCTTTCGCCCTGGAGCGCAGCGCGGAACGCAGCGAGGTGGAGGAACGCCGCGGCCCGGATTCTTACCGCGCGGCAGAGGGAACCGTCACGAAAATGGCGGCCACCGCGCCCTACGCGGTGTCGTATTTCCGCGATATTTTGCCTTCCCTCGTGGAATCGCGCCGGGAAATCCAGGCCGGGCGCCAGAAGTCCGATGCGGAAATTATTACCCTCATGCGTAATGCCATGGAGCCGGCCTATCCGCTGCCGCGTTACCTGGACCTCCACGAGGTGCTGGCGCGTTTCTTCGGGATTGCCAAGCGTTTCTCCGGGCAGGCGAAGGTGCTGGTGGTAACCGGCGAACCCATCGGGGAGAAAATGGCCGGGCCGGCCATCCGCGCCTGGGAAATGTGCACTCGCCTGGCGCTCGAACACCCGGTACGGCTGTGCTCCACGGCGGGCGTAGGGAAGGTGGCACCCCAGGCTTTCGAGATCCACAATGGCGATACCGATACTCTGCGCGCCTGCACCGACTGGGCGGACGTCATTATTTTCCAGGGGTTCCTGCTGGAAAGCGCCCCGTGGCTCATGAGCTCGGAAAAGATCATCGTGGCCGATATTTACGATCCTATGCACCTCGAGCAGCTCGAACAGGCCCGCGACCAGGGTCCGGAGGGCCGCGAACGTTCCATCACCGGGGTGACCGGCGTGCTCAACCGGCAGCTGGCTCGCGCCGATAAATTCCTGTGCGCCTCGGATAAACAACGCAATTTCTGGCTGGGGCAGCTGGCGAGTATGGGCCGCATCAACCGCAATGTCCTTCCCGACAACGCGGATGTGCGCAGCCTTATCGATATTGCGCCTTTCGGGCTGGGCGAAGAAGCCCCCCGGCAAACCGAGCACGCCATCCGCGGGAAGGTTCCCGGCATCGGTATGGATGACAAAGTGATTCTCTGGGGCGGCGGGGTCTATAACTGGTTCGACCCACTCTCCCTCATTCGCGCGGTGGCGCAACTTTCCCGCACCCATAGCGATGTGCGCCTCTACTTCCTGGGGATGAAACACCCGAATCCGGGGGTACCGGCCATGCGGGTCGCCTCCGAAGCGGTGGCCCTGGCCGATGAGCTGGGCCTGACGAACCGGCACGTGTTCTTCAACCACGATTGGGTTCCCTACCACGAGCGCCAGAACTACCTGCTTGATGCGAACGTGGGAGTCTCCACCCATTTCGAGCACGTGGAAACCCAATTCTCTTTCCGTACCCGTATCCTCGACTACCTGTGGGCCGGGCTGCCGATCGTGGCGACCAGCGGGGATTCTTTCGGAAATGCCCTCGATAGCGAAGGCATCGGTATCTCGGTACCTCCGCGCGATGTGGAGGCCCTCGCCGCCGCGCTCGAAACACTGCTATACGACGACGCCGCAGCGGCTCGCGCGCGTGCGAATATTGCCGGTTTCGCCCAGCAGTTCCACTGGGATCGGGCGCTGGCTCCGCTGCTGGAGTTCTGCCGGCATCCACGCCGGGCTGCGGATGTGGCTTTCCGCGCCGGGGACGATGTGCCGGGAACCATGCTCGGCTTTATCGACCCCGGTTTCAACCCGGTGCGTGATCTCAAACTCGTGGTGGATTACCTGCGTACCGGCGGCCCGAAGGTGCTGGCCTCGAAGGTGAAGTCCCGGCTGCGCAAGTACATCTAGTTCACCTAGTCCACCTAGTCGCCCCTCGTGCGCCTGAGGAAGGTACACAGATGCCCGCGGATCGCTCGGTGCGTTCCGCGGGCATCCCTCATGCCGCCGGCATGATCAGCTGCTGCGTTGCGGCAATGTGCTACGTTGCCGAGGGAATAATGAGGGCGTATCCGTATACGCAGGCGGTGAGGAGCGCCAAACCCCAGGTCACGGAGTGTCGCAGCTTGATCCAGGCGGCAGCGGCGCAGAAGAGCGGGATAAGAACCATCCCGTAGCGGTGTTGCATAAAGGTGAGTGAGCCGGAAAGAATATTGAACCCGAGCACCACCGCCGGAGCGATGCCGAGGAAAGAAACCGCGGCTGCCTGGCAGAAACGCTGCGCCAAAGTGGAGTGACGTTCCAGGATCCAGGCCACGCTAACAATGGCGGTAATTCCCAGCCAGAGCACCACACTCGCGAAGGGTGATTTCGGATATTGCTCGGCAGTCCCGCCAATGCCAGCGAAAATAATTTGAAGCGCATCATCGGTCATATAGGGCAGCTGACGAAGATCAAGCGCCCCGGTAGGATCCACCACAATATCCGGGCGTGCCACCGGAATGAACGTGCGAATAACCAGCCAGGCACCGCCTGCTATCGCGGAGACCACCCCGAGGGCACCAATTTCCCACCAGCGCGGCAGCTTAGCGGGATCAGCAGCGGCTTTCTTACCCCAGCCGTGGCCGGGCCGTATCCGGTACCACACCAGGAAAATAAGGGCTGCCACCACCGCGAAAATATTTTGCATTTTCACCACGCAGGCCACCGCGGAGATGAGGATGAGCCAGCCGATTGACCACTGCCGGCGCGCGTAGAAAATACTCCCGAAGATAATAAGGGTGCCAACAAGGAGGTTGAGCGCGTCAGGGGTGATATAGCAATTCGTGGTGCGGAACGTGGGCATGGACGTGATAAGGAGCGGCACCGTGAGCGCCATCGCCCAGGTGGCACCAACACGGCGCATCCCCCACGCCAGCACCGTCATACCCACCACCAACCAGAGCACGCTGGTGAGGCGAGCGCTACCCAGCAAGCCCATTCCCAGCACGGTGAAGGGCTTGGCTAGCCAGGCGGTCAGGAAGTAATAGACCGGCGAATGTACCCCGGCGGTGGTATAACCCGCGAAGGGAAGCTTCTCATCCGGGAAATCTCCCCCGCACACCCCGATGGTTGCCGAGCTGACCGGATTGGAACCGAAACCGAGGCAGGCCAGCACCTCACGGGCATAAGAGTCCGTGGTCATCCCGTCACGTACCACGATCCCGCGCCCGGCCTTATCTACCGCGTCGAGGTACACGTATTCATCGAAGGGAGACAGGTGCGGATTGCTCGTGATGAAGTGAAGGTTGAGCGCCCCGCCCAGAATTCCGAAGAACACTAGGACGGCTAACCACACGACCCAGGGGCGCCCGGCGCTGATTCTCCGGAACCGCGACAAGAGAGCCGCCCGATGCTGAGAGTGTTGTGGAGACGACTCGGCCCGAGGTGCCCGAGCATCCGCGTGTGTGGCTGCAACCATGGATTTCCTTGAGATGGACAACGTTTCACTTGCCGCGTTATCTTATCGCGAACGACCGCCCCTCATATAGGGCACACAGCACGAGCGTTCGTTCAAGCCCGGGCTTAAATGGCCTAAAATCAAAGAATGACTTCTGAGCAAGACAGACACCCACGTCTCGTCGTCCTCATTCCGGCCTGGAATGAAGAAGAGGCACTGCCGGCGGTTCTCACCGAATTACGCCAGGCAGTTCCGCACGCATCCCTCGTGGTCATTAACGATTGCTCCCGGGATGCCACCGCGCAGGTGGCCGCGGCCGGCGGGGCTACTGTCCTCAATTTGCCCATTAACCTCGGGGTGGGCGGGGCTATGCGCACCGGCTACCTGTACGCCTGGCGGCACGGATTTGACCGCGCTGTGCAGGTAGATGCCGATGGCCAGCACCGCCCCGAAGATATTGCTCGCCTGGCGGCCCGCATGGATGAGACCGGTGCCGATATTGTGATCGGGGCGCGTTTTGCCGAACGGGGCTCCTATCGGGTGCGCGGCCCGCGCGCCTGGGCCATGCGATTCCTTTCCAAGGTACTCTCCCGCGTGCATCACACTCGGCTCACGGATACTACCTCGGGTTTCAAGCTAACGAACCGGAGGGCCATCGGGGTACTCGCTGATGAGCTCCCGGCTGAATACCTGGGCGATACCATCGAAGCGCTTATTATCGCCAGCAAAGCTGGGCTGCGCGTCACCCAGGTAGGGGTAGAGATGCGCGAACGGCAGGGTGGCACTCCCTCCCATAACCCGCTCAAAGCCGCACGTCTGCTGCTGCGCGGTATTATCGCCATGGCGGTAGCTTCCACCCGCCCCGGCCAAAAAGATCTCGACGGAACCGAAGGAAGGCAATAACGTGCTCTACCGCCTCTTGCCCATCGCCGCGAGCATCCTCTTCCTTATATATCTGTTTATCTTGCTGCGCTCCCGGCGGATGAAACAAACCTACGTGTATATCTGGTTCCTTATCGGTATCGGCCTGCTCGTTATTTCAATCTGGCCCCAGGTTGTTTTCCTCGTTTCCCAAGCCCTCGGTTTCAAACGCGCCTCCAATATGATTTTGGTGATCGCGTGCGTGGTGCTGCTCATGGTGACGATCCAGCTCTCTACCGCAGTCTCCCGGTTAGAAGAAGACCGGCGGCGTTTGGCTGAAGAAATAGCTTTGCTACGCGCGGAACGCGCGGCGCCCCTACCTGAGGCGTAAACTTCATGTGCATCAAATAAAGGAAGGACTTCCATGCGCATTCTTGTCACCGGTGGTGCCGGTTTTATCGGAGCGGCGATGTCAACGTACCTTGCCGATCATCACGACCAGGTTATCGCTTTCGATAACCTGCATCCGCAGATCCACCCGGATCATCAGCCCACGGCCGGCTTCGATAAGCGCGTGGAGCTCTACGAAGCCGATGTGACCGATCCGGCCGCCTGGGATGCCCTGCTGGAGCGCTTCACCCCGGATGTCGTTGTCCATTTGGCGGCGGAAACCGGAACCGGGCAGTCCCTGACCGAATCCACCCGGCACGCCTCCGTGAACGTGGTGGGCACCACCACGATGCTCGATGCTTTTGCGCGCCACCAGGTGATCCCGCAGCGCATCGTCCTCGCCTCCTCGCGCGCGGTCTACGGTGAGGGTGCCTGGCGGCACACCTCCGGGGAACACGCCGGTGAGCTGTTCTACCCCGGTTCACGCACGGTGGCCATGTTTGAAAAAGAAGAATGGGATTTCCCGGAGGCGGAGCCGGTGGCCATGAATGCCAGCCTGGTGGAGCCCCATCCTTCTTCGGTGTACGCGGTGACCAAGATCGCCCAGGAACAGCTCCTGCGCATGTGGGGCGATGCTTTCGGCTGCGAGATCGGGATTGTACGCCTGCAAAACGTGTACGGCCCCGGCCAAACGCCCTCCAATCCCTACACCGGGATCATGTCCCTCTTCTGCCGCGTTGCCTACAATAAGCAACAGATTTCCGTGTATGAGGACGGCCTCATCCGCCGCGATTTCATCATTATTGATGATGTGGCCCGCGCCCTCATTAAAATGATCGAAATTGAGAAGTGCCCGGGAGTTTCCGTGGATATCGGAGCGGGCCACTACACCACCATCCTCGAAGCCGCCCAAATTATCGCGAAGATTTACGGGGCTCCCGAACCGAAGATCACCGGTCAGTGGCGCCACGGGGATGTGCGCCACGCCTGGGCAGATCCGCAGCCGGCCCGCGAGCTCCTCGGTTTCGAAGCCGAGGTAGACGTGGAAGAAGGCTTCACGCGCCTTGCCTCCTGGATTAACACCCAGACCCAGTATCTCTAAACCTGAAACGATAGCGCGGTGTGCGGCGACGACCCGGCAACGGCGTCGTCGCCCCCCACCGTGCTGGTACCACACGAAGGAACGTATGCGCACCTGGCTTGACCCCCGCAATAACTCGCTGAATTTGATTCGGCTGGTTTTTGCGCTCATGGTACTTTTCCACCACGTGGGGCCGGTGACTCAGCTCGTCGGGGAATTCGAAATCACGCCCGGTGAATCGGTAGGAGCCTGGGCTGTTTTCGGTTTCTTCATGATTTCCGGGTATCTCATTACCGCGGCCCGGCTGCGTTCGGATGTGGGGCGCTACCTCAAGAATCGCGTGGTGCGCATTTTCCCGGCGTTCCTGTTCATTAACGTGGTGACCGCCTTCCTCCTCGCGCCCTTCGTCTATCTGCTCGACCACGGTACCCTGGACGGCTATCTCACCACCGGCCCCACTCCCATCAGCTATATCCTGGGCAATTTCTTCCTCTACATGAACCAGTGGGGCATCGCGGATACCCTCCACAATGTTCCCTACCCCATCGCCTGGAACGGCTCACTGTGGTCGCTCTACTACGAGTTCGTGTGCTATCTCATTGTGGGCGCGCTGCTCACCATCCCCTTCTTCAAGCGGCACATCTGGCCCACCGCCGCAATTTTCCTGGGCACCTGCGCGCTGCGGGTATTCCTCCCCACCGCCACGGTGTACCTGGGCACGATGAACGGCACACTTGACCAGCTTTCACGCCTGCTCCCCTTCTTCTTCGGTGGCTCACTCCTCTTCTTGGCCAAAGACCGCCTGAGCCTGACCACCTGGGGAGCCCTGGGTGCCGCCGTTGCGGCCGTCGCCATTATGGTGGTGGCCCCGCATTCCGGGCCGCAGATTTCCGCGCCACTGCTCACCTACGTGCTGCTGTGGATCGGGCAGACGCTTCCCTCCCCGCGTCTCTTCCAGGTCCACGATTTCAGCTACGGCATCTACATCTGGGGATTCCCGCTCACCCAGCTCCTCACTCGCCTCGGCCTTGCGGACGCGGCCCCCTACCTTGTTTTCTGCGCTGTTCTTTTTGTGCTTACCGCATTGGGCGCGGCATTCTCCTGGTTCCTGGTGGAACGGCCCGCCATGCGGGCCTCGCGCGGTAAGAAAAAACCCTTCGGAGAGTTGCGCGCGCCGGCACGCTAGGGCGCGCGAAGAGGCGCGCTGCGGGGCGTGCGTCGTCGTAAAAAAGACGACGCCGGGGCCTACCTGCCCAGCAGGTGACGCAGCAGCGTACGCACCCCGGTGGAGCTGCGCTCCTTGAGGGCCCGCGGCAGCAAGGTAGCGGCGTAGAGGCGCGAGGTGGCGTGCACGTGGGCTGCCCGTTGGGCCTTCCTCCAACCGCGCTTTTTCATCTCCGCGGCCGCGAGCGCGAAATAGCGCCGCTCCCCAGCAAAGCGGGTACCGTCCAGAAGCTTGGAAGCAGAAGCGGAAGAATCGTGGCGGCGGTAGCGGAAGCAGACCGTAGGTTCCACGAGCAGAGAGGCACCGGCAGCCAGCATATCGACGACAATGGCGAGATCCTGAATCAGGGGGAAACCAGCGCGGAAGGGGGTGGCGCGAATCGTCTCGGTGCGGAAAACCAGAGAGGGCCAGTAGAGCCAGTCCCCGGTGAGAAGGACCGCCGCTGCTCCCTCCCCGGAAATAACATTGCCCATCCGGGTGGAGCGCCTGCGCAGAGAGGCTTTGATGCGATCCCCGAGCGGCGAAATAACCGTGCCCTGCGCGTCAATGGGGCGCACGCCGGGCTGAATAATATCGATGGTGGGGTGAGCGGCAATAGCGGCCTGGATGGTCGAAACGAAATTCGGTTCCATCAGGTCATCGCAGCCCATGAACATCATGTATTCCGAGGTGGCCAGCTTGAGGCAGGTCTCGTAGTTTTCGGTAATGCCCCGATTCGTTTCATTACGAATATAGGTGACGCGCTCATCATGAAGGTTGGCGAAATACTCGGGCACGCTCTCATCGGGATAGCAATCATCCACCACGGTGAGCTTCCACTCATCGCTATCCTGGGCCAGGACCGATTCCACGGTTTGGAAGAGGTAGTCCGGGTTACCCCAGAAGGGCAGCATGATATCGAGGCGCATCGGGCATATCCTTTCCGTGGCGAAGCCGCTTGCTGTTTCGCCGCCATCTGTACTAGCGCCTATTATGGCACGGGTGCGCTCAGGGTGCGGGTCCGCACGGGTCGGACGTGCCTAGCCGGCCGCCCGGAGTGTGCCGCGCCCTATACTTAAGAAATCCTGCGAAGAGAAAGGCCATCCGTGATGTCCACCGCCGCTGGCCAGAGCTCAGAAACTGCCGGAGCTGCCCTGCCCGTTGCCCTGGGGGGTGCCTCCGGGGCGCTTTCCGGTTTCTTTATTACGGTGGTGAGTGCGCGTTCGCTCTCCCCTACCGATAACACCCTGTTTTTGACGTTCTGGGCTGCCCTGTTCGCCATTATTGCGATCGTGGCGGGGCTCCAAAATGAGGTGACGCGGGCGGTGCGCCGCGACCGGGTGGAAGGCCGCGCGGGCGTGGCATCCGGGGCCGCGGGGCCGCGCTACCGCACCTCACCGGTCCTCATCTGCGCGGGGGTGGGCGTATGTGCCGCGCTGCTGGTGCTGGCCGCCACGCCGCTGTGGCTGCGAGTATTTCACGGGTTTTCCGGGCGTGCTCTTCTTATTGGTTTTATTGCACTAGGGGTACTCCTCAACAGCGTGCATCTGGGACTCCTCGGAGTTTTCGCTGGGCGCGGGAACTGGAAAGTTTTCGGTACTCTCACCTCGCTGGAACCGGCCCTGCGTTTCCTTTTCATTGCGATAGCTGGATATCTCAGCCTTGCACTCCACCTCTACGCCTTCGCCTGCGTGCTGGCCTGCGGTACCTGGCTGCTGCTTAGCGTCGCGCCGGGAGTGCGGGCTTTGGCGCGCACCCGCATCAATATTGCGCCGCGGGGCTTGGTGCGCCGCCTCCTGCTGGCTATGGCCGCCACCGGGGCCAGCGCGCTCCTCATTAACGGTTTCCCCCTCCTGATGAGCCTAACTACCGAGCCGGAAGTGTTCTCCCAGGCCGCTCCGCTCATTCAAGCGGTATCTGTAACCCGCGCGCCCCTCATGCTTCCCCTGGTGGCTTTCCAGTCCATGGTGATCACGGTTTTCGTCCAGCACCCCGAGCGCACCCGCGGTTATTTGCTACGGCTGGCCGTTATTCTGGGAGGAATTGGCGGGATTGGCGCCCTGGCCGCCGCCGCGTGCGGCCCGTGGCTCATGGCGGTTATCTTCGGATCGGCTTATGCGAATACTCCCCTGACGCTGGGATTATTGGTTCTTGCCGCAGCCTGCCTGGCTCTTCTTACGCTCACCGGGGCGGTGGCGCTGGCCGCCGATCACCACCGCCTCAATATTCTGGGGTGGTGCGTGGCCCTGCTGGTCTGCGTCGCCTTGATGCTCATCCCCATTTCTTTGGACATACGCACGGTTGTTTCCCTGGTCGTGGGCCCGCTGCTGGGCAGCATCTGCCATATCCTCGGTCTGGTGCGCCGCGCCCGATAGAGCCCGATAGCACGCCAGAAGCTTGGGGACCTTTGGGGCCGGGCGGGATGCACCAGGACCGCGCGCGGGTACCATGGAGACTACTGAGCTGACCTAGGAGGAATCATGGCACGGGTATCCGTTATCACTCCCGCCTACCGCGGTGAGGACACCATTCGGCGCGCGGTTGTATCGGTCCTGGGCCAAACAATGCCCGATGTGGAGCTCATCGTTGTGGATGATCACTCCCCCGATAACACCGCCGGCGTGCTGCACGACCTGGAAAAAGAACTGGCCGATACCCGCCTCACCGTGATCTACCACGAGAACAATACCGGGGTATCCGGGGCGCGAAACTCCGCCCTCGGCCGCGCTTCCGGTGACTATATTGCCTTCCTCGACGGGGATGATTATTGGGAACCCACCTATCTGGAACGGATGCTGCGTGAAGTGGAAAGCGCGCCCGGTACCGATGTGGTGTGCTGCGGGCGCACCATTCATCTCTCCAATGGACGCACGCGCACCGAGCACTCCCGTTTCCTCGGTACCCTGGCGGGCCCGGAGGCGGTGCGAGCTTTCCTCACCGATAACCTCACCCCGTTCCTCTGGGATAAGCTTTTTGCCGCCGCCACGTTCGAGGGTTTGCGTTTCCCCGAGCATATTCACCGCGGGGAAGATCAAGTTGTTGCCGCGATAGCGCTTTCCCGGGCCCGGCAGGTCACCTCCATTCCCGATGCCCTAGCCAATTATGTGGTGGGGACCCAGTCCCTCACCTGGGGCCGTGTTCCCGATCCGCAAGAATATGAGGATGCCGCACGTTTCCTAGCCGAAAAGCTCGGGCCGGAATGGATGGCAGAACCGAAAAACCTTTCCGCTTTTTTGGTGTACCGTACCCTCGCCATGATGATTTTGGCGCAATCCGCCATGCGTTCGGAGAAGGACACCGCGGATATCGTGCGCTCGGCACGGCGTGCTCTTAGCTTGCCCATGCTGCGCGCCACCGCGCAGGCCCGCCCGCAGCTAGCGGCCGGAGCCGCCCTGCTGCGTACGTGCCCGGCGCTCTATCGCAAGATCTACCTGCGTTACGTGCGCAGCACCTACGCCATCGCGGATTAGGAGCGGCGCTTAGAAAGCCCAGCGCCACCCCGAACCCGGAACACCCCAGGGGTTGTAGACCAGATAGCCGTGCTCCAGGGAGGTTTCCAGGACCACCTTGCCGGCCGCGCTTTCTCCCGGATTGATAAAGGGGGTTACCCGTTCCGCGGCGGGATAGCACGCGTACGATACCACCGAGTGGCTATCTTCCTGGATATTTCCATCCCGGTCCGTGAGGTGGAAGGCATCCCGATCCAGGGTGAGGAAGGGAACATCCGGGTCGTACGCAGCATAATCGGCTGCCATCTGCGCATTGAGATCAACCACGAGGAAAGTGCCGTTCTCGGCAGTGACCACCGCTGGTTCCGCGATGCGCGAGGGGCACTCCTGCGCCCGTGCGATATCCGTGACAGTCAGGGTGAACGCAGCCCGAGTGGCGCCGTCGACCGAAAGACCTACCGGCACCCCAAGCTGAGCTTCCACGTCCCCGCTCGGAGCAATCGCAACCGGGCGGCCCCCTTCCGCCCCATCATTAACCGCGGCGCGTTCCTGCGCAGTCCCGGAGCCGTTCCCGCTGGTCGCAGCGCCGCCGGGCGCCGCGCTCGCCACCGGAATGGGGGTGACCGGATCGGGATCACCCACCGCGGTGCTCGCGCAGCCACTCAGACCCGTGAGCGCGGCTAAGCTCAGCCCCGCGAGCGCGTGCCCGAGGCTCCACCGGCTCGCGTGCCTGTTTCGCCCGGACGAAAGTGCGGGTTGTGCGGTATGAATACTGTGCGTCATCTCGTTATCTTTCCTTTTCCTCGCCACGCGTTCTTAGAAGCGGTGGAAATCGCCGTGGGGGACAACGTAGCCCCAGCGCCGCGCGAAATCTTGTCGCCATTTCGTTGCCACGTACATCCACGCCGGCCCGTCTACGGTGGTAACTAGTGTACCGTCCGTGAAATAGCTTACTGGTGATGGTATTATTGATCCATGTCGCACCCCGCTAAACCACTCGCCTTGAGTGACGAGGAACGAAGCACCCTGGAAAAGATCTACAACTCACCATCAC
>NZ_QDIE01000009.1 GCF_003957255.1 Actinotignum sanguinis
TTGCGGGGTATCTCCTTTCGAGGATAGGTAGGAGTTGATTCGAAAGGTACCCGCGATGGTCGCCTTTGTGTATACCGACACGAGGATCACCGCGGGATACAGATACACCACACTAACGGACGCAACCAACCACGTTCCCAATAAGTCCAAGCGTTTCGTGAGTCGAGCTAGCCATAAACCAAGGCATCATAAGCCGGGTGTCCTATAGGCCCCTATAACTCGAACCTCAAAATTCACACCAGCCCCCGGGGAGGGGGCATGTGTTGTCAGAGCTGTACTTCACATGTACAACATCCGCAGTACACCCCGGAAAATACATACCAGGTTCGGCGGTCTACGCGCTCGCGATATTGCCCGCGCGCGTGCCAAAATCCAGCAGGCCCCGCAAAGTGTGCGTCCCGAACCTCGCAGCCCGCAAAGTGTGCGTGAGGAACATGAAATCAGGTGAAAACGGTACTCACACGCACACTTTGTTCGCGATGAAGGCTCGTCACCGAGTCCGAGGTAAACATAGTGCAAATTCCGGACGGTCGGGGTCGCGTAGTGCAAGCCCAGTGCAGAAATCAGGCCGAAATGGTGCGTAGATTTGCACCCTGTTGTGGGATCGCTGTTGAACCCTCAGCAACACGACCCGGAGCCGGCATGCGAAAAGCACAGAGCCACATCCGGAGATGCGGCTCGTGATTTGTAAAGGCGAAAATCAGTGTCGCCTTAACCGCTACCGCTTCCGCGGGCGGGAAGCTGGGTGCCGGTTTAGTCCGAGGCCAGCTATGTATTAAGTAGCGCAGCCCGCGGTACTGCCGTCCAGAGTTGAGATGAAGGACCCCGGCGGTGAGAGCGCCGGGGTACCTATCGGAAAGGATATTCCCATCAGACAAAGGAACTATCCGGCAGCAAGTGTACGGCACAACGCTCCAGAGCACAATGGAAATGGGGCAATGCCAATTGGAGCGATATCGCCAAAACCGCTATGAGAAATACCAGCGGTGCTCATATCATCTGTTCAACTGTGGTGCTCAAGGGGGGAGTTGAACCCCCACGCCCTCACGGGCACACGGACCTGAACCGTGCGCGTCTGCCTATTCCGCCACTTGAGCAAGTGCACGTATGAGCTTATCGTCTCATCCCCGTTTAGTCCAAGTTTTTGCAGCACGAATTTACGTGAGACGCGTCGCAGCGCGGCATTTTCGCCATCCCAGCGCCGGCAGTCGTTCACAGCCGGAGCACCAGCGGGTCGTAGCGCCGCCCCGTCAGCGCTGCGCCGTCGCGCCACCACCAGCGCCCCCGCACGGTCCGCGCGCTCCACACGGTCCTCACCCCCCATCCCCCCACCACCCCGCCACCCGCTCCGCTCACGGCGCGGAAGGTAGCGGCGCACCGGCGCGGGCGATTACAGTCGCCTATAGAACAGCAGAACCGACATTGCAGAGGGAAGGGGCAGGGCCATGGGTGCCCTCGGGAAGTTTGAAAAGGGAGTGGAGAACGCCGTCGCCGGGGCGTTTCGTGTTTTCCAGTCCGAGCTAAAACCGGTGGAGATCCTCACCGATATTAAAAAGGCCATGACGCGCGACGCTGCCGAACTCTCCCGCGAGCGCACCGTTGCCCCCAATATTTTCACGGTCGCGCTCGCCCCGGCGGATCTGGCCCGGGTGGATTCCTGGGGCCAGGAGGCCCTCCGCGAGGAACTCGCCCGCTCCGCGGTGGAATACGCCACCGAACAGGACTATCTATTCGTCGGCCCCATTGAGATCACATTCGAGGAGGATCCCCAGTTGCGCGAAGGAACAGCACGCACCCGGACAACCACGCAGCGCGGAGCCATCGCCCCGGCCACTCGCAGCGCCGGCACAGAGGAGAACCCGCTCATCCAGGTGGGTCGGGACCGCTACCTCCTCACCGGCACCACCGCGATTATCGGCCGCGGTTCCGATTGCGATATCAGCGTGGACGACTCGGGCATCTCCCGGCACCACCTCGAGCTGCAAGTCACCCCGAATGGCGTGATCGCCACGGATCTCAACTCCACCAACGGCACCTTCGTGGAAGGTCACCGCATTAGCGCGGCCACCCTGGTGGACGGCAATACCATCACCATCGGCCGCACCCACATTATGTTCTGGACTGGAACGGCTTCCGCCTCATGAATCTCGCAATAACCTTATTGCGCTTCGGTTTTCTAGCGCTGCTGTGGCTGTTTATTTTCGCCGTCGTGCTAACGGTGCGCCGCGATGTGCTGGGAACGGACGTGCGGCGTCGTTCTTCTCTTCTTTCGGCACGACGCCGCAGCATGCACGCGCCCGCCCCCGCGGAAAACGACTCCCCCGCACCGCCTGCCGCGCCGGTTGAACGGCCCGTTTACCTGGTGGTGACCGGCGGTCCGCTGCTGGGAACCGCGGTGCCGCTCAGCTCGCAACCGGTATATATCGGGCGCGCCCCGGATAACACTCTCGTCCTGGATGACACCTACGCCTCCGGGCATCACGCCCGTATTTTCGCGGCGGAGGGCCGGCGCTGGGTGGAGGATCTGGGCTCAACAAACGGTACCCTGGTAGGGGGGATCCGCATTAACGGCACGGCCGCGCTGGACCCCGGCGTTGTCATTCAGGTGGGGGAAACCACGATGGAGCTACAAGTTTGAGTATTCAGCTACGCTACGCGGCGTTTTCCGATGTCGGCCTGGTTCGTTCCAATAACCAGGACGGTGGCTACGCCTCGCCTCATTTGCTCGTTGTGGCAGATGGAATGGGCGGGGCGGCCGCCGGAGATATCGCGTCATCGGTCACGGTGGGGCATCTGGTGGCTGTCGATGATGTGCACGCCGCCGATGATTTGCTGCCGCTGCTGCGCCGCGCGGTGGAAGCCGCGCATGACGATATGCTCGAGCTTGTTGCGGAGAACCCGAAAATGGCGGGTATGGGTACCACTTGCATCGCCATGCTGCGTGCCTCGAATAAGCTCGCGATGGTTCATATCGGTGATTCGCGCGCCTACCTTTTGCGGGATGGCAAGCTCGGCCAGGTCACGCATGATCACACTCTGGTTCAGTACCTCGTGGATCACGGCCGGCTCACCCCGGAGGAAGCCGAACACCACCCGCAGCGCAATGTGATTATGCGGGCGCTCGGAGATACCCCCGGCGAGGTGGAACTGGATGAATCCGTGCGGGAAGCCCGGGTGGGCGACCGCTGGCTGCTGTGCTCGGACGGCCTATTTGGCGTGGTTGCGCACGACACCATCGAACACGCCATGTCCGCGATCCCCGACCTGCACCAGCTGGGCGAACACCTCATCGATTTAGCGTTGGCGGCCGGCGCCCCCGATAACGTCACCGTGATTCTTGCGGATGTTGTGGACGACGCCGCACTCACCAGCCCGCTGCCCTCCCAACCCATTGTGGTCGGTTCGGCGGCGCGTGATTACCGCCGGCCCACCCGCGGGGGTAATTCCGCCGCGGCCAAGGCGGCGACGTTGACGCAAAATGCTCGTGCCGGGGCCGGCGCTGGCGTGGGTGCTGCAGCTGCGACTGCGGCTGATGGTGGCGCTGATGGTGGCGCGGGCACAAACGGGTCAGTGGCTCCGGCTGGAAAAGATAGGTCGGGAAGCTGCGCCGTGTCCGGCGCTGGCACATCTTCGGGCACCGGCCCCAAGAATAAATCCGCAAAAACTAGCCCGGCGAGCGGGGCCGCCGGCGGCGCGTCCGGCGTGGGCCGCGGCACGTCCGGTGTGGGCCGCGGGGATTCGGGCGCGGAGGGCGCTCCTCGCGCGCGTTGGGGAGCGCGTTTGGCGGTTATTCTGACCGTCGTGGCCCTGGCTGTGGCCGGCCTTGTCGGCGCTTACCGCTGGACCCAGAGCCGCTACTACGTGGCCAATAACAATGGCATCGTCACGATCTATCAGGGAATTCCGCAGCGGCTCGGCCCGCTGGAGTTCTCCCACGCGGCGGAAGCTACTGATCTCCAGGTCCGCGACCTCACCCCGGTGGCCCAAGATCGCCTTGCCACGCCCATCACGCGCGCTTCGCTGCGCGAAGCGCGCGCCGTCGTCGCCGCACTCCGAGAACAAAAAGCCCAGAACAACGAGCCAACGCCGGCGCCCGCTACGCCCGGCACCGCGGCAACACCCACGCCCGCGAACCCGGGAGAGAACCGATGAGTACGGTGGTTCCCCCGCGCACGCGCCGCGGCCGCTGGCCGGAAATCACCCTGCTGCTCCTGGCCGGAGCCATCGGGGTGGGTGCCTATTACCTGGTGTGGACCGGGCTGGATAATACCGGGCTGCCGCCCAGCTTCGCGCTGGTGGTGGGTGCCGGCGCCGCCCTGGTATTCGCCTGCCACCTGCTTATTCGCGCACTGTGCCCCTACGCGGACCCGGTGCTTTTCCCCTGCGCGATCGCCCTCAACGGGCTGGGCCTGGCCATGATCTACCGGGTGGATGCCGCGGCGGATACCGATCACGCCCGCAGCCAGCTCATCCTCACCGCTGGCGCGTTGGTATTTTTCGCCGTCACGGTGCTGCTCGTGCGCAATTATCGGGTGCTGCAAAATTACATGTGGACCTCGCTCATCGCCGGGGTGGTGCTGCTCCTCCTCCCGCTCAGCCCGCTGGGCCGCACCCTCAACGGTTCGCGCCTGTGGATCGCGGTGGGCGGGATGTCCTTCCAGCCGGCCGAAGTCGCGAAAATCTGTTTCGCGGTGTTCTTCGCGGCCTACCTCGTGACCGAACGCGATAACCTGGCGCTCGCCGGCCCGAAAATCCTGGGAATTCGCCTCCCTAAGGCCCGCCATATCCTCCCGGTTCTTATCGCCTGGGCGCTGTGCATGGGAGTCCTTGTTTTTGAACGCGATTTCGGCACCGCGCTGCTCTTCTTCGGGCTTTTCGTGGCGATGCTGTGGGTGGCCACCGAGCAGGTCTCCTGGCTGGCCATCGGCGCGCTCCTCACCGTGGGCGGGGTGTGGTTCATTTCAACAACCGTATCCCATGTGCAGGCCCGTTTCGCGATCTGGCTCGACCCCTTCGACCCGGAACTGTACGACGCCGTCGGCGGCTCCTACCAGGTGGTTCAGGGGCTCTTCGGCATGGCCTCCGGGGGACTCTTCGGGGCGGGGCTGGGGCGCGGCTACCCGAACCTGGTTTACGCGGCGCATTCCGATTTCATTTACGCCTCTTTCGCTGAGGAACTCGGCCTGGTGGGCGTGGGTGCCATCCTGTGCATCTACCTGCTTCTCATCAGTCGCGGCATGCGGGTTGCCCTGGAATCGCGCGACGGCTTCGGCAAACTCCTCGCTTCCGGGCTGTCTTTCGTGCTCGGGCTGCAATGCTTCATCGTTATCGGCGGGGTGACGCGCATTATCCCGCTGACCGGCCTGGCCCTGCCTTTCCTCGCGCACGGCGGCTCGGCACTGCTGACGAACTGGATCATTATCGCGCTGTTGATCCGCATGTCGCACACCGCCCGCCGCCCGGAAGAAGCACGCCCGCTGCCCACCACCGATGAACTCGCGATCCTGCGCGGGAACGCCGATGAGCGCGTTAGTGAGGGCGATAGTGAGAGCGACGATGCCCGCACGGAGGTGGTGCGCCCGTGAATCGCCCTATCCGCCAGCTTGTCGCGGTCCTCGCGGTCATGTTCTTAGGTTTGGCCGGCTCCACCACCGCGATCCAGTTCTTCCAGGCCGCCAGCCTCAACGCCAATGCGTGGAATGTGCGGACGCTCTACCGCGAATACGGTACCCAGCGCGGTCCCATTATCGTGGCCGGGGAATCTATTGTTTCCTCCCAGCCCATCGACGATGCCTACAACTACCTGCGCGTTTACGAGCGCCCGGAGATTTATTCGAATCTCACCGGCTACTACTCCATCGCCCATAACTCGATGACGGGCTTGGAACGCGCCATGAACCCGGTCCTGGGCGGCTCGGATTCCTCCCTGGCCGGTCAACGTATCGAAGAGCTTATTACCGGTTCCCAACCTCAGGGCGGGGGCGTTGAGCTCACTATTGATCCCCAGCTCCAGGAGGCCGCAGCCGCCGCGCTGGGTAACCAGCGCGGCGCCGTCGTCGTACTTAATTCCCGCACCGGAGATATTCTGGCGCAGGTCTCCACCCCCGGATTTGACCCGAACGGCGTGGCCACGCACGATACCGCGGCCGCGCGCGAGAACTATCAGGCTCTCGAAACCGATCCCACCACGCCGCTCATCGACCGGGCTACCGGCGGGGATCAGTACGCGCCCGGCTCGTCGTTCAAGCTGCTCACCGCCACCGCGATGATTGAGAACCTCGGGCTGAGCCCAGATTCGCTGGTGGAGGCCCCCCGCACCTTCGTGCCGCCGGGGACCACGCACGATATGTGGAACCCGGGGCAGGCCGCCTGCGGGGACGGCTCCGGGAAAGTTACGCTCACCGAGGCATTCGCGCAATCGTGCAATACGCCGTTCGCGATCGGCGGGATCGCGGTGGGCCCGGAAAAAATGGTGGCGCAGGCCGAAAAATTCGGTTTCAACAGCGAGCTTTCCACGCCGCTACCCGTTTCCGCTTCGCGTTTCCCCGCCCCCGCGGACGCCGCGGCGCTCGCCATGGATTCCATCGGCCAACGCGATATTCGGGTCACCCCGATGCAGATGGCGATGGTCGGTGCGGCGATCGCTAATGACGGCGTGGTGATGAAACCGAATCTGGTGCGCCGCACCCTCACCGCGGATCTCGAACCCGTGAGCGAAAGCGAACCGGAAGTGCTCTCCCGCGCGATGAGCCAGCAAACCGCGGGGTATATGCACCAGATGATGGTCAACGAGGTCAAGAACGGCACCGGGTACCTCTTCACCCTCCCCGGGATTGAAACCTCCGGGAAAACCGGGACCGCGGAAATCACGAACGATATCCCCCCGCACGCGTGGTTCGTGGGGAATGCGACCATCGGGGACACTGCCTATACCGTGGCCGTGGTGGTCGAGAATTCGGGCAATGCCGTGTGGAATGGCGACGGTGGCTCCGTTGCCGCCCCCCTTGCCCGCACAGTACTTGAAGCTAAGGTGAACTAAGCAGATGCTCAGCAGAAAGGTGACGCGACGTGAATGATATCCCCCGCGTACTCGGCAACCGCTACCAGGTGGGCGAGATCATCGGTCGAGGCGGTATGGCCGAAGTACATCTCGGCTACGACACCCGGCTCTCACGCACGGTAGCGATTAAGATCCTGCGCACCGACCTGGCGCAGGATGCCACCTTCCTGGCCCGTTTCCGGCGTGAGGCGCAATCGGCGGCCGCGCTCAACCACCCCTCCATCGTGTCCGTGTATGACACCGGGGAAGAAACCGTGACTTCTGCGGGCGGCACCGAGCTGGCGCTGCCCTATATCGTCATGGAGTACGTCAAGGGCCGCACCGTGGCCTCCCTGCTGCACGGCGGGGACCCGGTACCCATCGGGGAGGCCGTGCAGATCGTGGTGGGGGTGCTTTCCGCGCTGGAATACTCCCATCACGAAGGCATCATTCACCGCGATATCAAGCCGGGCAATATTATGCTCACCACCGGCGGCAAGGTGAAGGTCATGGACTTCGGGATCGCCCGCGCAATTGCCGATTCCGCTGCCACGATGACGCAAACGAACTCCGTGGTGGGCACCGCCCAGTACCTCTCCCCCGAGCAGGCGCGCGGGGAAGTGGTGGATGCGCGCTCCGACCTGTATTCCACCGGCTGCGTGCTGTATGAGCTCCTCACCGGGCGCCCGCCCTTCGTGGGCGATAGCGCGGTGGCGGTGGCCTACCAGCACGTTTCTGAAACTCCCAAGCCGGCTTCCCAGATCGCTTCCGATATCCCGGACGCCATTGACCGCGTGGTCATGAAATCCCTGGCGAAGAGCCGCGAGGACCGCTACCAGGACGCCGCCGAATTCCGCGCGGACCTGTTGGCCGCGGCACGCGGGGAAGGCGTGGACGCCCCGGCGGTTTCCTCCTGGAATGCTTACGGGACGGGGGCGATTGGTGCGGCCGGTGTTGCTGGTGCCGGTGTTGCTGGTATTGGCGCGGCCGGGGCAAATGCCGCGACGGCCGCTACGCAAGCCTATTCGGCCACTAACGCCCGCCCCGCCTCCACCACCGCTTATCCCACCGCGACCGCTGGGGGCGCCGGCGGTGCCGGTGCGGGTGCCGCGGGCGGTGCCGGTGCGGGTGCGATTTCTAGTACGACGGCGCAGCCGGGCGGCGCGCCCACCTACCCGGGTGGGTACCCGACGGGCGCCTACCCCGGGGCCTACCCCACGGGCAGCTACCCCACCGGGAGCTATCCCGGTTATGACCCCACGGCAACCGGAGCGCAACCGCCGGTAAAGAAGAAGTCCAGTGCGCCCTTCATTTGGGGCGGGGTGGCTCTGCTTGTTATTGCCCTGGGGATCCTGGGCTGGTTCTTCCTGTCCGGGCGGGGCGACTCCGCCGAACCGCAACCCACCGAAACCGCGGTGGCGCAGGTGGCGATCCCCGATATGGTGGGGTGGACCGAGGTGCAGGCCAGCCAACAGCTCACCAGCTTGGGCCTGGAATTCGTGCGCGGCACGGATGTGTCCAGCGATACCGTGGACAAGGGGCTGGTTGTGTCCTCCAATCCGGCGATGCGGAGCACCGTGGATGTAGGCAGCCGCGTGACCTTGCATTTCTCCTCCGGTCCGTCCGCCGTGCAGGTTCCCGATGTGGTGGGGATGAGCACGGATCAGGCATCCCAGGCGCTACGCGCGGCGGGGCTGACCGTGGGCGGTATGGAGCAGGTTAATGACCCGAGCGAGGACCGCGACCGGGTGGTGTCTACCAGCCCGAATGTGGGCGAAAGCGTGAAGCCCGGCAGTACCGTGAAGCTGCAGGTAGCCAGCGGCAATGTGGCAGTTCCGGATGTACGCGGAATGAGCGTAGATGAAGCGCGGGCGGCATTGCGCGATGCTCGCCTCACGGTCGTGGGCCAAAGCGAGCAGGAGGTCACCGACCCGGCGAAGGTCGGCAAGGTCGTGGATGCGAGCATTGCTCCGGGTACCGTGGTTCAGCGCGATACCGAGATGCGTATTACCGTGGGCATCGCCCCGGCGCCCACTCCCACCCCGAGTACTCCGCCCGCCGGCTCCGGTTCTGGTGGTTCCGGCTCTGGCGGATCGGGAGGTAACGGTGGCGCGGGCGGCGCGCACCCCAACCCCGCACCCACCGGGCAGGGGAACGGGTAAGTAGCTACCGGAAACCGGGTTGCTCACGGACCGGTCCGCAAAATGCAACCAAAACTACATTAACTTTTCCAAATCGTGCGCTGGCGTTGCTTTTTGTGAACTCCTGGCCCAGAGTGTTGCTTTCTGCGGCACCTGTGTGCTGAGGCGTTGCTCTCTGAGACCTTCCGCGTCGAGAAGCTGCATTTTACAAGCCATCGCGTTGTGGTGTTGCTATTTGCGGGCGCTCATGCCGAGAGGTTGCATTATCCGAGCACCCCGCCCGCCGGCTTTCCGCTTTCCTATTTTCTAGCCGGCGGGGCGGGGTGTTTTTTCCGGGATGTACTGCGGATGTCGTACATGCGAAGTACAGCTCTGACAACACGTACCGCCCCCGCAGGGGCTGGTACCGCGCTATCGTGTGCTAGCTGTGGTCCGACTAACCCCGTGGCCAACCACTGCGTCCTAGCTGTGGTCCGGCTAGCCACATAGCCAGTTATCAGGTTCCGGCAACCCCGTGGCCAACTACTGCGTGATGGTGGTGTCCTGCGGGCGGAAAACGGTATTTATCCAGGGGAAAACCCACTCAAAGAGCGCGAAAACAATCGCGGCGATAATGATAAGGGCCTCGATGACCTTCAACCACGTCGGGCCGGGCAGGTGCCGCCAAATAAATCCGTACATTGCATGCTCCGTTTCTTCTTCACGTATATCTGCTAGTGCCCACCCCGGGGCGAGCCGGCCGCCTACTTTTTACTTCACCAGCTCCGCCGGGGCGCCCTCGGCGGCGTCGACCCAGTGATCGAGGGTGGCGTAGGTAATCCAGCGGTCGCTGGACACAAAGGGCGGATGGCAGGTGGTAATGGTGAGGATGCGCTGGGTGGGCGCCTCCTCCGGCTTATTCGGTACCGGCGCCAGCACGCCTACCTGTGTAGGCGGCACAACCTCGTGCTCGGTGACCTTGTAGACGTAGTAGGCGTTCTTGGTTTGCACAATAATCGGGTCGCCTGGTTGGAGCTCGGGCACATCGCGCATGGCCGCGCCGTAGGTCTGGCGGTGCGCGGTGATCGCGTAATTACCGATCTCCCCCACGTACTGGGTATCCGGGTAATGCCCAAAACTCCCGGTATCCACCACGGCTTCCAGGTCCACGCCGTATTTGACGGTATAGCGCCAATCGGCACCGAAGCGCGGGATGTAAATAATGCCTTCCAGGTCACCCGTGCGATTCACGTGATCCGGGGCCGGCGGGGCATCGGTGCGCGGGGTCCCCACCTTGGTGGTGCCGCGCGGATCGCCCCATTGCTTATTGACGGTTTCGATCTGCTGGGCCTGATCGCGGTTCGCGCCCAGGTCAGTCCAGTAGACCTGCCACACGATAAAGAGGCCCACCACGATTCCCGCGGTAATGAGTAGCTCCCCGATCACGCCGATAATTGCGTTGAGGATGCCGCCGCGGCGCCGGGCGGGTGCGCCTGCCCGGGTTGCGTTGATGGTGGCGGTGGCGGCCGGTGCGGCAGGCTGCTGCGGCGGCGTACCTGCACTGGCGGTAGCCGGGCGGTACCGCCCCACAGCTTCGTGCCGCGGAGCGCGAGCGGCGTTTCCTTCTGCCGCGCGCCTTCCCGCACGGCGCCCTCGTTCGGGCTGCTGTTCGCGCATAGTCTCACCTTCCACTGCCACCGGATTCGTACTAGAAACAGAATAGTGGTTTCGGCTCGAAAAATGCGGTGAGATAACTCCCCTCATTTTTAGGAACGACGGCGCCGCTACGCCCGCGCGCCACCCGCCAGCGGCCGCGCACATGGCCCCGCGCCGGCTTTTGTGAAAAAATACCAGAGGAATCGCGCGATTGAGCGCGCCACCGGGCGCGTTACTTCGTTAGGCTTAGGGGCGGAAGGAACCGCGGAAGGTAGAACATGACAGATCAACAGTTTGACGAACCCGAACTTTCGGAAGCCACCGGCAACGCTGCCCCGGCTCGGAAGTCGCGCAAGAGCTCTGCTCCCTCGGCGAAGGACGTGCGCCGCCCCGGCACCAAGCGCGATATTGCAGCGCAGGCCACTCGGGAAAAGGATGAGGCGAAGCGCTCCCGTAAGGTCGCGCAGAAGGATCGCCGCTCGCCGAGCTGGTGGGCGCCGGTCATGTGCACGCTCATGATCATTGGCCTTATCGTGGTGGTGCTCGCTTACGTGACGGGTGGCCGTTTCCCCATTCCGGGGTGGAATAACGGCAATCTGTTCCTCGGCTTCGGCTTCATGATCGTGGGCTTCCTCATGACGATGGGGTGGAAGTAGCCGATGGGGAAAGCAGTGAAGCGGGTCGGTATCCTCACTGCCGGCGGTGATGCCCCTGGCCTCAATGCCGCCATCCGCGGGTTTGGTAAAGCCGCGATGGGCAAGTACGGCATGGAGCTGGTGGGGTACCGCAACGGTATTACCGGGCTCGTCAATAACCGCTATATGCCGCTGGATTCGGATTCGCTGGCCGGGATTTTGACGCAGGGTGGCACGATGCTGGGCACCTCGCGCGATAAGGTCCATAAGTTCCCGGACGGCAACGGCGGGTACGTGGATATGATTCCGCAGATCGCCCAGAACCTCGAAGATGAGCATATCGATGCGCTGGTGTGCATCGGCGGGGGCGGGACCGCGAAGAACGCGAATCGGCTGGCGCAGGCCGGGCTGCCCGTTATCCACCTGCCCAAAACCATCGATAACGACATCATGCACACGGACACCAGCTTCGGTTTTTCGACGGCGCTGTCTATCGCCACCGATGCTATTGACCGGCTCCATTCCACCGCCCATTCCCATCACCGCATTATCGTGGTGGAGCTGATGGGGCATCGGGCCGGGTGGCTTACGCTGGGTGCCGGGATTGCCGGAGGGGCCGATATTATTCTCATCCCGGAGATCCCGTATTCGATTGAGTCGTGTGCGGCGTCGATCCGGCGGCGGGCGGAAAATGGGCGGCCTTTCTCCGTGGTGGCCGTGGCCGAAGGCGCGCATTCTATTCCGGTGGCAGCCCAGCTGGCCGCCGCCAATGACCTAGTACGCCACGCCCCCACCCCGGAGGCGAAGGAGGCGGCGAAGAGCCACCGGCGTTCCATTGAGGAAAACGAGCGCGAATCTACTTTCCTGGTGGCGCAGCAGCTGGAGGAGGCCACTGGCTTGGAGGCACGCGTAACCATCCTTGGCTACGTGCAGCGCGGGGGAATTCCCGACGCCGCGGACCGGCTGCTGGGAACCGTGCTGGGGAGCGCGGCCGCCGATGTGGTGGCGCACGGGAAATCCGGCGTGATGATCGCCTCCCAGAACGGGCAGGCCGTGCCGGTGCCGCTCGAGGATGTGGCCGGGAAGGACAAGTTGGTCCCGGTGGATCACCCCTGGGTGGCCGCGGCGCGCGCCGTCGGCACCAGCCTGGGTGAGGCGCTCTAAGCGACAAACCCTCGCGTCACTGACCGAGAAGTGGCGCATGTAGACACAACCGCGGGCCGGAAGTTTGGAACTGATCCAAACAACCGGCCCGCGCTGTATATGTGCCACGGCGGCTGATCGCTAGCGGCGCACCGCCGGGGTATCGGTTCCGTTTCCGTCCCAATCGCCCACGTAGAGCTCGTCGCTCACGCGCCCGTAGGTGAGCACAGCATCAGCATCACCAGTACCCAGCGAGTTCTTGACGTAGATGTTGTTGGCCCGCCGCACCGCGAAAGTATCACGGCCATCGCCGTCGAAATCACCCAGGATGGTGGCATCTCCAGCGCGCCCGTAAGCGAATACATGATCCGCGATTCCCGAGGAGATGTGGTTCTTCACGAAGTAGGTGCTACCGCGGCGCACCGCGAAAGTATCGATACCGTCTCCGTTGAAGTCACCGGCGTACACGGTGTCGCCGTAGCGGCCGTAGTTAATGACCTGGTCCGCGTTCCCGCTGTGGAGCGAGTTGAGAACATAGAAGGTGTTGCCGCGCCGGACCGCGAAAGTATCGCGGCCATCGCCGTCGAAATCACCGACGAGGATCTCATCGCCCACCCGTCCGTAGCTGAAGGCGATATCGGCGGCGCCCCCGTCCACGGAGTTCTTCACGTAGATCATATTGCCGCGGCGCACCGCGAAAGTATCCGTACCGTCGCCATTCCAGTCACCGACAAGCACTTCATCGCGGGCTCGGCCATAGGAGAACACCGAGGATGCCTGGGTGGATGTCCAGTCATTCGACACGTAGAACACGTTGCCGGTATCTGCCGGGCGCCCCGGGGTATCGATCCGGTCCACCCACTCTTGGGCGCGCAGCACCTCAGCTTCGGCCTTGGCGAGCTTCGCGATAAGATCGCTAGCTTCGGAAAGTTTGGCATCAATATCCTTGAAATGCGCCAGGGCCTCGGCGCGGGACTTCTTGGTTTCCGGGAAGCTCTTTTGGGCTTTGAGCGCTTCGTCGTAGGAGTGCTTGGCAACGAAGTGGACGCTGCGAGCGCTCTTCAAAGTATCCCTGGCCTGATCGAGTTTCGCCCGCGCGGCCGGATCTTCCTTACCCGCATTCGCGCGCTGGAAAGCATCCTGTGCTTCCACCACCGCGCGGCGCGCCTCGGGAGTCCCATGGGTCATATTTTCCCGCGCACTCCCGATATATCCATCCAGGCGGGCCAGGTACTCAGCGGTGGTGTAGCCGGGCAGGAACTGATCGCCAATCATGCCCTTCCTCGCGAAGGTGTTCCCGAAGAAGTAATAGGGCAATTGATCGGGATCCGCGATGGCGAAGCCGGTGGTCACATAGCCCGGATCAATAATATTGATGTAGTGGCTCACACTCGGGCCACGCACGCCCCGGTCATACTCTGCTTTTTCCTTGTCATACCACAAGGTGAAGGGATCCCCATTGCGGCTGGGCATGGCGGCAATATTCTCACCGTAATTGAAACCACCCACGTGATCGAAGAAGCCGCCATGCACATTCACATTGGCATTGATCTGAGCGTGAGCCATGAGACCGGAAGAAATCTTCAGTGGGGCGAGCCCGTGGCGCGCCCGCAGCTCATTGAGCTTATCGACCCGGTGAATCGACTCGCGCATGAGATCCAGATTGGTGGCATCCCCGGGTTGCCCAAGCTTGGTGTATTGCGGAATCGGAACGTCATTGACGGTACCCGTCTCAGAGAAAGCCTCAACCGCGGCCGTATCCCCCATCGCCTCGAAGAATCCGAGCGAGCCGCGATTCCAACGGGCCTGGGCTTCCCGCTTGGAAGCCTCGAGCGCAGCATTCGCGCTATCCATCTGGCGTTGCGCCGCCGCTACGGCCGCCGGATCAGGCTGCGTGGCAGCGTTATATTCCGCCTGAGCCTGATCGAATTCACGCTGAGCCGCCGCAAGCTGGGTTGCGGCATCGTCGTACGTCTTCTTCACCTGATCAAAGTTATCGACGTAGTACTTTTCCTGGTTATACCGCGCTTCCCAGGTGCTGCGGTCCTTATCTGCCTTGGCCCATTCCTGCGCGAGCTTACGCGCTTCGGCCACATCAATCCCCTTGGCTTCCAGCTCAGCGACGATGGCGTCGCGATCTTTAATAGCTTTGGCCAGGCAGGCCCGCATCTGATCCGGGGTCATTTTTCCCGCGCCGCACACCAGCCGGGCTGGCTCTTGCGCAGGTGCGGCGGGCAGGGCCTGGACTGCCAGCGGGGCGAGAAGCGTTCCCGCCAACATGAGTGCTGTTGTGCGCATATATGTCTCCTTCGATCAGCGCTATACTCCCAGGTAATTTTCAGAATATAGGCATGCACATTGAAAAATAAGTGACCCTGCGCACTATCGCGAAGTCCGCGAAACCGCCCGGAGCGCATACCCAGCTCAGGGCCCCGTTATCCCCAACCGGGGATAACCCTGTGGATAATTACATCGATGTTATTTGGGTGCGAATTGCGAGGTGGCGGCGTCGTCGTACCAAGAAAAAGAACGACGGCGCAGCGTGCCGCACCCCTACCGGTACCCGAAGAAAACCGCGGCCACCAGGAATGCCGCGCCGAGCAGCAAAATCGCGATGTCGCGGGCGGTGAGCGCGCGAGAGACGTGACGCCGACGGGAAATAAAAGCCATGAGCAGCGCACCCATAAGGAGCCCGCCCACGTGGGACTGCCAGGAAATATTGGTGCCGGGCAGGAAGCTGATCGCCAGGTTGATCCCGATGACCACGGCCATTTGGGTGAAGCTGCCGCCGAAACGCCGCAGCACCACGAACATCGCCGCGAAAATGCCGAAAACCGCGCCGGATGCGCCGACGGTGCCGGTGTAGTAGTCGATGTCGGTGGAGACCGTGTAAAGGACCATGACGTTCCCGGCCACCGCGCTGAGCAGGTACAACCCCAGGAAACGCCACCAGCCGATCATGCGCTCGAGCACCGAACCGATCAGCCACAGCGCATACATATTGAAAAGCAAATGCGTGAAGCCGGCGTGCATGAACGTGGAGGAGATGAAACGGTAGGGCTCTTCGTGGGCGATACCGGGGGCGAAAATGAGGACTTGCCCCACGCGCGCGTCGAGCCATTGGGCCAGCAAAACCGCCACGTTTACCACGATAAGCGTGATGGTGACGTAGGGAACGGGTTTGCGGATCTGAAGACGGCGCTTCTTGGGAACGTTGTGCACTTTCGGCCTCTCTGCGCGGTCATCCCGCTCGACAACTCTGCATTAAGCGTACCGGACAGCACGCGGGTGTGAGCGATAAGGCAGCTAAGCGCCGGGCTTGGCGAGGCGGTAACGCTGCTTCGGGCTCGTCTTCGGTTCGGTGCGCTGCACCTCACCCTCGGTAACCAGCGTATTAAGAACCGCTCGGGTGCCGCCCAGGCTAATTCCGGCAGCTCCGGCCAGTTCACGACTGGTGGCGCTGGCATGCGTGCGCAAATAGTCGAGAATACGTTCACGCGAGGAGGTCCCCGCAGCGGCACCCTGCTCCGCGGGTGTCATGCGGCGGCGCTCGAAAGTCAGACTAAAACTATCCAGACGGTCGACAGGCCGCGCGGGAGGAAGCATTTCCCGCTCCAGCTGAGTCATAATTTCCTGGTAGCCACTCCCCCGGTTTTCCGCCACAAAACCACCTTCTTCGAAGGGCGTAGATTCCAGCAACCGAGCCAGGAATTGATTCCGGGTGGAGGAGAGTCCGGTTGTACCTAGGGAATCAATGGTGACCGTGCCGAATAGCCCGCCCGGATTGATTACCTCCAAACGATCCGCGTAGAGGTTCAACTGCACCTGCGTACCGCGCGCCACCGGAGAATAATCGCGATGCATCAGCGCATTCGTGAGCGCCTCACGCACCGCAACGAGCGGATAATCCACAAGGTCATGCCGGAAAGCACCGCGCACCACGCCACCCACGCGCATATTTTTTGCGACGACGCCGACACCGTCGGCCACCAGGCTCGGAATGGGACCCGCCAGAGTCCCCGAGTCCAGATGCCGCTGCCCGGAAAGCGAGGAAGCTTTCGTTGATCCCGGATATACCGCGTAGGTGACCGTGAGGCGCGGGAAGAATTCCTGGGGATAGGTGCCGAGGCAGAGGAGGCCTGCAAGGGTGGGATGGAGCTTCCCGTCCACGCCCGTGCCGATAATACGCAACTGTGCCATCGCGGTTTCGTCCGGTAGTTTCCCGAAAATGCGCGGATGGTTGAGACGTTCGCGTTCCAGAACCGCGTGGACTAAATCATCATCGAGGGAGTCGAGGCCGGCTTCTTCCACCAGGTCGGTATCCCAATGCGGTTGTGTTTTGTTTTCCAGGAGGCGATCAATTTCGTAGGCGGATAGTTTGCGATCACCGTCGCCGGTGCGAATGAAGGAACCGCCGTATACATTGCGGGCGGTGACGTAGCAGGGTTTATCTCGTGGCTGGAGCGGTGGGATAACGGCCATGACCAGCGTGATGTCCCCGTACGGAACCATGGAAATATCCGCGCGCACCGGCGGCGTGAGGTTATCGCTACACACACCCGCGAGCGCATCATAGATTCGTGTTGCTGAGAAATGAGGAACCGGTGTGAAACCATGCGCCTCATCAAGCCCAAGAACAATCAAACCGCCTGATCCATTGCTGAATGCCGAGAGCGTCTCCACAATACTTTTCGGCAAGCCATGCGCGGCTGCTTTCACCTCGATGCGCTGAGAATCGCGCCCTTGCTGGCGAAAATCTGCAACAAGGCGGTCCGTTTCCTCGCTTGTTGTGGGGATGTGCATACTGCCATCCTACGAACTCTCAACTTAACACTCAACTCAACACTCATGTATGTGAGTGTTAAGTTGAGTGTTGGGATGAGTGTTACCGGCACGTATTACGTAACCGGCTCGCGAGCGCGAAAAATCTGGCTATAGTCGATTTGACCTGGTCATTTAGCGCCTTATCCGCCCTCTCATCCATTCCTAACCCAAGTAAAAATCTGGGCGCACCCGCAAGCTCTCAACTTAACACTCAACTCAACACTCATGTATGTGAGTGTTGAGTTGAGTGTTCCGGCGCGGTGGGCAGCGGCGCGTGTAACAGAAGGGCCAGCGGAGCGGGCAGCAATGGAGCGGGCGGCGGCGCGGACATACAAAAGCGGGGTGGCACTTGAGTACCACCCCGCTCATCACGTATGCGGAAACTTCGCTATTACTTAGTCGATAACCTCGACGGAGGAAATCACCACGTCATTGAGCGGGCGATCATTCCCTCCGGTGGGAACCGCGGCGATCTTATCCACAACCTTGACGGATTCCTCATCGGCTACCTTCCCGAAGATGGTGTGCTTGCCAAGCAGCCACGGGGTGGGGGCCACCGTGATGAAGAACTGCGACCCGTTGGTGCCCTTGCCGAAGCGGGTGCCGGCATTGGCCATGGCCAGCACGTAGGGGGCGTCAAAGTTGAGGCCGGGGGCGATTTCGTCGTCGAACGTGTAACCGGGACCACCGGTGCCGTTACCGAGCGGATCCCCGCCCTGAATCATGAAACCGGAGATCACGCGGTGGAAGATCGTTCCGTTGTACAGCGGATCGGTCGAAGCCTGACCGGTGGCGGGATTGGTCCATTCGCGTTCACCGCGAGCTAGTCCGGTGAAATTAGCGACCGTTTCGGGCGCTTCGTTCGGGAAGAGTTCGACGCGAATATCGCCTTCGCTTGTGTGAAAAATTGCTTCCATGCGCTCAAGTCTCGCACACCTCATGGTTTTATGCCACGCGAAAAGCAAACGTGATTCAAGTGACAAATAGGGTGCGAAAAGTGAAACAATAGAGGGGTACTCAATCGCAGGAAAATTCTGTGGTTCAACGGTAGGAGGTCAACGATGGCTTGTGGACGAAGCCGCGCGGACAAGCGGGCCAAGAAAGCGCAGCGGGAGGTTGACGCCATTATGGCGAAGATCGATGACCTGCGCGGCCAGGCCGAACGCACCGCAAAGAAAGCCCAGCTCAAGGGGAAGCGGCACCAAAAGAAGTGGGAACATAAGGCGAAGAGCGCCGCTTCTGATTTCCAGGATTACGCGAAGCAGGCTGGTGAACGCCTGAGCGATTACGCAAATCAAGGTTACGAATGGGCGGCACCACGCGCCCAGGAACTAGCCGAGAAGGCGAAGCCTTACGTGGAGCAGGCGAAGTCGGTGGGCAGCGATCTTGCGGAGAAGGCCAAGCCCTACGTGGAGCAGGCTCGCGATAATGCGTCGGAATTCGTGGAGAACGTCCGTAACGATTACCTCCCGCGCGCCCAGCGCGCCCTGCATGCTGCCGCTGAGGCAGCCAAGGGGGAAGGCACGGTGGCCGAACGCGGTCAGAAGATCGCGCGGGTGGCTTCGCGCGAGATTCAGACTCCCGAACCGGTGAAGAAGTCCCGCCGGAAGGGCCGGGTTATCGGCACTATCGCACTGGTCGGCGGCCTCGGGGTTGCGGTCTACTACCTGTGGAAGCGCTCCCAGCCCACGGAAGATCCTTGGGCGGAAGCCTATTGGGAGGATGTGGACGGCGTGAAGGCTCCCGCGGAAGATACCGCCAAGGCCGGTGCCGAGGAAGTTGCGGAAACTGCGGAACATGTTGTGGACGACGCCGCAAGCGCAGCTGAGGACGTAGCCGATAAGGCCAAGCGTGCTGGCTCCCGGGCGGAGGACGCCGTCAAGGAGGGCGCCCACGAAGCCAAGGATGCGGCTGAGGACTTAGCTGATAAGGCCAAGGAAGCCGCACAGCACGCGGCTGACCAGGCCAAGGATATCGTCGAAGATATCGCGGAGAAGTAGAGCTTTCGCAACAGGCTCACACTTTCGCGAAATTAATAAGGGCAGCACTAGCGTGAACGGCGGCGCGGCTCGGGCATGAACGGCCCGGGCCGCGCCGTCCTGCTACTCGGCCGCGGCCAGCAGTTCCTTGACCCGCGGGATCACCTCGGTACCGAAGAGTTCAATAGAGGAAAGATTCTGCTCATGGGGCTGCGAGCCGTAGGAGACCTTCAGGTCATAGCGGGTGGCTCCCAGTTCACGCATCCCGGTGGCGATTTTACGGGCCACCGTTTCCGGGGATCCCACCGCCATCGCCCCGTTCTGCACCTCGTAGAGGAAAGCCTCCCGCGAGGGCGGGCGCCAGCCGCGCTCCCGCCCTATCCGGGAATTTGTTTCCACGTAGTAGTCGAAGAAGTCAGCCACGGCTTCCTCATCGGTGCGAGCAACATACCCGTACGAGTGGTAGCCGACTTCAGCTGCGCCGTCGTTCCCGAACTGTTCCCAGGCGCGCCGATACAAATCCGTGAACGGAACAAAACGTGAGGTGGGGCCGCCAATAATGGCGAGCATGAGCGGCAGCTTGTAATGTGCCGCGCGCACCACCGATTCCGGGCTGCCGCCCACGGCGACCCAGGTGGGCAGTGGACCGTGTTCGAGTGGTGGGTAGAGCGTCACGGCGTTCAGCGCTTGGGTGTGGTGCCCGCCCTTCCAGGTGACGGGTTGGCCGTTGCGGGCGAGGAGCTCCGTGAGCAGGGAGAGTTTTTCGTTGAAGAGATCCTCGTAATCGGCCAGGTTGTAGCCGTACAGCGGGAAAGATTCGGTGAAGGAACCGCGGCCCACCATGAGTTCGGCGCGGCCGTTGGAAAGGGCATCCACGGTGGCGAAACGTTCGACCACCCGGACCGGATCGTCTGAACTGAGGACGGTCACCGCGGAGGAGAGGCGGATGCGTTGCGTGCGTGTGGCGATCGCGGCGAGGACCACATCGGGGGCGGGGATTGCGTAATCGTCGCGATGATGTTCACCGATATTGAAAATGTCGACGCCGACTTCTTCGGCGCGCACCGCTTCGGCCACCACATTGCGCACCACCTGAGCGTGGCTGAGCTTGGTGCCGGAGGGATCGGCAGTGACATCGCCAAAAGTATCGATTCCGAAGGTGTAGGTCATATCAGGTCCTTTCGAGGGCCGGGTGAGATCCGGTGGGTCGGGGCCACGCGGCCGGGCTGCGCTTCGCCGCAGAACCAGCCGGAGCCACCCACTGATTGAATCCTACACTACTTGACCGAAAAGCGCTCCCATCCCGAAAGTGAGGGCGAGACCGAGGGTACCGCCCACGGCGGTGCGGATGGTGGGGTGCAGCGGCGGGACTTGGCCGATCCACGCGGCGATCCAACCGGTGAGCGCCAGCGCGGCAATGGTGACCACGAAACAGAGCGGGGCGATGGCGCCGAGCGGGGCGAGCAAGCTGGCGGCGAAGGGAACCGCGCCACCGGCAAGGAAGGAGAAGAAAGAAGAGAAGGCCGCACCGACGGGGGAGACGATGTCATGTTCCGTGGCATGTTCCACTTCATGTTCCGCGCCCGGTGTGCCTACCCCGGCGCGCCAACACGCTACACCCGCCCGGCGCCGCAGTGCGTCAAGTTCCGCATCACGCTGGGAGGAAACGGAAATGTATTCACCGAGCGCCATGGATACTGCGCCACCAATGAGGGCGGCGAGCCCGGCCAGCAGAATCGCGGTGCTCGAGGCCCGCGCGCCACCCATGGCGATCACCACCGCGGCCACGGAGACGATTCCGTCGTTCGCGCCGAGCACCCCGGCCCGCAGCCGGTTCATCGCTTCGGCACCCAACACACCCGGGATACCCGGCGTGACATCGGGAGACTTTAGGAGACCCATGTCCCCATGCTTGAATTGACATGCTTCAATTGCACACTTCTCCACAACTACGCCCTCCATTGATCGCACTTCTACCCCTATTGTCATGCGGGAGTTGCGGAAAAGATAGGAAGGTCAGGCTACACTCACTTAGATATAATGGCTTTTATTTTTGGAGTGCTGGCGAGGCGCTGGTGGGTCATTGGCCGATCGGTTGCGGATCGGTTGCGGAGCGGCGCGTATCGCTGCTTGCCGTGGCCACACAAGAGGGCCCGCAGCCGCGGGAATACTTCGACGCAGCCTTTCCGTTCTTTCTTCATGAACACCACTGCGGATAAAGATCTGATCGGCCTGCTGGGGGCGGGCAAGCTTGGCACCGCTATCGGGCGCTTGGCCGCGGAGGCGGGTTTCCCGCTGGCGGTGAGTGTGCGCGCGGGTAATCCGCTCTACGATCTCACTTTGCCCACGTTGCTGCCAACGGCTCGCCTGGTGCCTTTCGAGGAGCTGGCCCGCACGGCGAATATTTTGATTTTGGCGCTACCGCAGCCTGCGCTTGCCTCGATTGATTTGAGCGGGGTGCGCGGCGTTGTTGTTGATGCCACGAATGCGTGGGAGGCGACCGATGGCGCCGCGGCCAACGGCACATCGAATACCAGCGCCGCGCCTGCCCGGCACACCACCGCCGCGCTGCAAGCGCGTTATCCGGAGCTGGCTATCGTCAAGAGTCTTAATCACGCGGGGTATACGGAGTTGAGTGCGGAGGCACGCCCGCATGGAGCACCGGCACGGCGCACGGTGGGCGTTGCGGGGGACGACGCCGCCGCGCGTTCCCGGGTGGCTGCTTTTATCGATGCGATTGGTTTTGATCCGGTGGAGCTTAGCGCCGAGCATGCCCCGCTGCTGGAGCCGGGCGGCGTTGCTTTCGGGCAGCGCCTGGAGTTGGCCGATTGGCCGGTGGATATTGTGGCGGTGCCTCGCGAGCGCCGCGGTTAGGATCGGCTGCGGAAAATCCTGAGCGGCACGCTGCTGGGGTGCCCCTATATATGCGCGCAGCTAGGGACGCATCCCTACGTTGATGAGAGGCGGGGTGCCGGAGGTGGCGCCGTCGTACACAAGGTAGTAGGTGTAGTCCGCTAGACCGTTCTCAACTCCCGGGTTATCCACGGAAAAGACGCAGAGAATATCGGTGGGGCGCGGTTTGATATCGCCTTCACCGGGCACTTTTCCATCAAAGCGGTCGGTTTCCCTCACGTACCCGCCGGTGTCTTTCACATGCCCGCCGCTGACTGCGGTGCTCAGGGGTTCGCGCGCGTTGCACCCACGGAAGACGGGGTGCGCGGCAGCGGAGGCGGTGCGTTGTTCTTCGTCCGCAAGGCGCGGATCGCTGATGAGTTCGGGGAGCAGATTTTCCCATTCTGAGCCCGCCGTGGCGAGGGTGCGCCGGTCGGCCTGGGCGCGTTCTTCGGAGGGTGCGGTGACGGAATGCCCGTACTCGAACTGGAAGGACACCTCCCCCGTTTGCACGAACTGACTGCCGTTCCACACGAAGTTCACGGTGGTGGAATGCGGCGGATACGCGCGTTCCATGGTTCGCGTCACGCCACCGACGGGCGTATAGGACGTGTACGTAATCCGCGCCTGGCCGGCCTCAAAATCCATGGAGCTCACGTTGAAGGACCACAGGCCGTCATAATCTTGGGTGATATGGGTGCCGCGGATACCCTGTTCCGCACCCCACTGGTGGTTGCCAATAGAAGAAACGAGCCTGAGGTTCGCGTCATAAATCCCGATGGCACCGATGGCAGGATCGCCCACCCCGCAGGACATCGCGACCGCGCGATATTCCACGCCTCCCAGCACCAGCGGCTCAGTGAGGTAAATGGTGCCTGGCTGCATCCCCGTTTGACGGTCTGGAAGAATCTTCCCGTGCGCTACCGTGACGGGCGCGGGCGGGTTGCGTTTGCTGTAACACACGTCCGGAAGGATATAGGTTCCGTTGCGCATTTCTTTATCCGTGGGACCGGGCACCGGCGTGGGACTTGGTTCCGCGCTTGGGTACGACGACGCAGCTGCTGCTCCGCCCGCTTCAGACGATGCCGTTGCGCTAGCCGAGGGGCCCGCTGCCGGAGTTGAGGAAGTTCTCCCGTTGAACCACCACCAGAGCCCTCCGGCCAGGCCAAGCGCAAGGACGAGAAGCGCCGCGATCAGGGACGTGCGAGTGGCACGACCGCGCGGTTCTTGCTGAGTTGGGGCTCCGTTGTCGCTCATGCCATCAGTTTACCCGGTGCCTACGACATGTTTTTTGGCGGGAATGGTTGCCTACACATGGGCACCGCAAACTCCGTAATTACATAAGTTCAGGAGCAGGTGCGGTTGTGCTGCGGACAATGAGCTCGGTAGTGAGCTGAAGCGCTCCTCCCGTATCAATACCTTTCCGAGCATCCAAAAGAGTACGGATCGAAAGAGCGCCCAACTGGCGAATGGGTTGACGTACCGTGGTGAGCTGGGGCGATGATGACCACGCCATAAGGGTGTCATCAAAGCCAATAACTGACAAATCCCGCGGAACTCGCAGACCGGTTGCTCGCGCAGCCTCGATTACTCCTAATGCAGACTGATCAGATGCGGCAAAAACTGCAGTGGGCCATTGTGATCGAGGCTGGGTAAATAATTTACGTCCTGCCGTAAATCCCGACTCGAACGTGAAGCCTCCTTCAACAATAAGCGTGTCATCCACTGCCACACCAGCAATTTGATGCGCGGAAAGGTATCCCTGCATCCGGTCTTGCGAGGGGACAGATCGAGGCGGACCTGAAACAAATGCAATACGACGATGACCTAGAGAAAAGAGATACCCCGTGGCATCCTTGCCTCCACGCCAATTAGTCGCTCCAAGTTCACGCACACCTTTGGGAGGAACCTGGGGTGAATCAACGGAAACAATAGGAATATTGAGATCTTCAGCTAGTGATACAAGACCTTCGGAAATCGGTGCAGTTACGAGGACTATACCTAGGTACCCGCGCGATGCGATGAGCCTCAACCAATCCTCTGAGAGTGGTTCTATCGCGCGAGGTGTTAGAGGTGAATCATCCGGCGTCTCGTCTAATTGCCATACGGTCAATCCGAAACCCATATGTTGGCTCTCCACAGCGGCCCCGGAAATGACTTCCATTGTATAAGGAGATTTAAGGGAATCTGACACTAGTGCGATATGCGGAAATGTGGACGGCCCGCTCTGAGTAGAACGTAGGTATCCTAATTCTTCCGCCGCCGTTCGTACCGCGAGGCGCGTAGCAACCGAAACATCGGGGCGATCATTCAAAGCCTTGGACACTGTTGCGCGTGACAATCCTGTTTTCGCGGCTACATCATGAAGTGTCACCCGAGCACTCTGCACATTACTTTTTGACACCGCACACCTCCTCTCGAAATAGTTTCGCACTTATGAATGGCAAAAAGCAAAGATATGCTCACCCATTTGAAAGAGTTTTCGTATTTTCTGGACTTTACCCTAAACAAAGTGTGAGTCACGTCTCTTGCGTTGGACTTTGTTTTCGATAGAAACTAAACATGTTGATGGTGGATTCGCGAAACAGTTTCGACCAACGAGGGTTGAAAGCAATCCCCGGAACAGGAGTTTCAACGATGAAACGTGGTCTTCTCCGCGCAGGAGTCGCCGCTTTGGCGGCTCTTGGACTTGGATTGGGTGCCTGTGGAGGCTCCAAGCCTTCCGCCGGTGGTGATGGCGCGAGCGCCTGGGCGCTCACCGGCGGTGCTCAAGAAGTAGTCCGTGCAGCATTCGATAAGTGGAATTCCGATAATCCTGACCGTCAGATCGCCGTGGAGTACATGGGTAATGACGCATACAAGGAAAAGATTCGCACAGCAGTCAATACTCCTCAGTCCCCCACCTTGGTGTGGAGCTGGGGTGGCGGCACGCTGCGTGATTACGTTAATAACGGCATGGTCGTTGACCTAACAGATTCCACCGCTGACCTTCAGAACAAGCTCTTCCCCGCAATCCTCGAAACCGGAAAGGTTGACGGTAAGGTCTACGCACTCCCCGTTAACCAGGCGCAGGGTGTGTACTTCTACCTCAATAAGGAAGTTCTTGACGCCCACGGGCTTTCCGTTCCCCAAACTTGGGATGATCTTCTCAACGCGGTGAAAACTCTCAAGGCTGCAGGTGTCACCCCCATTGCCTTAGCGGGGCAATCGCAATGGCCTTATCTCATGTGGATCCAGTACCTCACTGATCGTATCGGTGGTCCGGAAGTCTTCCAGAGAGTTCTTGATGGAGAACCGGGAGCATGGTCGGATCCCGCAATTCTCAAGGCTCTCGAAATGATCCAGGAACTTGTTGAGCTCGGTGCTTTCGGTGATGCTTACGGCTCTGTGACAGCGGATGCGGGTGGAGATATTGCCATGGTTCATACCGGGAAGGCCGCCATGGTTTTGCAGGGCGCCTGGGTCTGGACCTCCTTCCATGAAGATAACCCAACGTTTGCTACCTCTGGAAATCTTCTTTATTCCACCTTCCCAACTATTGCTGGCGGAAAGGGAAATCCGAAGAACCTCGTGGGTAACCCCGCAAACTACTGGTCGGTTTCCGCCAAGGCTTCCGAGGATGCGCAGAAGACCGTGACCGACTACCTCAACACCATTAATCTCAACGATGCGTATGTTGATCATTTGCTCGAGATCGGTGCAGTTCCCGGCGTAAAGGGAATTGATGACAAGATCGCCAAGGCAAAGGATTCAGATTACCTATCCTTTATCTACAGCTCACTTGGAGACGCCGAGCATTTCCAGCTTTCCTGGGATCAGGCACTTCCCTCCGAGCAATCTCAAGCTCTTCTTACGAACCTCAGCCAGGTGTTCCTTCTTCAGCTCACCCCGCAGCAGTTCGTTGACAATATGAATGCGACGCTATGAAAGCTATAGCGCATCGCGCGAAGCGGACCAGCAGCTACGGACCTTCGCTCTGGCTGCTGGTCCCCGCTCTCGCCTTTTTCGTATTTTTCGCAGTTATACCGCTGATTGGTGTTTTCGTGCTGTCCTTTACTCAGTGGGACGGCCTCGGAACTCCACAATTTGTCGGGCTGGGTGAGTGGCGCCGCGTTTTGAGCGATCCCATCACCATGCACTCGTTCAAACTGACCATGCTGCTCACGGTTCTCACCTGGCTTATTCAAACTCCCATTAGTTTGTTACTAGGCGTCTTCATGGCCGGAAAACAGCGGTACCGTGCGGTTCTTGCCGCTATCTATTTCCTTCCGCTCTTGTTCTCATCAGCGGCAGTAGGTATTACCTTCAAAGCGTTGCTTGATCCGAACTTCGGCATTTCAACCCTGGGCCTACCTTTCCTCAAACAGGATTGGCTGGGTGACCCGAATTTAGCGTTCTTCACGGTGCTATTCGTCATCTCATGGTGTTTTATCCCGCTGCATTCCTTGCTATACCAGGGAGGTGCACGACAGATCCCCATCCAGTTGTACGAAGCAGCAACACTCGATGGAGCAGGACCGATACGTCAATTCTTTACCATTACTCTCCCGCAGTTGAAGTACACCATTGTGACGTCCTCAACGCTCATGATCGTTGGTTCACTTACGTACTTCGACCTCATCTTCGTGATGACGAACGGCGGGCCGGGACACGCAACACGCATTTTGCCACTCCACATGTATCTTACGGGCTTCCGTTCCTATGAGATGGGAGCAGCAGCCGTTATCGGTGTCATCCTCGTGGTACTTGGCTTGGCGTTTTCTTTGGCACTCAACAAGCTCAGTGGCGCCGAAAATATGGAATCTCAGATGGAGGGAGTCTAATCATGCGCGCGACCAAGAAAATGTCGACGCGGCACCGGCCCCGCATTGTTTCTGGGTTCTTCGGCTGGATCTGGCTATTCGTCACGATCATTCCGATTTACTACATCATCGTGACCTCGCTGCGCCCACGCGAGAATTACTACACGGAAGGCGCTTTCGCGATCCCCAGTGATCCATCACTGCGCGCGTATAACGAAGTTATTCAGAATGATTTTGGGCTATACCTCGGTAATTCGCTATTCGTCACAATTATCACGGTGGCGGTCACCCTCACGATTTGTGTGATGGCCTCTTTCGTTATTATTCGCCGTCGTACCCGTGGAATCACTCGAACCTTCCGTTTCTTCCTCCTTGGAATTGCGATTCCTATCCAGGCCACGATCGTTCCGGTGTACCTCATGATTGTCCAGCTTGGACTTTATGACACCCTATGGGCGCTGATCTTCCCTTCGGTTGGTTTCGCCATTCCTATTACAATCCTTATTTTGACGAACTTCATGCGAGATATTCCGCGTGAGCTCTTCGAATCGATGACGGTCGACGGCGCTACGAATATGCAAATACTGCGCCGGTTGGTTTTACCGATGTCCGCTCCTGCGCTCATCACCGTAGGAATTTACGACGCCCTCAACGTGTGGAATGGGTTCCTTTTCCCCTTGATCCTCACGCAATCTAGCGGTAAACGGGTTCTTCCCTTGTCATTGTGGACCTATCAGGGCGAATTCACCGCGGATGTTCCCGCAATACTTGCCGCAGTTGTCCTCTCTGTTATCCCCCTTTTCGTCGCCTACGTGATCGGGCGCCGCCAGATGGTTGCCGGCCTTACCGCCGGCTTCGGAAAGTAGCACATCATGAAACCATGGAACGATAAAAGCCTCCCCACTTCTGAACGGGTGGATGCTCTTTTGAGTGAAATGACCCTGGAAGATAAAGCCGGACAGCTCGGCAGCTATTGGGAACGCCAACAACATGACGATTCCCTCCTCAACTCAGGCCACCCCGATGATGACACCGAGCCTGCGGCTACCGGGGATGTCGCCCCGATGGAGCATGAATTTGCTCAGAACCGCCTGAGCTGGGAAGAAACCGCTCGCTACGGGCTTGGTCACCTATCGCGGATTTACGGTGCAGATCCGATTTCGGTATCAGACGGTGCCGACAAAATGGATCGTCTACAACGCGGGGTTATTTCCCGCTCGCGTTTCAATATCCCCGCGATCATTCACGAAGAATGCCTGACGGGTATTACCTGCCTGGGCGCCACTGTTTTCCCGGCAGCTATTGCGTGGGGAGCAACGTGGAATCCGAATCTTATCGAGAAAATGGCGAAGGCTATCGGTGAGGATATGCACGCTATTGGAGTGCACCAAGGTCTTTCCCCTCTTCTCGATGTGGTGCGTGACTACCGTTGGGGTCGCGTAGAAGAAACTTGCGGAGAAGACCCCTATCTCGTGGGTATGCTCGGTACAGCTTATGTACGCGGGCTGGAATCGGCCGGTGTACTCGCAACGCTGAAACACTTTGCGGGTTACCCGGCTGCCCGAGCGGGCCGCAACCACGCACCGGTATCCATCGGTCCGCGCGAATTTGAAGATATTATCCTTCCTTCCTTCGAGATGGCGGTGCGCGAGGGCAAGGTTTCCAGTGTTATGAACTCCTACTCGGATATTGACGGTGAACCGGCAGCCGCGTCACGGCACCTATTGACGGATGTTTTGCGCCGGCGCTGGGGTTTCACAGGAACCGTTGTTTCTGACTATTGGTCTGTTAAATTCCTCGAGACTATGCACCGTATTGCCAAGGATTCTCCGCATGCTGCCGCACTTGCAGTGCGAGCTGGTTTAGACGTCGAGCTTCCGGAAACGGTAGCATACAACGATCTTCCAGCAGCTGTCCGTGCTGGTCTACTCAGCGAAGCCGATCTCGATGAATCTGTTCGTCGTGTCGTAACTCAGAAAATTGAGCTAGGTCTACTCGATGAACCTTGGAGCCAGGATCGTATCGACAAAGAACGTGATCTCGACTCCCCCCACAACCGCGACATTGCGCGCGAGATGGCAGATGAATCTATTGTTCTCCTCAAGAACAATGGCATTTTGCCACTCAATGCATCACAGAAGGCCGCGGTTATCGGTCCCACCTGGACAGAGGTACGTTCCTTCCTTGGTTGCTACTCTTTCCCCAACCATGTGCTCTCGCGGTACGAGGACCAGGGAACCGGACTCGATATTGTCTCCCTCGAAAACACGTTACCCACAATATTTACCCAGCCCCCTATTTTTGAGAAGGGAACTGGTTTCCTCGATGGGGACGACGACGCCTTCGACCGTGCAGTGACGGCCGCTCGTGAGGCAGATATCGCAGTGGTGACGCTGGGAGATATCGCGGGACTCTTCGGGGGAGGTACCTCGGGAGAAGGATGCGACGTCGTCGACCTATCGCTGCCCGGACGCCAGGGCGAACTCCTCAACGCAATTCTCGACACCGGAACACCTACCGTGGCAGTGCTGGTGACAGGACGCCCGTACGCACTGGGAGAATATGCTGATCGATGTGCGGCGATTATTCAGGCTTTTATGCCTGGCGTCGAAGGCGCTCAGGCACTGACCGATGTTCTTTCTGGAAAGACGAACCCCTCAGGCCGACTTCCCATCGCTATTCCGCGTACCAAGGGAGGGCAGCCCGGTACCTATCTCGCTCCCGCACTTGGCTGGTTCTCCGACGGAATCTCCAACCTAGACCCCCGCCCGCTCTACCCCTTCGGTTTCGGACTCTCCTATACCTCATTTGCCTTGAGCAATCCGCAGGTGTCCGCAACGGAAGTCCCGGTGGATGGCGAACTTAGGTACACCATCTCGGTGAGTAATACCGGTGAACGGGCGGGTTCACACGTTGTGCAGCTCTACGCTACTGATCCCTGCGCGGAAGTGGTGCGCCCCCTCAAGCAACTCATTGGCTTCACCAAGGTTCACCTTGATGCGGGCGAAACTAAGCAGGTGACGTTCCAGATTCACGCTGATAGATTCTCCTTCACCGGACTCGATATGCAGCGCATTGTCGAGCCGGGAGAGATTCTCCTCTCTGCGGGAAGCTCCTCTGAGCAGCGCCTTAGCCCACTGCACATCACCCTGGTAGGTGAACGGCGGGTCGTTCCGGAAGGCCGCGTGCTGACCACCCCGGTGGAGGTGCACAACTAAAAAGCTGGCTTCTCCGCGTGGGAAGTCGTAACGGGGGCCTTCCGTTTGGGGAAATCCGGAGGCCCCCGTTTTATCACAACGTCACCATTACGCATATGGTGGTCATAGATTCCCTCAGCCACGCTTACAACGACGTAGAAAGGCCAACACCATGACCGAGAAAATAGAGAACCCCCAGAAAACACCCGAATCCCAACAAATCCAGAAAAACCAGCAAACATCGGTCCTGCTGACCGGCGGCAAAGACTTTTGGCACACCCATGAGAACGAGCATGGGCATTCGATTATGGTCTCTGATGGCCCGCACGGCCTGCGGGTGCAGCCCGGCGAGGGCGACCATCTTGGCTCCGGCGCCTCTCTGCCAGCTACCTGCTTTCCTCCCGCCGTGGCCCTCGGTTCCACGTGGAACCCGGAAGCGGCGCACGCCGTAGGAACCGCGATTGCCAAGGAAGCGCGGGCGCAGGGGGTCGGCGTCGTGCTAGGACCCGGAATTAATATCAAACGCGACCCGCGCTGCGGCCGCAACTTCGAGTATTTCAGCGAGGGTCCTTTCCTCACCGCGTCTATGGCAACGGCTTACGTAAACGGCGTGCAAAGCCGCGGCGTGGGTACTTCGCTCAAACATTTCGCGGCGAATAACCAGGAAACCGACCGGATGCGGCGCGATTCGCAGGTTGATGAGCGCACTCTGCGCGAAATTTACCTGCGTGCTTTCGAAAAGGTGGTCAAGGAGGCGGCCCCGTGGACGATCATGTGCTCCTACAATTCTCTCAACGGAACGCTCGTCTCCGAGAACCACTGGCTACTCACCACGGTACTGCGCGAGGAATGGGGCTATAACGGTGTGGTGATATCCGATTGGGGTGCGGTGCGTGATCGCCGTGCCGCGCTGCGAGCCGGACTCGATTTAGAGATGCCCGCGCATCATATCCACGAACAGGAAACCCTTGCCGCACGTGAATCGGGTGAACTGGAGGCAAGCGTGATAGAAACCGCGGCCGCGCGCGTGAGTGCGCTTATCGAGAGGGCTCCGCGGGAACGCGGGGAAGATTTCGACGCCGCGGCGCACCACGATCTGGCCCGCAAAGTCGCGGAACAATCTGTGGTTCTGCTTAAGAACGACGGCGCACTTCCCCTCCGCGCCGATGCCGCCATCGCTGTATTCGGGGAATTCGCCCGGCATCCGCGCTACCAGGGCGCCGGATCTAGCCTGGTCAACCCTACTCGGATTGCCACTGCTTGGGATGCCATCCACGCGCTGGCCCCGCAGGCCACCTATGAGCCGTTGGATGAGTCGCAGCTTGAGCAGGCACGCGGAGCTGACGTATGCCTCGCCTTCCTCGGCTTGGGTGAAGCCGAGGAATCAGAAGGGTACGACCGCCGCACTATCAGTATTCCAGCGGCACAGCTCGAGTTCTTGGATCGGCTGCTGGAGGTGAATCCGAATGTCGTCGTCGTACTGACGAATGGATCCGCAGTCACGCTCCCCTTCGCGGAGAAAGTTCCCGCCATTCTGGAAACTTGGGTGCTGGGGCAGGCCGGCGGAGAAGCTATCGCCAATATTATTTTCGGGAAGGTGAATCCTTCCGGAAAGCTCACCGAAACTATTCCGATGCGGCTGGAGGACTGCCCCTCCTACCCGCATTTCCCCGGTGACCGTTCCGGGGTGCGCTACGGCGAAGGGCTTTTTGTGGGGTATCGTGGATCCGACGCTCGGGCGTTGGACGTGGCATTCCCCTTCGGGCACGGCCTGAGCTACACCACTTTCGAATACGGCGACCTGGAGGTCACGGCTGCCGGCAACGATATCGAGCTGAGCTTTACCGTGCGCAATACCGGCACGGTAGCAGGGCGGGAAGTTACCCAGGTGTATATTTCTGTTCCCGATTCTCATGTGGTGCGGGCGCCGCGCGAACTCAAGGGTTTTGCCGCGGTAGAGCTCTCCCCTGGAGAGAGCCGCACGGTGTCCCTCACCGTAAAGGCCGCCGATCTGGCCTACTGGTCCGTGGAACACAGCACTTTCCTGGTAGAAAAGGGAACATACCGGATTTCGGTAGGAGCTTCCAGCCGTGATCTACCGTTGGTTGCGGATATCGAGCTGGCCGGAAATGAACCGCCGGTCCACCTCACACTCCTCTCCACCGTCAACGAAACCCTGGCGGTTCCCGGCGGACGCGCCGTTATCGAAGACTTCGTGCGCGGATCTTTTGATAGCGGTGACCTGGGCGTGGATATGCTCGCCCTCATGGGCGACGCCCCGCTCAGCGCTATCGCGGGTTTCCGCGGCGCTAACCCGGCCGAACTTGAGGCACGCCTCGCCAAGTTGAACGACGACGCCGCGCCTACCGGGAACTAAACGCAGGCACTCACGGCTGTGGGTTCTGGCTAACGGACGCTGAGCCTCGGCGACGCGGGGATCTCCCGCTCGCCCTGGCTCAGCGTCCAGCTGAGGAGGAGCACCGTGATGCCGGCGAAAGGCACCACGCACAGGCCGGTGCGCAGCCCGAAACTATCGGCAACCATGCCCACAATCGGCGGGGAAACAAGGAAACCGATGCGCATGAGCCACGAAATGACCGTCAGGCCCGTGCCCGGCTTGAGGCCGGGCAGTTCATCGGCTTGCTGAATCGCCGCGGGAACTAGCGTGGCCGAACCGAAACCGGCGACCGCGAAACCGGCAATCGTGCCCAGCACGCTCGGGAACAACAACGCCAGGCCCATCCCCACGGTAATGAGGACCGCCCCGCCCTGGGCCACGGTGCGCCGCCCGAAGCGATCCACCAGCCCATCGCCCAGCAGCCGCCCCACAAATTGCGAACCGACCAGACCCACGTACCCCGCCGCGGCCAGCCCGCCCACGGCGCCGAGCTGCCCCACATACAGGGTCGCCCAGCTGGATCCGGCATCCTCGATAAGCCCACCCATCGTGGCAATGAGAACAAGGGCAGCGAGCATTGCCGCGGTACGGAAACTCAGCGGCGCGGCTCCGTGCTTAGCCTCGGATAGGTTCGACGACGCCGACCCATCTCCCAGCGCGCCTGCCCCGGCACCGGCGTGCCCTGCCGCATCACCGCCCGGGCCGGGATCTGCGGCGTCGTTCCCCGGCAAACAGAAGCACCGGGCCACCAGCGCAACCGCAGCCCACACTATCCCGGACATAACCATATGCACGGGCACCGGCAATCCGATCCAGATCGCGCCGGCGGACATGAGTCCACCACTCATCGCGCCCACGGACCAGGTCGCGTGGAAAGTATTAATAATCGAGCGCCCGTAGTGGCGCTGCACCCGCAAGCCGTGCGCATTTTGCCCGACGTCGGTGGCCGCATCGCAGGCGCCCCCAAGGAACATGCCGGCCGCGAAGAAGATTCCGGTGGGGCCCACACCCGCCACAATAAGCCCGAGCGCGGTGAGAAGCGTGCCCGCGACCGCCACCGGCGCAGAACCGAATTTACGGATAAGTGGCGCGGCGAAAATCCCCGCGATAATGCCGCCGGCTGGGAAAGCCGCGAGCGCGAGGCCGTACACGGCGTTGTCGAGCTCGTGGATACGCTTGAGTTCGGGGAAACGCGGCACAATATTGGCGAAAATCGCGCCGTTGGTGAAGAAGAGCGCGCTCACAGCCAGGCGGGCATGGCGCAATTGGGTAGCGCTGTAGTGGCGCGAACTCGGCGGGCGGCGGCGCCGCGAAACATAGGACTGCTCAGTCACAACGATCCTTTGCGTGCGGTTCTTGTGCATGCGGTGTTAACGCCTCCACCCTACCGAGAAAAGCGCAGCCGCGAGAATACCTACGCACGCGGCTACCGGCAGAGAAAACCCGCGGGTAGCGCTCCCGAAAAACGCCACCCGCGGGTTTACTAGTCGGTTGCTACCGGGGATTAGATCTTCTCACCTCCGGTCGTTTCCTGCGCCGGCAGCGCTAGGGAAATTGCGAAGGCGATAACCGCGCATACCAAACCAACAATCGCGGCCTGCGAGTACCCGGCGGTAATATCGCCGGCCACCGCATTACGGGCCACGAAGGAAGCCATCACCCCGGTACCCACGCCCGCACCCAAATTGAAGGCTGCGGAGGTTAGGCCCGGGAGCACTCCCGGCCGGGTAGGCGAGGCATAAAGCACACCCATGGCATTAAGCGTGGTATTGGACATCGCGGTATAGGTAGCACCCATAAGGAAGGCCAGGGTGAAGAGCACCCAGCGGTTCTCGAATCCGAAAACCACCACGCCGGTAATGAGCACGATGCTGCCCAGCAGCCCGGCGCGCAGAATCGCGCGGTAGCCCAAGCGCGGAGCGTACTTACCCACGAAGGGCGCCAGCAGCCAGCCTAGTAGCGAGAAGGGTGTGAGGTAGAGCAGTGCGGATTCGGTACCGCCCATACCCAAGCCGTTCTCCACATCCTGAGATACCGCCGGGATAAGGTACATGAGTACCGAGAAAGCAGAAGCCAGGGTAAAGAACGCCGTACCGGTCACACCCCAGGTTTGACGTTTGACCAGTTCGGGCAGCGGGACCAACGGATCCGCAACCCCGCGCTCCACCAGCACGAAAGCTACGGCTAGCACCACCGCCGCGATAATCGCAGCGATAGTCCACGTATTCCCCCAGCCCAGCGAACCAAAGCCGAAAGTAAGTGCCATATTCGCCGACCATAGCGAACCGGTCAGGGTCATCGCCCCACCCCAGTCCATGCGGCTGGCGGCAGGAACTCGGGTTTCCGGCACCCAGGCCACCACACAGATGAGGGCGAGCACTTCCAGAGCCAGAATGGTCCAGAAAATACCCTTGTAGCCGGCGTGGTCCACAATAACTCCGCCCAGCAGAGTGTCGATGCCGGCCACCCCGGAATTAATCGCGGCAACTAAACCAATATAGAAACCGTATTTCTTCGGGTGGAGGATGGCGCGCAAGGTGAGATTGCCCAGCGCGAAAGTAGCCCCGCAGAAACCTTGCAGGAAACGCCCCACCATGAGCATGGCCACGCTACTGGTTACCAGCACCAGCACCGTTCCGACCACCATAAAGCTCACTGAAATAAGGAGAGTTACTCGCCGCCCGATTTTATCGGCCAGCGGCGGGAAGAAAATCGCGAGCGCCGCGGCCACCGCGAGGAAGACCGTGGAACTCCAGCCGATCACGCCCGCATTGGTATTGAGGGCACTGGCCATATCGCCGATGGCCGGTGCCAGCATTGTGGCATTGAGCTGGAAACTCGCGATCACCAGCATGAGGGCAGTGAGCACCAGTTTCGGGTTGATTGCGCGATTCCCGGCAGCGCGCACCGTGGTCCCCTCAATAAATTCGGAGGGGAGCTCCCTCGAAAGTTCAGCCATGGAATTCTCCTTCACATTAGGAACCGATATCCGGCAGAACTAAGCCAGGCCCGCGAAAGGCTGATTCGGGGTGGTCTCCAGCGCGAGCAGCGCATCCAGGCGCGCGAAGAAAGCCTCCTTATCCGCTTCCTCCACTACATAGGCATTGGCGGGCAGCGGGAATTTCTCCCAGGCCATCGCCGAATATCCGCGCGTGAGCTCCGAACTGGTTTCAATATCCACCCGGTAGCGGTTTTCACTCAGGATGAGTTCCGGGTGCAGGAGGGTGGCAAGGGTCATGGAGTCGGGATGCGTGGACCCATCCACGCCCACCGATTCATTGAAGTCCAGGGTGGTATCGCACACCTTCTTAAAGAACTTCGCGAGCGTGGTGTCCTTATCGGCCAGCGCATTGTATTCCGCGCGAGTAATGGTGGCATCACGCAAGGTAATGGGATCCCAGGTCACCACGTGAATATCCTCAAATCCGGCCGTAAACACGATCTGGGCCGCTTCGGGATCCACATAGAAATTAAATTCGGCCGCGGAAATCGTATTTCCACGGCCGTTATTGGATCCACCCATAATGTAGATGCTCTTAACGTTCTTCACGAAATTGCGGTCCTTGACAATCGCGGTCGCAATATTCGTCAGTGGCCCGATCGCCACCACGCTCACCTCACCCGGTTGGGCAGCGGTGATACGAAGAAGAGCGTCAACGGCGTGCTCATCCTCCACGTGCGTCGTCGTAAAATCAATGCTCAGCCCGCCGGTGCCGTCACCGTGCACGTCCTCCGCGGATACCCACTCGCGTAGCATCGGCTGCGAACAACCCACGTGAATGGGAACTTCGCCGAGCTTACCGGCAGCATTAAGTGTCATCTGCGCATTTTTGATCTGCCGCTCAAAACCAACATTTCCGGCCACCATGGTGATGGCCCGCAAATCAGCCCGCTCATCGAGAAGGCCGAAAAGAATCGCCACGCAATCATCCTGCGCGGTATCAGTATCGAGGATAAAAGGTACCTTCGTCATGAGTGCTCCTAGTAACTCTCGTGGCCGTTTTCCCCGGTCACAATGGCAACCGAGTTCGACGATCCCACCAGGGCCGCTCCGGCCCGGATCAAAGATAGTGCATGGTCAAAGGTGGAGATGCCACCTGATCCCTTGATGAGAACGCCCGCGGGTGCCAGGCTCTTCAAGAATTTAATGGATTCGACGCTCGCCTTTTCCACCGAACCGGACGACGCGTTTTTGAGGTACTTCACACCTGCTTCCACGGAAAGCTCCACCGCGGCGCGGCGTTCGTCCTCGGTGAGCAGCGGCAGTTCCAGCATCACTTTGACGGGCACACCCGCGGCGACGACGCCGGCAATATCCTCACGGAACTTGTCATATTCGCCGTCTTTGAGCCACCCGATCTGCACCCCGATATCGATTTGGGTGGCGCCTGCTTTCACCAGTGCTTCGGCTTCCGCCGCTTTTCCGGCCGAGGTCATCACTCCGGTGGTCGGGAAATCAAGTGCCGAGGCCACCTCAATCCCGGTACCTTCCAAGACCTTCGCGGTAATGGGCACCTGGGATCCGGCCACCATCGCCGCGTTGAATCCGTATTCAATAGCCTGCTCCGCGTGCCGGATCGATTCGGCCCGCGTGGTTCCGGTCTTAATGAGGGTGTGTTGAATATACGGGGCTAAATCGCGCGGGTTCGTAATATCTTCCGGCGCAATACGCGTGGTTTTTTCCATTATTTATCCTTCCGTTCGGATTGTTATGAGTTGCGTGAAAGTACGACGGCGCAGCGTTCAGCACCGAAGCGGGTGTGAAGATCATCAATGCTGGGTATACCCGGCAGTACTCCTTCCTTTTCTACGGTAAGTGCGCCAGCACAATTCGCGAAGCGAGCCGCCTCCACCGGTCCGGCCCCGCAGGTGAGCGCCGCCGCGAGCGCCGCATTCGTGGCATCCCCCGCCCCGGTGGTATCCACAACCGCCCGCGGTTTCTCCGCGGGGATTTTCTCCGGCTCGCCGCCGCTTTCGCACACATAGCAGCCCTCCGCCCCGTGGGTGAGCACCACGGTGCAGTCCAGAGCTTGAGCGATGCGTGCGGCCTTTTCTTGGGGTGAGAGGGCCGCGAGCGCGGTGGCGTCGTCGTCGCTCCCTAGCATGTGCAGGAGCGCAAGCGCTTCTGTTTCGTTCGGGGTGATGACGTCAACCTGCCGCAAGACATGCTCGGGCAGGAGCGGCACCGGAGCCGGGTTGAGAATAACGCGCGCCCCGGCCGCGCGCCCGAACGTGATGGCACGAGCCACGCTCGCCGCGGGAATTTCGCAGGAAATGAGGACGGTATCCACGCTTTCGAAAATGGCGGCGTGCGCGCCGATATCCGCCGGGCTGAGCTGGTCCAAAACCCCGTTGGCGAGGATAATGCGATTCTCTCCGGTGGCGTCCGTAATAATCGCACCGACCATAGTGACGCCGTCTTTGGTGATCGCGGCGGAGGCGTCCACCCCTTCGGCCGCCCACATTTCACGCGCGGCATGCGCGTACCAATCCGAACCGACAGCGGTGAGTAAGCTGACCGGGATACCTAAGCGAGCTACCCCAACAGCCTGGTTCGATGCTTTGCCACCGTGTTCCTGGCTGAAGCGGGCCCCGGAAATGGTTTCGCCATCCGCGGGCGGGCGCTCGGTGAAAAATGACAGGCCGACACCGTAGCCGCCGACAACAAGTATTCGCATTGCTCCCCCTCGAACTCGTGCGTTAAGGCGAGGGTAGCAGTGTGAACAAGCATATACAAGTAGGTACAGCTAGTGAACAAGTTTAGGAAGGTAGCGGGGCGCGATGCACGATGGAGTGAATACGCAAGCGATCCGGGCGAATCCAGATCCGCGAGGTTTCGACCGGGCGGTCGGAAGCATCGTAGGTTACCTGCTTCATATCGATGAGCGGGAATCCGTGCGGAACTCCGAGGATCCGCGCGAGATTGCGATCAGCCCCGATGGCGGAAATAGTGCGGCTGCCGTGCGAGAGGGCGATGCCCAGATCGCTTTCCAGGGTGCCGAAGAGGGAATTTTCCGCGTAATCCTGTTTGACGAGGATGGCACGTTCCGCGCAGAGCGGGGGCAGAACCACCCAATTATCGAGGAGGGTGATGGAACCTTCGCCGTCGCCACGCATGCGGCGCAGGTGGAAAATACTGCCTTCAACTCCCAGCGCGGCAGCAATCGGCGGCGGGGCAGGAATGACCTCCTGGGTGAGGACGCGGGTGGTGTAGTCAATTCCGCGCTGCTCAAGCTCTTCAGCGAGGGTGGTGAGGGAGGAGGTGAGCGGCGAACGCACAATATCGTGGGCGATAAAAGTGCCGCGCCCGCGCACCCGCACCAGCAGACCTTCGTCAATGAGCTGATCCACGGCTTTGCGTAGGGTTCCGCGGGCCACATTGAGCTGTTCCGCGAGGGTAATTTCCATGGGAAGCTGATCGCCGCGCCGCCACGCACCGGTACTTACTTGTTCACGCATCCAGGTAGCGAGCTGGCGAAAAATGGGAGTGGGGGCGCTGCGGTCGAGAGTCGGGGACTCATTAGGCATGGTTCCTCACCATCGCTTCCTGGACTTCACTGTTCTTAGCTCGGGCTGCCTTGCCCGGTAGCTCTAGGGTACCGCGCGGCCTGGAAGGGCGCTGGAAAACTCCTGATGAAAGAACGAGGTATTCACGCACTGAATCACGCGCCAAACCGGTATCGCGCGCTTTTTAGGGCCGAGTCGTCAGTTTATAGACCCGACAGTCGTCAGTTTATCGAAAATCGAGTCGTCAGTTTGTGGGAATTCCAGTCGTCAGTTTATAGCGCACGGGCAATCTCAATGAGGGGATCCGTGTATGCAACGCCTTGGAGCGCGGGCTGGTTCACAAAAAGCAACCACAACTACATTAACTTTTCCAAATCGGGTGCTGGCGTTGCTTTCTATGAGCTCCTCACTCAAGGCGTTGCATTCTGCAGAGCCTCCGTGCTGTGGCGTTGCTTTTTGAGACCGTCCGCGTCGAGAAGTTGCATCCTGCAAGCCCGCGCGTTGTTATGTTGCTATGTGTCGGTACCAGTGCCGACAGGTTGCATTTTACGGGAGGAAGCCAAAGGAGACTAAAGGCTGAGCATCAAAAAATCTGGTGGAGCTAAGGGGACTCGAACCCCTAACCCCCTGCTTGCAAAGCAGGTGCGCTACCAATTGCGCCATAGCCCCTAAGATTCCGGTGCAGGATCCGGAACGCGGTGCCAACGAGAATGCTCATCCATCACGTGCACCAGGGCAGCGACAGCACAACATCCAGCAGCAAGTGAGCCGAGGAAGAAAACAATCCGTTTCATAACCCTCCTCGTAACCGTGGGCCTAGATGGACTCGAACCATCGACCTCAGTCTTATCAGGACTGCGCTCTAACCAACTGAGCTATAGGCCCGGTGACCACATGAGTTTACACCGACGAGCCGCTGTTTCCAAATCGTTTCGCTTGCGTTTCGCGTCACACCGGCCCGATGGCGTGCGTAAACACCCTTTTCACGCACGGGAACCCGCACCCCAATTCGCGTTTTCCCGTACCCTCGCGCGTATCTGTTACGACGACGCCGGCGCCGGCGAAGCCGGCGCGCGCTCCCCGCTTGGCTAACTCAGCCGCAGCAGCCGGCGGAGCGGCACCCCTATCCAGGGAGTCACCAGGCGGATGGCGGGGCCGGTCAGCACCGCTGCCGCCAGGGTGCCTTCTCGCACGCCCACGAGCTCCCCGAGTACCGCGAGTGACAATGCGCTGGCCAGAACAACCAGGGCGGCGTCGTTATAGACCTTGATGGCGCCGAAATTAGTCCAGCGATGCACGCCGAAGCGGCGCACTGTTTTCCGGTAGATGGCGATCACCACGCCTTCGCCGGCGTTGACGACCGCCCCGGAGCTCACTTCCACGCAGATTCCCACCGCGAGCACCGCCACCCCGCCCAGGCAGAGCAGCCACTGTTGGGTATAGCTCGAATAGGTGATCGGCCCGAGGATGGCGCCGGCCGCGTCGATTCCCGTGGCCATAAGGAAAGCCATGGGTAGTTGCAGGAATTCCAGCGGCGGGAATTCCCGGCGCAGCAGCACCAGCTGGATCGCAATGAACACCACGTGCATGCACCCGGTGAGGGTGCCCACCGAGATGGGCGTCATGCGCGATACCACGTAGGGGAGCGAGGAAATTGGGGAGGTACCCAGGTCAGAAGCGATAGCCAGCTGGATACCAAAGCCCATAATGAATAGGCCCAGGGCCAACACAAGGTAGCGGATAACCCACAGCCACCACGGGGCATGCGCCCTACTCATCGGTGACTGTCAAGCGCAGTCCTCCCACCAGGGCCGCAAAGAGATTGTAGATAAGAGCCGCGATCGCGGAAAGCGCGGTCAAAAGCACAATATGAATAATCCCCACCAGCACGGCGAAAGCCATCCAGCGGCCAAATTCCATGTATTCTCCCACCCGCAGCAATTCTTCATTGCCGAGGGTGTCAAAAAGATCCGACATTTGGGAGAACACGTGCATGCCGTCCAGCACGAACCAGATAAGCATCATCGCGATCACGATCATGATGCCAATCGCCACGGAGAGCAGGAAACCGATTTTCATGGCGGACATCGGCTCCACCTTGGCAATGGTCATCCGGATTCGGCGGATTCCCACCGTTTGCTTCGCGGGAGCAGCACCTTCCGGGGCGGATACCCGCGGGTAGGCGCTCGCCCGCTGCCCGCTAACCGCCGTGTGCCCCGCCGCGGCGGCTGACCCGCTGGCGCCCCGCACCGCCGCGCCAGCTGCGCCACCCGGCCGCGAAGAAGAATGCGCAGGCGCAGGCGCGGAAGCAACGGCCGGACCGCTATGACCCTCCGCAGCCGCGGGCATGGCGCCGCGCACCCGGGTTGCCTCCAGTCCCGCACGATCACGCCCGCGGCCGGGCTGATGTTCCGGAGTGTGTTGTGTTTCTGTCATCTCAGTTCTCCAAGGTTTCAGCGGCCGGTTGCGTCGATTCCGCAGATTCCGCAGCTTGCGTCGATTGCGCCGGCTCCGATTCGGTAGCCGGTTCCTCCGCTGCCGCCTGCGCACCGGCGGCGGGGACCTCATCTTCTTCGATCTCCACCTCAGCATTACGCGCGACAGCAATAATTCTGTCACCCTTATCGGGGCGCACGAAAGTAACGCCCTGGGTGTTGCGGCCGGTGAGCGACACTTCATCAACCGCGGCACGCATCACCTTGCCCGATTCCATAATAGCGAGCACCTCGTCACCGCTGGACACCATGAGCGCACCCACCAGGTCCCCGCGGGCCTCGGTCAGCTTCGCCACCTTAATACCCATGCCGGCACGCCCCTGCACCCGGTATTCATCCGCGCTGGTCCGCTTGGCGAAGCCCTGTTCCGTCATCACGAACACCTGGGAATCATCATGCACCACGTCCATGGTGAGGAGGGAATCATCCCCGCGGAATTTCATGCCCGTCACCCCGGAGGCCGCCCGGCCCATAGGCCGCAGCGATTCCGCATTCGCGGTGAAACGCAAAGACATCCCGTGGCGGGAAACGAGCAAGAGGTCATCGGCCTCATCCACGAAGGAAGCGGCCACCACCTCATCGCTGCTGCCATCCGCCAGCTCGCGCAGCTTAATCGCGATCAGACCACCCGAGCGCGGGGAATCGTAATCCGCGAGCGGGGTCTTCTTCACCAGCCCGGACTTCGTGGCGAGCACCAGGTACTTCGCATCGTCGTAACTGCGAATCGAACGGACCGCCGCGATGGTTTCGCCGGGCTGGAAAGCCAGCAGATTCGCCACGTGCTGGCCCTTCGCATCACGCCCACCTTCGGGCAATTCGTATCCCTTGAGGCGGTAGACCCGCCCGAGGTTCGTGAAGAACAAATGCCAATCGTGAGTGGAAGCAATCCCGAAATGATCAACCACATCGTCTACGCGCAGCGAAGCACCGCGAATACCCTTACCGCCGCGATGCTGGGCGCGGTATTCACTTACCTTGGTGCGCTTGACGTACCCGGAATGGGTGACCGTGACCACCACGTCCTCTTCGGGGATGAGGTCCTCCACGCTCATCTCTCCGTCGTAGGGGAGGATGGTGGTGCGCCGGTCATCACCGTACTTATCGGTAATAGCCTGCAGTTCTTCGGAAATAATGGAGCGCTGGCGATCCTCGGAAGCCAAAATACCGCGGTAGTCCTCCACGAGGGCCCGCTTTTCTTCGTATTCGTCCAGGATCTTCTGGCGTTCTAGGGCGGCCAGGCGGCGCAGCTGCATTTCCAGAATCGCATTGGCCTGGTCCTCATCAATATCGAGGAGCTCCATAAGGCCGGTGCGGGCCACATCCACGGTGGCCGAAGCGCGGATAAGCGCAATAACTTCATCCAGGGCATCGAGAGCCTTGAGGTAGCCCTCGAGGATATGCATGCGCTTGAGAGCTTCGTTGAGGCGGTACTCGGTGCGCCTGCGGATCACATCCATCTGGTGCGTGACCCAGTGCCGCACGAAACCATCGAGGGAAAGCGTGCGCGGCACCCCGTCTACCAGCGCCAACATATTTGCCGGGAAATTATTTTGCAGCTGGGTGTGCTTGTAGAGATTGTTGAGAACAACCTTCGGTACCGCGTCGCGTTTAAGAACGACGACGATACGCTGGCCGGCCCGCCCGGACGTTTCATCGCGAATATCGGCAATGCCCGGGAGGCGGCCATCCTTGATGCCCTCCACCATTTTGTCGAGTAGCCGGTCCGGATTGACCTGGTAGGGCAGGTCGGTGATAACCAGGCAGGTGCGCCCACCGATCTCATCCACTTCCACCACGGCGCGCTGGGTGATGGACCCGCGCCCGGTCCGGTAGGCATCTTCAATGCCGCGGGTACCCAGAATGGTTGCCCCGGTGGGGAAGTCCGGACCCTTAATGCGGCGCATGAGCTCACCGAGGAGTTCTTCCCGGGAAGTATCCGGGTGGGCGAGGTACCACTGCACACCGTCATTGACTTCGCGGAGGTTATGCGGCGGAATGCGGGTGGCCATACCCACCGCGATACCTTCGGAGCCGTTCACCAGGAGATTGGGGAAACGGGAGGTGAGGATGGACGGTTCCATGAGTGAGCCATCGTAATTCGGCTCGAAATCAACCGTATTTTCCTTGATATCCCGCACCATTTCCAGGGCGAGGGGCGCCATGCGCGCCTCGGTGTAACGCGGGGCGGCCGCCCCGAGATCACCGGAGGTACCGAAGTTACCCTGCCCGGACACCAGCGGATAGCGCATGGACCAGGGTTGGGCCAGGCGCACCATGGTGTCATAAATCGCGGCATCACCGTGCGGGTGGTAGTGCCCCATAACATCGCCCACGATTTTCGCGGACTTGGAGAAAGAGGAATCTGGCCGGTATCCGCCGTCGTACATCGCGTAAATAACGCGCCGATGCACAGGCTTGAGGCCATCGCGCACGTCCGGCAGCGCGCGGCCCACAATAACGGACATGGCGTAATCGAGGTAGGAGCTCTCCATTTCACGCTGGAGATCCACCTCCATAATCGCGCCGTGATTATACGTGGACGTCGTTTCGCTTTCGCTCATAATAATGACAAATCCTAGATATCGAGGAAGCGCACGTCGTGCGCATTACGTTGAATGAAGCCGCGGCGGGAATCCACATCTTCGCCCATGAGAACGCTGAAGGTTTCGTCGGTTGCGGCGGCCTCCCCGATGGAGACCTGCTTGAGGGTGCGGAATTCCGGATTCATGGTGGTATCCCACAGTTCTTCCGCGTTCATTTCACCCAGACCCTTGTAGCGCTGGATGCGCTGGGATTCTTCGCGCGGTAGCCGCCAGCCCTTCCCTTTACCTTCGTCGAGCACCTCATCGCGTTCCCGATCCGAGAACACGTAGGAATGCGGGGCATTCGTCCATTTGATGCGGTAGAGCGGGGGCATAGCTAGGAAAACATGCCCGGCTTCGATAAGCGGGCGCATGTAGCGGTACACCAGGGTGAGCAGAAGGGTCGCAATATGCGAGCCGTCCACATCCGCATCGGCCATGAAAATGATCTTGTGATAGCGCAGTTTATCGATATCAAATTCATCGCCAATGCCGGTACCGAAAGCGGTGATAAGCGATTGGATGGTATCTGAGGAAAGTGCCCGATCCAGGCGGGCTTTTTCCACGTTGAGGATCTTGCCGCGGATCGGCATGATGGCCTGGTGTTCCGGATCGCGCCCGTTGACGGCGCTACCGCCCGCGGAATCACCCTCCACAATAAAGATTTCACATTCTTCGGGTTTATTCGAGGTGCAATCCTTCAACTTGCCCGGCATGGAGGCCGATTCCAGCACGGATTTACGCCGGGTTGCTTCGCGGGCTTTGCGGGCCGCGGCACGGGCGGCAAAAGCCTGGGTGCCCTTGCGAATAATCTCTTTGGCATCGCCCGGGTGGGAATCGAGCCAGTCGCTGAGCTGGGTGTACATCTGCTGCTGCACGAACGTGCGCGCTTCGGTATTCCCGAGCTTGGTTTTGGTCTGGCCTTCAAACTGAGGATTACCTAGTTTCACAGAGATAACCGCGGTGAGACCTTCACGCACATCATCACCGGAAAGATTCGGGTCCTTATCCTTGAGAAGCCCGTGTTCACGCGCGTACTTGTTAATCACCGAGGTGAGCGCGGAGCGGAAGCCTTCTTCGTGCATCCCACCTTCGGTGGTGTTAATCGTATTGGCGAAGGTATTGACCGATTCGGAATAGGCCGAGGTCCACTGCATGGCCACTTCCACTTCGATCTGTTTCTCATCATCTTCAGCTTCGAAGTAGATAATGTCGTTATTGATGATCTCCGACTTTTTCATCGAGTTGAGGAACTTGACGTAGTCAAGCAAGCCGCCGGAATAGCAATACGATACTTCGCGCTTCGCCGGGACTTCCGCCGCGGTTTCGCTTTCCGCCCCGGTGACTTCATCGCCTTCCGAAGTAGCCGAGGTACGTTCATCAATGAGGTTGATACGCAGGTTCTTATTGAGGAAGGCCATCTGGTGGAAACGCTTGCGCAGTGTTTCGAAATCATAATCCGTGGTCTCGAAAATATCCGGATTGGCCCAGAACGTTTGGGTGGTTCCCGTTTCAGTGGTTTCTTCCCCGCGTTCAAGTTCCTGGGTGGGGACCCCGTTTTCATAGGCGATCCGCCATACATAACCATCACGCTTGACGATGGTTTCCATCCGGGTGGATAGGGCGTTCACCACGGATACACCCACACCGTGCAGGCCACCGGATACCGCGTAGCCGCCCTGGCCGAATTTACCGCCGGCGTGCAGCACGGTCATAACCACTTCCACCGCGGGGCGCCCCTCGGTGGGGTGCATATCCACGGGGATGCCGCGCCCATTATCTTCCACGCGCACCCCGCCATCCTCACGCAGGGTTACCGTGATGGTATCCGCGTAGCCGGCCAGCGCTTCGTCAACCGAATTGTCCACAACTTCGTAGACCAGATGGTGCAAACCGCGTTCCCCGGTGGAGCCGATATACATACCGGGGCGCTTACGTACCGCCTCGAGGCCTTCGAGGACGGTAATATTCGATGCATCATAGGACTGATCGGGGGATACTTCACCGACGTGATGCGCAGGGCTCTGCTGAACCGGGCGCTGTTCCGGCTCGGGATGACTCATTGTTTCCGACACGCGCGGAACACTCCTTCAGGCTAACTCTCAAAAATGGGCCTCTCCCGCGTTGACCGCCGTTCTAGTAGGTACCTACGCTGGAGAGTCCCTCGTCTATTCTAGCCTATAAGCAGCTAAGAAACTGAGACGGAGGACCGCTGTGCTGGAGATGTCCGAGCAAGAATTCGAGGAGGCGGTGGCCGATGCTATCGATCTGCTGCCCGAGGCTTTTCTCGCGTCCCTTCCCAATGTGGTGTTTTTAGTGGAAAAAGAGCCTGAGCCCGATATGCTCCGCCCGGAAGATTACGATGAGAACGGCCAGCCCGCGGTGCTTGGTTTTTACGACGGCGTAGCGCTAACCGACCGCGGTGACGACGCCGGCTTGCTGCCCGACCGCATCTTTATTTTCAGCGGCCCGCTGATGCGCTGGTGCGAAACACGCGAAGAATTAGTGGAGGAAATCGGGGTCACCATTATCCACGAGGTCGGGCATTTTTACGGTTTGGACGACGACGCCCTGCACTCCCTGGGCTGGGAATAGCCAGCGCAGCTACCCGTAGGTATCGCGGGGTCCGCGGCCGGGAACTGAGAGAAGCCCGTGCTTCCAGCTGGGCCGATTCGGGCCCAAAATAACAATATCCTTGACAATCCCCTCCCCTATTTCGGCGGCAATCCGCCCGGACAGGGTGGCAAGGAGCGCGCGCATCTGGGTTTTCCACGAGGTGGAGGAGGCGCGCAGGGTGAGCACGCCGTCGTCGGAAAAATCTTCAATACGGCAGTGCCGCGCCACATTCGGTCCCACAATGTCGTCCCAACGCGCCGAAACAGAGGCAATATCGAGGTGGCTTTGCCAGCCGCGGTCGCGGATGGTGCGGGCCAGGAGTTCACCAACCGGATGTGGATCGCGCCAGGAGGGCCGGGCCCCGGATCCCACATCACCCCAGCCCGGGCCGGGAGTGGCCACCGGATCACCGATGCGGTCAGCCGCGCCGGCTTCGCCGGGTGCGCCCGTGCCGTTCGCCGCGAGGTAACGGGGAGCCGCGGCGGGCCGGCGGGTGCGCACATCCCCGCGCCGGAAAGCTGCTTCCCGAGCGGCGTCCAGAGCATGAAGTGCGAAGATGTCGCCAGCCTCACGCGCCATCGCGGACCTCCTCGGTAATGCTGCCCGCCGCGATATGGAGGCGGTCCCCGCGCAGGGTTTCAGGCAGGTCATCGCCCACCGCCGCGGTCACAATCACCTGGTCGGCCTGGGCCACCAGCTCAGCCAGGCGCTCCCGGCGCCGGGCATCGAGTTCGGCAAAAACATCGTCGAGGAGGAGGATGGGTTCGCCATCTTCGCTCAGTAATTTCCAGCAGGCCAGCCGGAGCGCCAGTGCGTAACTCCAGCTTTCCCCGTGGCTGGCATAGCCTTTGGCCGGCAGGGTCCCTAAAGACAAACGCAGGTCATCGCGGTGCGGGCCCACCAGATTCACGCCGCGCTCAATTTCTTGATCCCGGCGGTCATCGAGTTGGGAACGCAGCAAGGCCCGAGCGGTTTCTACATCACGCAGTGCATCTTCCTGGGCGGTGACGGCGTGGTAGCTGGCGTCGTCGTCGTTTAACAGCGCCGCAGCATCGGGGAGGGTGAAGGTACCGCGCCACGCATTCGCCGCGTAATCAAGGCGGGCGTGCCCGCGGTTACCGGACACAATATTGTACATTTCCGTGACGTACGGGCGGAGCCGCGCCACCAGTTCGGCGCGGGCGGCTACGATCTGGGCGGCCAGCCCGGCCAGCTGCTCATCCCACACATCAATAGCGGCGTGATCCACGCTTTTTCCGCGCCTGCGGGCGGCCCCGGCAGTTTTCAAGAGGGCGGCACGCTGGCGGATCACCCGTTCGTACTCACTTTTCACCGCAGCGAGACGCGGGCGAAGCTGCACCATAAGGTCATCCAGGAAAGCACGCCGCACCGCCGGTTCCCCGCGCACCAGGGAAAGATCTTCGGGTGCGAAAAGCACCGCGCGGATAGTCCCAAGAATCTCTATCGGGCGCACATTACCGCGATTGAGGCGGGCTCGATTAGCGCGCCCGGCGTAGATTTCTACGTCCACGGTGGTCGGTGATTCCCCGCGCACCACCCGTGCCTGCACCACGCCGGCGGTCGCGCCCTGGCGGATCAGTGCATTATCGGAGGAAACTCGATGGGAGGTGAGGGTGGCGAGGTAGGCAATAGCCTCCACCAAATTGGTTTTCCCCTGACCGTTCTCGCCCACGAGGATGGTCACCCCGGGGCGAAAACGAGCCACTTCACGCCGGTAGTTACGAAAATCCGCCAGCGCTAAGTCAGAGATGTACACTCACACCCGCGCCTTAGGAGTAGGTGCGAATCGGCATGAGGAGGAGGCGGAACTCATCCGTATCGGAGCCGTTTTCTTCGGGTTGGCCGGTAATAACGGCCGGTTTCGTGGGGCTGGTGAAGGAGAGGCGCACGAAAGGCGTATCTACCGCGGTCAGGCCATCTTGCAGGTAGGCCGGGTTGAAAGCCATCGCAATATCTTCCCCGGTGAGGGTGGCCGGCAGGGCTTCGCTGGTTTGCGCCGAATCATTTTGACCGGCATCCAGTACCACGCTACCTTCGGTAAAGCTCAGGCGCACCGCACTATTCTTTTCGACGACGAGCCGCGCGCGCTTAATGGCATCGAGCAGCATCAGGCGGTCAATCACCGCGTACCCGTTGACGGTATCCGGGAAGAGCGCCCGGACCTGCGGATAATCCCCGTCAATGAGGCGAGCCACGTTCTGGCGGTCCGCGGCGCGGAAACCAATGAGGCCGGTGCGGCCGGTGGTATCGAGGGTCATGCACACATTACCGACGGAACCGAGAGACTTGGCAATATCGGAAAGCCGGCTGGCCCGCACCAGAATTCGCGCGGAAATCTGCGGATCTTCCGGTTCCCACGTGAGGTTGGCGATGGCCAGGCGATAGCGGTCAGTTGCCATGAGGGCAATATTTTCGCCGTTGATTTCGATGCAGACCGAGACGAGGAGCGGGAGGGTGTCATCGGTGGAGGCGGCGGTAACGGCCTGGGCAACCGCATGCTGCCAGGCTGCGCCGTCTACCACGCCCGATACTCCATCGAGGGGCGGGGCAGCCGGGTAATCTTCCAGCGGCATCGAGGTCATGACCATGCGCGAGGAGCCGCATTGGAGATCAAGTTTGGTGCCTTCGACCGTGAGATCAATGGGCTTATTGGGAAGTGCACGAGCATATTCGGCCAGCAGGCGCCCGTGCACCAAAATGGTTCCGGCTTCTTCTACATCACCGGTAATTTCAGCGTAGGAGGAAATATCAGGATCATACGAGGAGAGTGCAACGACGCCGGTGTCTTTAGCTTCGATTTTGATCCCGGAAAGGATGGGCAGCGAAGGGCGGGTGGGGATAGTGCGTGCCGTCCACGAGACGGCGTCCGCGAAGACATCGTGTTCAATCCGCAATTTCACAGCGAACCTTCCTCCCAATGACAAGAACTTCTAGAGCTACTTTACGCGAGGGAAGGCCCGGAAGGAAAAGAATTTAGCGGCTTTGTAATTACAACGGTGTAGTTTATCGCGGCGGGTGCACAGGCCCTCGGCGACCGGTTGTTGTTCATGCGAGTGTTAATAGGTAGTGGTAGTAGTAGGGGCTGTGGACACTGTGGAAATGTGTTCGAAACGGCGTGCGCATGCGATTTCTGCTTGTGGATGAGCCTGTGGACGGCGTTGTGGATAAGAAGTACTTTCGGGGGATGAGACACTTGAGCCCTAATGCTATCCACCGCTAGATCCCGCCAATCCGCTTAATTTGAGCTCGTATCCACAGCTTATCCGCAAGCCCTGTGGATAGCCTTGATCCTGGTGTGTGAGCGAGGAAATAGGGATATATATCAGGCTGACTTGCGAGACGAGGTGGCTATGGAGGCAGGTGGCCGCGGCGTCGTACTCAATATGTCGCACGCGTGCACCGGCCCCGGTGCCAAGGCAAACAGATTCTCCCCCGGCGTGCGCCGCGGTTAGCGTTACAGATGTATAGAGTTACCCGGCCTGGTTTGTAGAGTTACCGGGCTTGAGCTATCCGACCTAAGTTACCCGGCCTGGCTGGCCGCCTGCTTAATACGCACGGAGAGCTCGGAGACCTGGTTATAGGTGGTCTGCCGCTCGGCCATCTGCTTATCGATTTTCCGATAGGCGTGCATGACGGTGGTGTGGTCGCGTCCGCCGAAAAGTGAACCGATTTTCGGGAGGGACAGATCCGTCATTTCCCGGCACAGATACATGGCGATTTGCCGCGCAGTAACAGGAATTCGGGAGCGATCCGCGCTGGTGAGATCGTCGATAGTGATGGAGAAGTAATTCGCCGTTTGCGCCATGATGAGGCTCGGTTTGATATCCACCGAATCCGGATTGGTAATGAGATCCTTGAGGACCATCTCGGATAGCGTGAGTGAAACCGGTTGCTTGGATAGATCCGCGAAAGCGGTGACTCGCCGCAGCGCACCTTCCATTTCGCGCACATTCGTGGTCATATGCGTGGCGATATATTCATGCACCTCGCGCGGGACGCTAATGCCGTCCACATGCGCTTTCTTTTCCAGAATGGCGATACGGGTTTCCAGATTTGGGCGGTCAATACTTGCCACCACCCCGGAGTTAAAACGCGAAAGCATCCGCTCTTCGAAGCCGTTGAGCAGATTCGGGGCCACATCGGAGGTAATAACAATCTGCTTATTGGAATTCGTGAGGGCGTTGAAGGTGTGGAAGAACTCCTCCACGGTGGTATCACGCCCGCCAATGAATTGGATATCGTCGATAAGAAGAATGTCGACCTTGCGGAAAGAATCCTTGAATTCGCTTTGCCGCCCGTCACGCACCGCGTTAATAAAAGCATTGGTGAACTCTTCGGCGCTGATATAGCGCACGTGAATATTCGGGTAGAGCGAGAGTGCGTAATTCCCGATCGCGTGCATGAGATGGGTTTTTCCCATCCCGGAATCCGAATAGAGGAACAGCGGGTTATAGGTGGTTCCCGGCGCTTCGGAGACCGCTAGCGACGTGGCGGTAGGAAAACGGTTCGAATCGCCGATAACAAAATTATCGAACGTGTATTTCGGGTTGAGACCGGCGGCGGTGGAGATCGCCGCAAAAGAAGGATCGGCGGAATTCCCATAGATCTTTTCTTCCCCGGAGGCCATCGCCAAAGTTGCGAGCGAGGTCGGTTCAGGCTTTTCGACCGGTGCGGTTACGTGCGGGGTAGTACGGGCCGACGGCGCAGCTGCGGCCACCGGCTCGGCGGGCACATCGGGATAAGTTCCCGGTTCTTCCAGGGTGAAATCCCGATAGGTAGCGGACTTATTCCATTCCGAATCCGGGGAAAGAGCGGTGGGAGTTTCCACGCGGCGCGGCGCCGGGGCGGTCTCCACCGGGCGGGATTCCCGGCGTTCCGCAGCCGGGAGCGGGGATTCATTGACGCTCGGATCAATGGAAATAACCAAGCGGATGCTGTGGCCAAGGATATTGGAAAGCGCCCCGGTCATCAGATCAGCAACGTGTTCTTCGATCCAATTCTTCACGAATTCGGATCCCACCACGATCATGAAAATGTCCTCGGCGGTGGCGAGTGGATGGGCCATGCGCACAAAAGCGGATTGTGAATCGGAGAGGTCGCCCTGCATACGCAGCAATTCCAAGGCGGCAAGCCAAGCATCGCGCGCGGGGTTCATCTCCGCCATGACATCCTCCTGAGGACTCTTCTAAGAAAAAAGGGGGCGAGCCTCGCAGCCAGGTGATCCGAGCGCCGTTGATGATCACGACTGTAAGTTTCACGGTATCTGGTGAGGCCATGCCCTATCTCTGTCTGCCTATCGTAGGTGAATGACGCGCAACACGCTAACAAGTTATCCACAGGCTTCTCCACACCTGTGGAAATTACACCTCTGTTATTCACAGGTCACTTGCGCGCTGTGGAGCCTTAAAAACCTATCCTCAATCTTTTCCACAGATGTGTATAGTCCGAAAAAATTGCTTCGGTACGTGTTTTCTCACAGTGATCATCCTTGAGATAACGGTCACCGCACGCTAAAAACCTTTGACTCATCGCCTGGATCTCGCGTAAAGTCATCTAGTCCATGCGTGGTTCAGCCGCGCGTATTTGTTAGGAAGGGCCGCCACCGGTTGTGGATAAGCCCGTCAATATCTAGTGGAGGGGATCACCGTGGTTAAGCGGACTTTCCAGCCGAATAATCGCCGTCGCGCTAAGGTACACGGTTTCCGCAAGCGCATGTCGACCCGCGCGGGTCGCGCTGTTCTGGCAGCTCGCCGTCGCAAGGGTCGCGCTAAGATTTCGGCTCAGTAAATGCTTCCAGCCGTTCACCGCATGCGGAGTTCGGCGGATTTCGACTCGGCCTTTTCCGGAACGCGCGGCTCTACGCGGCGCGTCCAAGTCATCCTCGGCTCCCAGTCGGAATCGACCCTAACCGGCCCTCACCCTGTGCGGGTCGGTTTTGTCGTATCCAAAACCGTGGGTAATTCCGTGGTGCGGCATCGGGTATATCGGCAACTGCGCCATCTTATGCGTGCGCGCCTCAGTTTTTTTGACGACGGCGATCTCGTCGTCGTTCGCGCTTTTCCCGCCGCGGCGGGAAGCAGCAGCGCGCAACTCGGTGAGGATGTGGATCGCGCGCTCGCCAAGGCACGCGCGCACCGTTCTCGGGCGGTGAGCACAGCGTGAGCGCGGCGGGGGCAAGCGGGAAACCGCACGAGCAACGCAAAGAAAGCATGCTGGTACGGGCGGTGCGCTGGTACCAACGCCACATCTCAGCCGCACGTCCCCCGCGGTGCCGCTACGCACCGAGCTGTTCGGCCTATGCGATACAAGCCATACAGATTCACGGGACCGGCAAAGGTACACTTTTAACCGTGTGGCGCTTGCTACGGTGCAACCCATTGACGAAGGGCGGCGTAGATCGAGTGCCACCACCGGGTCAGTGGCCAAAGAAACCATTGGACCAAGATGAGCTTCTCGAGCTTTACGCCAAAGAAGACGCGTTAGACGATAAGAACAACGCTACGGGCAGTCCCAACCAGGATCGTCCAATAGCGTGAGGAGAAACTAAGTGGATACAATTCTCGCTCCGTTTATGTGGGCGGTCTCGTGGGTGATGTACGGCATCCACGAAGGACTCGTACTCCTGGGTATGAACCAGGGCGCCGGGCCGGCGTGGGTATGCGCCATTGTCGGCCTGACCATTGTGGTTCGTCTGCTCATCTTGCCGCTGTATAACCGGCAGATTCGTGCTTCGCGGGCGATGCAGGTGCTGCAACCCGATATTCAGAAGCTGCAGAAGAAGTACAAGGGGAAGCGGGATCAGGTGTCCATGCAGCGCCAGCAGGAAGAACTGCAGGCGCTCTACCGCAAACACGGGGCCTCCCCCATGGCCTCGTGCTGGCCGATGCTCGTGCAGATGCCGATTCTTTTCTCCCTGTACCGGGTGCTTATTAACTTCCCCTCCATTGCGACGGGTAAGCGTGGCCCCATCGGGCCGATTACGCAGTCGGTTGCGCAGGACTTCGAGGACACCACGTTCTTCGGTGCTCCTATGTCCGCCACCATTTCCACCGCGGGTCAATTTGCTAATGCCACCCAGGTGCGGATTGTCGCCGTCGTTCTTGTTGTCATCATGATCCTCAGCATGTTCTGGACGCAGCGTCAGCTCATGACGAAGAATATGCCGGAACAGAAGGATCCGAATAACGCGGCTCTGCGCATGCAACGCATGATGCTCTACGGTATGCCGCTGATTTATGTCTTCTCCGGTGCGGTGTTCCCGGTGGGTGTGCTCATCTACTGGTGCGCCGGTAACCTCTGGAATATGTGCCAGCAGAGCTGGTTCATTCGGCACAATCCCACCCCCGGTTCGCGGGCCTATATCGAGCGGGAAAAGCGCATTCTGGAAAAGCGTAAGCGCAAGGGACTCACCGATGAAGAGATTGCCGAACTGGAAGCTGAGGAGCAGAAGGGCGGCCAGCGTTATCAGCCGATGAGTAAGGAACGCGCGAAGAAAGCCGGGCTGAGTCCCGATGCGTATATGCCGCGGCCGGAAGATGAGGGCGACGACGATAAGCCCGCCGTCGGTAAAGATGGTTTGACGGATGAAGAACGTGCTCGGAAGCGCTACGAACGCCGGCAGGCTGAACGGGCTCGCGCCCGCGCCAAGAAGAATAAGAAAAACCGCGGTAAGTAACACGCGGCTACCGGTGTAGAACAAGCTAAACTTAGTCAAAGAAAAGGAACGGACGGGTTGCGCAACATCTTGGCAGCCCCAGAAGGGGATCCCCCGGATACCAGGAGAAAGAATGAGCGAAACGTCTGAGGATATTAAGAAGCTTGATCGCGAAGGCGATATTGCGGCTGACTACCTCGAAGAACTGCTGGATATTGCTGATCTCGACGGCGATATTGATATTTCGATTGACGAAGATCGTGCCACGATTGCCATTGTCACCGAGGGTGAAGCCGATGAGCGGCTGCGGCGCCTGGTGGGCCGGCACGGTACGACCCTCAACGCGCTCCAGGATTTGACCCGCCTTGCGGTTCAGGAAAAAACCGGGGAACGCTCGCGTCTCATGCTGGATATCGCGGGCTACCGCGATGAGCGGCGCGCCAAGATTGAAGAAATCGCTGCCGAAGCTATCCGCGAGGTACAGGAAACAGGCGACGAAATCGAGTTGGATCCCATGAATCCCTTCGAGCGCAAGGTTGTGCATGATGCTGCCGCCGCTGCTGGACTTGTGTCCGACTCCGAAGGTGTAGGCGCGGGGCGTCACGTGGTTATCAAGCCCGCGGACGAGGATTAATACGCATACATGGCGGAAGAACATCCTATGATCGAGGTTCCTCCTGCCGCCGGTGCTGAACACTTCGGCACGGCGACATGGGGAACCTTGCTTCATTTTGCGCGCCTGCTTGAAGAGGAAGGCGAGGTACGCGGGCTGGTGGGTCCGCGCGAACTGGGTCGCTTATGGTCCCGTCACCTTCTCAATTCGCTAGCTATTGAGGAATTCATCCCCGCGAATGCCACGGTGGGTGATGTGGGTTCCGGGGCTGGTTTTCCGGGGATCGTATTGGCGATTGTGCGGCCGGACGTTACCGTGACTCTGATTGAATCGATGGAGCGCCGCACCGAATGGCTACGCTACGTGGTGGGCGAATTAGGCTTGCGAAATGTCAAGGTGCGCACCGCCCGTGCGGAACAGCTCAAAGGTCGTTTCGCTGCGGATATTGTGACTGCCCGCGCGGTGGCGGCTCTCAAGAAACTACTGCCTTGGACGATGCCGCTGGTCAAACCCGGGGGGCGTTTGGTCGCTCTCAAGGGTGAGCGCGCCGCCCAAGAAATTGACGACGCCGCAGCGCAATTGCAGCGTTACGGCGCCGTGGAGGTGACAGTGCACGCGGTGGTTCCCTTCGGAACTGCGGAGGCTACCCGAGTTGTGGAGGTAACTAAAAAGGCGTCCTAGCGGGGTAGTTCCTTGGCTTGAGTCATAGGTTGAGGAGCTTCGGAGGCCCATATAACGAACATATGTTCGGTCGGTATCGGTAATGCTTAGATTGCGGGAGTGGTGGCCGTGACCCAGCTGACGACGGCACTGAGGACGCTTGATAACGGCTAGAATATTCTGAGGTAAGGAGGGCGTTATTTATGAGTGATCCCCGGAAAAAAGTTGGACGTCGTGCTGCACCGAGTTCGGCACCTGCCCCTGCACCACAGGATCGGGACACTCCGATCGCCCGTGAACTTCGCGAAGATTTCAAGCGCCTTAAGAAGGTAAAAGCGAGTAAATTCCAGAAGCCGGAGCACACTCGTGTTGTTGCGGTGACTAACCAAAAGGGTGGCGTTGGTAAAACCACGACCGCTGTTAATATGGCGGCAGCCCTTGCTCTTAATGGCATGCGAGTGTTGCTTGTTGATGCTGATGCACAGGGGAATGCTTCGACCGGCTTGGGAATTAGCCCGCAAGAGGAACGTACTGACGTTTACGAAGTATTCAAGGGTGAAGCGAAGCTCGAGGATGTTCTTATTCAACTTGAAGACATCCCGAATCTCTACGTGGCGCCCTCGAGTATCACCTTGGCCGCGGTTGATTTTGAATTAGGCCAGGTACCTGGGCGGTACTCTATTTTGCGCGAGGCGATCCGGGAAACTATGGATAGTTTTGCGGCGCAGGGGAAGGCCTTTGACTTTGTATTCATTGACTGCCCCCCGAGCATGGCGTTGTTACCGGTAAGTGCATTGGTCGCGGCTGATGAGGTGCTGGTTCCTATTCAGGCAGAGTTCTATGCTCTCCAGGGTGTAGCTCAATTGGTACAAACGGTTGAGGATGTGCGTTCGTCACGAAACGAGAAGCTGCATATCTCGGCATTTATCGTGACCATGGTAGATACTCGCACAAATCTTGCGAAAGACGTATCGGAAGAAGTGCGTTCACACTTCGGTGACCGGGTGCTTCACACGGAGATTCCCCGATCTGTGGCGGCGGCGGAAGCGCCGTCTTTCGGGAAAAGTGTTCTCACCCATGACCCCCGAAATCGCGCTGCCATCGCCTATCTTGCGGCAGCAAAAGAATTTTCAGCTCTCTCATAGTTAGGAATCATCGTGGCAACTCGTAAACGGCGCGGTTTAGGTAGTGGACTCGGGGCCCTCATTCCACCGGAACAGGCAGAGAATACTGAAAGCCCAATCGACATCTTTTTCGGAACTGTGAAGAAGAAGGATGAGAGTTCGCATAAGGATGAGGATTCGGAGAGTTTCAGCAGCGGTCAAGGTGGTATTCTGTCTGCTTCGGAGGAAGATTCCTTGCCCGCGGCGGATGTGCACCAGAAGGATCTCTCCGATGAGGTTAGTCCCTTAGACCTTGGATACGGCACAGCAGGAGAGAATGTTTCACGTGAAACATCGGGCGGCTCTCGGCGTGTAGCTTCGAAACAATCTGCTGATATGCCAAAGAAGAAACCTGCCAGTAAAAATTCCAAGACTGATGGCGTCCTATCAGAATCAAAGAGTGATAGTGGAGCGGCTGGCAATGTTTCACGTGAAACATCGGAGGACGCTGACCTTGTTGCGGTTCCCGGTGCGACCTACGGCGAAATTGATATAGCTATTATTGTTCCTAATCATGCACAGCCTCGTACCAATTTCGACGAGGATGATTTAGAGGAGCTTGCACAGTCGATTAAGGAAGTGGGCGTTCTTCAGCCCATCGTTATTCGGCCACTGAGTGAGCCTTTGGATAATCAGCCCGATGCGCGGTATGAGCTCATTATGGGCGAACGCCGCTGGCGTGCGAGCCAACGGGCTGGCTTAACCCATATCCCCGCTATTATTCGGCGTACCTCAGATGAAGATGTACTGCGGGACGCTCTTCTCGAGAATTTACACCGTGCAGATCTAAATCCGCTAGAAGAGGCTGCTGCTTACCAGCAATTACTAGAGGATTTCCAATGTACTCAGGATGAGCTCGCGAAGAGGATTGCGCGGTCACGCCCGCAAATTACTAATACGTTGCGACTTTTGAAGCTCCCCGCTTTGGTACAACGGAGAGTTGCGGCGGGCGTGCTATCTTCAGGGCATGCACGTGCGCTTCTTGGTCTCGCTGATGCTGGCGCTATGGAACGCCTCGCCCAACGGATCGTTGCGGAAGGACTTTCCGTTCGTGCGGTGGAAGAGATTGTCGCCCTCGGTGATGAATCAACGCCGGCGGCGCCGCGCCGAGCTCGGGTCAGGCGCTTTGAACATGAGCTAAGTTCCGTGGCCAACCAATTGGGTGATCGCCTCAATACGCGGGTCAAAGTCGATATGGGCCGCACGAAGGGAACTATGCGAATCGATTTTGGTTCTCTCGAGGATCTCAATCGGATTTTGAGCGTTCTGGCACCAGATGTGGAGGGCGTCAATCTTCCTCATGAAGATAGTGGCGAAGCATAAAGGCTGAGCTTTCTTGTTACAGGGCAATGTTTCACGTGAAACATTGCCCTGATTTATATTCTAATGTCGACAACTTGGCATTTCTTAGTTCTTTGTCGTGGTGCTTGGTGAGTGGCGGTACTTCCCTCATGTTTCACGTGAAACATATCCGATGCTGGCTTTAAATCGGTGATGATGCTGTGATTATGGAATAGCGCTAATGGCGGGTTTAAAGGAAGGGGGCAATGTTTCACGTGAAACATTGCCCGCTCCATGGGGATATCCCCAATATAACCATTGTTACTACTTTGCCATATCAGGAAGGTCTTCCGGTTCACTAAGATCTCGTCCAGCGGCACGGTGCAAAATTTGCAGGTAGAGAGATTCGGGAGTTGTCTCTGTGTCTCGCGCGTATGCTTCAACAGCTTGGGGAAGCAACGATGTTTCCGTCATGCCCGGAGCGATATTCACGTCGATAACGTACGGAATGCCATCTTTTACGATGAGGTCAATACGGGAAACATCGCGAAGCCGAAGAGTGGTATGCGCTGTGAGGGCAGCATCTGCAACTCGGATTTTCTCTTCTTCGGAAAGGCGCGCAGGTACGTAGTACTTAGCGCGCCCGGCGAAGTAGCGTGCATCGTAATCATAGGGTCCATCGGTTTCGATTTCTACCGGCGGTAGCGCGATGGGACCGTTAGCTCCGTCAATAACGGAAACGGAAACTTCAGTTCCTGCAATAAAGGTTTCGACATGTGCCTCTTCCCCATAAGCAAAGCAATCAACCATGGCACGAGGAAGATCACCAGCTTTATTAACGATGGTTACTCCCAGGGCCGAGCCTCCCAAATTAGGTTTTACCACCAAGGGGAAGTCATAGCGTTCCCCAAGAAGCTCAAGGATAGGTGCCACCCCGACTTCTCGGAAAAGAGCTTCCGGGAAGCTCACTGACCACGGAACGGCAAGTCCGGCATGGCGCAAAAGCGATTGTGCAACCGTTTTATTAGAGGCGATGCGGGCGGCGTTCGCCGTCGACCCTACAAAACGGTACCCGCTAAGAGAAAGCAGATCTTGAAGCGCGCCATCTTCTCCGGTCGCACCATGCACCAACGGCCAGACCACCGTAGGATTCATGGAGTTGAGACGCTGGAGCAAGGTCGCGTCAACATCGAGAACCTTGACCTGGGCACCCGCTTCGCGTAGCAGTGTTGCGACCCGCCGCCCCGAACTCAGCGACACATCGCGTTCGTGTGTAAGACCACCGGCAAGAATAGCAACGGTAAGAATATTGTCCATTTTCCCTCCGGATTTCACTCTACTCATCGTCTTTGAGAATCGATAGCAATCAAATTACTTCGTTGCCCGTGGCGAGGAATCATCCACACCGAACATCTGAACCAGGTCATTTTCCTGGCCGATAACTTCTCCGAGCCTCCGAACGCCTTCCGTAATACGTTCCGGGGTTGGGTAGCAGAAGGACAACCGCATATGATCCGAACCTTGACCGTCAGCAAAGAAAGCGGTTCCCGATACATATGCGACCAGGTTCTTCACCGCACGAGGAAGCATCTCATGCGCATTGAGACCGTTAGGAAGTTTCACCCAGGTGTAGAAACCACCCCGAGGTTTATTCCACGTGCACATGGGCATGTATTTCTCAAGAGCTGCTTGCATAGCTTGACCACGCTCAGCGTACATACCCCGATATTCCTTGACCTGCTGATACCAGTCGTAGGTGCGCAGATATTCCGCGATGGCAAGCTGACCAAAAGTGGTTGGACACAGGATCGCATTTTCAGCGGCGAGGGTGAGACGCGCGCTCAGCGCAGCAGGTGCCAATGCCCAGCCGACGCGGAATCCCGGTGCGAAAGTTTTGGAGAAGGAACCCAAGTACACCACGCCATCCGGGTTGAACGTTTGGATAGCAGGGATGGGATCGCCATCAAAACCAAGCAGGCCATAAGGGTTATCCTCGACGATAAGAACATGATGCTTATCGCAAATATCAGCGATACGCCGGCGGCGTTCCTCGGATTGGCTCACCCCGGCAGGGTTGTGGAAATTGGGGATGGTGTAGAGGAACTTAATTGGCTTTCCAACGGCTTCAAGATCCTTAATCGTTTCTTCAAGCTGCTCGGGAATCAGGCCATTGGCATCCATCTCTACGTGCACCACGTGAGCTTGGTACGCCCGGAAAGTTCCCAACGCTCCAACGTAGGAGGGAGCCTCAGCAATAACCACGTCGCCCGGATTAATAAAAATCTGGGAAACGAGATCAAGGGCCTGTTGACTGCCGGTCGTAATATTGATGTCGTCCGGATGAGCACGAATACCTTCGGGGCGCATGACTTCCACGATCATTTCGCGGAGTTCTTCCGTTCCTTGGCCACCGCCGTACTGTAGCATTTTAGCGCCATTATTACGGATGAGCCGTGCGGTCATATCCGCGAGGAAGTCTAAGGGGAGACCGCTAATATTTGGCATACCCCCAGCAAGAGACACTACTTCGGGACGATTTGCGACGGCGAAAAGCTGACGAACCTCGGATTGCTTCATTCCTAAAGCTCGATCAGCGTAAACATTGTACCATGGATCAAGTCTGGTAAATCCGGGACCGGCGTGCTGCTCGCCCATACGTTCTCCTTCTCTTTTAACACACTAAGTGTGCCACGCTCGGGGCCGCGATAAAACAATGTTCGCAGGTGTGCTTTGCGCATCACTTTATTGCGGAGCCGAACGCGCTGAGTTCTTAGGTTGCGTCCGTTAGTGTGGTGTATCTGTATCCCGCGGTGATCCTCGTGTCGGTATACACAAAGGCGACCATCGCGGGTACCTTTCGAATCAACTCCTACCTATCCTCGAAAGGAGATACCCCGCAA